>NZ_FPJG01000006.1:6920000-7588333 GCF_900119165.1 Amycolatopsis australiensis | reverse complement strand
CGCATGGACGACTTCCCCGCCCGGCTGGTCATCGCGCCCGGCTCGGCGGACCGCTTGGCGGTCACCGGCTGGGAGGTCGCCAACGCGGGTGACCTGGCCGAGCTGCGGTCCCGTTTGGACAGTGCGTCGGTGCCGTACAAGGAAGGCACGCCGGAGGAGCTGACCGACCGGCGCGTCGACGAGCTGATCAGCTTCGACGACCCGTCCGGCAACACCCAGGAGGTGTTCCACGGCGTCGCGCTGCAGCACCGGCGGGTCGTGAGCCCGTACGGCCACAAGTTCGTCACCGGCGAGCAGGGTCTCGGGCACGTCGTGTTGTCCACGACGGACGACGAGGCGTCGCTGCGGTTCTACCGGGACGTCCTCGGCTTCCGGCTGCGCGACTCGATGCGCCTGCCGCCGCAGCTGGTCGGGCGTCCGGCCGACGGCCCGCCCGCGTGGCTGCGGTTCTTCGGCTGCAACCCGCGCCACCACAGCCTGGCGTTCCTGCCGATGCCGACGCCGAGCGGGATCGTGCACCTGATGGTCGAGGTGGAGAACACCGACGACGTCGGCCTGTGCCTCGACCGCGCGATCCGGCGCAAGGTGCCGCTGTCGGCCACGCTCGGCCGGCACGTCAACGACCTGATGCTGTCGTTCTACATGAAGACCCCCGGCGGCTTCGACGTCGAGTTCGGCTGCGAAGGCCGCCAGGTCGACGACGACAACTGGATCGCGCGCGAGAGCACCGCGGTTTCCCTGTGGGGCCACGACTTCTCGGTCGGCGCGCGGCCCCCGGGCGCATGACGTCCGTGGCGGTCGGCCGGACCGAGTTCCGCAGCGTGCTCGGGCACTTCTGCACGGGCGTCACGGTGATCACCGGCCGCGACGGCGACACGCTCGCCGGGTTCGCCTGCCAGTCGTTCGCCGCGCTGTCGCTCGATCCGCCGCTGGTGCTGTTCTGTCCGGCGAAGACCTCACGGACGTGGCCGGTGCTGGCCGCGGCGGGCCGGTTCGCGGTCAACGTGCTGGCCGAGGACCAGCAGGAGGTCAGCGCGGTGTTCGGCGCCCGCGGCGAAGACAAGTTCGCCCGGTTTCGCTGGACGCCGGCGCCGTCGGGCGCCCCGCTCCTCGAGGGCGCGCTGACCTGGATCGACTGCGCGCTGGAAGCCGTCCACGAGGCGGGGGACCACTACGTCGTGATCGGCCGGGTCACGGCGCTGGGCGCGCCCTCGGACGCGCGGCCGCTGCTGTTCCACCGCGGCCGGTACGCGGTCACCGAGCCGGCGCGGGACGCGCTTGCGGCGTTGATGCCGTGGCCGCGTCCCGATGACTGGCTCTGATCTCTGACGCTGCGTGATCGCCGATCGCGGCGAGTTGGCGCGACCGGGTGGTTGTGCACCGGTTCACAGGTGGGCCGCATCCCATTGACGAGAAAAAGTCGAGCCCCGCGCGCACACTGTTATCGAGATGACGTTTTCCCGGGGAGGAGTGAGTCGCGCATGCGTGGGCCCAGCGGACGGATCGCCCGGTTCCGGCGCCGGTTGCACCCCGGCCGCAACCCGCTGGCCCGGTTGGGCGACCGCGTCGAGGCGGCGCTGCTCGTCCTGGTGTTCGCCGGCGCGCTGCTGGCCCTCCCGTTCGCGGCGGCGTTCGGCTCGGACACCTACGCGGCCCAGACCGCCCGCGCCGAGCAGGAGCGCACCACCCGCCACCCGGCGACGGCGGTCTCGCTGACCGCGGCACCCAGCCAGTCCTACAGCACCGACGGCGCCGGCGCCCCGGCCGACCAGACGACGGTCCGCGCGGCGTGGTTCGACGCCCGCGGCACCCGCCACACGGGTGACGTCCTCGCGGACGCGGGCAGCCCGGCGGGCACGCAGGTCCCGGTGTGGCTCGACCAGCGCGGCGAGCTGACGAGCGAACCGCTCACGCCGTCGACGTCGGCAGCGGACGGCATCTTCGCGGCGATCCTGCTGTGGGTCGCGATCACGGGCGCGCTGCTGGGCCTGTACGGCGCCGTCCGGCTGGTGGTGAGCCGCCTGCACGCGGCGGCGTGGGACCGCGCGTGGGCGCAAGCGCGGCACGACAGCCGGTTCTGATCGGCCTTCGTCCGTTTCGCCTGGTCCGGGTCCGCGATTCCGCCAAGGTCCGGTTCCGTGGCCGCTTCCCCGCGTGACCCGTCCCGACCCGCTGGTCGAGGAACTCCGCGGGCGCCTGCCCGCCCTGGCGGACCGGTTGTTCGCCGCCGTCGAGGCACAGTTCGCCGGCGACGCCGCTGTGCGCGCGGTCCGGCGCCCGCCGGTCACCACCGGGCCCGACGGCCTGGCACGGCCGCAGCTGGAGATCCTCGGGTACCTGTACTGCGCGGGCACCGTCCTGGGGTGTTCGACGCCGGCTTCAGCCCGGCGGACCTCGAGCGCGGCCGCGCTCGGGGCGACGCCTCCTTCCACACCCTGGCGTCGGTGCGCCAGCTCTTCGCGGTCAACGCGAGGCTCGCCTGGCTGACCGTCAGCGCGTTCGACGAGGCGTGGGAACTCGAGACCGTCCCGCCGCCCTGGGCTCACTTCCAGCGGAAGTGCACGAACACCCGGCCGAAGTTGTCCTTGTCCTTCTCCACCCGGTGGTAGAGCGCCTTGACGTCCTTGCGCTCGAGGAACCGCAGGACGTGCTTCTTCAGCTGGCCCGAGCCCTTGCCGGGGATGATCTCCACCAGCGGTGCCTTCTTGGCGACGGCTTCGTCGATGATCGCGCGCAGCGCCCGGTCGATCTCGCCGCCGCGGTTGTAGATGTCGTGCAGATCCAGCTTCAGCTTCACAGCGCCTGCCACCACCCGTCCACGGGCGGGGGAGCCGCCGCGTCGATGCGCTCGCCCGGGCGGGGGACCGCCAGGGGCAGGTCGGCCGTTTTCGCTTCGCGCCACACCCGGTCCGCCGGCTCGCCCCACGGGTGCATCGCCAGCTGGAACGTGGCCCAGTGCACCGGCACCAGCAGCTTCGCCCGCACGTCGAGCCCCGCGGCGACACCTTCCTCTGGCGTCATGTGGATGTCCGGCCAGTGCGGGGCGTACGCGCCGACCTGGATCAGCGCCACGTCGAACGGGCCGTGCTCCTCGCCGATCTTCGCGAAGCCGTCGAAGTAGCCAGTGTCGCCGCTGTAGAACACCCGGTGGGCCGGCCCGGCCAGGACCCACGACGTCCACAGCGTGTCGTCGTTGGTGATGCCGCGGCCGGAGAAGTGCTGGGCCGGGGTGGCGACGAAGCGGACACCCGCCACCGTCGCCTCCTCGTGCCAGTCCAGCTCGATGATCCGCTCGGCCGGGACGCGCCAGCGTTCCAGGTGCGCGCCGACGCCGAGCGGGACCAGGAACGGTGCGCGCGAACCGGCGACCAGCGCGCGGACCGTCGCCAGGTCGAGGTGGTCGTAGTGGTCGTGCGAGATCACCACCGCGTCGATGCGGCCGAGCCCGGACAGCGGCACCGGTGGCTCGTGCAGCCGCCGCGGGCCGGCGAACGCCGCGGGCGAGACCCGGTCGCTCCACACCGGGTCGAGCAGCACGCGGGCGCCGTCCAGCTCGACCAGCGCCGACGCGTGGCCGTACCAGGTCACGTGCAGGCCGTCGGCGGATTCGGCGGGCGCCGCCGCGACCAGCGGCACCGCGCCGGCCGGCTTGCGCAGCTCGCGGTGCTCGCCGAAGAACATCTCGCGGAAGATGGTCCGCATCGCCGCCGCGGTCATCGGGTGCCGCGGCGCCGCGTTGCGGAACACCTTCCCGTCGAACTGCGGCGAGGACCGGACGCGCTCGGCCCGCGCGCCGGTGGCCTTCGCGCCGAACGCCGCCGGCAGGTCCCGGAGAGCCCCGATCGTCTTCCTCATGACGCCGAGTCTACGAACGGTTCCTGAGAGGCGCCCCAGCTTCGTGCAGGTGGGTGAGCGCCTGCCGGTAGGACTCGGCCAGGCTGGTCTGCAGGTACGGGATGCCCAGCTCGGCGCAGTAGGCCTGCACGATCGGCTGCGCCCGCCGCAGGTGCGGCGACGGCATGCTGGGGAACAGGTGGTGCTCGATCTGGTAGTTGAGCCCGCCGAGTGCGACGTCGGTCACGACCCCGCCGCGGACGTTGCGCGAGGTCAGCACCTGCTTGCGGAGGAAGTCGAGCTCGGGCCGCCCGGTCAGCGTCGGCATGCCCTTGTGGTTGGGCGCGAAGATCGATCCCATGTAGACACCCCAGAGTCCTTGGTGGACGGCGAAGAACAGCAGCGCCATGCCGGGGGAGAGGACGGTGAGCAACGCGGTCAGGTAGCCGGCGAAGTGCGCGGCGAGCAGTGCGGCTTCGACCTTCCGGTGGCGCAGGCCCGGCTTCCGGACCGCGCGGATGCCGGACCAGTGCAGGTTCAGCCCTTCGAGGGTGAGCAGCGGGAAGAACAGGAACGCCTGGTACCGCCCGATGAACCGGGCGGCACCGCCGGCGGACCGGGCCTGGTCCTTCGACCACACGAGGATGTCCGGGTCGACGTCCGGGTCGAGCTCCTCGTGGTTGGGGTTGGCGTGGTGGCGGGTGTGCTTGTCCATCCACCAGCCGTAGCTCATGCCGATGCCGAGGTTGCCGGCCAGCATCCCGGCGATCTCGGTCGGCCGGCGGCGGCGGAACACCTGCTTGTGCGCGAGGTCGTGCGACAGCAGCGCGATCTGCCCGAACATGACGGCCTGGAACGCGGCGACGGCGAGCTGCCACCAGGAGTTCCCGAGGAGGGCGAAGGCCACCCAGCCGGCGGCGAACAGGCCGAGGGTGACGGTGAACCGGGCGACGTAGAAACCGGGACGGCGCGCCATCAGCCCAGCGGCGGAGATGCGGTGGCTCAGCCGGGCGAAGTCGCTGCCGGTGCTGATCTCTGTGGTGGTCACGCACCCGAGTCTTCGCGGTAGGGGGCCCCACCGGAACCCGGAGCGCCCCAGGCATTTTCGGGGGGCCCGCCCTACCGCCGACTCTGGTATGCAAGCGCCCCAATGCGGCCTTCGGTGCGTCAGACGCACCCAAGGCGGCCTTCGGTGCGTGGGACGCAACCAAGGTGGCCTTCGGTGCGCCGCCCATGCCCCACCGGCGCCCCGACGGAGGTGCGCACCCGAGGCCGCCGTGGACGGTTGCCTCAGGCGCCGACGTACTCCGCCAGGTGCTCGCCCGTCAGCGTCTTCCGTGACCTCACCAGCTCCGACGGCGTGCCTTCGAACACGATCCGGCCGCCGTCGTGGCCCGCGCCGGGGCCGAGGTCGATGATCCAGTCCGCGTGCGCCATCACCGCCTGGTGGTGCTCGATGACGATCACCGACTTGCCCGACTCCACCAGCCGGTCCAGCAGGCCCAGCAGCTGCTCGACGTCGGCCAGGTGCAGGCCCGCCGTCGGCTCGTCGAGCACGTACACCCCGCCCTGCTCCGCCATGTGCGTGGCCAGCTTGATCCGCTGCCGCTCGCCGCCGGACAGCGTGGTCAGCGGCTGGCCGAGCGTCAGGTAGCCGAGGCCGACGTCCGACAGGTGCGTCAGGATCCGGTGCGCCGCCGGGAGGGCGGCGTCGCCGCCGGCGAAGAACTCGAGCGCTTCGGCCACGGACATCCCGAGCACCTCGCTGATGTCCCGGCCGCCGAAGGTGTACTCCAGCACCTCGGCCATGAACCGCTTGCCCTCGCACACCTCGCACGGCGTCGCCGTCCCGGCCATGATCCCGAGGTCGGTGTAGACGACGCCCGCGCCGTTGCAGTTCGGGCACGCGCCTTCGGAGTTCGCGCTGAACAACGCCGGCTTCACGCCGTTGGCCTTGGCGAACGCCTTGCGGATCGGTTCGAGCAGGCCGGTGTAGGTCGCCGGGTTGCTCCGGCGCGAGCCGCGGATCGCGGTCTGGTCGACCGTCACGACGCCCTCGCGGCCGGACACCGAGCCGTGGATCAGCGAGCTCTTGCCCGAGCCCGCCACGCCGGTCACGACCACCAGCACGCCGAGCGGGATGTCGACGTCGACGTCCTGCAGGTTGTGCGTCGAAGCGCCGCGCACCTGGAGGACACCCGACCGCGAGCGCACCGACTCCTTCAGCGACGCCCGGTCGTCCAGATGCCTGCCGGTCAGCGTCCCGCTCTTGCGGAGACCGTCCACAGTACCCTCGAAGACGACCTCGCCGCCTTCGGCGCCGGCGCGCGGGCCGAGGTCGACGACGTGGTCGGCGATCGCGATGGCTTCCGGCTTGTGCTCGACGACCAGCACCGTGTTGCCCTTGTCGCGCAGCTGCAGCAGCAGCTCGTTCATGCGCCGGATGTCGTGCGGGTGCAGGCCGATCGTCGGCTCGTCGAAGACGTAGGTGACGTCGGTGAGCGACGAGCCGAGGTGGCGGATCATCTTGGTGCGCTGGGCTTCCCCGCCGGAGAGCGTCCCGGACGGACGGTCGAGCGAAAGGTAGCCGAGCCCGATCTCGACGAACGAGTCGAGCGTGCGCTTGAGCGCTTCCAGCAGCGGCGCGACCGACGGCTCGGCCAGCTTCCCCACCCAGGCGGCGAGGTCGCTGATCTGCATCGCGCACGCGTCGGCGATGCTGATCCCGTCGATCTTCGACGAGCGGGCCTCCGCGGACAGCCGCGTGCCGTCGCAGCCGGGGCACGTCGTGAAGGTGACGGCCCGCTCGACGAACGCGCGGATGTGCGGCTGCAGCGAGTCGACGTCCTTGGACAGCATCGACCGCTGGATCGCCGGCACCAGGCCCGAATAGGTCAGGTTGATGCCGTCGACCTTGATCTTGGTCGGCTCCTTGTACACCAGGTCGTTGAACTGCTTCTTGGTGTACCTCTTGATCGGCTTGTCGGGGTCGAAGAAGCCGCAGCCGCGGAAGATGCGGCCGTACCAGCCCTCCATGCTGTAGCCCGGGATCGTGATCGCGCCTTCGTTGAGCGACTTGTTCTCGTCGAAGAGCGCGGTTAGGTCGATGTCCTCGACGCGGCCGCGGCCCTCGCAGCGCGGGCACATGCCGCCGGTGATGCTGAAGCTGCGGCGTTCCTTGATCTGCCGGCCGCCCTTTTCGATCGTCACCGCGCCGGCGCCGCTGATCGAGGCGACGTTGAACGAAAACGCCTGCGGCGAACCGATGTGCGGCTGCCCGAGCCGGCTGAAGAGGATGCGCAGCATCGCGTTCGCGTCGGTGGCGGTGCCGACGGTGGAGTGCACGTTGGCACCCATCCGCTCCTGGTCGACGATGATCGCCGTGGTGATCCCGTCGAGGACGTCGACGTCCGGCCGCGCCAGCGTCGGCATGAACCCCTGCACGAACGTGCTGTAGGTCTCGTTGATCAGCCGCTGCGACTCCGCGGCGATCGTGCTGAACACCAGTGAGCTCTTGCCCGAGCCGGACACGCCGGTGAACACCGTCAGGCGCCGCTTCGGCAGCTCGACGCTGACGTCCTTCAGGTTGTTGACGCGCGCGCCGTGGACGCGGATCAGGTCGTGGCTGTCGGCGGCGTGCCGCGAGGGCTTTCTCGTCGTCATCGGGTCTCCAGCACTCGGTCGAAGGTGGGGGTGCGGCCGTCCCGGACCGCGTGGGCGGCACGCTGGTAGGCGTGCGGGGTCTGGCCGTAGGCCTGGCGGAACCGGTGGACGAGCTGCGCGGCCGTCATGCCGGCGCCGCGGGCGAGCGCCTCGATGTCGAGGGTCGGTTCGCGGTCGACGCGGTCACGGACGCGGCGCAGCAGCACCAGTTCGCGGAAGTGCTCGTGCGCGGCGACCTTCAGGCTGAGGCACATGTCGGTTCCCCTTTCGGTGTGCGCTCGAGCACCGCGCGGGCGGCGATCGGGAGCAGCAGCAGGGTCAGCACGCCGGACAGGACGAGCCCGCCGGTGCTGCCGGCCAGCTCGATCAGCGGACCGCCGAGGGCAAGGCCCAGCGGCGCGGCCACCGTCGAGCCGGTCGTCCACAGCGTGACGACCTGCTGCTGTTCGGCGGGGGCGAGCCCGGACTGCAGGAAGCTGTAGGCGACGGGCGTGAACGGCGCGTACACCAGGCCGCCCAGGCCGAAGACGACCAGCGCGGCGGTGAGGTCGCCGACGGCCGCGAGCGCGATCGGGCACAACGCCCACAGGCCGATGATCGCGACCAGCAGCGGCCGCTGCGGCAGGTGCCGCAGCTGGTTCACCATGGCCGAGCCGAGGAACGCTCCGGCGCCGAGCGCACCCCACAGCAGGCCCAGTCCCGACGCGCCCGCGTGCAGGGTCCCGCTGACGTACAGCGGGAGCGCCACTTCGATGGGCATGTACAGGAAGTTGAAGAAGAACTCGACCACGAGCAGCCGGGCGGCCACCGGGCGGCGGCGCAGGATCCGCCAGCCGGACGCCGGGGGCTCGCGCAGCGCGTCGCGGTCCGCGGCGGCCCGGGGAACACTCGAAAGCGTGGCTCCCAGCAGGATCAGCGCGCCGGCCGCGTCGCAGAACAGCGCGTAACCCGCGCCCGCCGTCGCGACGACCAGCCCGCCCAGCACCGGCCCGGCGATGTACAGCGCGAACGTGGTGTTGAGCCCGAGCAGGCCGTTGACCGGGAACCGGCCGTCCTCGCCCGCGGCCGACGTCGCCAGCAGGCGGCGGCTGCTGGACCCGGCGAGCCGGAACGTCGCGCCGAAGAGCAGCCCGGCGATCAGGACGGGCAGCGTGAGGCGCCCGGTGACCGCCAGCGCCCCCAGCGCGGCGAAGGTCAGCGACCGCAGGACGCAGTCGGCGAGGAGCAGGGTGCGCGGCGGCACCCGCACCCGGCCCAGGCCGATGGCCAGCGCGAGGACGGTCGAGAGCACGAAGGGCGCGGCCTCGACCAGCCCGATCGCGACGGCGTTCGGCACGGGCCCGTGCAGCGCCAGTGTCTGCACGGGCATGGCCACGATGATCATGCCGGTGCCGGCGTTGGCCAGCAGGTCCCCCAGCAGCAGCCCGGCCACCCGCCGGTCGCGCAGCACCTGGCGGTACGAGCGGGCCGCGACCTCGCTCAGCGCAGCTCCTGGATGCGCAGCAGGTTGCCGGCGGGGTCGCGGAAGGAGCAGTCGCGGACCCCGTAGGGCTGCTCGGTCGGCTCCTGGACGACCTCCGCGTTGCCCGCCTCCAGCTTCGCGAACAGCGCGTCGAGGTCCTTGGTGGCGAGGTTGATCCCGGCGTAGGTGCCCTTGGCCATCATCTCGCTGATGGTGCGGCGCTCGTCGTCGGTGATGCCGGGCGTCGCGGCCACCGGCGTCAGCACGATGGCCGTGTCGGGCTGGTTCGGCGGGCCGACGGTGATCCAGCTCATCTCGCCGTACTTGACGTTCTGGCGCACCTCGAAGCCGAGCAGGTCGCGGTAGAAGGCGAGCGACGCTTCCGGGTCGGTGTGCGGGAGGAAGCTCGCGTGAATCGTGACGTCCATGCCGGTCACACTATGTGTGCGCCTGCGGTCGCGCTTCTCGATTCCTGATCGGTCTGGTGACCTGCTTGGCCACGCACGGCGGCATGCCGACGGTCGCCTCGGCCTGCTGCTCGCGGTAGACGCTCGGGGGCATGCCGACCAGCTCGGCGAACCGGGTGCTGAAGGTGCCCAGCGACGAGAACCCGACGGTGAAGCAGACCTCCGTGACGCTCAGCTCGCCCGTGCGCAGCAGGGCCATCGCCCGTTCGATGCGCCGCGTCATCAGGTACGAGTACGGTGACTCACCGTAAGCCCGGCGGAACTGCCTGCTGAGGTGCCCGGCGGACATGTTGACCCCCCGCGCGAGCGCCTCGACGTCGAGCGGCTGCGCGTACTCCCGGTCGATCCGGTCGCGGACCCGGCGCAGCAGCGCGAGGTCGCGCAGGTACTGGGCCGTGGCGGCGGTGCTGGTCACGCATGAATCGTGCCACAGCGGACCGCGTCCGCGCCGCGAGTGATCGGAGGTGCCACGGTCAGCGGGCGGCGTCGCGCAGCGTGTCGCGCAGCCAGCGCTGGGCCGGGTCCGTGTCGAGCCGGACGTGCCAGGACAGCCGGACCACCACCTCCGGCAGGGCCGCCGGGACCGCGAACCGGCGCAGGCCCAGCGCCGGGCCGTGCCGCTCGGCGAGCCGCTCGGGGACCAGTCCGACGTGCCCGCTCGACGCGACCAGCAGCAGCGCCGCGGCCGACGTCGGCACCACGGCCGCGACGTGCCGCCGGAGCCCGGCCGCGGCCAGCACGTCGTCGAGTGGCCCGCGTGCCCGGCCCCGGCGGGACGCCGAGACGTGCGGGTGCTCGCACAGCTGGGCCAACGTCGGACGGCGGCCCAGCGGGCTGCCGGCGCGGACCACGCCGACCAGCCGCTCGCGGTAGAGCACCGCCGTCCGGATGTCCGGTGCCGCCACCTCGCCCGCGCCGATGTCGAGGTCCACCGAGCCGTCGCGCAGGGCCTCGGCGCTCTCGGTGCCTTCCGGGACGAAGCGCAGCGTCACGCCCGGCGCGGCCGCCGCCGTGGCTTCGACCGCCGCCGCGGCCAGGGTCGCCGCCACGCCGTCGTTGATGCGGATGGTGAACGCGCGTTCGAGACGCGCCACCGAGAAGTCCACGTTGACCAGCGACGCCGCCTCCTCCAGCAGCGACCGCACCCGCGGCGCGGTCCGCAGCGCGAACGGCGTGGGCGCCATCCCGCGCCCGGCGCGCACCAGGATCGGGTCGCCCATCGCCCGCCGCAGCCGGCCCAGCGCCCGGCTGGTCGCCGGGATGGACAGGTGGAGGCGCTCGGCCGCCGCCGTGACGCTCCCTTCCCGCAGCAGCGCGTCGAAGACCCGCAGCAGGTTGAGGTCGAGCTGGTCCGGCATGGTTGCATCGTACGCAAAACAGCCTTGCCGAAGTTGCGTGGCGCGATATCCCGGCCGGTTCCTAGCGTCGGGTCATGCACTCCAAGGAACGTGGCCTGCTGACGCTGATGTGCGCCTGCGTCGTCCTGGTGGTCGGCATGGTCGCGGCGATCAACCTCGCCGTCCCGATGCTCGCCGCGAGCGACCTGCACCCGTCCGCGTCCTCGCTGGTCTGGATCGTCGACACCTACGTGATCGTGTTCGCCTGCCTGGTGATCCCCGGCGGCGCGGCGGGCGACCGGTTCGGCCGCAAGGGCGTCCTGCTCGCCGGGCTCGGGCTCTTCGCGGCGGGCACGCTGTTGTCGGCGGTGGCCCCGGACGTCGTCCTCCTGCTCGCCGGCCGCGCGGTCACCGGCGCCGGCGCCGCCGCGGTGCTGCCCAACTCGCTCGCGGTGCTGCTGCACGCCGTGCCGGCGCGACGCCGGCCCGCCACCATCGCCACCTGGGCGTCGATGACCGGCATCGGCGGCGTGGCCGGCAACGCCGGCGGCGGGCTGGTGCTGGCTTCCGGTTCGTGGCGCTCGCTGTTCGCCGTCGCCGTGCCGATCGCGCTCACCGCGGCCGCGCTGGTGGCCCGTCTGGTCCCGGTGTCGTCGCGCCACGACCGCCGTCTCGACCCCTTCGCCGCGATCCTGCTGATCGCCGCGTCGGTCGCGTTGCTGGTGGGGATCGTCCAGGGCCCGGAGGCCGGGTGGGGCAGCCCGGTCGTGGTGACCGGGTTCGCCGGCGCCGCCGTGCTCTTCGCCGCCTGGACGCTGCGGGAGCTGAAGGCCCGGCATCCGCTGCTGGACCCGCGGCTGTTCCGGATCGCGGGCCTGCGCAGCGCCTGCCTCGGCATGACCACGATCTTCTTCGGCATGTTCGCGCTGTTCTACGTCAACGCGTCGTTCCTCCAGTACGCCAAGGGATTCGGCGTGCTGGGCACCGGGCTCGGGATCATCCCGCTGACCGTCCCGATCGTGCTCGGCGGCCGCCACGCCGGCCTGCTCACCCGCCGGGCCGGCCTGACCGCCACGGTGGTCCTCGCCTTCGCGTTCGTCGGCGGCGGCCTGCTCGGACTGTCCACAAGCGACACTCAGACGCCGTACGCCGGCTATGCGGCGTGGCTGGTGGTGACCGGGATCGGCGTGACGCTGGCGCTGCCGGCGCTCTCGGGCGTCATCGCCGGTTCGCTGCCGCCGGCGCAGGCCGGGGTCGCCACCGGGCTGCAGGCCACCACCCGCGAGTTCGGCAGCGCGCTCGGCGTCGCCGTGATCGGCACGGTGCTGACCGCCCGGTTCGCCGCCGCGCTGCCGCCGGACGCGCGGGGCGCGCACACGGTCGCCGAGGCCCTCGCCCGCACGAGCCACGCGCCCGAGGTCGTCTCGGCGTTCGTCGCGGGGGCGGACGCCGGGCTGCGGGCGGTCGGGGTGGCGGTGCTGGTCCTCGGTGCGCTGGTGGCGGCGGACGCGTGGCGGCACCGGAGCTGAAGCGCCCGTGCCGGTCTTCCCGGCGGCATACCCTTCCCCCGGGAAGACCGGCACGGACCTGCTCGCCGCGGGCGGGAACCCGCCGCGGCGCCCGGCCCCGGGCCCCCGCCCGGTGCGCCGGAAGAAGGCCGTCGGCGGGGTGTCGGGTTCCCGGGACGGCCCTCCTCCGGCCCGCCGGGCGTCCGGTCCGGTCCGGACGCGAGGCGGGCATGGGGACGCTGGGGCCGGCCACCACACCACCCAGCCGCGGAGGGGGTGTGGTGACCGGCGAAGGGACGGTGGCCGCCGCGCGCAGCCACGTCCCGGCTCTACCGCCCCATCGGGATGGCCATGGTCGGCAGCGCCGCGGCGGGCTGCGCCGCGAACGCCGTGGTGGGCAGCGCCTGGGCGGGGAACGCCGTGGTGGGGATGTCGTTGGCGAACTCGCTCGCGAACTCGCGCTCGAACGCCTGCTCGTCGAAGCCGCTGTCGAACTCCGGCGGCACGTCGGCCGCGAGCCCGGCGAGCGACGGCGCCACCGCGGGCACCTCGGGCGCGGGCTCCGGCTCGGGCACGTAGTCGGGCGCGGGCAGCCGCCGGTCCAGCTCGGCCATCCAGTCGAGCATCGCCCGCGGCTTGTCCCACGACGAGATCCCGACGAGCCGCCCGTCCCGCACGAACCCGGTGATGCCGTCGGCGAGCGACACGGTGTCCTCCGCCAGCGACGGCATCCCGCACATCTGCAGCCGCGTGTCGTACAGCGTCGACCAGGCGCGGGGGAGCGGGGTGAACGGCCGTGCGCTCGAGTGCCCCAGCAGCAGGTTCTCCGCCGCGTGCCGCGCCGACTCGACGGCGTTGATCCAGTGCTCGACCCGCCGCGGGGTCTCGTCGAAACGCAGGTTCGGCCAGCGGGCGATGTCGCCGGCGACGACGACGTCGGAGGCGCCCTCGGCGAACAGCTTCGCGTCGCACAGCACGCCGTCGCTGATGTCCAGGCCGGAGCCGCGCATCCAGTCGACCGACGGGACGCTGCCGATGGCGAGCACGACGACGCTGGCGACCAGCAGCTGGTTGTTCGTCAGGTGCAGCCCGACGGTGTCCTTCGTGCTGATCCAGTGCCGCACTTCGCTCTTCATCGCCAGCTTCGCGCGGTGCTCGTGGTGCGCCTCGACGATGCCGCTCGAGACGCGGTCGCCGAAGCGGTGCAGCGGCGCCTTCGCGTGCCCGACCAGGGTGACGTCCCGGCCGATGTGCCGCATGCTGGCGGCGAACTCGTTGCCGATCAGGCCGGCGCCGATCACGACGGCCGGCTTCTTGCTGGCGTGCAGGCAGCGCCGCACGGCCATCGAGTCCTCCACCGTGCGCAGGATCCGCACCCGCGGGTCGTGCCGCGGCGCCCCGGGCAGGTGCCGCGGGTAGACGCCGGTCGCGGCGATCAGGCCGTCGTACCACAGGGATTCGCCGCCGGGCAGGTGCACGACCCGCTCGACGGTGTCGAGGTGGGTGACCCGCGCGCCGAGCCGCCAGTGCACGTCGAGGTCGGGCAGGTAGTGGTCGAGCCCGACGTCGCTGGGCCGCTCGGTGCCCATCACGAGGGCCTTCGAGATCATCGGCCGGTGGTACGGGCGCCGCGCCTCGTCGCCGATCAGCACGATCTCGCCGTCGAAGTTCAGTTCCCGCAGGCGTTCCGCGGCACGCAGCCCGGCGACGCCCGCGCCGACGATGACGATCCGGTCGCCGTCAGCCATCGAGGTCCCCTCTCACCACGACCGCCTGCATCGGGCAGCAGCGGGCGGCCATCTTCGCCTGTTCCAAGGTGTCTTCGTCCAGCAGCCGCTTGCGGAAGCGCAGGCGGCCGTCCTGACCGAGGTCGAACACGTCCGGGGCCTCCATGGCGCAGATGCCGTAGAGCTCGCACCGGTCGTTGTCGACGCTGATCCGGGGTCCGCCGCCGGGAAACCGGAGGGGCATCAGGCCACCTGCTCTTCCACGAGTCCGATGCGTTCGAGGGTGCGCGCGGGCATGAACCGCAGCAGCGACACGGTCACGGCGGGCACGAGCAGCGTGATGCCGCCCAGCCAGACGGTCGCGAGGTGGCCGTTGGCGATCGCGCCGAACCACGCGTGCAACGCGGTCAAGGCGACCGCCGGGTAGGCGCACCGGTGCAGCCACAGCCAGCGCCGGTAGGAGGTGAACCGCTGCAGGCCCGCGGTGAGCGCGATGGCCAGCATGACCTCGAACCCGACGATGCCCGCGATGTGGCGGGTCTCCTGGCCGCCCAGGAACGGGAGGAACAGGTACTGCAGGCTGTAGGGCTGGATCGTCAGGTAGAAGAAGCCCAGCGCGTGGATGCCGCCGAAGATCAGCGTCCCGGTCGCCAGCACCATGTGCGCGCTGCGCAGCGCCTTGCGGCCGGTGACCGAGCGCACCCAGCCGGTGGCGGTGAGCACGCCCCAGGTGAGCGTCAGCATCATCGCCGCGTAGGACGCGCGGGCGGCGAAGGCCGCCAGCCCGCGGGCCGCCGGGTCGGTCTTCGGCTGGAACTGCTGGGTGAGCACCAGCGTCACGTCGTGCCAGGTCTCAACCATGGGTACCCCCGGTTCTCACGGTGGCCGGCCGGCGGGACGCCCTGGCGCGGCCACGGTTGCCCTTGATCTGACGCAGCACGTAGAACAGGCCGCCGCCGACCAGCAGGAACAGCGCCGCCACCACGGCGATCTGGGACGGATCGAGGCCGAGCGGCGCGCCGACGGGCGCGGCCGTGGTCGAGACGGCCGGGGTGGGCAGCGCGGTGTAGTCGACCATCCCGGTGCTCTCGAGCATCGTCATGTGCCGCATCACGGCCTGGTTGCCGACGGTCGCGAACGCCCGGACGTCGTCGTTGCGGGTCCCGGCGCGCAGCTGCGCGAGGATGGCGAACACCTGGCCGTGCGCGGCGCGCAGCCGGTTGGCGAAGACGCTGTCGAACGCCGGGCCGGGCGCGGCGGCCATCTCTTCGGCGAGCCAGCCGCGCTGCTCTTCGGAAGGCTGGTCGGGCACCGGCGAGTTCAGCTTCGCCGACAGCGCGCGGGTCGCCACGTCGAGCCGCCCGTGGTCCATCATGATCGCGAAGCCGACCGCCTGGACCTTCGGGCTGCCTTTCTGCATGGCCATCATCCCGGACGGCATCTCCCAGAGACCGGCCTGGCGGACCTTGGTCAGCAGCACCGCGTCGGTGTCCGACACCGCGGTGGTCTGCGCGGTCGAGGTCGCGGCCGCCGACGCCAGCAGCGTCAGCACCGCGATCAGCACGAACAGGACCCGCACCAGCGGACGGGACCGCCGGAGCGGGGACGGCGGGGTGAGCTCCAGCCCGGCGAGCTCAGAGGCCGAAAGCATTTTCCCTCCACTGGTCCTGGGTCAACGTGATCTTCTTGCCGTCCGGCGCGATCGGGTACCACGCCTGGTCGACGCCCTGGCCGGACGTGTCGGCCGGTTCGCTGTCGCCGGTGAAGTGGTACAGCGGCCACCCGGCGAGGGTGAGCTGCTGGGTGCCGTCGTCGCGGGTGATCTGCCCGATCAGCGACCGGTCGACGTCGATCGGCGCCGGGTTCCCGCCGGCCTTGACCGGGATCCACTTGGTGGCGCAGGCGTCGGTGCAGTTCGACCGGGACGGGTCGGTGCTGTCCCGGTCGTAGCGGTAGATCGTGTACCCGGTCCCGTCGACGAGCATGAGGCCGAGGTCGAACGTCTTCGCCGCCCTGAGCTGGCTTTTCAGCGGGTCGTTCGGGTTCGCGGTGATGGGCTGCGGCATCGCGATCGTCAGCGGTGCCCGCATGCCCGGCATCTGCATCCCGGCGCCGTAACCACCGCCGGAGGTGGTCGCCGCGCCGGCGGTGCAGGCGGTGAGCAGGGCGAGTGCGCTGAGGCACACGGCGGCACGGGCCACCGGTCGGGGAATGCGGATCACTGCTCCTCCGTGGGCATGACTACGCGCAGTTGCCTGGGGTGCGGCGGAAAAGCGCGCGAAGGATCCACAGTGGACATTCGGTCCGGAGTGGATGCGGAGCGTTGCGGGGGACAACGCCTGGTCGGGGTCTTCGGTAGGGGATACGGACACGATCCGGAAACGGTTCAAAAAAGTTTGGTACTGGACGCCGGGCCCCGCGCACACCAGGATGTCCCGCGTGGGACGGCACACTCGCGCGCTGAGACCCGTCGAAGATCACCAGGAAGCCGTAGCCGGGACCGGCGACGCCTCCGATGATCTGGCGAAGGCGCTCTACCAGGAGTTCGGCGGGTCCCTCATGGCGTTCGCGCTGCGGCTGACCGGCCACGACCGGCAGTGGGCCGAGGACGTCGTGCAGGAGACCCTGATCAAGGCGTGGCGGAACGCCGACAAGCTCGACCGCCGGCCCGAGATGCTGCGTGCCTGGCTGTTCACCGTGGCCCGGCGTATCGTCATCGACGGCTGGCGCAGCCGCAGTGTCCGCCCCCAGGAGCTCGAGGAGATCGAATCCGACGCGATCGCGGTGTCCGACGAATCGGACCGGACGCTCGCCGCGATGATCGTTTACGAGGCGCTGCAGGGCCTTTCGCCCGAGCAGCGGGAAGCGATCCAGCAGACCTACCTGCGCGATCGGACCGTGAACGAGGTCGCGGCGACCCTCGGCGTGCCCCCCGGAACCATCAAGTCCCGCATCCACCACGCCGTCCGCGCGCTGCGCCGGGCCCTGCGCGAGCGGGGGTGAGCTGAGGGTGGCCGGGTCCGCACACACCGATGTCGCCGCGTACGTGCTCGGCGTCCTCAGCGAGGCCGAGAGCACCCAGTTCGAAGCCCACCTGATGAACTGCCCGCACTGCCAGCTCGACCTGATCGAGCTCTACCAGCTGCCGGACGTGCTCGACCTGGTCAAGCGCAGCTGGCCGGAGCCCCCGATGCCCGCGCCGAGCCCGCGCACGCTGGCGCCGGGGCCGCGGGTGCTGCGCGGCCTGATGGAAGAGGCCGCCGTGAAGCGGCGCCGCCGCAAGCGGCTCGGCATCCTCGCCGCCGCCGCGGCCGCCGCGCTCGTCGTGGCCGGCCCGCTGGTGACCCTCGCCGTCCGGCCCGCCGACGCCGTCCCGCCCGTGTCCCTCTCCGCGCCCAACCGGCCCGCGCCGGCGACCAGCGTCCCCGCGACGTCCACCGCGCCGCCGTCCGCCGGCGCGCCGGGACAGCCCGGCGGCGGCCAGACCTACGGCCGCGGCAGCGGCGGGTCCGCGGTGAGCGCGCTGGTGACCGTCTCCCCGGTGGAGTGGGGGAGCAAGGTCGAGCTGGAGCTGCGCGGGATCGTCGGGCCGCTCAAGTGCCAGCTGATCGCGATCTCCACCGCGAACGACGAGCGCGTCGTGTCCGGCTGGTCGGTGCCGCCCAAGGGGTTCGGCATCCCCGGCTCACCCGAACCGTTGCGGCTGCAGGGTTCCATCTCGATGGCCGTGGACCAGATCGCCCGGTTCGAGGTCCGCGGGGACGACGGCACGGTCCTCGTCACCGTCCAGCGCTGAATTCCGCATTCCTTTTTCCGGCCGGAACGCCGTGACCTCGGGAAATGCTGCCGGGTTGCGTGCCGGATGATAACGAACAGATAACGGGCCGGTCGCTTTTGAACCTCGGGGTGCCCGTGTCCGTATCCCCCAATGCATCCCCCGATGCGTCCCGACAGCCGGAACCACCTGCATCCCCCTCGGGTTCCGCGCGATCTCGACCTCAATTGACGGTAGTTCTTGCCCGGGCCGCCGCGGTGTTCGGCGTGCCCGGAAAAACGAACGAGGTGAACTAGTCTATGGCCCGGAACCATTCTCGGTCCCCCGTGACGGGCAAGCATCGCGTCGCCCGCCGAACCAAGATCGCGATGGGCGCGATCGGCCTGGCGATCGCCGTCGGCGCACTCGCCGTCGCGGTCACCACGGGCCGCACGGGCGAGGCCAGCGCGGACCCCGCGGACCCGTCGTTCTTCATCGACATCAGCAAGGTCCCGGCGGGCAACAACGTGAACGCGGCCTTGCAGAAGAAGGGCGCCCAGGGTTCCTTCACCGTCGACTGTGGAACCGACGCGGACGGCGCGCACCAGAACCCCGACAACTTCATCGCCCAGCCGGGGATCAAGAACGGCGCTCAGCACCTGCACGACTACGTCGGCAACCTGACCACCAATGCCGACTCGAGCCTGAAGAGCCTGCTCGCCGGCGGCACCACCTGCAAGAACGGCGACAAGTCCGCCTACTTCTGGCCGGTCATCCGGATCGACCGGGCGGACGACGCCCAGCAGCAGCAGCGGAACCAGAAGGCCCAGCAGGAGCAGCAGGGCAAGACGGGCGACGTCCAGCAGGACAAGAGCGCGCAGGACGCCCAGGACGCCCAGGACCAGCGCGACACCCAAGGTCAGGGTGGTGGCCGCTCGGGCAGGAGCGCGCAGCGGCAGGACGGCCGGAACCAGGATCAGAACGGTCAGCGGCAGGATCGCCGGCGCGGTCAGGGCAACCAGAACGACAACCAGAACAACGGCCGGCAGGAGCTGGGCGGCATCCAGGGCGCGAACAAGGAAGTCGGCGACAACGACGGCACGATCATCGAGCCGGAGTCGGCGACGCTGAAGTTCATCGGCGGCGGCGCCCAGAACGTCGTCGCGATGCCACTCGGGCTGAAGATCCTCTACGGTGACGCCAAGCAGAGCACCAACGGCCCGGCGAACGCCCGGCCGAGCTGGACGTGCACCGGCTTCGAGGACCGGCTCACGGATCTCTACCCGATCTGCCCGGCGGGCAGCAAGGTCGAGCGCATCCACGCCTTCCCGAACTGCTGGGACGGCAAGAACACCGACAGCGCGAACCACCGCACGCACATCGTGTTCGCCAACCGGCAGGGCCAGTGCCCCAAGGGGTTCAAGAACGTGCCGCAGCTGCAGGTGACGCTGGTCTACGACGTCCCGCAGGACGTCCAGCAGAAGGGCGAGTACAAAGTGGACGCTTTCGCCCAGGAGAAGCACAACCCGCGCTCCGACCACGACGACTTCGCGAACGTGATGAGCAAGCAGATCATGGGCCGCCTGGTCGACTGCATCAACTCCGGCAAGGCCTGCGCGGAGTAGCCCCTCCGGCCCCGGCCCGGCGGACACTTCCCTCCATCTCACCCCCCGAGGTCCGCCGGGCCGGTCGCACCACCCCCGCGCGGGACCACCGGTCCCGCCCCCGAGCCCCGGCCCGTGGACGCTTCCCTCCACCTCACCCCCCAGTCCCGGGCCGGGATTCCTTCATCCGGGTCAGCGAAGGAGGACGAACGGCGGGAGCGGTTCCCGCCCCGCGAGTTCCGGCCGGTGGACGCTTCCCTCCACCTCACCCCCGTCCACCGGGCCGGAACTCCGCCAACCCCGGGTGGCCCTCCGATCGCACGAGTTTTTCCCGCTCCAGTACGCGAGGTTCTCCCGAGGCGCACGGGCTTCCCGGGGAATCGAACGAGATTCGCCTCGAATCCCGCGAGATCTTCCCAGCTTCCGGCCCGGCGGCCGCCCCTCGGCGACCGGGCCGGTTCCTCTCCTCGCGCGGAAACCGGCCGCGAAGACCGGCCGCAGCGACTGGCAGCGAGGACCGGCTCCGAAACCCACCCCGAGAGCCCGACCCGAGAGCCCAGCTCGAAAGCCCGACAAGAGCCCAACCCCGAAGGCCCCGGTCCGGCGGATGCTTCCCTCCACCTCACCCCCTCATCCCCCGGACCGGCTCACGCCGCGGTCCCCGTGCTCCGGTACGGGGACCGCGGCCCAGAAGTCCAGTGGCACCCGTCCGGTCCCGCGCCCGGCCGCGTCCAGCAGGCGGCCCATCAGCTTGACGCTCCGCAGCGTCACCGCGCGGCCGATGATCTCCAGCCACGGCAGCTTCGCCGCCAGCCCGCCCTCCAGCGCCACCGCGTCGTGCTGGGAAGGCAGCCACACCACCAGCATCAGGTTCGCCGCCCCCGACAGCGCCGCGCACATCCGGACCTCCGGCACCATCGCCAGGGACCGCGCGGTCGTCTCCAGCTTGTCCGGGGGCACCCGCAGCCACAGCGTCACGGTCACCGGCGCGGGCGACACCGACCGCGCGATCTCGCACCGGACGCGCACCGCGCCGCGGCCGAGCAACGTGTCCAGCCGGCGCCGGACGGTCGTGGCGCCGATGCCCAGCTCGGCCGCCAGCGCCGCCGCCGACGCCCGCGCGTCCACGCCGAGCGCCAGGATCAACGCGCGGTCCGCCTCGTCGAACCGCAGTGGCGCGCGGTTCTTCGCCTGCTTCGTGGACAGCGCTTCCCGTTGCCCCGGTGAGATCGCCCGCACCCGCCACCGGCTGCCCTCGGTGAACATCCGCGGGGACACCGTCGTCCGCACCCGGGCGACGCCCGCCACCGTCGCCACCCGCGCCTGGACGTGCGCTCCCAGCTGCCGCAACGTCGGCGCGACGACGTGAACGAGCAGGTCGCACGGCCCGGCGACGCACTCCACCGTCACGACGTGGACGTCGGCGGCCAACGCGGCCGCGAGGTCCAGCGCCGCACCGGGCTCGCAGTCGATCTCGACGAAGGCGAGGGCCAGCTGCGCGGTCAGCTCTCCGCCCGCGTACGCGGTCAGCCACGCGTCGCCGCGCTCCACGAGCGCGTCCCAGCGCCGGGCGGCCGTGACCGCGCCCAGCCCGAGCGTCTCGCCGAGCGTCGACCACGACGCCCGCGGCGCGGCCTGGAGCGCGTCGACCAGTTTGAGGTCCTGCTCGGCCAACATGGCGGATTCTTCGCCCATCAGACCTCGCAACGGTGGTTTTGCGGATTTTTCCCCGCCATTGTGCTCGACTCTCGCATGATCGGCGCATGAATTTGCGCTCGGACGCCGCCGCCATCCTCGACGACCTGATCGCCCTGCGCCGCGACCTGCACCGCATCCCCGAGATCGGCCTGCAGCTGCCGCGCACCCAGGACCGGGTCCTCGCGGCACTGGACGGCCTGGACCTGGAAGTCAGCCTCGGCAAGAACCTCTCGTCGATCACCGCCGTCCTGCGCGGCGGCCGGCCCGGCGGCACCGTGCTCCTGCGCGGCGACATGGACGCGCTGCCGGTGACCGAGGCCAGCGGCGAGGAGTTCAGCTCGGCCATCGAAGGCGCGATGCACGCCTGCGGCCACGACCTGCACACCGCGGGCCTGGTCGGCGCGGCCCGGCTGCTCGCCGCGCGCAAGGCGGAGCTGCCCGGCGACGTCGTGTTCATGTTCCAGCCCGGCGAGGAAGGCTGGGACGGCGCCGGCCACATGATCGAGGAGGGCGTCCTGACGGCGTCCGGCAAGCACGTCGATGCCGCGTACGGCCTGCACGTCTCCGCCTCGAGCTACGCGAAAGGCCAGTTCGTCGCCCGGCCCGGCACGCTGATGGCGGCGTCGGGTGCCTTGTCCGTGCGGGTGCTGGGGGAGGGCGGCCACGGCTCGTCACCGCACGACGCGCGCGACCCGATCCCGGCGGCCTGCGAGATGGTGACCGCGCTGCAGACCATGGTCACGCGCGGGTTCGACGTCTTCGACCCGGTCGTCGTCACGGTCGGCTCGTTCCACGCCGGCACGCGGCGGAACATCATCCCGGACGACGCGAAGTTCGAGGCGACGCTGCGGTCCTTCTCCCCGGAGGTCGCCGCGCGGGTGGGCGAGCGCGCGGTGCAGGTGTGCCGCGGGATCGCCGCCGCGCACGGTCTGGACATCGACGTCACCTACGAACCGGAGTATCCGGCGACGATCAACGACGCCGACGCGTACGCCTTCGTCGCCGACACCGTCCGTGACGTCTTCGGCCCGGAACGGTTCACCGAGATGGCCGACCCGATCACCGGCTCGGAAGACTTTTCCCGCGTCCTCGAACGCGTCCCCGGCGCGTACCTGTTCCTCGGCGCGTGCCCGGGCGACCCGGCGAGCGCCGCCGACAACCATTCGCCGCGCGCCCGCTTCGACGACAGCGTGCTCGGTGACGGCGCCGCGCTGCTGGCCGAGCTGGCCGTCCGCCGGCTCGCGCTCCTGGCGGGGTGAGGCGCGTGCGCAGCTACCACTGGCCGCCGGTGCTCCCGGTTCTCGCGCTGGTCCTGATGCCGTTCCTGCCGTTCGTCAACACGACGGGGCTGTGGCTGGGGCTGCCGCGGATGATCGTGTGGGGCGCGTTCTGGTGCCTCATGTTCACCCCGGCGCTGCTGCTGTCGGAACGCCTGATGCGCGGACGGGAGGAAGACCGGTGATCCTGACCTTCACCCTCGTCGGCATCGTCCTGATCGGCGTGCTCGGCTTCGTCGGACGGCGCCGCCCGGCGGCGGACCTGGCCGAGTGGACCGTCGGCGGGCGCCGCTTCGGCGCGCTGACCATGTGGTTCCTCCAGGCGGGCGAGGTGTTCACCACCTTCACCTTCCTCGGCATGGCCGGTCTCGCCTTCTCCGGCGGCGTCGCGGCGATGTACGCGCTGCCGTACGTGCCGATCGCCTACGTCGTGCTGTTCTTCCTCGCGAAACGCCTCTGGACGATGGGGAAGGAACGCGGCTACCTCACGCAGGGCGACTTCCTCGAGGACCGCTACGCCAGCCGGGCGCTCGGCACGTTGTCCGCGGTGCTCGGTGTCGTGTTCGTGCTGCCGTACCTGCAGCTGCAGATCACCGGGCTGGGCCTGATCGTCCGGCTGGTCACCGGCGACACCGCGTCCGGGACGCTGAGCATGGTCGCCGGCAGCGTGCTGGTGGTCGCGTTCGTGCTGTGGGCCGGGCTGCGCGGCGTCGCGGCGACGTCCTACTTCAAGGACGGGATCATGCTCGTCGCGCTGGTCGTGCTGATCATCGCGGTGCCGACGCACTTCGCCGGCGGCGTCGGGGGCGTGTTCCGCAAGATCGAGCAGCTCCACCCGGAGAAGCTGATCGTCCACAGCGGAGCGAACGACCACGTCTGGTTCTTGACGAGCATGCTGGTCAGCGCGATCGGCGTCGGGCTGATGACGCTGCCGCACTCGTGGCCGGCGCTGATGTCCGCGCGCGACCCGAAGGTGCTGCGGCGCAACTACACCTGGATGCCGGTGTACGAGCTTTCCCTGTTGCTGCCGATGCTGATCGGCTTCGCGGCGATCATCGTCGTGCCCAAGGGGAGTGACCCGAACGGTGTATTGCTGACGCTGTCGAAGGACGCATTGCCCGGCTGGGTGACAGGAGTCGTCGTGGTCGCCGCCACGGCCACCGCGATGGTGCCGGCGGCCGGGATCCTCATCGGGATCTCGTCGCTGGTGGCGCGCAACATCGTCCGGGTCCGCAGCGGCCGCGGGCAGTTCTGGATCAACCACGGCACGGTTGTGCTCGCGAGTACCCTTGCCCTGGTGCTCGGCATCTTCCGGCCGGATCTGCTGGCCAACCTGCTGCTGCTCACCTATTCGGGGTCGGTCCAGCTGGCGCCGGCCAACCTGCTGGGCTTCCTGCGGAAGGTGCCCGTCGGCAAGGGCCCGGTCTTCGCCGGGCTGATCGCCGGCGAGGCCGTGGTCGTCTGGCTGACCTTTGTGGACACCCATCTCGTCGGCACCGTGAACGTGGGCCTGGTCGGGCTGGGCGTCAACGTCGTGGTGCTGGCCCTGGCCGCGGTGCTGGCGCCGCGGCGGACTTCTCTCGTGGAGGCGGCGTGACGCGCACGGTTTTCACCGGCGGCTCGGTCTTCGAGGGCACGGGCGCGGAGCCGGCGGCGGCCGATGTCGTCGTCGAGCACGGCCGGATCGTCGACGTCGGCACCGGCCTGGACGGCGACGAAGGTGTCGACTGCTCCGGCGCGGTGCTGCTGCCGGGGCTGTTCGACTGCCACGTGCACGTCACGGTGTCGGACATCGGGTTGCTGTCGCGGGTGCAGAAGCCGTTCTCCTACCAGTTCTACGAAGCCGCGCGGAACCTGTGGGCGACGCTCGGGCTGGGCATCACGACGGTGCGCGACGCGTCGGGCGCGGACCTGGGCATCAAGCAGGCGGTGGACGACGGGCTGATCCCGGGGCCGCGGCTGCAGATCTCGATCGGCCTGATCAGCCCGACCGGTGGCCACGGCGACGACTGGTTCCCGTCGGGCATGTGCGTCCCGCTGCTGGTGCCGCACCCGGGCCGCCCGGACGCGACGGCGGACGGCCCGGACGAGATGCGCCGGGTGGCCCGCACGCTGCTGCGCGCGGGCGCGGACGTGCTGAAGGTGTGCACGACGGGCGGCGTGCTGTCCCCGCGCGACGACCCGCGGCACTCGCAGTTCACCCCGGAGGAGCTGGAGGTCCTGGTCACCGAGGCGGCGATGCAGGGGCGTCCGGTGATGGCGCACGCCCAGGGCGCGGCGGGCATCAAGAACGCGGTGCGGGCCGGGGTGCGCTCGATCGAGCACGGCATCTACCTCGACGACGAGGCGATCGAGCTGATGCTCGGCCACGGAACCTGGCTGGTGCCGACGCTGATCGCCCCGGTCAACGTGGTCCGCGCGGCGGACGCGGGCGTGGATCTGCCGTCGGCGGTGGTGGCGAAGGCCCGCGAGGTGGTGGAGGTCCACCGCGACTCGGTCCGCCGCGCGTACGCGGCGGGAGTGCGCATCGCGATGGGAACGGACAGCGGAGTGGGCCCGCACGGAACGAACCTGGAGGAACTGTCGCTGATGGCGGCGTGCGGCATACCGCCGGCGGAGGTCCTGGAGGCAACCACGTCCTCGGCGGCCCGCTTGATGGGCCTGGACGGCGAGCTGGGCCGGATTTCGCCGGGCCTGCGGGCGGACCTGGTGGTGGTGTCCGGGAACCCATACGACTTCCCGGCCTTGGCGTCGAACATCCGGGAGGTGTGGAAGGACGGCGTCCGGGTGATCTGACGCGTGCCGCTCGCTAGGAGTGCACGACGGGATTGCCCCACCCCAGCTCCGGCAGGTGGTTCGACAACCCGCCCGCCATCCGGGCACCGGCGAGCAGCGGGCTTTCGGTGGTGCCCGGCCGGTAGGACCGCAGCTCGAGCCGCAGCACGTCGGTGACGTCGGCCCGCAGCACCCGGGACCGGCCGAGTGTCGCCGTCACCTCCGGGCCGGGCTGCCCGTCCAGGAAGACCTGGAACACCCCGACCTGGCCCGCGTCGACGGCGTTGTCGAGGACACCGACGGTCGATTCGAACCGCCGGTAGCTCCGGCCCAGGTTGAAGCTGACCGAGCCGCGGGGACTCTGCGCGAAGAGATCGCTGCGGTGGATGATGCTGTCGCTGAACAGGCGGTTGTCGATCCTGACCGGCCCGAAGCGCACGTCGGAGGTCCGGCCCATGGACTCCAGGGTGGCCACCAGGGCCGACTCCGGCGCATCGGCCATCCTGGGTGGGACCGACGGTCCGAGGTGCTCCCGTACCGAGTCCACGAGGTGCCGCAGGTCGTATTCCGCGGAACGGTGGTGTATCCGGAGGTACTGCCGCCGGGCCAGGTCGGTGATGGTCGCGGGCAGCTCTGCGGCGGCCGGCATCGCCCGGTCACCGACGAGGACCGGGATGACCGGCTTGCCGCCGGCGATCGCCAGTTCGATCTCGGTGCGCACCCAGTCGGCCGGTGCGTCGATCCGCCGCCTGCCCTCGTGCTCCACGCTGAGCCAGTTCGGCCCGATCACCGCCAGGAAGACCGAGCAGCCGGTGACGGCCTCGATGAGGACCGGGTCGAACGCGACCCCCTTGGGAATCGTCCGGCTCGACCGGAAGACGTTGTCGGCGCCGAACACCCGGCACAGTTTCCGGTCGATCAGCACAGCCGTGTCCTGCGCGTCACCGGCGCGGAAGTTGATGAAGACGGTGTTCATGGTCGGTCTCCGTCCGTGTGGTGCTCAGCGCCCGGCCGCGACGACGTAGGGCGAACCCCACACCGCATTGCCGCTCCGGCACGGTTTGCCCGCGGCGGTGGTGAACGAGGTCCGGAGTTTCAGGGCGAAGACGTTCTCCGGGAGGTCGACGGAGAACGTCTTGGTTTCCCCGGGATTCACCACGACGGCCTGTTTCGCGTTCACGCCGTCGTCGTTCAGGAAGACTTCGAACTTCACGGCGAGATCCGGCGAAGCCGTCGAGTCGGTGCCCACGGCCTTGACCTCCAGGCGGGTGAAGTTCTTCAGCCGGAACTGCTGCTCCCCGCGGTAGGCGCTGCTGTTGCACGTCGCGAGCATGTTCCACAGGGAATTCGGGTACTGCGTCAGCTGCACGTCGTGATCTCCGTGCTGGACGTGCCATTCGTTGTTCGTGAGCGGAAGGTCGAGCAGCGAGACCGGCGATCCTTTCGGCACGCTGCTGCCGTCGCCGGGAACGGCCGCCCCGGCGGTTTCGCCGGTGGTGGTGGTTTCCGGGGCCGATTCCGTGGCCGACGTCGGTGCGGCGCTCGTGGACGGCTGTGCCGCGGGTGTTGCGGTGACCGTCGTCGGCGCGGCCACCACCTGCTGCGTGGGAGACTGGGTGAGCCGGGCGGCGACGAAGACGGCCGCCAGCAGCACCACGACGCCGAGAGCCGCCACCACCCAGCGTTTCCGGGATTTCTTCACCTTTCCTGCCTTCCGTCCGCCGAGCGCGGACCTCAGCTGCCGGGCGAAGTCGCCGTCTCCCGCTATTTCCTGGCTGAGGTAGAGCCGCATGGCGTCCGTTTCGACCGGGCCCGACGGCCGTTCGGTGAACCGGGCGAGCACTTCCGCGAGGAACGGCTCGGAAAACCGAGCCTGCACCTGGCCGAGGAGTTCTTCCAGGGATGCGTCGTACGCGGCGTTTCCACCCTCCGCCCTCCGCCGGAGGTAGTGCGACAGCACGGAAACCACGTCACGGGACAAGTCGGTCTCGGTCATCGGCGATCCTCCACCTCGGTCACTGGTCCGCCGGGCCGCGAGCATACGTGCGCCAATCGATCACCGACGTGCGGGTGCCGATATTGAATCGACCTGTGGCCGTTTTGTTGGAAGCGGAGAGGAAGTGGACAGAATCTGTCGCGGATCTGTCTGCTTTTTGGCCTTTTCCGGGTGCCTCAGGCTTCCGCGTTCAACAGGTCCTTCAACGCGGCCGCGAACTTGGCCGGATTCCGTTGCGGCGCCAGGTGGGCCCCCGGCATCTCGGTGAACGGCAGCCCCAGCTCCAGCGCCAGGATCTTGGCCGGCTGGTAGTGGTAATGACCGCGGCTGCCCTCGCCCGCCACCGGGTAGATCTCCGTGCTCGCGCGGCGCAACGCGCGCAGGTCGGGCAGGTAGTCGAAGAACTCCGTCAGCTCGCGGTCGAACAACCGGATCCAGTCGGCCTCGTGGGGCAGGCGCAGGTTCGGCAGGTCGGGCAGGGCCGCGCCCGCGATCGCGTCCGCGAAGCGGGTCACGGCCGTCAGCAGCTCACCCGAACGGGCCAGCCGGACCTGCTCCGCCGCCGCTTCCAGCCAGCCGCTCGCGTCCGGCATCAGGTGCACCGCCGGGGGTTCGTGCGCCACCAGCGCCGTCACCCGGTCCGGGTGGCGGGCCACCAGGTCGAGCCCGATCAGCGCGCCCGCGCTCGTGCCGAACACCAGTGCCGGGCCGTCGGTCGCGTGGTCCAGTACCGCCAGCGCGTCGTCGGCCTGCACGGACACCGGTACCGGGCCCGTCGTCGTGTCCGTGCTGCCGAAGTGACCGCGCCGGTCGTAGGTGATGACGGTGTAGTCCGCGTACAGCTGCTTCGCCAGCGCGCGGTAGGAGTCACCCGCCCCGGTGCCGCCGGGGATCAGCAGCAGCGCCGGGCCCTCGCCGCCGCGGCGGACGAGGAGCTCACCGTCCTGGACCGGGCAGCGGCTCTCCGAGATCATGCCCCGAAGTCAAGCACAGCCGGCCCGCTGGACGGCGCGGTGGTCGAGCCTTCGAAACCCGGGATCCCACCGGCCCGGCTAGAGCCGTTCGATGATCGTTGCCGTGGCGAGCGCGCCGCCCGCGCACATCGTCACCAGCGCCGTCGCCGCGTCCCGGCGCTCCAGCTCGTGCAAGGCCGTGGTGAGCAGCCGGGCGCCGGTGCTGCCCACCGGGTGCCCGAGCGCGATCGCGCCGCCGTTGACGTTGACCCGGGCCGGATCCGGCGCCAGCACCCGCTGCCACGACAGCGCGACCGACGCGAACGCCTCGTTGACCTCGAACAGGTCCACGTCGCCGATGCTCATCCCGGTCCGGGACAGGACCCGTTCCGTCGCGCGGATCGGGCCGTCCAGGTGGTAGTACGGCTCCGCGCCGACCAGCGCCTGCGCCACGATCCGCGCCCGGGGACGCAGGCCGAGCGCGGCCGCGCGGTCCGAGTCCGCCAGCAGCAACGCCGCCGCGCCGTCGGAGATCTGGGACGACGTCCCGGCGGTGTGGACCCCGCCGTCGACCACCGGCTTGAGCCGCGCCAGGCCTTCCGCCGTCGTCTCGCGCAGGCCTTGGTCGCGGCCGACCAGGCGGGTTTCGCCCGTCGCGGCTCCCGTGTCGTCGAGGACCGGGGCCTTGACCGGCACCACCTCGCGGTCGAAGTGCCCCGCCGCCCACGCGGCGGCGGCCTTCTGCTGGGAGCGGGCACCGAACTCGTCGGCGTCCGCGCGCGTCAGGCCCCGGCGGACGGCGATCCGCTCGGCCGCGTCGTACTGGTTGGGCAGGTCGATCGACCAGGACGCGGGCCGCGGTGACGCGCCGGCCCGGTTCGTGCCCAGCGGCACCCGGCTCATCGCCTCGACCCCGCACGCGACGCCCACGTCGATGGCACCGGTCGCGATGAGGCCGGCCACCAGGTGGGTGGCCTGCTGGGCCGAGCCGCACTGGGCGTCGATCGTCGTCGCGCCCGCGGTCTCCGGCAGGCCCGCGTGCAGCCACGCCGTGCGCGTCACGTTGTTGGACTGCTCGCCCGCCTGCGTGACGCAGCCGCCGATCAGCTGCTCGACCAGCGCCGGGTCGATCCCCGCGCGGTCGAGCAGCGCGGTCTGCGCGGCGCCCAGCAGCTCGGCCGCGTGCAGGCCGGACAGCAGCCCGCCCCGCTTGCCGATGGGGGTCCGCACGGCTTCGACGATGACCGGCACGCCCATGTCGTCCCCTTCGTCGGAAACACTGTTCACCGCCGTCGAAACTAGAACAAGTTATCGTTTCAAGCAAGCGATCCCAGGATCGGCCGGATTTTGATCTTCGCCGAGTGAGCGCTCGATCACCTGGCCTCATCGGTCAAGTAAACAGGTTTCACTGAACGGTCTTCCGTAAGTTAACACCGTATGCTGTAATCGCTGTTAGAACGTGTTTCAAAGGCGAACCGTGGGAGGCACCGTGGCCGCTCCGCTCATCCCCGCCGGGTTCGACTTCACCGATCCGGATCTCCTGGCCGAACGCCTGCCGGTGGCCGAGTTCGCCGAGCTGCGGCGCACCGCCCCGGTGTGGTGGAACCCCCAGAAGCACAACACCGCCGGCTTCCGCGACGACGGCTACTGGGTCGTCTCCCGGCACGCGGACGTCAAGGAGGTCTCGCGCGACAGCACGCTGTACTCGTCGCGGGAGAAGACCGCCATCATCCGCTTCGACGAGAGCATGACCGAGGACAACCTCGACGCGAACCGCCTGGTGCTGCTCAACATGGACGCCCCGCAGCACACGAAGCTGCGGCGGATCGTCTCGAAGGGCTTCACCCCGCGGTCGATCGCCAAGCTCGAGGACACGCTGCGCGAGCGCGCGGAGCGGATCGTGCGGGAGGCGCGGAAGAAGGGGTCCGGCGACTTCGTCACCGACGTCGCGTGCGAGCTGCCGCTGCAGGCGATCGCCGAGCTGATCGGCATCCCGCAGGAGGACCGGCTCAAGATCTTCGACTGGTCGAACCAGATGGTCGCCTACGACGACCCGGAGTACGACGTCGAGCCGCTGGAGGCGTCCGCGCAGCTCATCGGCTACGCCTGGAACATGGCCGAGGACCGCCGCAAGTGCCCGATGGACGACATCGTCACGAAGCTCATCCAGGCGGATGTCGACGGTGAAGCGCTCGGCTCGGACGAGTTCGGTTTCTTCGTCATCCTGCTCGCCGTCGCCGGGAACGAGACCACGCGCAACGCCATCACCCACGGCATGAAGGCGTTCCTCGACCACCCGGACCAGTGGGAGCTGTACAAGGACCAGCGGCCGAAGACCGCGCCCGACGAGATCGTCCGCTGGGCGACCCCGGTGGTCGCGTTCCAGCGCACCGCCACCCGCGACACCGAGCTGGGCGGCGCGCACATCCGCAAGGGCGACCGCGTCGGCATGTTCTACAGCTCCGCGAACTTCGACCACGAGGTCTTCGACAACCCGGAGAAGTTCGACGTGCTCCGCGAGGACAACCCGCACGTCGGCTTCGGCGGGACGGGTTCGCACTACTGCATCGGCGCGAACCTGGCCCGGCTGGAGATCGACCTGATCTTCAACGCGATCGCGGACGTGATGCCGGGGATCACCGAGGCGGCGCCGCCGGTGCGGCTGCGGTCGAGCTGGCTCAACGGGATCAAGCACTACCCGGTCCGGTACGCCTGAGCGGGCCGGGCGCCGGCCGGGCGACGTTTCCGGCGGCGGATGACATCATGACGTGATGGCCTCGCGAGCGACCGTCGACGTCGAGTTCTCCGTCCGCGTCACCCGGCCCGGGCCCGCCGCGATCTCGGTCGCGGCGGCGCACGCGGACACCGAAGAGCTGATCGTCTCCTGGCACGGCGAGAGCGAGCCGGTCGAGTTCGCGCACGGAACCCGGGCCGAGGTCTTCGAGCTGCCCGCCGGCGAACACCGCGTCACCTACCACGCCGAACGCGCGCTGACCGAGCCCGAACCCGAGCCGGTGACGCTCGCCGACGCGGCCGTGTTCACCCGGCCGAGCCGGTATTGCCCGTCCGACCGCGTCGCCGGGTTGGTCGCTCCGCGGCTGCTGAAGCTGGGGAGCCCGGAAAAGCAGGTGGACGCGATCGTCCGGCACGTCCACGAACGACTGTCCTATGTGGTCGGATCGAGCCGGGCGACCGACGACGCGATCGACACGCTCCTGGCCGGGGAGGGCGTCTGCCGCGACTTCGCGCACGTGTGCGTCACGCTGTGCCGGTTCCTGGACATCCCCGCGCGTTACGTCGCGGTCTACGCGCCGGGACTGTCCCCAATGGACTTCCACGCGGTGTTCGAGGCAGCCGTCGACGGCCACTGGTACGTTTTCGACGCGACCCGCCGGGCACCCCGCCGCACGATGCTGCGCATCGCCACGGGCCGCGACGCCGCGGACACGGCGTTCCTGGCCACCCTCGGCTGCGAGCTCGGCTTCCTGGGCAGCACGGTGTTCGCGACGACGGACACGGCAACGCCACCCGACGACGGCCACGAGCTGGTGGTCCTGGGCTGATCGTGTGCTCGGCCCGCCGCTGTGCCGGCTCCCGCGGCCGAGCTGAGCCCTCCGCCGGGCCGGTTGGCCGGTAGCTGTTCGGGTCGGGGCCTGCGAGCGCCCTCCGGCTCGGCCGGTCGCGGGTGAGCCGCTCGCGCTGTCGTCCCGGGTGCCGCCGGGCGCCGGCTGCGCTGAGCAGCCGGTGCGCCTGCCGCCAACCTCGCCAACCCGCCGCCCGCGCCCGGCGCCCGCCGCCCGCCGGGCGCGCGGAGCGCCGCCCGCGCCGAGCGTGCTGGCTGCGCTGAGCAGCTGGTGAGCTTGCCGCCAATCCCGGCCAAACCCGCCGCCCGCGCCGGGCGGGCTGCCGCGCGAGCGCCCGCCGCTCCAAGTGCGCGGCCTGCGCTGAGCAGAGCCTGCCGCTGCCCGGCCATCCGCCGCCCGCACCGCGCGCCCGCTGAGCGCACCGCTCGCGCCGCCTGCGCTGAGCCGCCGCAAGCCAGCCGCCTGCCTGGCCCACCCGTCGCCCGCACCGCCTGCGCTGCTCGCGCCGCGCCGCGCTGCTCGCCCGCGCCGCTCGCGCCGCGCTGCTCGCCCGCGCCGCGCCGCGCTGCTCGCGCCGCGCTGCTCGCCCGCGCCGCGCCGCGCCGCGCCGCGCCGCGCCGCGCTGCTCGCCCGCGCTGCTCGCCCGCGCTGCTCGCCCGCGCTGCTCGCCCGCGCTGCTCGCCCGCGCTGCTCGCGCCGCGCCGCGCTGCTCGCGCCGCGCCGCGCTGCTCGCGCCGCCGCACCGCCCGCGCTGCGCAACCGCCGACCCTGCTACCCCCCTGCCAACCCACCCCCCGAGGTGGGCCGACCGCGTGTTGCCTGCGCGAACCGGCGTCCGGCTGGGTAGACAGTCTTCGTGAACAGTTCCCCCAAGGCCCCGAGCCCCTGGGCGCGGGCCCGTGCCCGGTACCGGTGGCTGGACCACCTCGCCCGCGCCACCAACCGCTATGTCGACTCCGGCGGTTACCACTACGTCGCCTCGATCACCTACTTCAGCCTGCTCTCGCTCGTGCCGCTGCTGATGGTCGCCTCGTCGGTCGGGGGGTTCGTGCTGGCCAGCCAGCCGCATCTGCTCGACACCCTCGTGCACGCCATCGTGTCGACGCTGCCCGGCGGGCTCGGCGGGAAGGCCACCGAATTGCTCACCGGGTTCGTCGAGCAGCGGACGAGCGTCGGGGCGTTCGGCCTGGTCATCGGCCTCTACTCGGGCTGGAACTGGATGAACGCGCTGCGGGACTCGCTCACCGCGCTGTGGGGGCAGAACCGGTCCGACCAGCCGCTGCTGCGGCTGATCGCCGTCGACCTGCTCGCGCTGCTCGGCCTGAGCGCTGCGCTGCTCGTGTCCTTCGGCCTCACCATCTCCGGGACCGCGCTCGGCGGCTACCTGCTGCGGCTGGCCGGGCTGGACGACACGAGCTGGGGCCACCAGCTCGTGTCGGCGTCGTCGGTGCCGCTGTCGCTGGCCGCGGACTGGCTGGTGTTCCTGTGGGTGCTCACCCGGCTGCCGCGGCAGAAGGTCGGCGTGCGCAGCGCGGTGCGCGGCGCGATCGCCCTCGCCGTCGGGTTCGAGCTGCTCAAACTGGCCGGCGGCTTCTACCTGCGGTTGATCAGCGACTCGCCGACCGGCATCGCGTTCGGCTCGGTCATCGGCCTGATCTTCTTCATCTCGCTCGTCGCGCGGCTGCTCGTCTACGTCACCGCGTGGACGGCCACCGGCTCGGACGCGCCGCCGAAGCCCGTCGCGCCGCCCGCGCCGGTCGTGCTGAAGCCCGTGGTCGTGCCGGACCCGCCGATGGCGGTGCCCGCCGCGGTCGGCGTCGTGACCGGGGTGGCCGGGACGCTGCTCGCGCTGCGCTGGCGCCGCTCGCGGCGGCGGTGATCAGCTCGGCTTTTCCGACCCGACCACCCACATCGAGAAGTACTGCGACCCGCCGCCGTAGGCGTGCCCGACGGCGATCCGCGCGCCGTCGACCTGGTAGTCGCCGGCCCGGCCCATGACCTGCTTCGCGGCTTCGGAGAACCGGAGCATGCCGGACGCGCCGATCGGGTTGGACGAGAGCACGCCGCCGGACGGGTTCACCGGCAGCCGGCCGCCGATCGCCGTCTCGCCCGCCTCGGTGACCTTCCAGCCCTCGCCTTCGGGCGCGAACCCGAGGTTCTCCAGCCACATCGGCTCGAACCACGAGAACGGCACGTAGATCTCGGCGACGTCCACTTCGGACATCGGGTCGGTGATCCCGGCCTCCGCCCACAGCGCGGCCGCGGCGTCGCGTCCGGCGCGCGGGTTCACCTGGTCCCGGCCGGCGAACGTGGTCGGCTCGGTGCGCATCGCCGTCGCGTGGATCCACGCCGCGCCGCCTTCGACGGCGTCCCCGGCGGCTTTGTCGCCGAGCACCATCGCGCACGCGCCGTCGGACGACGGGCACGTCTCGTCGTAGCGGATGGGATCCCACAGCATCTGCGACTTCCGCACGGACTCCACGGTGATGTCCGGCTGCCGCAGGTGCGCGTACGGGTTCAGGGCGCCGTTGCGCCGGTCCTTCGCCGCGACGATCGCGCCGACGTGCTCCGGCGCGCCGGACCTGCGGATGTAGGAGCGCACGTGCGGCGCGAAGTAGCCGCCCGCGCCGGCGCCGACCGGCATCTGGAACGGCGGCAGGATCGACAAGCCCCACATCGCGTTCGACTCGGACTGCTTCTCGTAGGCCACCGTGAGCACCCGGCGGTGCACACCCGCTTGGATGAGCGACGCGGCGACCAGTGCCGTCGACCCGCCGACCGAGCCGGCGGTGTGCACGCGCAGCAACGGCTTCCCGGTCGCGCCGAGCGCGTCGGCGAGGAACAGCTCGGGCATCATGACGCCCTCGAACAGGTCCGGGGCCTTGCCGAGCACGACGGCGTCGATGTCGGCCCATGCCACCTGGGCGTCGGCCATCGCGCGGTCGATCGCCTCGCGCAGCAGTCCCGGCATCGAGACGTCGGCGCGCTTGGCGCGGTGGTGCGTCTGGCCGGTGCCGAGCACGGCGGTGAGCTGCTTGGTCATCGGGCCTCCAGCACGGTCACCAGGTTCTGTTGCAGCGCCGGGCCGCTCGTCGCGTGCGCCACGGCCTTGCGGGACTCCCCGCGGTGGATCCGGGCCGCCGCCTCGCCGATGCGGGCGAGGCCGGCGGAGAACATCGGGTTCGCGGCGAGTGCGCCGCCCGACGGGTTGATCTTCACGCCGTCGTCGAGTTTCAGCGCCGTGCGCAGGATCAGCTCCTGGTGCGTGAACGGCGCGTGCAGCTCGGCGAGGTCGGCGCCGTCGAGGTCGAGGGCCGCGGCCGCCGCTTCGGTGGACGGCGAGCGCGTCAGGTCGCGGGCGCCGAGCACGGGGGAGTCGACGCGGTGTTCGATGCCGGTGATGACCGCGGGCCGGTCGACGATGTCGCGTGCGCGTTCCACGGTGGACAGGATGACGACGGCCGCGCCGTCGGTGATGGGCGCGATGTCGTGCCTGCGCAGCGGATCGGCGAAGTACGGGGTGTCGAGCAGCTCGGCCGCTTCCACACCGCGGTGGCGGGCGGCGACCTCGGCGAGGTCCTTTTCGGACCAGAGGCCGGCTTCCAGGCCCAAGCGCGCCTGGATGCCGGCGATCGAGATCGAGTCCGGCCACAGTGGAGCGACGACGTAGGGGTCGAGCTGCAGGGCGAGCACCCGGCGCAGCTGCCCGGCGCTGGACTTGCCGAAGCCGTAGACGAGCGCGGTCTCGACCTCGCCCGTCCTGATCTTCAGCCACGCCTCGTACAGCGCCCAGGCGGCGTCCATCTCGACGTGCGACTCGTGGATCGGCGGGAACGCGCCGATCGCGTCGACCGCGGCGATGAAGCTGAAGGCGCGTCCGGCGAGGTAGTCCGACGAGCCGGAGCACCAGAACCCGATGTCCTGCTTGGACAGGCCGGTCTGCGCGAACACCTCGGCGAAGATCGGGACGAGCATCTCCACGCCGTTGGTGGTGCCGTCGGTTTCCCGGACGTTGGGGGCCTTCGCGAAGCCCGCGATCGCGACGTCTGGCATCAGGACCTCACAGGTGGTGGGCGAAGGTTTCGTAGGCCGCGTCCGGCTCGCCGGTCGGCTCGAAGTGGCTGATGTTCTCCAGCGACGTCCACCACTCGTCGCGGGGTTTCCAGGCGGCGCGCACGCGCATGCCCATCCGGACGTCCTCGGCGGCGCAGCCGAGGACGAGGTGGAGGAAGGCGATGTCGGCCCCGTCGAGCAGGATGTACGCGGCGACGTACGGCGGCTTGATGCGCTGGCCGAGGAACGGGACGTTGACGATGCAGAACGTGGTGACGATGCCGGTGTCGGGCAGTTCGACCTCGTCGGTGGTGGGCACGCCGTCGGTCGGGCAGGCGCCGCGCGGCGGGATGTAGACCTTGCCGCAGGCGGGGCAGCGCTGGCCGATCAGCTTGCCTTCGGCGAGGCCACGGAGATATCGGCTTTCCTCGGGGGACGCGGAGTGCATGTACTTCAGGTGCACGGGGGTGATGACGACGCTGACAGGCGCCCCTTCATCACGTTCGGCAACCGGCGGAGCGGGCTCGGTGGGCGTGGTGTCCTCGGCGTCGAGGGGGAGGAAGTAGGCGATGTCCCGGATGTGCCCGACGGCGTCGTCGGCCCATCGCGCGCGGACGCGCAGTCCACTGTGGATGTTCTCGGGCGCCCCGGCGTCGACGGCGTGGAGCATGGGCGTGTCGGCACCGTCGAGCTTGACGAGCGCCCAGGCGAAGGGCCGGCTGAGCGGCTGGCCGTCGAGCGGGTGCGCACACCACGACCAGGAGACGACGGTGCCTTCGCCGGCCACCGGCACGAACTCGCTGAGCTGCTCGGCGGTCACGGGGTCGTACTCGACCGGCGGGACGTGCACGCGGCCGTCGCTGCCGCGGACGCCTTCGATGCGGTGCTCGCGCAGCGCGTTGACGAACCGCCCGAGAACGGGCCCGGTGGAGCGCGTGTAGTCGAAGCCGACGTTGAGGGGTGCCGCCAGTGGTGTCTCGGTCACGTCCTTGAGTGAAACACGTTCTTGTTCTGGCGGCAAGATTCCCCAGTCGATGGAGTCGGGGATGTGTGGAACTTGTTCTACGACGCGCGGTGCGGCGGAGGCGGTACAGATGGTCTTGCACGGATTACAGCAGGTCTCGTAGCTTGACGAGCTGCGCGATGTAGATGGCCGGCAGGCAGAGGTCCACGACCAGGATCGGGACGGTCAAGAGGACCGGTTTCGCGTTCGCCAAGGCGAGAGGGATGGCCACGACCGCGGGGGCGATCGCGATCAGGATCAGCGGAAGGTGGTACGGGAGCAGCCGCTGCTTGAGGCGGTACTTGGGATCGCGTTTCGTGTGGTGCCAACCGCGGAATTCGGCGTAGGCCGAGCGGAGCGGGAGTCCGACCTGCTGCCGGAGGGCTCGGAAGCCTGCCCGATCTGGGCGTTCTGGAACACGATGAGGGTGCCGAGGAGAAGTGAAAACGAGCGGGGAAAGCAGGAGCAGGGGGCCGCTCGCCCGTTCGACACCGAAGCCCAGGACGGCGGAACTCACCGTCACCGAAGAGACCACCATCGAAGTCCGGTGGTCCATCTTCTTGAGGATCTCATCGCGGAGTGTTTAGTATTCGGCCAGGAGAAAATCCGAAGCGAACTTCGGGTCGCCGGTGACGGCCGCCAAGCTGGTTGTTCTTCCCGGCTCCGGTTCGTTCGGCGAGTTCACTCAGCCTCCAGTTGCGCAACGGCGACCTGTCGCCGGTGAACTCGGTGAGGGCGCGGAGCTTGTTACGCGCGGCGCCGTCAGCGGCCCCGGAACTCGGGCTTCCGCTTCTCCGAGAACGCCCGCGGCCCCTCCTTGGCGTCCCCCGAAGCGAACACCTCGACGCCGTACTTGGAGTCCAGCTTGAACGCCTCCTCCTCGTGCATGCCCTCCGTGTCGCGCATCGTCCGCAGGATCGCCCGGACCGCCAGCGGCCCGTTCGCGTTGACCAGCGATGCCAGCTCGAGCGCGCGGGACAGAGCCTGGCCGGCCGGCACCACGTGACCGATCAAGCCGACGGCCAGCGCCTCGGCAGCGGAAATGTGCCGTCCGGTCAGCAGGATGTCCGCGGCCACCGTGTACGGGATCTGGCGCGGCAGCCGCACCGCCGAGCCGCCCATCGGGAACAGGCCCCACCGGGCCTCCGACACGCCGAAACGGGCCGACTCGCCCGCCACCCGGATGTCCGTTCCCTGCAGGATCTCCGTGCCGCCCGCGATGGCCGGGCCTTCGACCGCCGCGATCAGCGGCTTGGTCAGGCGGCGGCCCTTCAGCAGGCCCGGGATGAACGACGGGTCGAACTTGCCCGACGCGAACGACTCCGACGGCGAGTTGCGGGACATCGACTTCAGGTCCGCGCCCGCGCAGAACGCGCCGCCCGCGCCCGTCAGGACACAGCTGCGGATCGAGTCGTCCGCATCGACGCGGTCCCACGCGTCGGCCATGATCGCCATCATCTCGCCCGTGATCGCGTTGCGGGCTTCCGGCCGGTTCATCGTGACGACGAGGGTCTGGCCCTCCTGTGAAACCAGCGCGTGCGGTTCACCCACCGAAGACCTCCGAGAGCAGCAGTGCCATTGCCCAGAACGATAACATGTTCTACTTTGAGGGCGTGGCACTCAACATCGCGGATCTTCTGGAGCACGCCGTCGACGCCGTGCCGGAGCGCGTCGCGGTCGTGTGCGGCGACCGGCACGTCACCTTCGCCGGGCTGGAGGCGCGGGCCAACCGGCTCGCCCACCACCTCGCCGCGCACGGCGTGGGACGCGGGTCCCACATCGGGGTCTATTCCCGCAACTCGATCGAGGCCCTCGAGGCGATGATCGCGGCGTACAAGCTGCGCGCGATCGCCGTCAACGTCAACTACCGCTACGTCCACGGCGAGCTCGTCTACCTCTTCAACGACGCCGAGCTCGTCGCCCTCGTGCACGAACGCGGCTACGCCGACAAGGTCGCCGCCGTCCTGCCCGAAGCGCCGAAACTGAAACACGTTGTCGTGATCGACGACGGCAGCGACGGCGACTACGCGCGCTACGGCGGTGTCGACTACGAGGCCGCCCTCGAGGCGCAAAGCCCGGAGCGCGACTTCGAGGAACGCTCGGGCGACGACCTCTACATCCTCTACACCGGCGGCACCACGGGCTACCCGAAGGGCGTGCTCTGGCGCCAGGAGGACGTCTGGCGCGCCCTCGGCGGCGGGATCAACTTCGTCACCGGCGAGTACGTCCCCGACGAGTGGACGCTCGCCGAGCAGGGCAAGGCCGGCAGCCTGACGCGCCTGCCCGCGGCGCCGCTGATCCACGGCGCCGCGCAGTGGGCCGCGTTCGGTGCGCTCTTCACCGGCAGCCCGGTGGTCTTCGTGCCGCGCTTCGACGCCCACGAGATCTGGAAAGCCGTGCAGGAGCACAAGGTCCAGGTCCTGACGATCGTCGGCGACGCGATGGCCCGCCCGCTCATCGAGGCCTTCCGCGAAGGCGACTACGACGCTTCGTCGATCGTCGCCGTGTCGAGCCACGCCGCGCTGTTCTCGCAGTCGGTGAAGCAGGAGTTCGTCGAGCTGGTGCCGAACGCCGTGATCACCGACGCGATCGGCTCGTCGGAAAGCGGGTTCACCGGGATCGGCATGGTGGCCAAGGGCTCCGACCACAGCGCCGGCCCGCGCGTGACCTTCGGCCAGGACGCGATCCTGCTCGACGAAGACGGCAACGTCGTCGAGAAGAAGCCCGGCGCGGTCGGGCTGATCGGGCGCCGCGGGCACGTCCCGCTCGGGTACTACGGCGATCCCGAGAAGAGCAAGAAGATCTTCGTCGAGGTCGGCGGCGCCCGCTACGTCGTGCCGGGGGACTACGCCCGCTACGAAGAAGACGGGACCGTCACGCTGCTGGGCCGCGGCTCGCAGTGCGTCAACACCGGCGGCGAGAAGGTCTACCCCGAAGAGGTCGAAGGGGCGCTGAAGTCCCACCCCGACGTCTTCGACGCGCTCGTCATCGGCATCCCGGACGACCGGCTCGGCCAGCGCGTCGCGGCGGTCGTCCAGCTGCGCGAGGGCGCGTCGCCGGACCTGGCCGCCATCGAGGAGCACGTCCGCGGCGAGGTCGCCGGGTACAAGGTGCCGCGCACGATCTGGCTGGCGCCCGAGATCGGCCGTTCGCCCAGCGGCAAGCCGGACTACCCGTGGGCCCAGCGCTACGCCGCCGAGCACGAACCGGCCACGGCCCAGCCCGTCTAGGAGGACACCACCCGTGCGGACATCCCTGTGCGACCGCCTCGGCATCGACCTGCCGATCATCGGGTTCACGCCCTCGGAGCACGTCGCCGCGGCGCTCAGCCGCGCCGGCGGGCTCGGCGTGCTCGGCTGCGTCCGGTTCAACGACGCCGCCGAGCTCGACCGGGTGCTCACCTGGATGGACGAGAACACCGGCGGGAAGCCCTACGGCGTCGACATCGTGATGCCGGCGAAGGTGCCCGCCGAAGGCACCCAGGTCGACCTGGCGAAGATGATCCCGGAGGGGCATCGCGCGTTCGTCGACCGGGTGCTGAACGAGCTTGCCGTGCCGCCGCTGCCCGACGACACCGACGAACGCGCGGGCGTGCTCGGCTGGCTGCACTCGGTCGCCCGCTCGCACGTCGAGGTCGCGCTGAACCACCCGATCAAGCTGATCGCCAACGCGCTCGGCTCGCCGCCGGTGGACGTCATCGGCCAGTGCCACGACCGCGGGGTGCCGGTGGCCGCGCTGGCCGGGAAGGCCGCGCACGCGGTGCGGCACGTCGACAACGGCGTCGACTTCGTGGTGGCGCAGGGCTACGAAGCCGGCGGGCACACCGGCGAGATCGCGTCCATGGTGCTCGTCCCGGAGATCGTCGACGCGGTCGGCGTGCCGGTGCTCGCCGCGGGGGGGATCGGGTCCGGCCGCCAGGTGGCCGCGGCGCTCGCGCTCGGCGCGTCCGGGGTCTGGATGGGCTCGATGTGGCTGGCCACCGAGGAGTACCTGCAGACGATGGGCGAGTCGGTGGCGATGCAGCGGGCGCTCGTCGCCGCGTCGTCGTCGGACACCGTGCGGACGCGCATCTACACCGGGAAGCCGGCGCGGCTGCTCAAGACGCGGTGGACCGAGGCGTGGGCCGCGCCGGACGCGCCGGAGCCGTTGCCCATGCCGCTGCAGAACCTGCTGGTTTCCCACGCCCACAACCGGATCCACGCGGCGAACGACCCGAGCGTGGTGTCCATGCCGGTCGGGCAGATCGTCGGCCGGATGAACCGGGTCCGCCCGGTCGCCGACGTCGTCGCGGAACTGGTGTCCGGCTACGAAGAAGCACTGTCGCGTTTGGACAAGACGCGCTGAAGAGGGGCCCGCCGCGGCGGGCCCCTCTTCGCGGAGGCGGTTACAGCGTGGCGGCGGCCGCGGCGATCTTGGACGCGAACGTGCTCACCTCGGTGTAGACGCCGGGAGCGTGCGGCCGGGCGCAGCCGTCACCCCAGCTGACGATGCCGACCTGGATCCACGCGCCGGCGTTGTCGCGGCGGAACATCGGGCCGCCGGAGTCGCCCTGGCAGGTGTCGACGCCGCCGGAAGCGAGGTTGCCCGCGCAGATCTCCGCGCTCGGGATCAGGTCGGGGTAGCTGCCGCCCTGCGCGGCGCACGTGGCGTCGTCGACGAACGGGACGGTCGCCTTGAGCAGGTACCGCTGCTGCGCGCCGCCTTCGCGGGCCGCACCCCAGCCGGCCACGGTGAACGTGCCGCTGTTGTAAGCCGACGTCGTCGCGATCGGCAGCGTCGCGAGGCCGCTGACCGGGCTCGCCAGCTTGATCAGCGCCCAGTCGCCGCCGGTCGAGGTGCCGTAGGTGGGGGACTGGTAGACGTAGGTCGAGCGGATCTTCTGCGCGCTGGTGCTCTGCAGGTCGACGACACCGGCGGTCGCGGTGATCGAGGTGTTCGGCCCCGTCCGGCTGACGCAGTGCGCCGCGGTCAGGACGATCTGCTTCGTGTAGAGGGCACCGCCGCAGCCCATGGACAGCCGCACCATGAACGGGAACTCGCCCTGGGCGGCGCGGGTGCCGCCGACGACGTCGGTGGACGGCGGCTGGGCGGCGATCGCCGGGGTGGCGAACGCCGCGGCGGCGGCGACCGCGGCCAGCGCGGTGGTGGCGGTTTTGAGCAGGGTGAACCAGCGCTTTCCAGCCAAGGGGATCAGTCCTTCCGGTGTCCACAGTGGAAGCGGTTGCCGAGAGCGGCAAACCGACTACACCAGGTGCCCGGCGACCCGGACAACCGACTTTCTTCGGATCTTTCGGGCAGTTGGGTGATTTCTCACCGGCGGATCCGGCGAACGCCGTAGGCCGATGCGCCGAGCAACAGCACCACGCAACCGGCGAGTACCGACGCCCGCGGCAGGCTGAAGGCCAGCACCACGCACCCGGCCAGGCCGACCACGGCCCGCACCTTGCCCTTCAGCGTGAGCGCGGCGGCGTTGGCGATCGCGTAGTAGGTGAGGACGGCGAAGGAGGAGAAGCCGATGGCGCCGCGCAAGTCGAGGAACGCCGCGAGCACGGCGACCACGAGCCCGACGGTGAGTTCGGCGCGGTGCGGCACGTCGTAACGCGGGTGCACGGCGGCGAGGAACCGGGGCAGGTGACCGTCGCGGCTCATCGCCAGCGTCGTGCGCGAGACGCCGAGGATGAGCGCGAGCAGCGAGCCGAGCGCCGCGAGCGCGGCACCGGCCCGCACGACCGGGGCGAGCCATCCCGGCACGGCCGCGGCGATCGGGTCCGGGCTCGCGGCGAGCGCGGCCGGCCCGAGCCGGACGAGCAGCAGGACCGCGAGCGCGGCGTAGACGACGAGGGTGAGACCGAGGGCGAGCGGGATGGCGCGCGGGATGGTCCGGGCCGGGTCGCGGACCTCCTCGCCGAGCGTCGCCAGCCGCGCGTACCCGGCGAAGGCGAAGAAGAGCAGTCCGGCCGCTTCCAGGACACCGCCGCCGCCCGGCCAGGCGACGAGCGGGCCGTCCGCGTGCGGCCCGGCGGCCATCGCCACTCCGGCGGCGGTGAGCACGAGCAGGGTGCAGGACACGATGACCCGCGTCGCGAGCGCGGACCGGTGGACGCCGAAGTAGTTGACCACGGTGAGCGCGGCGACGACCGCGACGGCGAACAGGCTCCGCCACGGCTGCCCGAGGCCGGGCGCCGCATAGGCCACCACGGTCAGCGTCATCGCCGCGCAGCTGGCCGTCTTCCCGGTGACGAATCCCCAGCCCGCGAGATATCCCCAGAATTCACCGAGCCTTTCCCGGCCGTAAACGTAAGTGCCGCCGGATTCCGGGTGAATCGCCGCCAGCCGCGCCGAAGACATCGCGTTGCAGTAGGCGACGACGGCCGCGAGGAGCAGCGCGAGCAGCAGCCCGGATCCCGCGGCCCGCGCCGCGGGGGCGAACGCGGCGAACACACCCGCGCCGATCATCGAGCCCAGGCCGAGGAAAACGGCGTCGGCCAGGCCGAGCCGCCGGGCCAGCGGTGTCGAGCGCATCCGGGTGATCCTCCGTGTGTCGGCCGTGTTGCGTGCCACAGCCAACCACGGCGCAGCGGGAAACCAATAGGGTCGGGTCCGTGCCCGCCCCTTCACGCCATTCCCGCCTGTCCGCCGACGGTCCCGTGCTGGACGGGATTCCCGAGCACGGCCGTGTCCCGCGCTATTACGCGGTCAAGGTCGAGCTGCTGGCGGTGATCGCGGAACTCGGGGAAGGGGCGGTGCTGCCCACGGAACGGGAACTGTGCGAGCGGTTCGAGGTGTCGAGGGCGACCGTGCGCCAGGCGGTCGGCGAGCTGGTGCTCGAGGGCAAGCTCAGCCGGCGGCAGGGCAGCGGCACGTACGTCGCCGCGCCCAAGCTGGTGCAGCCGCTGGCGCTGGTGAGCTACACCGAAGGGCTGCGGCGCCAGGGCATCCGGCCGGGCCGCAACGTCATCACGCTGGAGCGGCGCCTGGCCGGCAGCGCGCTGGCCGCCGACCTGCAGGTGACCTCGGACGCCGAGGTGATCCACATCGAGCGGGTGCTGCTGGCCGACGAGGAGCGCGTCGGCCTGGAATCGACATATCTCCTGGCCGACCGGTTCCCGACGCTGCTGGAAGTGTTCGACCCCGGGCAGTCGCTGTCCGCGTGCCTGAGCGAGAAGCTCGGCGTGGTCTTCGACGGCGCCGAGGAGCGGGTCGAGACGGTGCTGGCGACGCCCCGCGAGGCATTGCTCGTCGGGACCAACCCGGCGCTGCCGATGCTGCTCATGCACCGGATTTCGTGGGGCCCGGACGGCGCGCCGTTCGAGCGGGTCCGCTCGCTGTACCGAGGTGACCGGCTGAGCTTCGTGACCCAGCTGGGCCGCCCGGCGACCTGACGCGACGCGCGGCTCGCCGGCGGGCCGATGCAACCCGGCGCGCGCCTGTTCCGTCTGGCAGGTATGCGTACCACGGTGAAACTGCTGGGGACGGGCCTGCTGCTGCTCACGGTGACCGCCTGCGCGGCCGGTTCCGGCGGCGCGCCGGGGGCGGGCAGCGCCGGGCCGGCGACTTCGGCGACCTCGGCCCCGGCGACCACGACCCAGACGCTCGGCCCACCGCCGTCGCCGACGACCGGGCGCCCCACCCAGGGCATCGCCCCGGGGGACGACGTGATCGCGGAGACCCAGGTCGACGCGCGTGGGCTGCCCGAGGGCTACCCGCGGAGCCTGACCCGCAGCGCCGACGGCCGGACGCTGATCCTGCAGGCCGAGGAGGGTGGCTGCCGGCGCGTTTCCGCCCACGTCGGCGATCAGACGGCCCAGGAGGTCGTCGTGCTGGTCGCCGTCATCACCGGCAAGAAGGGCCAGATGTGCCCGGACTACCTCAAGGAGATCAGCATCCCGCTGGCGCTGAACGCGCCGCTCGGCACCCGCACGGTCGTGCTCCGGCAGGGCTGAGCACCACGAGACGCTGGGAGGGCGGCCCCGGGATGCCCGGGGCCGCCCTCCCGGACCACGTCCGGGGCTTCGCGTGCAACCCTCGCCGCGGTCGTTCCGTCTTCGGGACATGAGGTACTCAGCGAAGGTGGCCGGGACAGCCGCGTTGCTCCTGATGGCGACGGCGTGCGCCGGCCACGACAGGCCCACCGGTACCCCCGCCGGCAGCGTTCCGGCGAGTCCGACGCAGCCGGGGCTGCCGACGTCGCCCTCGGCCAACCCGCCGGGCAAGCCCCGCCTCACCGTGCCCGAAGGCAGCACCCCGGTACCGGCGGACAAGATCGACGCCACGGCGCTGCCCGCCAGCTACCCGCGCGAGGTGTGGACCGGCAACGGCGGCACCGTCCTCGACATCCGCGCCCAGGAAGGCGGCTGCGGCCACGCCCTCGGTGAAGCGGCCGAGCAGACCGCCGACCACGTCGTCGTCGACCTGAGCGAGACGAAGGCCCAGACCGGGCAGATGTGCACGATGGACATCCGCTACCCGGTGATCTCGGTGCCGCTGGCCGCGCCGCTGGACGGGCGCACGGTCGTGCTGAAGACCACGCCGCCGAGGTGATCGTCGTGACCTGGGCTCGGCTGATGGGAAGCCGCCAGGTCTCACGCACCGTGATCGTCGCCACCGCGCCGGAGAAGATCTTCGCGCTCCTGGCCGACCCGGCCCGGCATCCGCTCATCGACGGATCCGGCACGGTCCGGGCCGCCCAGCCGGGTGGCCCGGACCGGCTCACGCTCGGCGCGAAGTTCGGCATGGACATGAAGCTGGGCGCGTCGTACCAGATCGTCAACACGGTCGTCGAGTTCGAGGAGAACCGCCTGATCGCCTGGCGGCACTTCAACGGGCACCGCTGGCGCTGGCGGCTGGAGCCCGTCGACGGCGGCCGCACCGAAGTCACCGAGACGTTCGACTGGTCGACGGCCAGGTTCCCGCTCGCCATCAGCCTCAGCCCGTTCCCGCGCAAGAACGCCCAGGGCATCGAGAAGACCCTGGCGCGGCTCACCGAGCTGTTCCCGGCCTGACCGGGGTGTCCCCTGTGGACGCTCTGCGCCACTGGTCCGGACCACTGATCGTCGAACTCGTCGAAAATCCCGGGAACCCGGTGAACCGCCCGCGTTACCGGGCCGTATCCATGGGTGAGGTGGCGATCAGAGAGGAGGGGCTCATGCCCCGGTTGAGCAGTGGCCGGCACCGCAAGCGGGCGACCATCGGACTGGCCGCGTTGCTGGGTGTTTCCGGGATCACCGCGACCGCCATCGCGCTGAGCGGTCCCGCGGGCAACGCGGCGGAAGCGCCCAAGGAGAACTGCGCGGGACTCGACACCGCCCTGCAGAACAACCTGAACTTCATCGCGGGCCAGCAGGCGAACCCGGACGCGCAGTCGGCGGCGCGGATCGCCAACCGCCAGGCGGTCGTCGGCCTGATCCAGCAACGGCGCCAGGCCGCCGGCTGCACGGCGAACGTCGTGGCGGGCAACGGCCAGGCCGCGCAGGCGCCCGGCAACTCGGGCAACGCGCCGGGCAAGGCACAGGCGCCCGGCCGGCAGAAGAAGCAGGACCAGGCCGCGGCCGCCGGTGACGTCGTGTGCCCCGGATCCACCGTGACGCTCTCGGGCGAGGGCGGCGCGCCGGCCGCGTCGAGCAACCAGTTCCCGGCCGGGACCGAGCTGAAGGTGACCAACCTGGACAACTCGAAGTCCACCACGGTGACGGTGACCTCGGTGTCGGGCAGCTGCGTGCTGCTCAACAACGCGGCCTTCGAACAGGTGCGGGAGCCCGGAAAGTTCCTCATCCGGCGCGCGCGGATCGAGCGCGTCGGCTGAGGGAGCAGGGAAGGTGGGGGACACCGGTGGCGGGCCGGTGTCCCCTTCCCTCGCCTGCTAACGGAAGCTGATCTGCAGCACCGGTTCGCCGGTGCTGGCGAAGAAGTCGTTGCCCTTGTCGTCGATGACGATGAACGCGGGGAAGTCCTCGACCTCGATCTTCCAGACGGCTTCCATGCCGAGCTCGGCGTACTCGAGGACGTCGACCTTCTTGATGCAGTCCTGCGCGAGCCGCGCGGCCGGGCCGCCGATCGAGCCGAGGTAGAACCCGCCGTGCGCCTGGCACGCGGCGGTCACCTGCTTCGAGCGGTTTCCCTTGGCCAGCATGACGAGCGAGCCGCCGGCCGCCTGGAACTGCTCGACGTAGGAGTCCATCCGCCCGGCCGTCGTGGGGCCGAACGAGCCCGACGCGTAGCCCTCGGGTGTCTTCGCCGGGCCGGCGTAGTAGACCGGGTGGTTCTTCAGGTAGTCCGGCATCTCCTCGCCGGCGTCGAGGCGCTCGGCGATCTTCGCGTGCGCGATGTCGCGGGCGACGACCAGCGGCCCGGTGAGCGAAAGCCGCGTCTTCACCGGCAGCTGCGACAGCTGCGCGCGGATCTCGGCCATCGGCCGGTTGAGGTCGACGGCGACGACGTCGTCGGAGAGGTCGTCCTCGGTGACGTCGGGCAGGAACCGCGCGGGGTCGCGCTCGAGCTGCTCGATGAAGACGCCGTCGGCGGTGATCTTCGCCTTGGCCTGGCGGTCGGCGGAGCAGGAGACGGCGATGCCGACCGGGCAGGACGCGCCGTGGCGCGGCAGCCGGATGACGCGGACGTCGTGGCAGAAGTACTTGCCGCCGAACTGCGCGCCGATGCCGAACTGGCGGGTCATCGCCAGGACCTGCTGCTCCAGGTCCGGGTCGCGGAAGGCGTGGCCGAGCTCGGAGCCTTCGGTCGGGAGCGTGTCGAGGTAGCGCGCGGAAGCGAGCTTCGCGACCTTGAGGTTGAACTCGGCGGACATCCCGCCGACGACGATCGCGAGGTGGTAGGGCGGGCAGGCCGCGGTGCCGAGGCTGCGCAGCTTTTCGTCGAGGAAGCGCGCGAGCCGCTTGGGGTTCAGGACGGCCTTGGTCTCCTGGTAGAGGAACGTCTTGTTGGCGCTGCCGCCGCCCTTGGCCATGAAGAGGAACTCGTAGGTCGGGTCGCCGTCCTTGTGGTAGAGCTCGATCTGCGCGGGCAGGTTGGTGCCGGTGTTGCGCTCTTCCCAGAAGTTCAGCGGGGCCATCTGCGAGTAGCGCAGGTTCAGCTGCTGGTAGGCGTCGAAGATGCCCTGCGAGAGGGCGCGCTCGTCGTCACCGCCGGTGAGGACGCCCTCGCCGCGCTTGCCGATGACGATGGCCGTCCCGGTGTCCTGGCACATGGGCAGGACACCGCCGGCGGAGATGGCGGCGTTGCGGAGCAGGTCCATGGCGACGAAGCGGTCGTTGCCGCTGGCCTCCGGGTCGTCGACGATGGCGCGCAGCTGCCGCAGGTGTGACGTGCGCAACAGGTGCTGGATGTCCGTGATGGCGGTCCGGGCCAGCGTGGTGAGCGCGGCGGGATCGATCTTGAGGAAGGTCCGCCCGGCGGCTTCGACGGTCTCGACGCCTTCGGCGGTGACCAGCCGGTACTCGGTGGTGGTGTCCTTGCCGAGCGGGAGGACTTCGGTGTGCTGAAAAGTGGTGGTGGACGGCACTGCCAGGCTCCTTTGCCAGCTCCGGAATGGGCCCCACCCTAGGCGGCGGCGGCCGTGGCGCCGAAGAGGCGTCCGGTCACTGTGGGCTACCCCACGCCCGGCAGGCGGCTCAGTCGATGTCGGCACCCCGAAGCCCGGTTGTGACTACGACCGGCGGTGCCGGGTCAAGGCGGGAAAGCGTGCCTTGACCCGGCACCACCGGCCGTGTCCTGGCTTCGTATCGGGGTTGCGGGGAGGTGTGGGTGGACGGGCGGGTGATGCGCCGTCGGCGTGCCGTTCAGGAAGCTGGTCGGGAGGCCGGGTCCACCCCGACGGACCCGACCTCCCGGGGAAAGCTCCCGGACGCGTGCACGTCCGGTTGCGAGGCCTGCGCCGGCACTTCGAGGCTGTCGTGACGCAGGTCATAAGTCAACGCGGCCGAACGGGTGCTGGCGGAGGGTTGCTACCCGGACGCGTGAACGGTGAAACCCGGTTTTCGTGGACAATTTTCCGGCGCTGCCGAACGCCTGGTCAGCGGCCCGTGAACGCGAAAAACGGGGCGGGCGCACCTGGCCCGCCCCGTTTCCGGGGAGACGTTCGATCAGCTGGCGTACGCGCGGAGCCGGTCCGCGCGCTCGCCCTGGCGGAGCTTCGACATGACCTCGCGCTCGATCTGGCGGACGCGCTCGCGGGAGAGCCCGAAGTGCTTGCCGATCTGGTCGAGCGTGCGGGGCTGGCCGTCGTCGAGGCCGTAGCGCAGGCGGATCACGTGCTGCTCGCGGTCGTCCAGCGTCGCCAGGACGCGGCGCAGGTCGTCCTGCAGCAGGCCCGAGATCACGGCGCTCTCCGCGTCCGTCGCCTCGGAGTCCTCGATGAAGTCGCCCAGCGGGGCGTCCTCCTCCGTGCCGACCGGCATGTCGAGGCTCACCGGGTCACGCGAGTGGTCGAGCAGGTCGGCGATCTTGTGGGCCGGGATGCCCGACTCGGCCGCCAGCTCCTCGTGCGTCGCGTCGCGGCCCAGCTGCTGGTGCAGGTCGCGCTTGATGCGGGCCAGCTTGTTGACCTGTTCCACCAGGTGGACCGGGAGCCGGATGGTGCGGCCCTGGTCGGCCATGCCGCGGGTGATGGCCTGCCGGATCCACCACGTGGCGTAGGTGGAGAACTTGAACCCCTTGGAGTAGTCGAACTTCTCGACCGCGCGGATGAGACCCAGGTTCCCCTCCTGGATCAGGTCGAGCAGCGGCATCCCCCGGCCGGTGTAGCGCTTGGCGAGCGAGACCACCAGGCGGAGGTTGGCCTCCAGCAGGTGGTTCTTGGCCACGTGGCCGTCGCGCACCAGTGCCGCCAGCTCGGTGCGGCGCTTCGGCGTGAGGTCCTCGGCCGTGTCGAGCATGTGCTGGGCGAACACGCCCGCCTCGATGCGCTTGGCGAGCTCGACCTCGTCGGCCGCGGACAGCAGGGCCGTCTTGCCGATGCCGTTGAGGTAGACGCGGACGAGGTCCGCCGCGGGGCTCTGGGCGTCGAGGTCGGCGTCGGTGAGCGCCCCCACGCCCACCGGCTCCTCCGACGACACCGCCTGAGCCGGGATGCGCTCGCGAATCCCGCGCGACTCGCGTTCGAGAGTCTGGACTGACATTCTGCCTCCCCGGTCACGGGCTGAACGTGCTGCTGCGGTCGTCCACCGGGTGCGTACCCGCGCGCCGGGGCCTGTGGAACCCGGTGCGCCGGTCCGGCCGGCTTGGCTGGACATCTGGCACAACGCTCCGGGTTTCCAAAACGTTCCCGGCTCGCCTGAATGGAAGACGGCTGCCGGCGCGCTCCGGTTGCTCGACCATTGCTGAGCTTTTGCTGAGAACGCGGATGCGGCCGGGAAACCTGAGAATCCCATGTGAATCATGTCAAGATGTGAACCGGAGCGGAGTGGTCTAGACCTCCACGAGCACGGTGAACGGCCCGTCGTTGACGCTCGACACCGCCATCATCGCGCCGAACCGGCCCGTCGCCACCGTGGCGCCGCGCCCGCGCAGTTCGGCCACGACGGCGTCCACCAACGGCTCGGCGACCTCCGGCCGGGCCGCCTGCGTCCACGACGGCCGCCGCCCTTTCTTCGTGTCGCCGTAGAGCGTGAACTGGCTCACCACGAGCAGCGGCGCATTCGCCGTCGCGCATGATTCCTCGTCGCGCAGCACGCGCAGCTCGTGCAGTTTGCGCGCCATCGTCACGGCTTTCGCCGCGTCGTCGCCGGCGTGGATTCCCAGCAGCACAAGCAAACCCGGCTCGTCGATCGCGCCGACGACCTCCCCGCCGACCGTCACGTCCGCCCGCGTGACGCGGGCCGCGACCGCCCTCACCGGTCCGCCGGGACGAGCATGCCGTGACGGACGAGCTCCCGGACGACGGGCAGCGCGGCGGCCGCGAGCTCCGCGGCGTCGAGGCCCTGCGCGGCCGCGAGAAGCTCGATCAGGTCCTCCAGCGGCAGGGCGCCGCGGCAGCCCGCCAGCAGCCGCGTGGCCAGCTCGTCGACCTCGTGCTGCCAGCCCGGCCCGTCGGTGCGGTGCAGCCGCCGGACGGTCGTCGTCCAGCCTTCGTGGCCCGGTTCCCCGATGCTTTCCAGCAGAACCGTGTCCGGGACCACAAAACGGACACCAAGCAATGAATGGCCCGATCCGCGCAGCCATTCCACGCGGTCCAGCCAGCCCGCCGCCTCCGGGCCCAGCGGGTCGTCGTAGGCCTGCCGCAGGTCCTCGCACACCACTGTCGGTGTCCGCCCGGCCGCGCGGCGCAGCGTCACGAAGCCGAAGCCGATGCCCTGGACGTCGTTGGCGGCGAACCAGTCGAGCCACGCCGCGGCCTTCGCCCGGCCTTCGGGGGAGCGCGGGTCGAGGCCCGCGTCGCGCAGCCAGGTGCCCACGTAGAGCGCCGGGTCGGCGACGTCGCGCTGGACGAACCAGGCGTCGGTCTCGGCGGGCAGCCAGCGGCTCACCCGGTCGGCCCAGTCCTCGCGGGAGGTGTGCAGCCACGACGCGAGCAGCTGGCCCACCCCGCCCTCGTTGAGGAAGCCCGGCAGCTGCCGCACGACCAGCGCGCTCGCGTCGTCGCCGGCCAGCCCGGAGTCGCGGTAGGTGTAGTCGACGCGGGCCGGGCCGACCACGAACGGCGGGTTGCACACGACCTGGTCGAACTTCCGCCGCGCGACCGGTGCGAACCACTCGCCGCGCACCAGCTCGACGTCCAGCTCGTTCAGCCGGAACGTCGCCGAGGCCAGCGCCAGCGCCCGCGCCGAGACGTCGGTGGCGGTCACGCGCTGGGCGTGCCGGGTCGCGTGCAGCGCCTGCACGCCGTTGCCGGTGCCCAGGTCGAGGAGGGTGCCGACCGGGCGGCGGCTGGTCGCGCGGATCAGCGACAGCGACGCGTGCCCGACGCCGAGCACGTGGTCCCCGGGCACGGTGGTGCCGAGCACGTCCGCGTCGAGGTCGGACACGACCCACCAGGAGCCCTCGTCGTCGCCGTGCGGGCGGATGTCGAGCGCGGCCCGGTAGCCGTCGGCGACCTCGGCGAGCACCCCGGCGGCCACCGCGTCCGCGGGGGCGAGCGGCGCGAAGGCCGCGTTGACCGCGGCCGCCGGCTCGGTCGAGCCGAGCAGGAACAGCCGGATCAGCGTGCCCAGGTCACCCGCGTCCCGGCTCGCGCGTTCGGCGGGCACCGGCTCGCCGCGGCCCAGCGCCGCGTGCGCCGCGCCGCCGAGGGCGGCCACCACGCCGTCCGCGTCGTAGGAGGCGCGCCGGAAGGCTTCGCGCAGCCGCGCGCAGACGTCGTCGGTCAGGTCGGGCAATACACTTCGCGTGCTCACGGTCGGTAATGCTGCCACGATGACCCCCGTGACCCTTGAACGCGTCCTCGCCCCGCTCGACGCGGCGCTGCCCGAGCTCGAAGCGCTGTACATCGACCTCCACCGGCACCCCGAGCTGTCCTTCGCCGAGACCCGGACGGCGGCCGAGCTGGCCCGGCGGCTCGAGCGCGACGGCTACGAAGTGCACACCGGCATCGCCGGCACCGGCGTGCTGGGCGTGCTGCGCAACGGCGAGGGACCCACGGTCCTGCTGCGGGCCGACATCGACGCGCTCCCGGTCGAGGAGAAGACCGGGCTGTCGTACGCGAGCACCGCCCGCGGCACCGACGAGCACGGCAAGGACGTCCCGGTGATGCACGCGTGCGGGCACGACATGCACGCCACCTGGCTCTCCGGGGCCGCCGCGCTGCTGGCCAAGGGCCGCGACACGTGGTCCGGCACGCTCCTGGCGGTGTTCCAGCCCGGCGAGGAGAGCGCCGGCGGCGCGGCGCGGATGATCCGGGACGGCCTGTTCGACATCGCCGGGAAGCCCGACGTCGTGTTCGGCCAGCACCTGGTGCCCGGCCCGGCGGGCTGGGTGCTCACCCGGCCGGGCGTGATCATGGCCGCGACCGACACGCTGCGCGTCACCCTGCACGGCCGCGGCGGCCACGGCTCGCGCCCGGAGACGACGGTCGACCCCGCGGTGCTGGCCGCGTCGGTGGTGCTCAAGCTGCAGACGATCGTCTCGCGCGAGATCGCCGCCACCGATTCGGCCGTGGTCACCGTCGGTTCGCTGCACGTCGGCACGGCGGGCAACGTGATCGCCGACGACGCCGTGCTCGAGGTCAACGTCCGGTCCTTCGACCAGGCGGTCCGCGAACGGGTGCTGGCGGCGGTCGAGCGGATCGTGCACGGCGAAGCCGCCACGGCGGGCGCGCCGAAGCCGCCGGAGATCGTCCGCTCCGGCTCCTACCCGGTCACCGAGAACGACGAAGCCGCCAGCGACGCGCTCACCGAAGTCTTCCGCCGTCACTTCGGTGCCGAATCCGTGCTGCCCGCGCCGCTGGTCACCGGCAGCGAGGACTTCAGCGAGTTCGGCCGCGCGGCCGGCGTGCCGTCGGTGTTCTGGCTGGTCGGCGGCTTCGACCCGGAGACGGTCGTCACCGCGATGACCGAAGGCCGGTTCGAACGCGACATCCCGTCCAACCACTCGCCGCGGTTCGCCCCGGTGCTGCACCCCACGCTGCGCACGGGCATCGAGACGCTCGTCGCCGCCGCGCTGAGCCGGTTGTCCCACCCAGGTGACGCATGAGCCGCGCGAGTGGGACGATGGACGGTGGAGGTGGTGCAGTGACCTCGCCCGCCAACGGCCCCGAGCCGGTGCTGATCACCGGGGCGGCCCCGTCGTACGAAAAGCAGTTCGCCGCGCGGAAGCGGAAGTACGTCATCATGATGTGCTGCCGCATCCCCTGCCTCATTCTCGCCGGGGTGACCTACCACATCTGGTGGCTGGCGCTGCTGTTCCTCGCCATCTCCGTGCCGCTGCCGTGGGTCGCGGTGCTCATCGCCAACGACCGCCCGCCCCGCAAGGCGGAGAAGGTCAACCGCTACCGGCGCGAGGCGACGGCGATCGAGAGCACCAGCCACCGGGTGATCGACGGCTGAGCCTCACCCCGGCTGCGGGCCGACCTTCCCCACGGCCAGCGCGCCCAGCCGCGTCCCGTGCCGCAGGATGTCCACAGTGGACTCACCGGCCAGCCAGCCGGTGAGCACGCCGGCGTCGAACGCGTCGCCCGCGCCCGTCGAGTCCACGCAGTCCGCTTCCACCGCGGGCACGCTCGTCACGCCGCCCGCGTCGACCCAACTGGCGCCCTCGAGCCCCGCCGTCACCACGACCGCGCCGACGGTGTCCAGCAGCTCCTTCGCCGACGCCGGGTCCGCCGAGCCGGTCAGCGCCACCAGCTCCTCGGTGTTCGGCATCAGCAGGTCGACCCCGCGGACGTCGTCGAGGAACGCCGCCGGGTCGGTGATGTGCGCGGCGGCCTGCGGGTCGACCGACGTCGTGAGCCCCGCTTCCTTCGCCGCGGCCAGCGCCGCGAGGCCCGCGGCCCGCGACGGCGGGTCGAGCAGCACGTACCCCGACAGGTGCAGGTGCCGCGCGCCGGACAGGGCATCGGGCGTGACGTCCTCGGGGGCGAAGCGCTGGTTGGCGCCCCGGTCGGCCAGCATGCTGCGCTGCCCGGAGCCGTCGACCATCACGACGACGCAGCACGTCGGCGCCTCGGGGTCGACGGCGAACGCGCACCGCACGCCCGCCGCCTCCAGCTCGGCGCGGATCAGCCGGCCGCCGGGGTCGTCGCCGATGCGGGCCAGCAGCGTCGTCTCCGCGCCGAGGGACCGCAGCCACAGCGCCGTGTTCGCGCCCGCGCCGCCGCCGGTGAAGCGGATCTTCGCGCGGGCGTCCCCGCCGTGGGGCAGCGGCTTGTCGTGCCGCGCGATCACGTCGAGCGCCGCGTCGCCGACGACCACGATCCCGCTCATGCGAGCGCCACCGCCACCTCGGCCGCGAGCTTCGCGTTGTTCAGCACGAGCGCTTCGTTGGCGTCGATGCTCACGCCCGCGCTCGCGGTGTGGAAGTGCTCCAGCAGCACCGGCGTGACGTCGGCGCCGTGCACGCCCCGCTCGGCCACCAGCGCCAGCCCTTCGGCGAGCAGCCGGTCGTGCAGCTGCTTGTCCATTTCGGACTCTTCCGGGATCGGGTTCGCCAGCAGCACGCCGGAGTCCGCGTACTCGCGGTGCGCGGCGATCACGGCGGCGGCCTGCTTCGGGTCGTCGACCCGCCAGCCGACGGAGTGCCCCGACGAGCGCAGGTAGAACGCCGGGAAGTCGCCGGTGCGGTAGCCCAGCACCGGCACCGAGTGCGTTTCCAGGACTTCGAGGGTGGCCGGGATGTCGAGCACGGACTTCACGCCGGAGCAGACCACCACGGTCGGTACCTTCGCGAGCACGCCGAGGTCGGCCGAGACGTCCCAGGTCTGCGCCGCGCCGACGTGCACGCCGCCGAGCCCGCCGGTGGCGAACATCCCGATGCCGGCCGCGGCGGCCAGCGCCGACGTGCTCGCCACGGTCGTCGCGCCGGAGCGGCCGAGCCCGACGGCCGGGCCGAGGTCGCGCAGCGACAGTTTGTCGAGGCCGGCGTCCGGGGCGCAGACGCGTTCGAGCTCTGCGGGGGAGAGGCCGACGGCGACCCGGCCGTCGAGCACCGCGATGGTGGCCGGGACGGCACCGCCGTCGCGCACCACGCGCTCGAGGCGGCGGGCGACGTCGAGGTTGCGGCCCGGCGGGAGGCCGTGGGACAGGATGGTGCTCTCCAGCGCGACGACGGGGTGCCCGTCACGCAGCGCCGAGGCGACCTCTTCGTGCAGCGAAAGTGGGGTGGTCACGAGGGACCATCATCGGTGATCGCTCCGGTCGCGGCGCCAGTGGGTCAGCTCGGCCGCCAGGTTCTTTTCCGCGGCGCTCGCCCAGCGTGTCCGCGCGGCTTCGCTGCGGTAGAGCGGCCGGGCCAGCATGCCTTCGAGGACGGCGATGCGTCCTTCGCACCAGACGTCGTCGGGGTACTTCGCGTACTCCTCGCGCACTCCGCGGGCGTAGACGGCGTAGGAGTCGGGCTCGGCGCCGAGGATGGCGAGATCGGCGTCGAGGAGCGCCGTGGCGAGGCAGTCCTCCGGCGGCGCGTCGTGCGTGATCGTGGCGAGGATCAGGCCTTCGACCCGGGCGATGTGCGGTTCGGCGACCCCGTCCAGCGCTTCGCGGGCCCATCCCGCGCTGGCGCGTTCGTCTTCGCCGGGCTTCGCGTCGTAGACGACGTCGTGTGCCCAGGCGGCGACGGCGAGCACCGCGCGGTCGGTGGCACCGAGGTCGCCGGCCAGCCACGCGGAGTCGCGGACGACGGCGGCCGCGTGGTCCAGGGTGTGGTGGCGGCGGTGCGGTTCGCCGTAGCGGGCCACCAGCCGCGGCCAGGCGCCGGGCGTGCCGCCCAGCGCGGCGACCGCGTCACGCCAGTCCATCAGTCGAAGATCCCGCGCGGGCGGGCCACCTGGTCCAGCCAGTCCTCGAGCTGCTTTTCCCAGTCGACGCCGGGCTTGACGGTGAACATCCCGAGGAAGTCCTGCCCGCGGCCGCCGAAGCCGCCGCTCTTGCTGACCCGCACGCGCTTGGTGACCTCGAGGACGACGTCCGTGCGGTCCGCCGAGGGCAAGAAGGTGACCGCGACCTGCGCGAAGATGCTCGCGAAGCGGGGCGAAGGCGCGAAGCGGATCTCCTGGAAGAAGGGCAGCTGCTGCGGGGCGCCGTCGATGTGGCCCTGCTCGAGGACCGCCTCGCGGAAGGTGAAGCCGATCCGGCTGAGCGCGTCGAGGACCCGCTTCTGCGCGGGCAGGGGCTCGATCGCGACGGCGTCGGCGTCGAACGGGTCGGACACCGCCGCGGCGAGGTCGAGCTCGGCCCGCACCCCGACGGCCATGCCGGGCAGCGGCCGGCCGTGGACGCCGGTCACCGGCGTCTCCCAGGGCAGCGCGAGCTCGAAGGGCACGCGTACCTGCTGCCCGGCGCGGATGACCTCCCGGCCGGCGAGCTGCCGGGTGCCGAAGGGCAGATCTTCGGTCTTGTCCGTGCCGGGGACCCGGACCCGGGCCAGCAGCGTCACGGCGAGGCCCTTGATCTCCTGGTCGACCTCGCCGCCGAGCAGCAGGACCTCGCCGTGCAGGGGACGGCCGGGGGCGGCGGCCCGGTCGAGCAGCCGGGCGTCGATCTTCGCCCCGCCGGAGCCGAACGTCGCGAGCACCTTCTCGAACATGGCGTGGATCCTGCCAGGCCGAGGGGCTTTCGTACGGGGTTCGGCGGGACTCGGGCACAATGGCGGGGTGAGCACCGAGACGCTGACGAAGCCGGAGACCACGCCCGAGGGCACGGACACCACCGACGACGACTCGCCGAAGATGTTCCACTACGTGAAGAAGAACAAGATCGCCGAGAGCGCGGTCATGGGCACGCACGTGGTGGCGCTCTGCGGCGAGGTCTTCCCGGTGACGAAGTCGCCGAAGCCCGGGTCGCCGGTCTGCCCGGCCTGCAAGGAGATCTTCGACGGCCTCCGCCCGGGGGAGTGACCCCGGCTTGAACCCCGGCGGGTGGCCCCGCCGGGTCTTCGGGCTGTCCGGAAACGGACAAGTCGCCGAACAAACGTGAAAAACCTTCATTCGGCGGGTGTGCCGGGTGCGGGAGTCCTGGTAAATCCAGCTGGCCAGGTTCCCTCACCCACCGGAGTCGCACATGCGCAGAACCGGGATCGTCCTCGCCGTCGCCGCCCTGCTCACCGTGTTCGCACCCGCGCTGGCCCAGGCCGTCACGGGCTGGACCGAAGTCGGATCCGACCACGCCCGCGCCCTCGACGAGAGCCAGGGGCTCGCCACGATCGTGCGGCCGTCGGGCACCACCATCCGCTACACCGGGATCGGCACCATCCCCGCGGACCTGAGCTCGCAGGGCTGGAACCACGTCGGCGACCCGGGCTCGGCCCAGGGCTGGTACGTCGAGCCCTACCAGCGTGACGACCGGGGCGCGAAGCTCTTCCGCGTCCAGGCCCCGGACGGCACCTGGGCGAACTACAAGCACAACCTCGAGTCGTGGGAAGCGAACAACAACTCCTTCGCCGCGGTGTCGCCGGACGCGCGCTGGCTGGTGGCGGGGGAGTGGGGCACCATGGACCGGCTCCTGGTGCACCCGATGCCGGGCGCCGTGTTCACGAACCCCGCGCAGAACCTGCCGTACGCCGCCGCGGTCCGGCTCGACCACCCGGTCCGCGACGTCCAGGGCTGCGACTTCCAGACGGCGACCCGCCTGCTCTGCGCGTCCGACGACCCGGACGGCAGCCTCTTCGGCACGACGAAGCCGCTCCTGCAGGTCGACCTGGCCGGGCCGCTCAACGGTTCCGACGTCACCGGTCACGTGACGTCGCTGGGGCAGCTGCCGTTGCGCAGCGGCTGCAGCGGCAGCTTCGAGGTGGAGGGCCTGGACTTCGACGAGCGCGACGGCACCCTGCGCGTGATCGTGATGTCGCCGGGCATCTGCGTCCTCTTCGACTCCATGACCTACCGCTTCAAGCAGTGAACGCCGAAGGCCCGGCACCTTCCCCGGGAAAGTGCCGGGCCTTCGGCAGGCGGTCAGGCGGCCGGGGCCGGGTCCAGTGACTCCGACTCCGGCGCCTTCGCCGGCGTCCGCTTGGCTTCGCGACGCGCGCGGCGCCGTTCCTTGCGGGTCTCGACCATCGTGTACAGCGTCGGGACCAGCACCAGCGTCAGCAGCGTCGAGCTGACCAGGCCGCCGATCACCACGATGGCCAGCGGCTGGCCGATGAACCCGCCCTGCCCGGTGATGCCCAGCGCCATCGGGACGAGCGCGAAGATCGTCGCCGCCGCCGTCATCAGGATCGGGCGCAGCCGGCGCCGGCCGCCCTCGGTGACCGCGTCGGCGACACTCATGCCTTCGGCCCGGTACTGGTTGATCAGGTCGATCAGCACGATCGCGTTGGTCACCACGATGCCGACCAGCATCAGCATGCCGATCAGCGCCGGCAGGCCCAGCGCGGTGCCGGTGGCCAGCAGCAGCCCGATCGCGCCGGTCGCCGCGAACGGGATCGACACGAGCAGGATCAGCGGCTGGACCAGGCTGCGGAACGTCGCCACCATGATCAGGAACACGATCGCGATCGCCGCCAGCAGGGCCAGGAACAGGTTCGAGAACGCCTCCTGCTGGTCCTGGCTCACGCCGCCGAGCGAGTACGACGCGCCACCGGTGAACGTCAGGCCGTCCAGCTTGGCCTTGATGTCCGCGGTCGTCTTGCTCAGGTTGTCGCCGGTGTTCTTGGCGGTCACCGTGGTGCTGAGGTCGCCGCCGGTGCGGTGCACCGACGCCGGGCCGTCCACAGTGGACACCTTGGCCACCTCGTCGAGCCGCACGACGCCCGTGGGGCCCGGGATCGGCAGGCCCTTCACCTGGTCGACCGTGACCGGCGCGGTGCCGGCGCGCAGGACGATGTCGGTGCGCTGGCCGCCGACCGGCAGCTGCGTCACCGTGCGGCCGGCGATCGCCTGGTTGGCGACCTGGCCGATGGTGCTCGCCGACAGCCCGTGCGCGGCGGCCGCGGCGTCGTCCACCTCGACCTGGACCCGCGGCGAGCCGACGCTCAGGTCGCTCGACACCTCGGTCAGCCCGGACACCCCGCGCAGCGCCTGCACCACCTGGTCGGACGCGGGCTGCAGCGCGGCCTCCGACGGCGCGGTCACCGTCACCGAGACCTGGTCGGAGTTGAACCCGGACGCGTCCGCGCCGATCTTGATCTCGCCCAGCTCGGGCCGGGACGTCAGCTTGGCGCGCAGCCGGTCCGAGAGCGCGTCGAGGTCGGTGTCCTTCGCCACGGTCACCGAAATGTTCGTCGAGGTGCCGCCGCCGAAGCCGAACGTGCCACCGCCACCGATGCTGACCTGGTAGGTCCGCACCGCCGGTTCCGCGGCGAGGGCCTGCTCGACCGCGGTCGCGGCCTGCTCCTTGGCTTCGATGGCGGTGCCGGCGGGCAGCTTCTGCGTCATGGTGAGCGTGGTGCCGCCGGACTGGTCGAGGAAGTTCGTGTTGAGCCGCGTCGCCAGCCCGACCGTGCCCGCGAAGATGAACAGGGCCAGCAGCACGACGGTCAGCCGCCGCCGCGTCGCGAACCGGATCACCGGCAGGTAGGCCCGCTGCAGGACGCTGCGGCGTTCCTTCTCGACGGCCGCTTCGCGCGCCCGTCCGGCCTCGGCCGCGTCCGCCGGGACGGACGGCCGCTTCAGGAACCAGTACGCCAGCACGGGAACCACGGTCAGCGACACCAGCAGCGAAGCCAGCAGCGCGACCGTGACGGTGACCGCGAACGGCGAGAACAGCTCGCCGACGAACCCGCCGACGAACGCGATCGGCAGGAACACCGCGACGGTCGTCAGCGTGGACGAGGTGACCGCGCCGGCCACTTCGCGGACGCCGTCGAGCACCGCCCGCTGCTTTTCCTCGCCGTACGCGAGGTGCCGTTTGATGTTCTCCAGCACGACGATCGAGTCGTCGACCACCCGGCCGATCGCGATGGTCAGCGCGCCGAGGGTGAGCAGGTTGAGCGAGAGGTCGCCGGTCCACAGCGCGATCAGCGCGACCACCACCGACAGCGGGATCGACACCGCGGTCACCAGCGTCGAGCGCACCGACAGCAGGAACAGCAGGATGACGACGACCGCGAACGCCAGGCCCAGCAGGCCTTCGGTGGTCAGGCCGCTGATCGCGTCCTTGACCGGGGTGCCCTGGTCGAACACGACGCTCATCTCGGCGCCGGTCTTCTTCGCCAGGTCCGGCAGCTTGTCCCGGACGGCGTCGGAGATCGCGACGGCGTTCCCGTTGTCCACCATGGTGACCGACAGGCCGAGGCTCGGCTTGCCGTTGGTGCGCGTGATCGACGTCGGCGGCGCGAAGCCGGCCTGGACGTCGGCGACGTCGCCCAGCTTCACCGGGCCCCGCGCGGGTCCGCGCGCCGCGCCGGCGGCCGCACCCGGGGTCAGGTAGAGGTTGCGGAGAGTGTCCACAGTGGTCTGCCCGCCGCCGACCTGGACGCTGAGCGTCTTGCCGTTTTCGGTCAGCGTGCCGGCCGGCACGGCGGCGCCGGCGGTCTGCAGCGTGGTGGCGATCGACGCGGGGTCGACGCCCGCGGCGGCCAGCTTCGCGTAGTCCAGCGCGATCGTGACGCGCGGCTGCCGCACGCCGGTGACGGTGACCGTGCGGACGCCGTCGATCTTCCGCAGCTCCGGCGCGACCTGGTCGGTCAGCGCGGGCGCGAGGTCCTGCGGGTCGCCGGACGTGCCCGCGGCGACCAGCACCACCGGCAGGTCGTCGGTGCTGCCGGCGGACACCGACGGCTCGGAGTTCTGCGGCAGCCGCGGCCGGACCTGGTTCACCACCTGCTGGATCTGCTGGACGGCGGCGTCGAGGTCGGTGCCGAAGGCGAACTTCGTGACCACTCGCGACACGCCGTCCGACGAGGTCGAGGTGACTTCTTCGAGGCCCTTGAGCCCCTGCAGCGCGCCTTCCAGCGGCTCGGTGACCTGGCGGTCGACCGCGTCCGGCGACGCGCCGGTGTAGGCGGTGACGATCTGGGCCTGCGGGAACTGCAGCGACGGGAACAGCTGCTGCTTGATCTGCGGCAGCGCGAACGCGCCGAAGCCGACGACCACGAGCGCGAGCAGGCCGATCAGGCTTCGGTTGCGCAGGCTCAGCCTGGCCAGCACGGACATGACGTGGGAACCCCCTCGGGAACGACGCGGCGACCGACGCCTGCGTCAGTGACGCGCCGAGCGTGCCATGTCCGACCTGAGGAGCGACTCAGTCTGGGGGTGGATTCCGGGTCCTCCCTTGGGAGGAGACGCGGCCCTGAGAAGCGCTCGGTGCCGGTTCCGGCGCGCTCGGTGACGGGCCGTCCTCTTCGGACGGTGCTTCGCCGTTCCCGGCGGCGTCTTCGCGCGGGCGCTTCAGCGGCGTGGTCGTGCGCTCCCACAGCCGGCGGCCTTCTTCCGAGCGCAGCCGCTCGGAGGCGCGTTCCATTTCCAGCCGCCGCCACTTCCGCCGCTGCCGCCGGGTCGCCTTCGCCGGCCACAGCTCCTGGATGGCGCTGTTGAAGTACGCGCCGCCGACCACGGCCAGCCCGATGAAGAACATCAGGAGCAGGAAGGCGATCGGCGCGGCGAGCGCGCCGTAGGTGTAGCCGGTCTTGGTGATCCAGTTGAGGTAGATGCGCAGGCCGACCGAGGACAGCAGGAACACGACCATGGCGAGCACCGCGCCGGGCAGCCCGCGGTGCCACGGCAGCTTCCGCGGCAGCGCGAGCTTGTACAGCGTGGTCAGGGCGAGGGTGATCATCACGCCGAGCGTCGGGAAGTACAGCGCGCTCACCCACGACGTCACGGTCGGGCGCCAGTCGGCCGGGAAGAACTCCGGCAGCAGGTCGGGGCCGATCGCCAGCAGCGGCAGCCCGACCACCAGGACGACCAGGCCGCACAGGTAGAGCAGGAGCGCGAAGATCCGCTGCCAGACGTCGTTGCGGACGCCGTACTGGTCGTGCGCGACGGTGATCGCGTCCACGAACGACGACATCGCCGACGAGCCCGCCCACAGCGAGATGAGGAAGCCGACCGAGACGATCTCGCCCTTGCCGACGGTGAGGATGCTGTTCACGGTCGGCTCGATGATGTCGTGCACGGCGTTCTGGCTGAACACGGTCCGGCAGAAGCCGATGATCCGGTCGTGCACCGCGGTGACCACGCCCTGGCCGAACCACTCGCCGACGAACCCGAGCGCGCCGAGCAGCCCCAGCAGCAGCGGCGGCAGCGAGAGCGTCTGCCAGAAGGCCGCCTCGGCGGCCTCGGAGAAGATGTTGCCGTCCCAGGCCTTGGCCAGCGTGCGCGTGAGCAGGCGCCACGGCCCCTTGCGGGCCACCTTCGTCGCTCCGGACGGCTGCACCTCACCCATGACGTGTCCAGCATGGTCCATCCGTGCTGATTTGGCTCGTCACACCCCCTGCGGCCGGGCGTGTCGGGGGACATCACCCGTGCCGGTGCCCGGAACTGTCGGGCCCGGCCGGTAGACTCGCTCCAGTGCCCTCACCGCAAGTCGCCGGCCGCGCAATGCCGCAGCAGCCGGTACCACAGTGAGGGTTTTCGCACGTCAGAGGTATGAGCGAGGGGGAGGACCGGCATGACGGAGACGCAGCTCGGGGCGCCTCCCGCGGAGAAGGACTCGACCGCGCGCCCGCTGCGGGCGTGGCAGCGGCGGGCGCTGACGAAGTACCTGACGCAGAAGCCGAAGGACTTCCTCGCGGTGGCGACGCCGGGGGCCGGCAAGACGGTGTTCGGCCTGCGGATCGCCGCGGAGCTGCTCAGCGACCGCACGGTCGAGGCGGTCACGATCGTCACCCCGACCGAGCACCTCAAGCACCAGTGGGCCGCGTCGGCGGCCGCCGCCGGCATCCAGATCGACTCGAACTTCCGCAACACCACCGGCGTCACCTCGTCGGACTACAACGGCGTCGCGGTGACTTACGCGCAGGTGGCGGCGCACCCGACGCTGCACCGGGTGCGGACCGAGAACCGCAAGACGCTGGTGATCCTCGACGAAATCCACCACGCGGGCGACGCGAAGTCGTGGGGCGACGCGACACGCGAGGCGTTCACGCCGGCGGTCCGGCGCCTGGCGCTGACCGGCACGCCGTTCCGGTCCGACGACTCGGCGATCCCATTCGTCACGTACGAGCCGGACGCCGGCGGCTTCCAGCGCAGCAAGGCCGACCACTCGTACGGCTACGCGGACGCGCTGGCCGACGGCGTGGTCCGGCCGGTCGTGTTCCTGGCGTACTCGGGCGAAGCTTCGTGGCGCACGAGCGCGGGCGAGGAGTTCACGGCACGGCTCGGCGAGCCGCTGACCGCGGAGCAGAACGCGCGGGCGTGGCGCACCGCGCTCGACCCGGCGGGCGAGTGGATCCCGGCGGTGCTGCAGGCGGCGGACACGCGGCTGTCGCAGGTGCGCCAGGGCGTGCCGGACGCGGGCGGCCTGGTGATCGCGACCGACCAGGACACGGCGCGCGCGTACGCGAAGATCCTGGAGCGGCTGTCGGGCGAGCGCCCGACGCTGGTGCTGTCGGACGACCCGAAGGCGTCGGGCCGGATCAAGGAGTTCTCGGACTCGACGGACCGCTGGATAGTGGCGGTCCGCATGGTCTCGGAAGGCGTCGACGTCCCGCGGCTGGCGGTGGGCGTGTACGCGACGAGCGCGTCGACCCCGCTGTTCTTCGCCCAGGCGATCGGCCGGTACGTGCGTGCCCGGCGCAAGGGCGAGACGGCGAGTGTGTTCCTGCCGTCGGTGCCGGTGCTGCTGGAGCTGGCGAGTGAGCTGGAGGCCCAGCGCGACCACGTGCTGGGCAAGCCGCACCGCGAGAAGGAGGGCTGGGAGGACGAGCTCCTGGCCCAGGCCAACCGCACCGAGGACGAGCCGGGCGAGGAGGAGAAGGCCTTCACGTCCCTGGGCGCCTCGGCCGAGCTGGACCAGGTCATCTACGACGGCAACTCCTTCGGCACAGCGGTGTTCTCGGGGTCGGACGAGGAGCAGGAGTACCTGGGCCTGCCGGGCCTGCTGGAGCCGGACCAGGTCCGCGCGCTGCTGCGCAAGCGCCAGGAGGAGCAGCTGGCGGACGAGAAGCGCCGCAAGCCGGCGAAGGAGGAGCCGGCGCCGGTGGCGCAGGCCCGTCCGCAGTCGGTGAGCGAGCGGCTCGGAGCGTTGCGCAAGGAGCTGAACGCGCTGGTGGGGATGTACCACCATCGGACGAAGAAGCCGCACGGCGCGATTCACAACGAGCTGAGGCGGGTTTGCGGAGGACCGCCCACCGCCATGGCGACTGTCGAGCAGCTCGAGGAGCGGATCGTGACGCTGCGGTCCTGGTAGTTCCGCCGGGTTGGGGGAGGGGAGGCCCGGGCGAGGCCATGGCTGGAATCTGCTGACGTCTGGTGGGCAGCCCGCGCGGCGCCTCCGGCCCGGCATTCCGGTGGTGATCGCCTCCGCGGGTGTTGGTGGTCCGCGATCCGCTCGACTTTCGGGGGCCAGTCCTCGCGCCCCGCGGGTCTGCCACGGCGCCCGAGCTCCAGCGCCCCCGGCCCCCTTCATCCGGGTCCGCTGGCCCCACCGGCCGCCCACCCAAGAGCCCGAACCGACCCCGCCGTGTCGCCCAGTGGGCTGAACTCGCCGGTCACCGTCCGTTCCCGACCGCACCCACCCCAGCGGTAACCCTGCGTACCACCCACATCACCACCGCCCTGCCCGAGCGACCCCCACAAGATGTCGCTTCGGGCACCTTTCGCCCGAAACTTCGCAAGTCGGCGACCAATCGGCCGCTCGATCCGTGGGTTCACCACCACTCCACCGCAGCGTCGCGCTCGGTGCACCCACCAGGACTACCTCCGCGCCGGCACGAAACCTGGATGTAACACACCGTGAGTGCTGGCGATCACATCGTCAGCGGATCTACTCTTTCCGGGCGAGGTTCAGCTCGTGTTGCCGAACCGTGTCCAATTGGTGTCATTTAATCGATCCAGCTATCTTCCCCGCAGCCGCTCAGCGGCATATGTTGTCGCCCACAACATATGCGCGTCGGTGCGCCGGGACTCTCCGGATCACCGTCCCGCACGGGCCCGAGACGTCGTCGACGGCCCACTCGTCACCAATGCTTGGATCCGGAAGGAACGAGGATGCGCAGCAGAACCCTTACCCTCCTCGCCGCCACGGTGAGCACCGGCCTGGTGCTGACCGCTTGCGGTGCCAACAGTTCGAACAGCGGGGGCACGGGGAGCAGCTCCGCTTCCTCCTCCGCGCAGGCCGGTGGCGGCGGTGGCGCCAACGGCAAGGTCGGCGTCATCCTGCCGGAGACCGCCAGCTCGGCGCGCTGGGAGGCCTTCGACAAGCCCATGCTGCAGGCCGCGCTCGCGGCCCAGGGCTTCGACGCCGACGTCCAGAACGCCCAGGGCGACGCCCAGAAGTTCACCACCCTCGCCGACGGCTTCATCAGCTCCGGCGTCAAGGCCCTGATCATCGCCCCGTCCGACCCGGCCGTCGGTGCCGCCGTCGAGGCGAAGGCGAAGGGTGCCGGCATCCCGGTCATCGACTACGACCGCCCGAGCCTCGGCGGCTCCGCCGACTACTACGTCTCGTTCGACAACGAGAAGGTCGGCCAGCTGCAGGGCCAGGCCATGGCCGACGCGCTCAAGGACAAGGCGGGCGCGGGCGTCGTCCAGATCGAGGGCGCCCCGACCGACAACAACGCCACGCTCTTCACCAAGGGCCAGGACTCCGTCCTCGAGCCGCTGTTCTCCTCGGGCAAGCTCAAGCGCATCCAGAAGCAGCCGATCAACGACTGGGACAACCAGCTCGGCGGCACGACGTTCGAGCAGATCTTCACCGCCAACGGCGGCAAGGTCGACGGCGTCGTCGCGGCGAACGACGGCCTGGCCGGCGCGGTCATCACCATCCTGAAGAAGAACGGCCTCAACGGGAAGGTCCCGGTCACCGGCCAGGACGCGACCGCCGACGGCCTCATGGCGGTCATGCGTGGCGACCAGTACATGACGGTCTTCAAGCCGATCAAGGAAGAGGCCGAGGCCACCGCCAAGCTGGCCGCCGCCCTCGCCAAGGGTGACACCGCCGGCGCCGACGCCATCGCGACGGGCAAGCTGCACGACCCGAAGAACAACCGCGACATCAAGTCCGTGCTGCTCACCCCGACCACGATCCTGGCGAAGGACATCAAGACCGTCGTGACCCAGGGCTACGTGAAGGCGAGCGAGATCTGCGGTGGCGACCTCGCCGCCAAGTGCAGCTCGCTCGGCATCTCCTGAGCCCCCGCACCACCCCATGAACAGCCGGGCCGGGACGCGCACCCCGACGGCGCGTCCCGGCCCGGTCCCCACCCAGGAGAAAGCCCATCCATGAGTGAGCCCATTCTCGAGATCAAGGGCCTGAACAAGAGCTTCGGCCCCGTCCACGTCCTCCACGACGTGGACTTCGACGTGCGTGCGGGGGAAGTGACCGCACTCGTCGGCGACAACGGCGCCGGCAAGTCGACCCTCGTCAAGTGCATCGCCGGCATCCACCCGTACGACTCGGGGGCCGTGCGGTTCAACGGGGCGGACGCCCACATCCGCGGCCCGAAGGACGCCGCGCAGCTCGGCATCGAGGTCGTCTACCAGGACCTCGCGCTCGCCGACAACCTCGACATCGTCCAGAACATGTTCCTCGGCCGCGAACGCGGCAGTTCGTGGAAGCTCGACGAAGCCAGCATGGAGAAGGCCGCCCGCGAGACGCTGGCCTCCCTGTCCGTCCGGACGGTGAAGTCCGTCCGGACGCCCGTCTCCTCGCTGTCCGGTGGTCAGCGCCAGACCGTCGCCATCGCCAAGTCGGTGCTGTGGAACAGCAAGGTCGTCGTCCTCGACGAGCCGACCGCCGCCCTCGGTGTCGCCCAGACGCGGCAGGTGCTCGACCTGGTCCGCCGGCTGGCCGAGCAGGGCCTCGGGGTCGTGCTGATCAGCCACAACATGGCCGACGTGTTCGAGGTCGCCGACCGCATCGCCGTGCTCTACCTCGGCAGGCTCGTCGCCGAGGTGCACACGAAGGACGTCACCCACGGCCAGGTCGTGGAGCTGATCACCGCGGGTCGCTCCGGCGACCTCGGCCTGGCCCGGCCCGAAGCCGTGGTCCTGTGAGCGGGAAGAAAGAACCGGAAATGACTGAAACCCCTGCCAAGCACGAGGCGGCCACCCCGGCCTCGGACACGCTCGCGCAGACCCAGAACCCCACCGCGGCGATCTCCGACTTCGGCATCGACACGACATCGATGTCAACCGGCGAAGCGATCCGTGACTACTTCGCCCGCCTGCGGGCCGGCGAGCTCGGCGCCCTGCCGTCGCTGTTCGGCCTGCTCGTGCTGGTCATCCTCTTCAGCGTCCTCTCGGACAACTTCTTCACCCTGGGCAACATCGCGAACCTGTTCCCGCAGGGCGCGGGCGTGATCATCATCGCGATGGGCATCGTCTTCGTGCTGCTGCTCGGCGAGATCGACCTCGCCGCCGGCACCGCGTCCGGTGTCGCGGCCTCGGTGATGGCGCTGCACTTCGTGCACAACGGGAACCTGCTGGGCAACATGGGTTCCGGCGTGTTCATCACGTTCATCGGCGTGCTCGCGGTCGCGATGCTGCTGTCGGCCTACCAGCGGATCTGGCCCGGCGCCGCGCTGTCGCTCGTCGGCCTGCTGATCGTCGCGATCGGCATTCCCGCGAACGCCTGGCTGGAGATCCTGCTGGCCATCTGCGTCGGCACCTCGATCGGCTGCATCACCGGCTTCCTGGTCTCGAAGATCGGCATGCCGTCCTTCGTCGTGACGCTGGCGCTGTTCATCGTCTGGCAGGGCGTCCTGCTGCAGTTCATCGGTGAAGGCGGCACGATCGGCATCACCAACTCCGACATCCTCTACAAGATCTCCAACGGCAACCTGAGCATCCTGGGCAGCTGGATCTTCTTCGTCGTCGCCGCCGGCGGGTTCGCGGTGATCACGCTGCTCAGCCACTTCAAGCGGCTGCAGCGCGGCCTCGTCGTGCAGCCGACGCCGCTCGTCGCGGCCAAGGTCGGCGCGCTCGTCGTGCTGTCGGCGCTGGGCACCTGGCTGCTGACGATCAACCGTTCGCCGAACAAGGCGGTCGTGAGCATCCAGGGCGTGCCGTACATCATCCCGATCGTGCTGGCGCTGCTGGTCGCGGGCACGTACGTGCTCAACAAGACCCGCTACGGCCGCTACATCTACGCGGTCGGCGGCAACAAGGAAGCCGCCCGCCGTGCCGGTATCGACGTGCCGAAGATCCGGGCGAGCGTGTTCGTGATCGGGTCGGCCGTCGCCGCGCTCGGCGGCATCGTCGCCGCGTCGAAGGTCGGCTCGGTCAGCCCGCAGTCCGGTGGCCTGAACACGCTGCTGTTCGCGGTGGGTTCGGCGGTCATCGGCGGGACGTCGCTGTTCGGCGGCAAGGGCCGGGTGGCCGACGCCGTCGTCGGTGGTCTCGTGATCGCCGTGGTGATCAACGGTCTCGGCCTGCTCAAGCAGACCGCGGCCGTGGTCAACATCGTCACCGGTCTGGTCCTGCTGCTCGCCGCCACGGTCGACGCGCTGTCCCGGCGCCGCGCGGCTGCGTCGGCGCGCTGAACCAGCATGGGATGATAAAGCCCGTGACCAGCACGCCCGTTGCACGACCGGACGAGGTGCGCCGGCACAACCGCACGACACTGCTCCGCCTGCTGCACGTCGGCGGGCCGAGCACCCGGGCGACCCTGGCCACCCAGCTGGGGCTCAACCGGAGCACGATCAAGACCCTCGTCGACGGGCTCGCCGAAGCCGGTGTCGTCGAGGAGAAGGTGCCGAGGCCGGGACGAGGGGCGGGCCGCCCCTCGCTCCTGGTCCTGCCCCAGCCGCACGCGGCGGTCGTGCTCGCGGTCGACCTGCAGGTCGAGCACGTCGCGATCGCACTGGTCGGGCTGGGCGGGCAGATCCTGGGCCGCAACAGCTGGAACCTGCGCGGCCGGATGGGCCAGCCCGACGAGGTCATCACCCACGTCATCGAGTCGACGGCCATCCTGGCCGGCGACCTCGGCGTGACCCCGGTGGCGGCCGGCGTGTCGGTGCCCGGCGTCATCCGGCGCGCGGACGGGTACGTGCACGAGGCGCCGAACCTGCGCTGGACCGACGTCGCGCTCGGCGAGCGGCTCGGCGGGGTCCTGCAGATCCCGATCCTGGTCGGCAACGACGCCGAGCTGGGCGCGGTCGCCGAGCACCTGCGCGGCGCGGCCCGCGGGTCGTCCGACGTGGTGTACATCTCGGCGGACGTGGGAGTCGGCGGCGGTGTCATCGCGGAAGGCTCGGCGCTGCGCGGCGGCTCCGGCTACGTCGGCGAGATCGGGCACATGGTGATCCGCCCGGACGGGCGGCCCTGCTACTGCGGCAGCAGCGGCTGCTGGGAGACCGAGGTCGGCGAGGCGGCCCTGTGCCGGGCGCTCGGCCTGCCCGAGGACACCCCGCGCGGGGCGATCCTGTTCGAGCTGCGCGAGCTGGGCCGCGACCCGGAATCGGCGCTGCCGCGGCTCGCGGAGTTCGCCGAATGGCTGACGCTCGGGCTGATCAACGTCGTCAACCTGCTCGGGCCGCAGCTGGTCATCCTCGGCGACCTGCTGACGGTGCTGCCGGAGCCGGTGGTGCGCCACGTCGGCGCCGAGGTGCGGCGGCGCAGCCTGGTGAGCCGGGCGGTCGGCGGCACCCGGATCGTGAGCTCGGCGCTGGGGGCGGATGTGAAGCTGCTGGGGGCCGCGGAAGTGGCGTTCGAAGTCGTGCTGGATTCTGTCTGATTTCCTGTCCGGTTTCGTGTCCGGAATCACAGTCGTTCGCGGCCGTACCGTGATATTCGGCACGCATTGTGCAAGATGCAGAAAGGCGGCCGGTGCCTGTGCGCACCGGCCGCCTTTCGCGTCTGGGGTTTTACCGCTGGATGTCGGCGGACAGTTCCTTGAGCTTGGCCTCGTGCTCACGGGCGTGGTGCCCGCAGAAGAGCAGTTCGCCACCTCCGGCGAGGATGGCTCGTACCTGAGCTGCAGCTCCGCACCGGTCACAGCGGTCGGCGGCGGTCAGTTCGGGGCGGGTGAGCGTCGGCGATGTCATGGGGGTCTCCCTCCGTCCCGGCACCGGTCGCCCGGTGCCATCGATCCAGCTACGCCCACTTCGGACCTGATGCCGGCGGCTACGCTCGCCTCCGGCTCCGCGGTGTTCGTGCTTCCACTCTTGCAGACGTTTCGCGGCTCGCAAGTGTTCCCGCGCCGGTGGGACCTGAGTCACGCCGATTTACCCCGGATGTCGTAGCCGCATCCCGCAATCCAGGAGACGAATACCCTCCGGTGTGACGTTTTCCGTGGTCAGGCACCATGGAGCGGTGCGCACGGTGACTTCGCCGAGGAGGCTTTCCGCGGTACCCGCCCCGCTGTTGTTCGTTCTCAGCGGAATTTCCATGTACGCCGGCGCGGCCATCGCGGTCGACCTGTTCGGCCACGCGCCACCGGCGGGCGTGGCGTGGCTGCGCTGCCTGGGCGCGGCGGTGGTGCTCCTGGCATGGCGCCGTCCGGGACGGCAGGCGTGGCGCGGCAGGCGCCTGGCGCTGGCAGTCGTGTTCGGCGTGGTGACGGCGGGCATGAACGTGCTGTTCTACGAGGCGATCGCCCGCCTCCCGCTGGGCACGGTGGTGGCACTGGAGTTCGCGGGCCCGGTGCTGGTGGCGGCGCTGAGTTCCCGCACGCTGCGGGACACACTGGCGCTGGCCCTGGTGGCGGCGGGCGTGGTGGCGATCGCGGACGTGCGCCTGTCCGGGAGTTTCCTGGGCGTGGTGTTCGCGCTGGGCGCAGCGGCGGCCTGGGCGGGCTACATCCTGCTGGGCAAGAGGGTGGCGGTGGACGGCGACGGCATGGACAGCCTGGCGATCGGCTTCGCGGCGGCGACGGTGGTGCTGTCCCCGCTGGCGGCCGGGACGGGCGAGGTGTGGTCTTCGCCACGCATGCTCCTGCTGGGCGTGGGGGTGGGTGTGTTGTCGACGGTGGTGCCGTACGCGCTCGACCAGGTGGTGCTGCGACGGCTGGGCCAGGGAAGGTTCGCGGTCTTGCTGGCCCTCCTCCCGGTGACGGCCGGTGTGCTGGGGTTCGCGCTGCTTGGCCAGGTGCCGAGGGTGCCGGAGGCGTTGGGGACGCTGGCCGTGGTGGCAGGGGTGGCGTTGCGGAGCCGGGAGACGGTGCGGCCGGTGGGGGAGCCGCCGGGGTGAGTTTCGGGCCTCGCGGTTGCTTGGAGTGCGCTGAAGCGCTATCCGGGGGTTCAGTGCCCCTGGGCGCCTTCCTTGGTGCCGTGGAGCGCCAGCTCGGTTCTCCTCCGTTCCGTGAAGCGGCGCCTCGGTTCTCCTCGGTGCCGTGAAGCGTCGCCTTGGTGCGCCTCGGTCTTCCGCGGTTGCCCACAGGGCAGCCGTGATGTGGACACCTGGCCGCGGTCGGCCGGTTTCGCGAGTTGTGGGTCATGCCCGGCAGGCCGGTCGTCTGCCTGGGCAGCGCCACCTCGGGCGCTCGTGCGCCTCGCCTGGTCCGTTCCGTCAAGCGCCAGCTCGGCCCTCCTCGGTTCCGTGAGCGCAGCCTCGGTGCGCCTCGATCTTCGGCGGTTGCCCACAGGGCGGCCGTGATGTGAGCAACCGGCCGCGGTCGGCCGGTTCCCCGCTGTCCGTCGACGAGGGCCGGGCTCCGGATCGCCTGCCTGGGCTGCCCTGAAGCGCCACCTCAGCGCGTCCCGGCCCTCCCCGGTTACCCACAGGCCAGCCGTGATGTGGACAACCAGCCGCGGCCGGCCGGTTTCCCGGCTTTTCCGTCGGCCGCTCCCGATACGCTGAAGCGGGGCTCGTCCCCCGGGATGGGTGGGGTCTGGTCTGGCCGGATCGTGATGGCCGTTGCCCTGGCTGGACGGGATACTGGGGCCGGGCCGGAGGAGGCGGGTGCCATGACCAAGGCGGCGTCGGCGGCGGCGAAGGACTTCGCGGCCGCCGGAGTGGGCGGTGTGCACCTCGCCTGGGCTGACAACAACGGCATCCCGCGCTCGCGCATCGTCCCCATCGCCGGCCTCGCCGATGCCGCCACCCGCGGGGTCGGGGCCACCTCGCTCTTCGCCGTCTTCGACAGCCACGACTCCATCACCTACGGGTACGCCGGCCTCGCCACGCCCTCCGGTGACATCCGGCTCGTGCCCGTCGTCGAGCGGCTGCGGCGGCTCGCCGGGCAGCCCGCGCTCGCCTGGGCGCCCGTCCGGCAACTCACCCAAAACGGTGAACCGTGGCCCTACTGCCAGCGCGCCGTTCTCGAAAAACAGGTCGCCGAAGGCGTGCGGCGAGGGCTGGAGTTCCGCGCCGGCTACGAGATCGAGTTCGCCGTCGCGCCCGCGGGCAGCACCGACGTCGTGAGCAGCCCCGGGCATCCCGGGCCCGCCTACAGCCCGCATGCCCTCGTCGGGCTCGACGAGTTCGTCGCCGCCCTGCTGCACGACTTCGCCGCCAACGGCCTGCGGATCGGCCAGCTGCACGCCGAGTACGGCGTGGCGCAGATCGAGCTGTCGCTGGCCGCCACCGACCCGGTCTCCGCCGCTGACGACCAGCTGCTCGCGCGCCAGACCATCCACGCCGCCGCGCGCGCCCACGGTCTCGTTGCCAGCTTCGCGCCGCTCGTCGGTCTCGGCGCCGCCGGCAACGGCTGGCACCTGCACACCTCCGTCCGCCGGAAAGGCCGCAACCTGCTCGACGGCGACGGCCGCCCCGGCGACGAAGGCGCCGGCTACCTCGCCGGCCTCCTGCGTGACCTGCCGGCCGTGACCGCCGTCACCGCGCCGAGCGTCCCGTCGACGCTGCGGCTTCGCCCCGGCTACTTCGCGGGCGCGTACGCGTTCTGGGGCGTCGAGAACCGCGAAGCGCCGCTGCGGTACGTCCCGGGCTCGCCGCTGCTGGGCGCCGACCACGCGAACGTCGAGCTCAAGACGTCCGACGCCTCCGCCAACCCCTACCTCGCGCTCGCGGTGGTGCTGGCCGCGGGTATGGCCGGCCTCGAGGACTCGCCCGCGTTGCCCGATCCGATCGCCGAGGACCCGGGCGGCTGGACCGAAGGCGAACGCCAGACGCGCGGGGTGCGCCGGCTGCCGTCGGACACCGCCGAGCAGGACGCCGCCCTCGTCGCGTCGCCGCGGATCGCCGGGGTGCTCGGCGACGACCTGCTCGGTGCCTTCCGCGCGGTCCGGGCGTCCGACGCCGCGTGGGCGGCCGAACGCACGGCCGACGAAATCGTCGCCGCCCACCTGTGGCGCTACTGAGGGGACCGATGTCTTCGGGGATCGACGGCGGGCAGCTCGACCTGTCCGGGGTGCGGTGGCTGCCGGGTGGTGCCCGGCTGGCCGCGCTCGCCCAGGCGGAGCTGCCCCAGAAGGACGGCCTGGCCGCGGCGTTCTGCGGGCTCGCGGCGCTGCGCGCGGCCGGGTTCGACCCGCCCGACCAGGACGCCGTCGCGGTGGCCGCGGGCACTGTCCGCGGTCCGGTCGTGCGGCCGCCCGGCGAGGTGGGCCGTCCGGAGTTCCGGCTGCCGGTGCCGGTGGCCGAAGACCCCGCCGCGGCCGGCACGCGGGTGTCCGGGCTCGCGGCGGCCATCGGCTCACTGTCGGACGGGGCTCTCGCGGCGGTGCCGGTGACGGGCGAGTGGACCACCGAGTCGCTGTTCGAGCTGCTGGTCGGGCTCTGGGACGTGCCGCGCGTCGCGGTGATCGCCCGGATCGACGGCGCCGAGCTGGGCGCCCATGACACCCCGGAGCGCGCGCTGCTCGACTACCTCGACACCGGCGTCCCGCCACTGTGGACGTCCCGCTGGCGCCCGCCCGGCGGCCACTTCGTCCTCGTGGCCGGTGTCCGCATCGGCGCCGAAGGCACCCTGCTGTCCGTTGTGGACACTTATCCGTCCTTCGGCGACAACGGGATCCACGACCAGCCGGTCGAGTGGGTGGCGGCGGCGCTGGCCGGGCTGGGGGTGCTGGTGGTCGTCGACGCGGAGCAGGCGGCCGTGGTGCGGGAGGCCGCGCGCGTCGCGGGACTCACTCCGGCGTTCTGGGACTGACCTTTTCGCCGGGTGCGAACCGGGAGTGCCGGCGCCCGTAGCCGAAGTAGATCACCAGGCCGATCACCAGCCACACGGCGAACCGGATCCACGTCAGGACATTGAGGTTCAGCATCAGGTACAGGCACGCGAGCGCCGCCAGGACCGGGACCACCGGCGAGAACGGCACGGAGAACGGCCGCTCCAGGTCGGGACGGCGGCGGCGCAGCACCGGGACCGCGACGGCCACGATGATCATGGCCGACAGCGCGCCGATGCTCACCATGTCGGCCAGCTCGGAGATCGGGATGAACGCGGCCAGCACGGCGATGAGCGCGGCGCCGCCGATGGTCATCCGGTGCGGCGTGCCCCAGCGCGGGTGCGCGGTGCCGAGCTTCTTCGGCAGCAGGCCGTCGCGGCCCATGGCGAAGCCGATGCGCCCGATCGTGACCAGCTCGACCATCATCACCGACGTCAGCCCGGTCACGGCGCCGAGCGAGATGAGCGCGCCGACCCAGTGCTGGCCGACCCGGTCGAACGCGTCGGCCAGCGGCGCGCCCGTGTCGATGTCGGTGAACGGGATCATGCCGGTCAGCACGATCGACACGCCGATGTAGAGCAGTGCGCAGACGCCGAGCGCGCCGAGGATGCCGACGCGGAGGTCCTTGCGCGGGTTCAGCGTTTCCTCGCCGAGGTTGGCGAGTGCCTCGAACCCGGTGTAGGCGAAGAAGACCACCGCGGCGGCGGTGACCATGCCGGCGATGCCGTAGACGGATTGTTCGAGGCCCAGCGCCGCTTGGACCACGGGTTGCTGCAGCACGGTGGTCCCGGCCGCGGGCGGCTGCGCCGACGGGACGAACGGCGTGAGGTTCGCGCCTTTGACGAAGAACAGGCCGACGGCGAGCACGAGCACGCAGACGGCGACCTTCACGCAGACGAGCAGGTTGGTGAGCCAGGCGGACTCCTTGATGCCCAGCACGGCGACCACGGTCAGCACGGCGATGATGAGCACGGCGCCGACGTTGACCTTCGCGTCTTCGCCGAACCAGTCCGGCGACAGCCCGAGCAGGTTGGCGAGGTAACCGGACCAGCCGCGCGACACGACGGCGGCGCCGAGCGCGAACTCCAGCAGCAGGTCCCAGCCGATGATCCAGGCGAAGACTTCGCCGAGGGTGGCGAAGGCGTAGGTGTAGGCGCTGCCGGCGGTCGGGACGCTGGAAGCGAGCTCGGCGTAGCAGAGCGCCGCGAGCCCGGCGACGACGGCGCCGAGCACGAACGAGAGCGTCACCGCGGGCCCGGCGTGCGTCTTCGCTTCGACGCCGGCGAGGGTGAAGATGCCGGTGCCGATGATGATGCCGACGCCGAAGCCGACCAGGTCGCGTCCGCGCAGCCGCCGCTTGAGTTCCCCGGAGTCCTGGCGCTTCAGGACGTCGTCCACGTTCAACGTTCTCCGCTCACCCATGAGGAGAAGTTAGAAGGTCACCGGAATTTCCGCAGAACGGATCAGGTCAGGCCGTTCTCCTGGGCGAGGATCGCGGCCTGCACGCGGGAGCGCAGGTCCAGCTTGCTCAGCACGCGCGAGACGTGCGTTTTGACGGTCGTCTCGCCGATGTACAGCCGGGTGGCGATCTGGGCGTTGGACAGGCCCGCGCCGAGGCAGGCGAGCACCTGGCGTTCGCGCTCGGTCAGCGTGTCGAGGCCGTTGGGCACGGAGGCGGGCCCCCGGCCTGCGGCGTATGCGGTGATGAGACGTCGAGTGATCTGAGGGGCGAGGACGCCTTCACCGGCGGCGACGAGTTTGACCGCCTCGATCAGTCGCGCGGATGGGACGGATTTGAGCAGGAACCCGGCGGCGCCGGCGCGCAGGGCACCGTCGACGTACTCGTCCAGGTCGAAGGTGGTGAGCACAAGGACCTGCGAGAGCCCCTCGGCGAGCAGCTGCCGGGTGGCGGTGATCCCGTCGGTGCCGGGCATCCGGACGTCCATCAGCGTGACGTCGGGCCGGAGCGCCCGCGCCTGCCGGACGGCCTCGGCGCCGTCCTCGGCCTCGCCGACGACCTCGATGCCATCGGCACCCTTGAGGATCATCGCGAGGCCGTCGCGGATGGCGAAGTGATCGTCGGCGATCAGGACGGTGATGGTCATCGGGGTGCGCTTTCCGCTGGTCATCTGTAGTTGGGTGTGGACGGGGGAGACTGCGGTGACCGTGTCGGGTCGCTCGTGCGCGGTCGGCAGCTGCGTCGCGGAGCTGTCCGGGCGGGTTGTGGATGGTGGCGGTCATCAGGCCGCTTCCGCTGGGCTCGTCGGCGCTCGGCGCGGCCGAGCGAGCGTTCGCGGGCTGGGTCTGCGGTGGGTGTGCCGTCGATCGCATCGGCTCGTCCGGCGGCCCGCGAGCAAGGGCGTCGGCGCCGGTGTTGTACCCGATCGCCTGGCCCGTGACGGATTTGCGCACACTCGCGCAGTGCGGCAGTCCCTTGCCGGGAGTGGGGTTGCGGATGGTGCCCGGTCATCGGGCGGCGCCTTTGACTGCGCTCATCGGTAGTTCGGTGCGGATCAGCCAGATTTCGCTGGCCGCGCCTGCGATGAGAGTGCCCGCCGATGGCGGCGGCTCGGCCGCGCATGTTGAGCAGTTCTGTGCGGGAGCCGTCGGGGCGGGGTTGTGGACGGTGGCGGTCAGCAGACCGCGCTTCCGCTGGGCTCATCGGCAGCTCGGCGTGGGCGGGCCGGGGCGTCGGCCGGGCTGGTGATGAGGGTGTCGGGTCGCTCGTGCGTGTTGAGCGGTCCGGTGTCGGTGAGGCCAGTGGTGGGGTCCGGGTCATCGGGCCGCGCCCTTCGCCGAGGCTCGTCGGCGGCTCGGCGCGGATGAGCCGGCTTTGCCGGCTGGTCCGGACGAAGCAGCGGGACGTTCATGCATGTTCGGCGGTCCCGTGACGGAGCCGCCCGGGGACGGGGTGCGGGTCATCGGGTTGCGCCTGCCGCTGGGCTCATCGGCAGCTCGGCGTGGAGGGGCCGGGGCGTCGGCCGGGCTGGTGATGAGGGTGTCGGGTCGCTCGTGCGTGTTGAGCGGTGCTGTGTCGTAGCCGCCGCGGGGTGGGTCATCGGGTTGCGCCTTCCGCCGGGCTCACTGGCAGCTCGGCGCGGACGAGCCAGCTCTCGCCGGCCAGTCCCGCGGTCAGGGTGCCGCCGACGGCGTCGGCTCGCTCGCGCATGTTCAGCAGTCCCGTGCCCGAGCCGCCGGAGGGCTGGTGCGGGTGGTGCACGTCGTTGCGGACCTCGACCGCCAAAATGCCGTCCAGGTGGCGGATGTCCACGTCGACCCGGCCGCCCGGGGCGTGTTTCACCGCGTTCGTCAGGGCCTCCTGGGCGATGCGGTATGCCGTCAGGTCGACCGCCGCCGGCAGCGAGGCCTGCGAGTCCACTGTGGACTCGACGGTGACCGCCAGTCCGCTCGCTCGTGCGGACTCCACCAGCCTGGACAGCTGGGCCAGCCGGGCCGGTGCCGTCGTCTCCGCGCTCCCTTCCTCGGTCTTCAGCAGCCCGATCATCGCTCGCATCTCCTCCAGCGCGCTCACGCTGTTTTCCCGCACCGACTCCAGCACCGTCTTCGCGAGCTTCGCGTCCGACAGCGACAACGCGGCCTCCGACTGGATCGCGATGGCCGACAGGTGTCCGGCGATCACGTCGTGCAGGTCGCGTGCCATCCGCCCGCGTTCGGCGGCCACTGCCGCGCGCCGATCCAGCTCCGCGATCTTCGCCAGCTGCGCGGCGTTCGCCCGTTCCGTTTCGGCGATGTCGCGCTGCTGCCGGACGTTCGCCGCCCACCACACCGGCGTGACGACGAACGGCAGCACCGCCACCGCGGCCAGCACCGCCGTGCGCCACGTCTGTCCCACCACCAGCACCGCGGCCAGCACGGTGACCACCGACGCCGCGGCGATCCCGATCATCACCCGGCTCGTGCGCCGGGAGCCGTACAACGTCGCCGCGTACAGGAAGTCGGTGTAGATGATCGCCATCGGCAGCGACGGGCCGAGCCGGATGTCCACCGCCAGCACCGCCGTGGCGAGGAGCAGCGCGCCCGGCACCCACCGGCGCAGCAGCTCGAGCCCGCACAGCGCGGTCAGCTCGAGCAGCCGCACCCACAGCGGGGCGTGGTCGTCCGCCGTCACCAGCCGGTGGATGCCTGCCGCGTACACGCCGGCGCCGAGCAGCCAGGTCGTCAGCGCTATCAGCGCGTCCTGCTGCCACGCCGGGAGTGCGCGGAGGCGGGGGATGGACATGTGACCATCTCAGCACAGGGGGTGAGCGGTCCGCGTCCTACGAAGTGATGACCTTGGTCCTCCCTTCCGACGACGCGCCCCGGCCGGTCCGCGCGCCAGCCTGGAAGCGTGGACGAGATCGGGAAGTTCCTGGCGGAGAATCCGATGGCCGCCGTCATCGCGGGCGGCGAGATCGGGTTCTGGGTGCTGCTCCTCGCGGGGCTGGCCGTGCGGTACGTGCTGCGCGCCCGGCGCGCGTCGGCGGTGCTGCTGGCGATGGTGCCGGTGATCGACGTCGTGGTGCTGGTCGCGACGGTGCTCGACCTGCAGGGCGGCGCGAAGGCCAACTTCACGCACGGGCTGGCGGCGGTCTACCTCGGGTTCAGCGCGGTGTTCGGTCCGGGCATGGTCCGCTGGGCCGACGCGCGGTTCGCGCACCGCTTCGCCGGCGGCCCGCCACCGCCGCCGAAACGGCGCGGCCGCCGCCACGAGTGGCGCGAGTTCGGCAAATGCGTGCTGGCCTGCGGCCTGTCCGCGGCGGCGCTGCTGGCGGCGATCTTCGTGATCGGCACTCCGGAGCAGGTGGCGCCGCTGTGGGACTGGTTCCCGCGGCTGGGCACGGTGACGGCGGTGTGGCTGGTCACGGGCCCGGTCTGGGAAGAGCTGTTCGGCCGGGGCGAGCGGGTGCGGCCGTGATCGAGCTGCTCGGGAGGCGGCGGAAGCGCGTGGAGTGACGGGCGGGTCGGTGAGGGCTGGAGGCCGGGTGGTGAACGGCGGTCGGAGGGGGCGGTGCGGTGAGGACGGGCGTCGGTGGAGGGCGCGGTGAGGGCGGTGGGAACGGAGCGGTGGGCGAGGGCCGGGTTGGCGGTCGGGGCGGTGGGCTGAGTCGCCGGGGTCGGTGGGCAGCGGTGAGGGCGGCGCGGCCGGTGCGGGCAAGGTGCGGGGCAGAAGGAGGGAGGTGTCGTGAAAGGCCGGGCTGGAGGGAGGAGGGCAGTGGCCAGGGTGGGCTAGGTGGCCGGGCCGTCGAGGGCAGCGGTCATGGGGCCCCGGGGCCGGGGCAGTGCAGTGGGCGCAGCGGGCAGCCGGAGGCGAGTGGTGGCCGGGGCGGCCGGGTTGCCACAAGCAGCGCCGGATCGCGGGACCGGAACCCGCCCGCCGAGCCGTCACCCGCAGGGGCGCCCACCAGCGCGCGGGGTGACGTCTTCGCGCGCAGATGGCGGGATCGGCCGGGCACCGGAATGCTTGTCCCGTGCCCGATGACATCCCCGCCCGCCGTCCGCTGCAGCAGCTTGCCGATCGCTTCGGCGTCGCCACCCGGTACCGGAATGCCGACCAGGTCTGGGTCGACGTCGAAGACGATGTCGTCGTCGCCGTCCTCCGGCAGTTCGGGGTCGATGCCTCCAGCGATGCCGCCATCGCCGAAGCCCTCCGGCGGGACGCCGGCCGGGACCGGCTGCCGCCGACCGTCGTCGTCAAGCAGGGGACCAGCCGGCCCCTGCCCCGCGGTGCCGAGGTCGTCCTCGAAGACGGCCGCCGGTTGCCGGCCGGGGACGCACTGCCCGGCGACCTGCCGCTCGGCTGGCACCGGATCGTCACCGCCGACCAGGACGTCGTGCTCGCCGTCGTACCCGCGAAGCTGCCCGATGTCCCGCCCGCCTGGGGCTGGATGCTGCAGCTCTACGCCCTGCACTCGCCCGGCTCCTGGGGCATCGGCGACTACGCCGACCTGCGGACCTTCGCTGCCCGGTCGGCCTCCGAACTCGACGCCGGCGTCCTGCTCGTCAACCCCGTGCAGGCCTTCAGCCCGGCGCACCCCGTCGAACGCTCTCCCTACTCGCCCGCGAGCCGGCGCTTCGCCAACCCCATCTACCTGCGGGTCACCGCCACCGAGACGTTCGAGAAGGCCGACCCCGCGACCCGGGAAGCGGTCAGCTCCCTCGTCCCGGACCGGGACGGCGAGCTCATCGACTACGACAAGGTGTGGACGGCCAAGCGTGCCGCGCTCGAGCTGCTGTGGCCGCACCGCGTCGAAGAACCGCCGGCCGACGCCGACCTCGAAGCCTTCGGCCTCTTCTGCGCCCTCGCCGAGCGGCACGGCGGCGACTGGCGGGACTGGCCAGAGGCCCTGCGCGACCCCGCCGGACCCGAGGTCGAACGCGCCCGCGAAGAGCTCAAGGAGCGCGTCGGCTTCCACGCGTGGCTGCAGCACCTCTGCCGCCTGCAGCTCGAAGCCGCCCGGACGGCCGCGCGCGAGGCCGGGATGACCGTCGGGATCGTGCACGACCTGCCGGTCGGCGTGCACCCCGGCGGGGCCGACACCTGGGCCGCGCGGGACGTCTTCGCCGCCGACGTGCGCGTCGGGGCGCCGCCGGACGCCTTCAACCAGCAGGGCCAGGACTGGAACCTGCCGCCGTGGCGGCCCGACAAGCTCGCCGAGGCCGGGTACGCGCCCTTCCGGGACGTCATCCGCGGCGTCCTCCGCTACGCCGACGGCATCCGCGTCGACCACATCGCCGGGCTCTGGCGGCTCTGGTGGATCCCGCCGGGCGAGCCGCCGCACCGCGGCACCTACGTCCACTACGACGCCGAGGCCATGGTCGGCGTGCTCGCGCTCGAAGCGCACCGCGCGGGCGCGGTCGTCGTGGGGGAGGACCTCGGCACGGTCGAGGAGACCGTCACCGAGACCATGCACGAGCGCGGCATGCTCAGCTCGGCCGTGCTGTGGTTCGAACGCGACTGGGACGCGCCGGGCAAGCCGTTCACCCGGCCGGCCGACTGGGACCCGGAGGCCATGGCCAGCATCTCCACGCACGACCTGCCGACCGTCTCCGGCTGGCTGGCGGGCGAGCACGTCCGGGTCCGCGCCGAACTGGGCCTGCTGGACCGCGGGGTCGAGGCCGAGGAAAACGCGGCCGCCGCGGAACGTCAGGCGCTGCGGGAACTCCTTGCCCGGGAAGGGATCCCGGACGACGACATGGTGGTCGCCCTGCACACCCTGCTCGCGAAGGCCGCGTCCCGGCTCGTGCTGACCTCGCCCGCGGACGTGGCGGGCCAGGTCCGGCAGCCGAACCTGCCCGGGACGGTCGACCAGTACCCTAACTGGCGGATTCCCCTTCCCGTCAGCGTCGACGGCTTCTTCACCGCGAAGGGGGTGCGCGCCGCGGTGGCGCCGCTGGCGGCGGCGCGTCCGTTGCCCGGATAACGGGTACCCCCGCGGAACACGATCCCGTCCGCGCGCGCGGACACCGGCACGACCCAGCTCGATTCGAGGAGACCCCAGTGCGGCCCTGGCCCGGAACGCCCTATCCGCTCGGCGCCACCTACGACGGAGTGGGGACGAACTTCGCCCTGTTCTCCGAGGTGGCCGAGCTCGTCGAACTGTGCCTGTTCGACGCCGAGGGCAAGGAGACGCGCTACGCGCTCGAAGAAGTCGACGGCTTCGTCCACCACGGCTACCTGCTCAACGTCGGGCCCGGGCAGCGGTACGGGTTCCGGGTGCACGGCCCGTACGACCCGAAGCGCGGCCTGCGCTGCAACCCGAACAAGCTGCTCATCGACCCCTACGCGAAGGCCGTCTCGCACGGCGTGAAGTGGGACGAGTCGCTGTTCGGCTACAAGTTCGACAACCCCGAAGAGCGCAACGACGACGACTCCGCCGGGCGGGTGCCGTACTCACTGGTGGCGAATCCGTTCTTCGACTGGGGCAACGACCGCCAGCCGAAGCGGCCCTACAACGAGACGGTGATCTACGAAGCGCACGTCAAGGGCATGACGGTGAACCACCCGTTCGTGCCCGAGGCGCTGCGGGGCACCTACGCCGGCATGGCGCACCCGGCCGTCGTCGAGCACCTGCAGAAGCTCGGCGTGACGGCGGTGGAGCTGCTGCCGGTGCACCAGTTCGTCACCGACCACGGCCTCGCCCAGAAAGGCCTGACGAACTACTGGGGCTACAACACGATCGGCTACTTCGCGCCGCACGACTCCTACGCGGCGATGCCCGGCGAGGGCGGCCAGGTCCAGGAGTTCAAGGGCATGGTCAAGGCCTTCCACGAAGCCGGCATCGAAGTCATCCTCGACGTGGTTTACAACCACACCGCCGAGGGCAACCACCTCGGGCCGACCCTGTCGATGCGCGGCATCGACAACGAGGCCTACTACCGGCTGGTCGAGGGGGAGCCCGAGTACTACATGGACTACACCGGCACCGGGAACTCGCTCAACGTGCGCAACCCGCACACCCTGCAGCTGATCATGGACTCGCTGCGCTACTGGGTGACGGAGATGCACGTCGACGGGTTCCGCTTCGACCTGGCCTCGGCGCTGGCCCGCGAGTTCTACGACGTCGACCGGCTGTCGACGTTCTTCGACCTGGTCCAGCAGGACCCGATCGTCAGCCAGGTGAAGCTCATCGCCGAGCCGTGGGACGTCGGTCCCGGTGGCTACCAGGTCGGGAACTTCCCGCCGCTGTGGACGGAGTGGAACGGGCAGTTCCGCGACACCGTCCGCGACTTCTGGCGCGGTGAGCCCTCGACGCTGGGCGAGTTCGCGTCGCGGATCACCGGCTCCTCGGACCTCTACCAGGACGACGGCCGCCGCCCGTTCGCCTCGATCAACTTCGTCACCGCGCACGACGGCTTCACGCTGCGGGACCTGGTGTCCTACAACGAAAAGCACAACGAGGCCAACGGCGAGGACGGCCGTGACGGCGCCGACGACAACCGCTCGTGGAACTGCGGGATCGAGGGCGAGACCGACGATCCCGAAGTGCTCGCGCTGCGTGCCCGCCAGCAGCGGAACATGCTCGCCACGCTGATGCTGTCCCAGGGCGTGCCGATGATCCTGCACGGCGACGAGTTCGGCCGGACCCAGCAGGGCAACAACAACGTCTACTGCCAGGACTCCGAACTGTCCTGGATGGACTGGGAGCTGGCCGACGACAACGCCGACCTGGTCCGGTTCACCGCCGGGCTCGGCGCGTTCCGGCACGCCCACCCGGTGTTCCGCCGCCGCCGGTTCTTCCAGGGCGGCCCGGTCGGCAAGGGCGACAAGCTCGGCGACATCGCCTGGTTCACCCCGGCGGGGGAGGAGATGACCGAGCAGAACTGGGACGACGGCTTCGGCAAGGCGGTCGTCGTGTTCCTCAACGGCCAGGCGATCCCGGACCTGGACGCGCGCGGCATGCCGGTCGAGGACGACTCGTTCCTGCTCGCCTTCAACGCCCACTACGAAGACATCGACGCCAAGCTGCCGGGCAACGGGTACGGCCAGGCCTGGACCGTCGTCGTCGACACCGCGACCGGCGAGGTGGAGCCCGCCGGCGCCGAGCCGATCGAAGGCGGCGGCCAGTTCACCCTGCCCGCGCGGTCGCTGGTCGTGCTGCAGCGGACGGAGCCCGCATGACGGTCCCGGAGTCGACCTACCGGGTGCAGCTGCGCCCGGAGTTCACCTTCAGCGACGCCGCCGGCATCGCCGGCTACCTGCGTGACCTGGGCATAGGGGCGCTCTACGCCTCGCCGGTGCTCGACGCCGCCCCGGGCTCGACCCACGGCTACGACGTCGTCGACCCGACGCGCGCCCGGCCGGCACTGGGCGGTGAAGACGCCCGCCGCGAGCTGAGCGCGCTGCTCAAGGAGCTCGGCATGGGCCTGGTGGTCGACATCGTGCCGAACCACATGTCGGTCGAGGTGCCGAAGGCCAACAAGTGGTGGTGGGACGTGCTCGAGCACGGCCGCGACTCCGAGTACGCGTCCTTCTTCGACATCGACTGGGAGCGCGGCCCGCTGCTGCTGCCCGTGCTCGGTGACGATGGAGCCGTCGCCGAGCTGTCGGTCGAGGACGGCGAGCTGGCCTACTACGACCACCGGTTCCCGATCGCGCCCGGCACCGCGGGCGGGACGCCGCAGGAGGTCCACGAACGCCAGCACTACCGCCTGATCGGCTGGCGCCGCGGCAACGCCGAGCTGAGCTACCGGCGCTTCTTCGACATCACGAACCTGGCCGCGGTCCGCGTCGAGGACCCGACGGTGTTCGCGGAGACGCACGGCGAGGTCCTGCGCTGGGTGGCCGACGGCGACGTCACCGGCCTGCGCGTCGACCACCCGGACGGGCTCGCCGACCCGGGCGGGTACTTCCGGCGGCTGCGCGAGAACGCGCCGGGCGCGTGGATCGTGGCGGAGAAGATCCTGCACCCGGGCGAGCCGCTGCCGCAGACCTGGCCGGTCGACGGCACCACCGGCTACGACGCCCTGCGCGAGATCGCCGGCGTGTTCGTCGACCCGGCCGCCGAGCCCGCCTTCACCGAGCTGGCGAACGAGCTGGGCGTGAAGACCGGCTACCACCGCGTCGAGGCCGAAGCCCGGCGTCTGGTCACCGACCGCATCCTCGTGGCCGAGGTCCGGCGGATCGCGGCGCTGCTGCGCGACGTCGACGCCGAAGCCGCGCGGGCGGCGGTCGCCGAGACCATGATCGCCTTCCCCGTCTACCGCTCCTACCTGCCCGAAGGCACGGAACACTGGGCCGCCGCGATCGCCGGGGCCCGGCAGGCCCGGCCCGACCTCGGTGACGCGCTGGACGCCCTCGACGCGCAGGTCCGCGCCGAGCCGGGCGGCGAGCTGGCCACCCGGCTCCAGCAGACGTCCGGCATGGTCGTGGCCAAAGGCACCGAGGACACGACGTTCTACCGCTACACGCGCTTCGCCGCGCTCAACGAGGTCGGCGGCAATCCGGACCGGTTCGGCATCGGCGTCGAGGAGTTCCACCGGCTGGCGGCCGAGCGGGAAGCCGGGCACCCGGCGGCGATGACGACGCTGACCACGCACGACACCAAGCGTTCCGAGGACACCCGCGCCCGGATGGCCGTGCTGGCCGAGGTGCCCGGCGAGTTCGCCGACGCGGTCCGCCGCTGGAGCGCGCGGCGCGGGATCGACGAGCCGTCGCTCAACCTCCTGGCCTGGCAGACGCTGGTGTCGACCTGGCCGATCGAGCCCGCGCGGCTGCGGGACTACCTCGACAAGGCGGCCAAGGAGGCCAAGCTCCGGACCAGCTGGACCGACCACGACGAGGCGTTCGAGGCCGACGTCGCCGCGTGGCCCGGGGACGTCATGGGCGACGCCGAGCTGGCGTCGGACGTCGAGGCGTTCGTCGCGCGCATCGGGAAGGCCGGGTACGCGAACTCGCTCGGCCAGAAGCTCGTCCAGCTGACCGCGCCCGGCGTCCCGGACGTCTACCAGGGCACCGAGCTGTGGGACTTCTCGCTGGTCGACCCGGACAACCGCCGTCCGGTCGACTACGCGGCCCGCCGCGAGATCCTGGCCCGGATCCTCCAGGGGGAGCAGCCGGAGATCGACGCGTCGGGCGCGGCGAAGCTGCTGGTCGTGCACAAGGCGCTGCGGCTGCGCCGCGAACACCCGGCGCTGTTCCGCGGCTACCGGCCGTTGCGGGCCGAAGGGCCCGCGGCGGAGCACTGCCTGGCCTACACGCGGTCCGCGGACCTGGCGGTCGCGGTGACGCGCCTGCCGGTCGGCCTCGAAGCCGGCGGCGGCTGGCGCGGCACCGTGCTGCCGCTGCCCGGCGGCACCTGGACCGACGTCCTGACCGGCCGCGAGGCTACCGGCGACCTGGCCACCCTGTTCGACCGATATCCCGTCGCGTTGCTGGTGCGAGGAGACGCATGAGGTTCAGCGTGTGGGCCCCGTCGGCCCGCCGGGTCCGGGTGAGCGTCGACGCCGGTGTCCACGAGATGACCGCCGGTGACGGCGGCTGGTGGCACGCCGACGCCGAGGGGGTCAACTACGCCTTCCTCCTGGACGACGACGAGACGCCGCTGCCCGACCCGCGGTCGCGCCGGCAGCCCCACGGCGTGCACGCGGAGTCCCGCGTCTACGACCACGCCGAGTTCGCCTGGACCGACGACGCCTGGACCGGACGGCAGCTGCCCGGGGCCGTCCTCTACGAGCTGCACGTCGGCACGTTCACCGAGGGCGGCACCTTCGACGCGGCCATCGACCGGCTCGACCACCTCGTCGACCTCGGCATCACGCACGTCGAGCTGCTGCCGGTCAACGCCTTCGACGGCACCGCCGGCTGGGGGTACGACGGCGTGCTCTGGGGCGCGGTCCACGAGCCCTACGGCGGACCCGACGGCTTCAAGCGGTTCGTCGACGCGGCGCACGCGCGCGGGCTGGCCGTCGTGCTCGACGTCGTCTACAACCACCTCGGGCCGTCCGGGGCCTACCTCGACCGGTTCGGGCCGTACTTCGCCGGGCGGAACGACTGGGGACCGGGGCTCAACCTCGACGGCCCCGGCTCCGACGAGGTCCGCCGGTACGTGATCGGCAACGCGCTGAGCTGGTTCCGCGACTTCCACGTCGACGCCCTGCGCCTGGACGCGGTGCACGCGCTGCTCGACCGGCGCGCGGTCCACCTGCTCGAACAGCTCGCCGTCGAGGTCGAGACGCTGTCCGCGGCCCTCAACCGGCCGCTGACACTGATCGCCGAGTCCGACCTCAACGACCCGCGGCTGGTCACCCCCCGCGAGCGCGGCGGCTACGGCCTGCACGCGCAGTGGTCGGACGACTTCCACCACGCCCTGCACGTCAAGCTCACCGGCGAGACGTCCGGGTACTACACGGACTTCGCCGCACCGGACGCGGTCGAGCGGGTCCTGCGCGAGGTGTTCTTCCACGCCGGGACCTGGTCGTCGTTCCGCGAGCGCACGCACGGCCGCCCGGTCGACACCCGGACCGTGCCGGGCCACCGCTTCCTCGCCTACCTGCAGAACCACGACCAGATCGGCAACCGCGCGACCGGCGACCGGCTGTCCGCGACGGTCCCGCCGGACCGGCTGGCCTGCGGCGCTGCGGTCCTGTTCTGCTCGCCGTTCACGCCGATGGTGTTCATGGGGGAGGAGTGGGCGGCGAGCACGCCGTGGCAGTTCTTCGCCTCCTTCCCGGACCCGGAGCTGGCCGAGGCGGTCCGCACCGGCCGCCGCCGCGAGTTCGCCCGGCACGGCTGGGGCGAGGCCGACGTGCCCGACCCGATGGACCCGGCGACCGTCGAACGGTCCCGGCTCGACTGGGCCGAGCCCGAGCGTCCCGGCCACCGGGAGATGCTCCGGCTCTACCGCTCGCTGATCCGGCTGCGCCGCGAGCGGCCGGAACTGGCCGACCCGTGGGTCGGCGACGTGTGCGTCGACACGACGCCGGACGGGGCCTGGCTGGTGCTGCACCGCGGCGGGCTGCGGCTGGCCGTCAACTTCGGCGCCGGCCCGGTGACGCTGCCGCTCGGCGCCACGGCGACCCTGCTGACCTGGGGCGAGGCCATCGTGGACGGTGGGGCCGCGCACCTGCCCCCGGACACTTTCGCCCTCGTCGAAACGGCGGCGGCCGGGTAACTCGTCGGCATATCGCGCGCGAGCCACCGGCCCGATCTGGGACGATTCAGGAATGGCCACACGACCCTCCACCCAGCACGTCCTCGCCGGACGCCCGTTTCCGCTCGGCGCCCACCCGGAGGCAGGCGGAGTGCGGTTCGCCATCACCTCGGCCGTCGCCGACGCGGTCGACCTCTGCCTGATCGACCCCGACGGGTCCGAGCGGCGGATCCCGCTGACCGAGCGCACGTTCGGCGTCTGGCACGGCCTGGTGCCCGGCGTGACGCCGGGGCAGCGGTACGGCTACCGGATCCACGGCCCGTACGACCCGGTCCGCGGCCTGCGCTGCAACCCGCACAAGCTGCTCGTCGACCCCTACGCCCGGCAGATCACCGGCGGGCTCACCGACCTGCGGGCCGCGCAGGGCTTCACCGGCGACCCGGACCGCGGCCCGATGTCCACAGTGGACTCCCTTGGCAGGGTGCCGCTGTCGGTGGTCAGCTCGCCGGGCGGGCCGGACACCGGGGTCAAGCCGGAGGTCCCGTTCGAGGAGGCGGTGATCTACGAGCTGCACGTCAAGGGGTTCACCCAGCAGCACCCGTTCATCCCGGAGGCGCTGCGCGGCACCTACCTGGGCCTGGCCCACCCGGTCGCGATCGAGTACCTGACCCGGCTCGGCGTCACGTCCGTGGAGCTGCTGCCGGTGCACTCGTTCCTCGACGAGCCGTCGCTGGTGCGGGCCGGCCGGCACAACTACTGGGGGTACTCGCCGCTCGGCTTCTTCGCGCCGCACGCCGCCTACGCCAGCGAGCCCGGCCACGAGGTCGAGGAGTTCCGGCTGATGGTGGCCGCCCTGCACGCGGCGGGCATCGAAGTGATCCTCGACGTCGTGTTCAACCACACCTGCGAGGGCGGCCCGGACGGGCCGACGCTCAGCTTCCGCGGGCTGAACGCGCCGGAGTACTACCTGCACACCGAACGCGGGCACATGGCCGACATCACCGGCTGCGGCAACACGCTGGAGGCCGGCTCGCCGACCGTCGTGCGGCTGGTGACCGACTCGCTGCGGTACTGGACGCAGGAGATGGGCGTCGACGGCTTCCGCTTCGACCTCGCCAGCACGCTCGGCCGGCCGCGCGGCGGCGTCTTCGACCGCAACTCGACGATGCTCACCGCGATCACGACCGACCCGGTGCTCTCGCGCTGCAAGCTGATCGCGGAACCGTGGGACGCGACCGGCGAGGGCTACCGCGTCGGCGACTTCGGCGCCCAGTGGGCCGAGTGGAACGGCCGCTACCGCGACACCGTGCGTGACTTCTGGCGCGGCGCGACCGGCGTCCGGGACCTCGCCTACCGGCTGTCCGGCTCGTCGGACCTCTACGACCACAACCTGCGGCGCCCGTGGCAGTCGATCAACTTCGTCACCGCGCACGACGGCTTCACGCTGCGGGACCTGGTGTCCTACAACGAAAAGCACAACGAGGCCAACGGCGAGGACAACCGCGACGGCGGCAACGACAACCGCTCGTGGAACCACGGCGCCGAGGGGGAGACCACGGACCCGGCGATCCGCGAACTGCGCGCCCGGCAGGTGCGCAACCTCTTCGCGACGCTGCTGCTGTCCACCGGCACGCCGATGATCACCGCGGGTGACGAGTTCTGGCGGACCCAGCGCGGCAACAACAACGCGTACTGCCTCGACGACGAGACGTCGTGGCTGGACTGGACGCCCGAAGAGCAGGAGGCGGACGCGATGCTCGCCTTCGCCCGGCGGGTGGTCCGGCTGCGCGCGAACAGCCCGGCGCTGCGCCAGCCGGAGTTCTTCGAAGGCCGGACGACGCCGACCGGCAAGCCGGACCTGATCTGGTTCCGCCCGGACGGCGAGGAGTTCGGCGAGACCGACTGGTTCGAAGACCGGCACACGCTCGGCATGTGGATCGACGGCTCGAACAGCCAGGCCCGCAACCGCGACGGCGAGCTGGTGCCCGACCACTCGTGGCTGCTGTGGCTGCACGCCGGCGACCAGCCGGCCGAGGTGGTGCTGCCGGGCCGCGAGTACGGCGAGACGTTCAAGCCGACCCTCGACACGAGCACCGCGGACGGCAGCCCGGCCGACCCGGGCCCGCTGGAGGCCAAGAGCCGGCTGACGCTCCAGTCGCGTTCGCTGCTCCTGCTGCGTGCCCCGCGGCTGGCGGCCGAGGCCGCCTGACGCCGTTCCCGGACGGCCGTCCGGAGGTGCGTGTCGTCCGTTCGGGTACGGCTGGTGGCCGTTCGGGTCCGCGTGCCGGACGGCCGGGGACGGCACCCGGGGCGGGCGCCGGTGTAACCCGCGGGAAACCCGCCGGAAATTCGTTGCGGGGAAAGCGTTTCACCCGAGGTGGTCTGGGTACACGGCTAGAGAACCCTGCCTCGTGGGCACTTGATCGAGTCAGGCAGACTGTCGCCTGCCTGCGTCCAACCGACACACCGAGGGGCGTTGCCCATGACCGGCCGGCTCGGCATCGACGACGTCTCCCCCAGCGTGAGCTGCGGCCGGTATCCGGCCAAAGCCGTTGTGGGGGAACACATCCCGGTCACCGCGACCGTCTGGCGCGAAGGCCACGACGCGGTCGCCGCCACCGTCGCGTGGCGCGGCCCGGACGACCGACTCACCCGCCAGACGCGGATGGTGCCCCGCGGCCCCGACCACCCCGACTCCTTCGCCGCCGTGATCGTCCCGGACACCACCGGCCTGTGGACGTTCCGGATCGACGCCTGGGGCGACCCGTGGTCCACGTGGGAGCACGCCGTCGAGGTGAAGGTCGCCGCCGGGCAGGGGCCCGAAGACCTCGCCAACGACCTCGAGAACGGCGCCCGGCTGCTGGAACGCGTCGCCCGCCGTCCCGACCGCCGGGCCGAGAAGACGCTGCTGACCGGCGCGGTGGCCGCGCTGCGCGACGAGGAACGCAGCCTGGCCGAGCGCGTCGGGCCGGCGCTCTCGCCCGAGATCCGCCAGCTCATGCACGAGTTTCCGGTGCGCGAGCTGATCACCAAGGGCAAGCCGCACAAGGTGTGGGTCGACCGCCGCCGGGCCGCGTTCGGCTCCTGGTACGAGCTGTTCCCCCGCTCGACCGGCGGGCTCGACGCCGAGGGCAAGCCGGTGCACGGCACCTTCACCACCGCCGCGGCCGCGCTCGACCGGGTCGCGAAGATGGGCTTCGACGTCGTCTACCTCCCGCCGATCCACCCGATCGGGCGAGTCAACCGCAAGGGACCCAACAACACGCTGGACGCGAAGCCGGAGGACGTCGGCTCGCCGTGGGCGATCGGCTCCGACGAGGGCGGGCACGACGCCATCCACCCGGAGCTGGGCACCTTCGACGACTTCGACGCCTTCGTCGCGCGGGCGGGGGAGCTGGGCATGGAGGTGGCGCTCGACTTCGCGCTGCAGGCCGCGCCCGACCACCCGTGGGTGCTCAAGCACCCCGAGTTCTTCACCACCCGCCCGGACGGCTCGATCGCCTACGCGGAGAACCCGCCGAAGAAGTACCAGGACATCTACCCGATCAACTTCGACAACGACCCGAAGGCCGTCTACGAGGAGATGCTCCGGGTCATCACCGTGTGGATCGACCACGGGGTCAAGATCTTCCGGGTCGACAACCCGCACACCAAGCCGCCGGACTTCTGGGCCTGGCTGATCCAGTCGGTGAAGGACGCCCACCCGGACGTCCTCTTCCTGGCCGAGGCGTTCACCCGCCCGGCCCGGCTGTGGGGCCTGGCGCGGCTCGGCTTCACCCAGAGCTACACCTACTTCACCTGGCGCACGGGCAAGCAGGAGCTGATCGACTTCGCCATCGACCTGCGCGAGCACTGGAACGAGGGCAGGCCGAACCTGTTCGTCAACACCCCGGACATCCTCCACGAGTCGCTGCAGCGCGGCGGCCCGGGCATGTTCGCGCTGCGGGCGGCGCTGGCGGCGACGATCTCGCCGACCTGGGGCGTCTACTCCGGCTACGAGCTGTTCGAGCACGTCCCGGTCCGCGAGGGCAGCGAGGAGTACCTCGACTCCGAGAAGTACCAGCTGCGCCCGCGCGACTTCGAGCGCGCGCTGGCCGAAGGGCGCTCGCTGGAGCCGTGGCTGGCGAAGCTGAACGCGGTCCGGCGCGCGCACCCGGCGCTGCAGCAGATGCGCACCCTGCACTTCCACCACGTCGACAACGACGCGCTGCTGGCCTACTCCAAACAGGACCCGGCCACCGGCGACACCGTGGTCACCGTCGTCACGCTCGACCCGTACGGGCCCCAAGAGGGCACGCTCTGGCTCGACACCGGGGCGCTCGGGTTCGAGGCGCACGAGCGGCTGATCGCCCACGACGAGGTCACCGGCGACACCTGGGACTGGGGCCCGGCGAACTACGTCCGGCTCGAGCCGTGGCGGGCCGTGGCGCACGTGGTCTCGGTGAGACGCCGGCTGGCCGGCTGAGAACGGAAGGACAGGGACTCGAGGGACGAGGTGGAGCACATGGCCGAAGATGCCCGGCCCGATGCGGCGCTGGGGCTGGAAGGCGTGCCGCACACCGGCGAGGCGATGACCGCCGACGGCATGCTGGTGGAACCCCAGGCCGAGGACTTCCGGGCGGCGCAGCAGGCACCGAGCGACCCGTACTGGTTCAAGGGCGCGGTGTTCTACGAGGTGCTGGTCCGCGCGTTCGCCGACTCCAACGGCGACGGCACCGGCGACCTGCGCGGCCTGGCCGGGCGGCTGGACTACCTGGCCTGGCTCGGCGTCGACTGCCTGTGGCTGCCGCCGTTCTACGCCTCGCCGCTGCGCGACGGCGGGTACGACATCAGCGACTTCCGCGCGGTGCTGCCGGAGTTCGGCAGCGTCGAGGACTTCGTCTTCCTGCTCAACGAGGCCCACCGGCGCGGCATCCGGGTGATCACCGACCTGGTGCTCAACCACACCTCGGACGCGCACCCGTGGTTCCAGCAGTCCCGCCACGACCCCGACGGCCCGTACGGCGACTACTACGTGTGGAGCGACGACGACTCCCGCTACGCCGACGCGCGGATCATCTTCGTCGACACCGAGACGTCGAACTGGACCTACGACCCGGTGCGCGGCCAGTTCTACTGGCACCGGTTCTTCTCCCACCAGCCCGACCTGAACTACGAGAACGCCGACGTCCAGAACGCGATGATCGACGTCCTGCGGTTCTGGCTCGACCTGGGCATCGACGGGTTCCGCCTGGACGCCGTGCCGTACCTGTTCGAGCAGGAGGGCACCAACTGCGAGAACCTGCCGCGCACGCACGAGTTCCTCAAGCGCTGCCGCAAGGTCGTCGACGACGAGTACCCGGGCCGGATCCTGCTCGCCGAGGCCAACCAGTGGCCCTCGGACGTCGTCGAGTACTTCGGCGACCCGGCGGTCGGCGGCGACGAGTGCCACATGGCGTTCCACTTCCCGCTGATGCCGCGGATCTTCATGGCCGTGCGGCGCGAGTCCCGGTTCCCGATCTCGGAGATCCTGACCCAGACCCCCGAGATCCCCAGCGGCACCCAGTGGGGCATCTTCCTGCGCAACCACGACGAGCTGACGCTCGAGATGGTCACCGACGAAGAGCGCGACTACATGTACGCGGAGTACGCCAAGGACCCGCGCATGAAGGCCAACATCGGCATCCGCCGGAGGCTGGCCCCGCTGCTGGACAACGACCGCAACCAGCAGGAGCTGTTCACCGCGATGCTGCTTTCCCTGCCGGGCTCGCCCGTTCTGTACTACGGTGACGAGATCGGCATGGGAGACAACATCTGGCTCGGCGACCGCGACGCGGTGCGCACCCCCATGCAGTGGACCCCGGACCGCAACGCCGGGTTCTCCTCCTGCGACCCGGGCCGGATCTACCTGCCGGTGATCATGGACCCGGTGTACGGCTACCAGGGTCTGAACGTCGAGGCGCAGTCGAACAACGCGTCCTCCCTGCTCAACTGGACCCGGCGGATGATCGAGGTGCGCAAGCAGCACCACGCCTTCGCCGAAGGCGAGTTCGTCGACCTCGGCGGGTCCAACCCGAGCGTGCTGGCCTACAAGCGCCAGTGGCGGCGCCCGGACGGCGGCGAGGACATCGTGCTCTGCGTCAACAACCTCTCCCGGTTCCCGCAGCCGGTGGAGCTGGATCTGTCCGCGCATCGCGGGTGCACGCCGGTGGAGCTCACCGGCGGAGTGCGGTTCCCCAGCATCGGGGAGCTGCCGTACCTGCTGACGCTGCCGGGGCACGGCTTCTACTGGTTCCAGCTGACGAGCTCGGGAGACGAAGGCGAAGCGAGGTGAGTCCCTTGTCCGACCCGCGTGCGCTGGTCGAGGACCTGACCGGTGACCTGAAGCGCTGGCTGCCGGAGCAGCGCTGGTTCGCCGGGAAGGACCGGCCGGTGACCGGAGTCCGCCCGCTCGGCGTGACCGAGCTCGTCGCGGGCGACCCGCAGCTGCTGCACGTCGTCGTCGAGGTGGCGCAGGGCGAGCGGCGCGAGCCCTACCAGCTGCTCGTCGGCCGGCGGACGCACCCGCCGGAGATCGCGTCCACCAGCTGGATCGGGGCCGTCGGGGACCTCAACGCCTACGAGGCGTCCGGCGACCTGGACGTCACCGGCGTGCTGCTGGACCTGATGGCCCGGGAGGAACGCGTCGGTCCGCTGGTCTTCGAGCACGAGCCCGGGGTCCAGCTGGAGACCGGCCTGCGGGCCCGGCCGATCACGTCCGAGCAGAGCAACACGTCCCTGGTCTACGGCGGGCAGTACATCCTCAAGCTGTTCCGGAAGCTGACCCCCGGCAAGAACAAGGACCTGCTGCTGCACCGCGCGCTGCAGGGGGTGGGCAGCAAGCACATCGCCCCGGTGCTCGGCTCGATCACCGGCGACCTGGACGGCGAGCCGACCACGGTCGGCATGCTCCAGCAGTTCGTGTCGGACGCGGTCGACGGCTGGGCGATGGCCACCACCAGCGTCCGCGACCTGATGGCCGCCCCCGAACTGCATCCCGACGAAGTCGGCGGCGACTTCGCCGGCGAGGCCGAACGCCTCGGGCGCGCCGTCGCCGAGGTGCACGCGGACCTCGCCGAAGCCCTCGGCACGGAACCGGCCGACGCCGCGGAGCTGGAACGATCGACGAAGGCGATGCTCACGCGGCTGGACACGATCGCCGCGCGGGTCCCGGAGCTGGCCGCGCACGCCCCGGCGCTGCAGGCGGCGTTCGAGCGGCTGCGCACGCTGCCCGCCGACTCGGTGACCATGCAGTACATCCACGGCGACCTGCACCTCGGGCAGGTGCTGCGGACCGTGGGCGGCTGGCTGCTCATCGACTTCGAGGGCGAGCCGGCGGCCCCGGTGGAGGAGCGCCACGCGCTGCGGTCGCCGTTGCGCGACGTGGCGGGCATGCTGAGGTCGTTCGACTACGCGGCCCAGCAGATGCTGGTCGGCCAGCCGGACGACCCGGCGCTGGCCGAGCGGGCCCACGAGTGGTCCGCGCGGAACCGGACGGCGTTCTGCGAGGGCTACGCCGCGATCGCGGCCGACCCGCGCGACCAGGGCGAGCTGCTGCGCGCCTTCGAACTGGACAAGGCGGTCTACGAGGTGGGCTACGAGCACGCGAACCGGCCGGACTGGCTCGGCGTGCCGCTCGCCTCGATCGCCCGGATCACGAGCGGAGAGGGATGACACCGTGAACGCCGTTCCGGAAGGCCTCCCGGCCGCGGCGCCGCCCGCCGCCGACATCGACCGGCTGCTGGCCGGCTCCCACCACGACCCGCACTCGGTGCTGGGCGTGCACCAGGCGGGCAAGAGCTTCGCCGCCCGTGCGCTGCTGCCGGGAGCCAAGGGCGTCACGCTGCGCGCGGGCGAGCACCGGTATCCGATGGAGCCGGTGATCGACGCGCTGTTCGCGGTGGCCGTGCCCGAGCACCCCGGCGACTACCGGCTGGAGGTGGAGTACGACGGGCACACCGTCACCGCCGACGACCCGTACCGCTGGCTGCCCACGGTCGGCGAGCTGGACCTGCACCTGATCGGCGAAGGACGGCACGAGCGGCTCTGGGAGGTGCTCGGCGCCCACGTCCGGTCGTACGAGACGCCGAACGGGGTCGTCGACGGGACGTCGTTCGCGGTCTGGGCCCCGAACGCCCGCGGCATCCGGGTGATCGGCGACTTCAACGGCTGGGACGGGCGCGGGCACGCGATGCGCTCGCTCGGCTCGTCCGGGGTCTGGGAGCTGTTCGTGCCCGGCGTCGGCGCCGGCACCTGCTACAAGTTCCGGATCCTCGGCGCCGACGGCAACTGGCACGAGAAGGCCGATCCGATGGCGTTCGCGACGGAGAAGCCGCCCGCCACGGCGTCCGTGGTCACCGAGTCCGTTCATGCGTGGGACGACGCCGAGTGGGTCACGCGGCGGGAGGCCACCCAGTGGGCGGCGGCGCCGATGAGCATCTACGAGGTGCACCTCGGCTCGTGGCGGCCCGGGCTCGACTACCGCGAGCTGGCCGACCAGCTCGGCGACTACCTCGTCGAAACCGGTTTCACGCACGTGGAGCTGCTGCCGGTGTCGGAACACCCGTTCGGCGGCTCGTGGGGTTACCAGGTGACGTCGTACTACGCGCCGACGTCCCGCTTCGGCTCGCCGGACGACTTCCGCTACTTCGTCGACCGCCTGCACCAGCGCGGGATCGGCGTCCTGGTGGACTGGGTGCCCGCGCACTTCCCGCGCGACAGCTGGGCGCTGGCCCGCTTCGACGGGACGCCGCTGTACGAGCACGCGGACCCGCGCCGCGGCGAGCAGCCCGACTGGGGCACGCTCGTGTTCGACTTCGGCCGCAACGAGGTCCGCAACTTCCTGGTCGCCAACGCGCTGTACTGGCTCGACGAGTTCCACCTCGACGGCCTGCGCGTCGACGCCGTCGCGTCGATGCTCTACCTCGACTACTCCCGCAAGGACGGCGAGTGGCTGCCCAACCAGTACGGCGGCCGCGAGAACCTGGACGCGGTGAAGTTCCTGCAGGAGCTGAACGCGACCGTCTACAAGCGACACCCGGGTGTCGTGATGGTGGCCGAGGAGTCGACGGCGTGGCCGGGTGTCACGCGCCCGACCCACCTGGGCGGCCTCGGGTTCGGGTTCAAGTGGAACATGGGGTGGATGCACGACACGCTCCGCTACCTGTCGCACGAGCCGATCCACCGGGCCTACCACCACAACGAGATGACGTTCTCGCTCGTGTACGCGTGGAGCGAGAACTTCGTCCTGCCGCTCTCGCACGACGAAGTGGTGCACGGCAAGGGATCCTTGTGGGGCCGGATGCCGGGCGACGCCTGGAACAAGGCGGCCGGGCTGCGCTCGCTGCTGGCGTTCATGTGGGCCCACCCCGGCAAGCAGCTGCTGTTCATGGGCGGCGAGTTCGGCCAGGAGGGGGAGTGGTCCGAGCAGCGGTCGCTGGACTGGCACCTGCTCGACGAGCCGCTGCACCGCGGCGTGCAGGACCTGCTGCGCGTGCTGAACTCGGTGTACCGGTCGACGCCGGCGCTGTTCAGCCAGGACACCTCGCCGGACGGCTTCCGCTGGATCGACGCCAACGACTCGAGCGGCAACGTGCTGAGCTTCCTGCGCGTGGGCGCGGACGGTTCGCGGCTGGCCTGCGTGGCGAACTTCGCGGGGGTCCCGCACCACGACTACCGGGTCGGTCTCCCGGCGGCGGGCCGCTGGCTCGAAGTGGTCAACACGGACGCGGAGATCTACGGCGGTTCGGGCGTCGGCAACATGGGCGCGGTCGAGGCGACGGAGGAACCGTGGCACGGCCAGCCGGCGTCGGCGGTCCTCCAGCTCCCGCCGGCCGGAGTCCTCTGGCTGATCGAGGAGACCCCGGAGACCCCCGAGCTCCCGTGACGAAAGGCGTCACGCGTCTGATACGCGCGCCCGGCCGGAAAAAGGGTCCGCCGAGCCGGGCGCGCGGGCTTACCATCGGGACATGGGCGGCTCCGGTGGTGTCGTCGGGAACCTGATCCTGTTCGCCGTGGTTTGTGTGGCTCCCACGGTGCTGTTCTGGTGTGCGCTGCGTGTCCCGAAGCTCGTCCACTGGGTCCGGTGCAAGCGCGCGAAGCCGCTGCCGGACGGGCCGCCGATCGAACGCGTCGCCGCGGACCTGCGGCGGGTGCACCGGCTGCTCGCCGGCTACCCGTCGGGCACCCCGGCCGCGCGGCGGCTCGGCACCCGCCAGGCCTACGACGAGCTGCTCACCCAGGCGTGCCGCCAGGTCGGCGTGCCACACCGGCTCGCGGAGCTGCCCGAGGGCATGGACCGCGAGATCGAACGCCTGCGCGTCGAGGAGTCGCTGCGGGAACGCGGCCTGGCCGTGCCCTGACTTGTACGGGTCATGTACGACCCTCCGGCACCCTGCCGGGATGCGCTTTCTCATCGGTCTCGCAGCGGTGCTGCTGCTCGGCCTGCCCGCCCCCGCCGAAGCCGCCGCGAACTTCCCGCGGCTCGACGCCGCGACCGTCGACGGCTACCGGCTCACCCCGGGGGGCTCCTTCGCCACCTACGCCGGCCGGATCGCCGAGCTGGACCGGAAGCTCCCGCCCCGCGGGCTCTCGTCGCTGCTCGCCGACACCAACCGGACGGCCCGTCCGCTCTGCCACGGCACGTACCTCGCGGCCGCGCTGAAGCCCGCCGGCTTCTGCTGGGAGGACGCGAACGACGACAAGACCAACGACTGGATCCCGCAGGGCCTCACCGGCTCCGGGGACGCGGACCCGGCAACGGGCACCGCCGGCGGCAAGCGTGTCGTCGCCACGACGTGGCACACGCCCGGTGACACGATGGTCCGGCTGTCCTTTGTGGACGCCGGTGGGCTCGGCTACCGGCACGTCCTGCTCGTGGAACCGACGTCCGGCACCGATTTCGCGGTCGTCGCCGGGCACGGGCACGGCATGACGTGGTCGGGCAACCTGCTCTACGTCGCGACCACCGGCGGCCTGATCCGCGTTTTCGACACTACGCACTTCTGGAAGGTCGACGACAGCGCCGCGACAGTCGGCCTGGGCAGCGACGGCAAGTACCACGCGGCGTACTACGACTACGCGATGCCGCAGGTCGGCGCCTACTGGTACCCGGGCGGCGGCGCGTGCACGACGGCGACCGGCGCGCGCCCGTGCCTGTCGACGCTGTCGTTCGACCACACCGATTCGACGTTCGTGACGGCGGAGCACGCCCCCGAGGCGGGCGGCCGGATCCTCCGGTGGCCGTTCGACGCGGCTTCCGGGCGCCTGAAGACGTCGGCGGACGGGCTGGTGCACGCCGTCGAAGGGTTCTCGTCGCCGGTGTGGGGCATGCAGGGCGCGGTGTCCCGGGGTGGCTACTTCGTGCTGACCGGCGTCTGCCCGGAGTACGCGGGGGTGGCGGGCGACCACCCGTCGTGCCTGCACGGCGGGCTCGGCGGCGTGTCGACGTCGAGGTTGGCCGGGCAGGCGCCGGTGAACAGCCAGAACCTGTCGTACTGGCCGAAGACGGGCGAGCTGTGGCTGCTCAACGAGCAGCTCCGCGAGCGCGTCGTGGTGCACGTCCCGTGGACGACGCTCACCGGCCGCCCCTGAGCGACGGAAACCCGCCACCGGAAGTTCTCGGTGGCGGGTTTCCGTTGTCCGGTAAGGAAACTCAGTCCAGGTAGTCGCGCAGCACCTGGGACCGCGACGGGTGACGCAGCTTCGACATCGTCTTCGACTCGATCTGCCGGATGCGCTCGCGGGTCACCCCGTACACCTGGCCGATCTCGTCGAGCGTGCGCGGCTGGCCGTCGGTGAGGCCGAAGCGCAGCCGGACCACGCCCGCCTCGCGCTCGGACAGCGTCTGCAGCACCGACTGGAGCTGGTCCTGCAGCAGCGTGAACGACACCGCGTCGACCGCGACGACCGCCTCGGAGTCCTCGATGAAGTCGCCGAGCTGGGAGTCGCCCTCGTCGCCGATCGTCTGGTCCAGCGAGATCGGCTCGCGCGCGTACTGCTGGATCTCCAGGACCTTCTCCGGCGAGATGTCCATCTCCTTGGCGAGCTCTTCCGGGGTCGGCTCGCGGCCGAGGTCCTGGAGCAGCTCGCGCTGGATGCGGCCCAGCTTGTTGATGACCTCGACCATGTGCACCGGGATGCGGATGGTGCGGGCCTGGTCGGCCATCGCGCGGGTGATCGCCTGGCGGATCCACCACGTGGCGTACGTCGAGAACTTGTAGCCCTTGGTGTAGTCGAACTTCTCCACCGCGCGGATCAGGCCGAGGTTGCCCTCCTGGATCAGGTCCAGGAACGCCATACCGCGACCCGTGTAGCGCTTGGCCAGCGAAACCACGAGCCGGAGGTTCGCCTCCAGCAGGTGGTTCTTGGCGCGTTCGCCGTCGCGCACGATCCACTTGAGGTCGCGGCGCATCTGGGTGACGAGCTTCTCGCCCTCCTCCTCGGCGGTGCGCACGCGCTCGGCGGCGTAGAGACCGGCCTCGATCCGCTTGGCCAGCTCCACCTCCTCCTCGGCGTTCAGCAGCGCGACCTTGCCGATCTGCTTGAGGTAGGCCCGCACGGAGTCGGCCGACGCGGTCAGCTCGGCGTCCTTGCGCGCCTGGCGCAGCGCCTCGGACTCCTCCTCGTCCCAGACGAAGTCCGGGTTGTCGGAGCCCTTGCCCTTGTCGGCCGCCGCGCCGCGGCGGCGCGCCGCCGGGGTCTCCTCGTCGGCTTCCTCGTCGTCGTCATCGTCGTCGGCCGAGTCGGTGTCCGGCTCGTCGTTGACCGTCTCGTCGACGACGTCGACCTCGACCTCTTCCAGGTCCGACAGGTCGGGCGAGTCCAGTTCGACGTCGTCCTCGAGGTCGACGGGACCGTCCGGCTCGCCGTCTTCGGTCTTCGGGCCCTTGGTCGCGGCCTTCTTGGCCGGCGCCTTCTTGGCGGGGGCCTTCTTCGCGGTCGTCGACCGGGTGGTGGTCTTGCGCGCCGCTGGCTTCGCCGTCCCGGTGGCTGCCTCTTCGGCCGGCTCGCCGGCTGCGGTCGCTGTCTTCGTCCCGCCTCGGGTTGCGGTTCTTGCGGCTGCCACTTACGCCCTTTCGCAGCGGTCGATCATGACGAGCAACGGTCCGGGGGACCATCGCTGCCTCACATTCGGGGAACACGCCTCGGCCTGCGGTTTTGGCCTCCGCAGCCGTGGGCCGTGTTCCATTGTAACGACGGTACGCGCATGCGTCGCGAAGCGATCACCCTCCGGCCCGCCGGAGGGCCCGCGTCAGTGCTGGATGCCCTCCGCCGCGGCGGCCGCGGCGCCGACGATCCCGGCGTTGTTCTGCAGCGTCGCCACCAGCACCGGGGTGCGGATGTCCAGCAGCGGCACCCATTTCTCGGCCTTCTTGCTGACCCCGCCGCCGACGATGAACAGGTCCGGCCAGATCAGGTTTTCGAGCACGGTCAGATAACGGTGCACGCGCTTGGCCCATTCGGGGTAGGAGAGGCCCTCGTTGTCCTTCACCGACGCGGCCGCGCGCTTCTCCGCGTCGTGGCCGTCGATCTCCAGGTGGCCGAACTCGGTGTTCGGGACGAGCTTGCCGTCCTGGAACACGGCGCTGCCGATGCCGGTGCCGAAGGTGAGCAGCGCGGTGACGCCCTTGCGCGCGACCGGGTCGCCGAAGCGGATCTCCGCCATGCCCGCCGCGTCGGCGTCGTTGAGCATCGCGATCTGGTCGACGCCGCGGCCGAGCCGCTTGGCGAACAGCGCGTCGGCGTCGGTGCCGATCCACTGCTTGTCGATGTTGGCGGCGGTGTGCGCGACGCCCTTCTTCACGACCGCCGGCAGGGTCACGCCGACCGGCCCGTCCCAGCCCGCCTGCGTCACGATGTCGTGGACGACGTCCGCCACCGCCGACGGGGTGGACTTCTTCGGGGTGTCGATCCGGATCCGGTCGCCGATCAGCTGTCCGGAGTCCAGGTCGACGAGCGCGCCCTTGATGCCGCTGCCGCCGATGTCGATGCCGAAACCTCGGCGGTTCGCCTCCACCACGGACGTGGTCCCTTCTCGCACGATTCAGAAGCCTGCCTCGGAGACTTTAACCGGATGTGGTGACATGTCGGACGTGGGAGTTGACGAGTCGTTGCTGAAAAGCGTCGCTACGCAGGTCGCGGCGGATGCCGCCGAGCTGGTCCGCGAGGCGTGGGAGGGCATGGCGAAGGGCCGTTCGGTGGACGTCGGCACGAAGTCCGGCGCGACCGACGTGGTGACCGCGGTCGACCACGAGTCGGAGCGGCTCGTGCGGGAGCGGCTGGCGGCGCTGCGGCCGGGGGAGCCGGTGCTGGGCGAGGAGGGCGGCGGCGCGGCGGGCGACGGCGTGACGTGGGTGGTCGACCCGATCGACGGAACGGTCAACTTCCTCTACGGGCTGCCGTGGTTCGCGGTGTCGGTGGCCGCGCAGGTGGCCGGCGAGTCGGTGGCGGGCGCGATCGTGGAACCGGCGAGCGGCCGGGTCTGGTCGGCGGCGCGCGGACAGGGCGCGTTCCTGGACGGCCGCCGCCTGGCGGTGTCGGCGCCCGAGCGGCTGGAGGTGACGTTGGTCGGAACCGGTTTCGCGTATTCGCCGGAGCGCCGGCGTCGCCAATCGCGCTTCGCGGCGGAGCTGCTGGGCCGGGTACGGGACATCCGCCGCAACGGCGCGGCGTCGCTGGACCTGTGCGCGGTGGCGGCGGGCTGGCTGGACGCGTACGTGGAGCACGGGCTGCACCGCTGGGACTGGGCGGCGGGAGCGCTGATCGCGGCGGAGGCGGGCGCGGCGGTGTTCGTCCCGGGCGCGGCCCCGGAGCTGGGCGCGGACGCGACGTACGCGGCGGCACCGTCGATCGTGGACCCGCTGCGGAAGGCCCTGGCCGACTGCGGCGCGGCGGAGGTCTGACCGCCGGTCCCGAGCGCCCCAATGTGGCCTTCGGTGCGTCTGACGCACCGAAGGCGGCCTTCGGTGCGTCAGACGCAACCAAGGCCGCCTTGGGGCGCTTCAGGCTCGGGAGTCTCGGGCTCGCGCGGCGGGCTCCGACGCCTGGCCGACCGTCCGGCTGGCCGGACGCGATTTCTCAGGACTCGCGGGCGCCGAAATTGTCGGTGCCCGCCGGTAACGTAAAAACCGGGGGTTCCCCTACGCGCGCGGGTTGTCGGTGCGGGTCAGCATTCCACGTCGCGGGCCGAGGCCAGCAGGGTCTGGTCGATGACCGGGGCCTTGGCGGCCGCCGACTGCTCGTTCGAGCCGCCGCCCTGGTGGGTCCTGGACCAGTCGGAGAGCTGGGCGAGGATCTGCCGGGCCTCCGCGCGGGGCCGGATGTCGCCGAACAGCGTGCCCGTCACCAGGTCGACGCTCGCGTCCTTGCGGTTGTCCTGGACCAGCTCCGCGCACGGCACGACGAGGCTGAGCGTCCGGGCGGCGGTGACGCCGTTCTCGCCGAAGCGGATCTGGCCGCGGCACTTGGCCTCGCGGCCTTCGTAGGCCGGGTCGTTGGCCGGCTCCGCGGCGCCGGTGAACCCCAGCTCGCGCAGCGCGGTCGTGGTGATGCCGCCCTGGCCGCGGGTGCCGGAGGCGTTGAGGACGCGGTAGGCGATCTTGTCCGGCGGGACGGGGGCGCGGTCGTCGAGGGCGTTGTGCGGCAGCGTGCTGAACGTGACGCCCGGTGGCGGGCTGGCCGGCGGGTCGCACTTGACGGCCTCGTCGACGTCACCCTTGCCGATCGCGGCGTTCACCCAGACGATGATCGCGCCGAGGGCGAGGACGCCGATGACGATCAGCGCCGGCAGCGGCTTGTGCTTGCGATACGGCCGCGTCCCACGGTCCCCGATGCCGTTCCCCGACGCCACCTGCCCGTCCCTTCCCGAACCCCGAAACCGACCGTGCGAGCCCGGCACCGCCGTGGCCGACCAGCCTAGGCGCTGCGGCCGGCGCGCACCGTTCCGGGTCACCCCGCTGGGTTCCCCTGCCCGCCCGGGCCGGCGGGCCCCGCCCGCGACCGATCCCCGTGCGGCGATCGCACCACGCCGGGACCGGCGGGGGCAAGCGGACACGGGCCGCCGGTGAGGTTCTCCACCCGGGGGCAACCCGAATGGACGACCACGCGTCTCACCTGCGGGTTCCCCCTGTCGGGTGACGACCGGCCGCCAATGTCTGACTCGTTGCAGAACCGTCGCGCGCGTGAGCTACCCTTCCCGGGCTCCGGCCGCAGGAAGAGGGCCGAAAAGAAGAGACCTCGGTCACTTCCGCCGCCGGGCACAAACCGCGGCCCTGGAACGTTGACCAGCGGCACGGCGGACTCACGGGCGCACCCGGGGGTCCGGAGAAAACGACTACACAAGCTGATCGCAGGGGTGAGGGACACATGGCTACCGACTACGACGCTCCGCGCCGCAGCGAAGCCGACGAGCTGGCCGAAGACTCGTTGGAGGAGCTCAAGGCCCGGCGGAACGAGAACCAGTCCGGCGTCGTCGACGTCGACGAGGACGCGACCGCCGAGAACTTCGAGCTGCCGGGTGCCGACCTCTCCGGGCTTTCCGGTGAGGACATGACCGTGAAGGTGGTGCCGAAGCAGGCGGACGAGTTCACCTGCTCCGTGTGCTTCCTGGTGCACCACCGCAGCCGGCTGGCCGAGGACAACGGCGGACGCCTGATCTGCCGCGACTGCGCCTGATCAGCGCGGGATCTCGGACAGGGCGTTCAGGGGACGAACAGACGCGACGGAGAGCTTCGAGGGCGCCAGGGGCGGGCTCGACGCGCGCTGGGGACAAGGGGGCCGGCCGGCAGGCCGGCCCCCTTCCCATGTCCTGGCCGGCCGGCAGGCCGGGGTCAGGCGCCGCGGAGCAGCTCCGCGACGCGCTCGGGGTGCCGGGTGCTGAACAGCCAGTACGGCGTCGGGTCGGCCGGGTCGGTCAGGCGGACCCGCACGACCGGGCCGACCCAGCCGCGGTGCAGCACGTAGGCGGCGGGGTCGCCGTCGCGGCCCAGCGCCCGGCGCTTGGCGTTCTTGTCGAAGATCTCCACTTCGCCGGCGAACCGCAGCGGCAGGTGCGCGTCGCCGACCCACAGCTCCGGCTCGTCGCCGCCGGTGACCCGCACCTTCGACCGGCCCAGCGACAGCATCAGCGCCACGACGACCGGCAGCGCGATCACGTACGGCAGCCACGCCCGGACGCCCGGGTAGCCCATGTCGACCTCGGCCGCGAGCAGGGTCGCGCCCAGCACCGGCAGCGGCCAGCCCCACCACGGGACGTACAGCCGCTCGGAGTGCCGGACCGCGGCGCTCGCGGCCGTCTTCGCAGATTCACCCACGCATAGAGAGTAATCTCGCGGCCCGTGTCCAGCGTTCAGGTACTCCTCTCCCGGCTCGACCCGGATGTCCCGCTGCCCGCCTACGCCCGGCCGGGCGACGCGGGCGCCGACCTCGTCACCACCTCGGATATCGTGCTGCGACCCGGGGAACGCGGCGTCGTCGGCACCGGCGTCGCGATCGCGCTCCCGCCCGGGTACGCGGGGTTCGTCCACCCGCGCTCGGGCCTGGCCGCCCGGGTCGGGCTCTCGGTGGTGAACACCCCGGGCACGATCGACGCGGGCTACCGCGGGGAGATCAAGGTCTGCCTGATCAACCACGACCCGGTGCACCCGGTGGAGCTCACGCGCGGGGACCGCATCGCCCAGCTCGTCGTGCAGCGGGTCGAGCACGCCGAGTTCGTCGAGGTCGCCGAGCTCGACACGACCGAGCGGGGCGACGGAGGCTACGGCTCCACGGGTGGACACGCCACACTGGGAGCACCCGCGCTCGCCGCGAGCGCGGGCACGGGGGAAGGAACGGAGAAGTAGTGGGGATTTTCGGACGCAAGCGGCGGACCGAGGGCGGGTCCGCCGGACGGCACGCCGCGCCCGAGGCCGACGACACGATCGAGGACGCCTACGACGACGAGGAGGCGGAGCTGTCGGACGTCTCCGACGGCCCGTACGACGTCGCGGACTTCGAAGACGACGGCGTCCCGCGGATCGACCTCGGCTCGGTCAAGGTGCCGGTGCCCGACGGATCCCAGGTCCAGGTCGAGATGGACCCGGAGACCGGCGGCGTGCGCGCCGTCCACGTCGTCACCGAGCAGGGCCAGATCACGGTCAGCGCGTACGCCGCGCCGCGCTCGGGCGGGCTGTGGCGCGAGGTCAGCACCGAGCTGGCCGACCAGCTGCGGGCCGATGGCGCCAAGGTCACCATCGGCCGTGGCGTGTGGGGCCTGGAGATCTCCGCCATCGTCGGCGACGTCGCGCTGCGCTTCGTCGGCGTCGACCGGCCCCGGTGGATGCTGCGGGGCGTGATCGCCGGCCCGCAGTCGGAGGCCGCGGCGGCGGTGGAGGTGCTGCGGGAGATCGTGCGGCGCACGATCGTCGACCGCGGTGACGCGCCGATGCCGGTCCGCACCCCGCTCACCATCACGCTGCCCGACGCCGTCGCCGAGCACATCGCGGCCCAGCAGCAGCAAGGCTGAGGCCGCCGCGGAAAGCCGTGAAGGCCGCATCGACGGACGAAGTGTCCGTGAATGTGGCATTCACGGCTTCCGGAGGGCCCGCAGGAAGGCCAGGAGCGTCGCCCGCCCGAGGGATTCGCGGTCCGCGCCCAACGCCGTGAGCGTCGTCTCGCCGAGGGCGGCGCGGGGGAGTGCACCGGCCCACTCCGATGCGACTTTCGTCGGGTGGATCGGGTCGTCGGTGCACGTGCCGATCCCGGCCGGGACGGCCAGCCGCGCGAGCTCGGCGAGCGCCGGCGCCGGACGGCTGGCGGCGACCCGCAGGCTCGCCGCCAGGCCGTCGCCGTGCCGCCGCCACGCCCGGTCCAGTTCCGCCCGCAGCCAGCCGGGGCTGCCCGCCGTGTGCGCCAGCGCGGCGTCGACCCCGGATTCGGCCACCAGATCCGCCGACAGCGTCGCGGCCAGCGATGCGGGTGCCCGGCCCGGGGCGCCGTTCCAGGCCGGGAGCGCGGCCAGCAGGCCCCCGCAACGGCCCGGATTGCGCACGGCCCACTCCGCGGCGAGGTGGGCGCCGAACGAAATGCCCCCGACGAGCAGTTCGCCGTGTTCGTCCGCCAGCGCGTCCAGGATCGCCAGGTAGCCGTCGGCGAGCGCCGCGCCCGGAGGCGGCGGTGGCGCGATGAGCGGGACACCGAGCGCGCGCAGCGGGCCGGCGAAGACCGCCCGGACGAACACCTCGTCCGAGCCGGTGCCGGGCAGCAGCACCGCGGCGGGAACTCTGATTGCGGACGTCACGTTGCGATCTTTGCGCAAAGGCGTTTCCCTGGCGGGGACCGCAGTACGCTGGAATCGCACGGGCCGCAAGCAGGATTGTCGGGCCCCGGAGCACAGGAGCACCTATGTCCGCCAAGGACGGCGGCTACTTCAGCCGGCTGGTACGCAAGCTGACCAGCGACGTCGACGAGCTCGACGCCGACGAGATGTCGATGAGGTCGGGCGCCGAAGGGGCGCAGCGGGCCTGTGACTGCCGCTCCGGCGAAGAGGTCACCGTGATGGGGAGACTCCGCAGCGTGGAGCTGTGCCCGACGAACGAGGCCGCCACGCTGGAGGCCGAGTTGTTCGACGGAACACAGGGCGTGACGCTAATCTGGCTCGGCCGCCGCCGGATCCCGGGCATCGAGCCTGGCCGGACGATCAAGGTGCGCGGCCGGATGGCCGAGCGTGACGGCCAGAAGGTGCTGTACAACCCCTATTACGAGCTCCAGAGCCCAGTGAGTTGATCACCCATCGTGACTGAACCCGCCCCGAGCGAGAAGAAGACCGACGCGGACGAAGAACCGCAGCCGACCCTGCTCGAGCAGATGGGCGGCGTGTCCGGCCTGATCTACTCGTCGGTGCCGGTGATCGTGTTCGTGCTGGCGAACGCCTTCTTCGGGCTGACCGCGGCCATCTGGACGTCGGTGGGCAGCGCGGTGGCGATCACCGTGCTGCGGCTGGTCCGCAAGGAGCCGCTGCAGCCGGCGATCTCCGGCTTCTTCGGCGTCGCGATCGCGGCGTTCATCGCCTACCGGACGGGCTCGGCGAAGGGGTTCTTCCTCTTCGGCATCTACGCCAGCCTGGTCTACTGCGGCATCTTCGTGCTGTCGGTGCTGGTGCGCTGGCCGATCGCGGGCGTGGTGTGGAACGTGCTGAACGGCACGGGCCAGGCGTGGCGCAAGGACAAGCCGTCCCGCTACGGCTACGACATCGCGACGCTGGCGCTGGCCCTGGTGTTCGCGGCCCGGTTCGTCGTGCAGCGGTGGCTCTACCAGGAGGACTACACGGGCTGGCTGGCGTTCGCGAAGATCGCGATGGGCTACCCGCTGTACGCGCTGGGCCTGCTGGTGGTGGTCTGGGCGGTGCGCCGGTCGGACAAGCGCCTGAAGGCACTGGCGGAGACGGAGCCGAAGCCGGAGACGGACGCGGAGATCGAAGCCCGGCTGCGCGAGAAGTACGCCCAGACCCCCGAGGCCTGACAACCCCCGCGCGTGGGGGCGCCCCCCGGTTCCGATCTTACCGGCCGGCACCGACAGTTTTGGACCACCGGACCCGCTGGCCTGGTCTTGCCGGCCTCCCGGTCACGCGTGACGCGGGTGGCCCCTCCAGGGCACGCGAGATGCGCGCCTGGTCATGCGGGTTCCGCCTTCGGTCACGCCGGTCTCGGGTCCAGCACGCCAGGGGGTTCGATCGCGCGAGTTCCGGGGCCGGGGGCACGCGAGAAATGCGACCAAGCACGCAGGGCTCCAGTCCGGGAGCCGACGAGGGGAATTCCGGCGCGGACCACGCCAGAGGCGCGTGGCAATCCGGCCCGGCCAAGGCGGAGGCTCGACCAGCGTCAAGACCCCGCCGCGGGGGCGCCCCCCGTTTTCCACGCTACCGGAGGGCACCGACAGTTTCGGCCACGGAGAAAGGCCCCGGCACACCACCCGGGGTTTTCTGCACCCGCCGAAAAGCCCCCGGCCCGCGAGCCGGGGGCTTCGGACAAGCCCTTCAGTACCCGAGCGCGGTCCGGATCTCCGGCTCCACGTCCGCCGTCGCGACGAACAGCAGCTCGTCGCCCGGTTCCAGCGGATCCTCCGGCTGCGGCACGATCACCCGGTCGCCCCGCAGGATCGTCACCAACGCCGCGTCCCGGGGCAGCGTCAGGTCGCTCACCGGCTTGCCCGCCAGCGGTGTCTCCGCCGGAAGGGTGAGTTCCACCAGGTTCGCGTTGCTCTGCCGGAACGTCATCAGCCGCACCAGGTCGCCGACGCTCACCGCCTCCTCGACCATCGCCGCCAGCATCCGCGGGGTCGAGACCGCCACGTCCACGCCCCACGCGTCGGTGAACAGCCACTCGTTCGCCGGGTTGTTCACCCTGGCCACCACGCGCCGGACCGCGAACTCCGTCTTCGCCAGCAGCGAGACCACCAGGTTCGCCTTGTCGTCGCCCGTCGCGGCGATCACGACGTCGCACTGCTCGATCCCGGACTCCTCCAGGATCGACACCTCGCACGCGTCACCCAGCACCCAGTCGGCCTGCTCCACCGTGTGCGGCTCGAACTGGTCGGCCTCCCGCTCGATGAGCATCACCTGGTGCCTGCCGTCGATCAGCTCGTTGGCGATGGAACGCCCCACCGCGCCCGCACCGGCGATCGCGACCCTCATGCCTCGTCCTCCGGTTCGCGGTTGGCCACACTCGTCACGTCGCTGACGGTGCCCGACCGCGCGGCCACCCACACGTCGTCGCCGTCCTGCACCACGGTCTTGCTGTCCGGCAGCACCGGCGTCCCGAACCGCATGATGAACGCCACGCGCGCGCCGGACGCCTCCTGCAGCGACTTCACCGAGTGCCCGACCCAGCCCTCGTGCAGCGGCAGCTGCAGCAGCGCGACGTTGCCCGACGGGTCCCGCCACGCCGACGCGACGCCGTCCGGCAGGAGCGTCCGCAGGAACCGGTCGGTCGTCCACGGCACCGTCGCCACCGTCGGGATCCCCAGCCGCTCGTAGACGGCCGCGCGCTTGTGGTCGTAGATGCGCGCCACGACGTGCTCGATGCCGAAGTTCTCCCGCGCGACCCGCGCGGAGATGATGTTCGAATTGTCGCCGCTGGACACCGCCGCGAACGCCTGCGCCCGCTCGATGCCCGCCTCGATCAGCACCTGGCGGTCGAACCCGACGCCGACGACCTGCTGGCCGTGGAAGTCGCTGCCCAGCCGGCGGAACGCCTGCTGGTTCTTGTCGATGACGGCCACCTCGTGGCCGAGCCGCTCCAGCGCAGCGGCCAGGGACGCGCCGACCCGGCCGCATCCCATGATCACCACGTGCACGCCCTGCCTCCTCCTCGGCGGTTCACCCGTCCGTAGCTACCCCGACATGCCAGCGCCGAACCTACCGTGCGGCCCGCCCGTTACCTCCACCGTCCTCCCCGCCACCGCCCTCAACGGAGGAGCTTCGCTGCGCGGTGCATCCATCGTCCTCCCCGCCACCGCCCTCGACGGAGGAGCTTCGCTGCGCGGTGCATCCCGTCGTCCTCCCCGCCACCGCCCTCGACGGAGGAGCTTCGCTGCGCGGTGCATCCGTCGTCCTCGTCGCCACCGCCCTCAGCGGAGAAGCTTCGCTTCGCTGTACATTTCCGAGGTGTCGAAGTTCCCGACCGTGCTGAAACGCCTGGTCCTCGGACGTCCGTTCCGCAGTGACCGGCTGTCCCACACGCTGCTGCCCAAGCGCATCGCGCTGCCCATCTTCGCGTCGGACGCGCTCTCGAGCGTCGCCTACGCGCCGGAAGAGATCTTCCTGACGCTGAGCGTGGCGGGTCTCTCGGCCTATGCCCTGGCGCCGTGGATCGGCATCACGGTGGCCGTGGTCATGCTGGTCGTCGTCGCGTCCTACCGGCAGAACGTGCACGCCTACCCGAGCGGCGGCGGCGACTACGAGGTCGCCACCACCAACCTCGGCGGCAAGTTCGGCCTCACCGTGGCCAGTGCCCTGCTCGTCGACTACGTGCTGACGGTCGCGGTGTCCACTTCGTCCGGTGTGGCCAACATCGGCTCGGCCGTCCCGTGGGTGGCGCAGCACAAGGTGCTCGCCTCGATCGTCATCGTCGTGGTGCTGACCTCGCTGAACCTGCGGGGCATCCGGGAGTCGGGGAAGGCCTTCGCGATCCCGACGTACGGGTTCATCGTGGGCGTGCTGGTCATGGTGGCCTGGGGCCTGATCCAGGCCGCGACCGGTACCGAGATGAGGGCCGAGAGCGCGGGGTTCACGCTGAACGCCGAAGGCACCTTCGCCGGCGCCGCGTACGCCTTCCTCGTCCTGCGCGCGTTCTCCTCCGGCGCCGCGGCGCTGACCGGGGTCGAGGCGATCAGCAACGGCGTCCCGGCGTTCCAGAAGCCGAAGTCGAAGAACGCGGCGACCACGCTGCTGCTGATGGGCGTGCTCGCGGTGACCATGCTGATCGGCATCATCGCGCTGGCGATCATCACGAAGGTCACCTTCGCCGAGGACCCGGACCGCCAGCTGGTCGGTGCGCCGCCCGGCTACGAGCAGAAGACGATCCTCGCCCAGATCGCGCACGCGGTGTTCGCCGACTTCCCGCCGGCCTTCTACTACGTGTCCTTCTCCACCGGCATCATCCTGCTGCTGGCCGCGAACACCGCGTTCAACGGCTTCCCGGTGCTCGGCTCGATCCTCGCGCAGGACCGCTACCTGCCGCGGCAGCTGCACACCCGCGGCGACCGGCTGGCCTTCTCCAACGGCATCCTGTTCCTCGCGGCGTTCGCGCTGGTGCTGATCATCGCCTTCGACGCCGAGGTCACCCGGCTCATCCAGCTCTACATCGTCGGCGTGTTCGTGTCGTTCACGGTCAGCCAGGCCGGCATGATCCGGCACTGGAACCGGTTGCTGGCCAAGGAAACCGACCCCGCCGCGCGGCGGCGGATGCGGCGGTCCCAGACGGTCAACGCGATCGGCCTCACCTGCACCGGCACCGTGCTGGTGATCGTCCTGATCACCAAGTTCCTGCTCGGCGCGTGGATCGCGATCGCCGCGATGGTGGCGATCTTCGCGCTGATGACGGCGATCCGCAAGCACTACGACCGCGTCGCCGACGAGCTGAAGGAGCTCGGCGACACCCCGACCGTGCTGCCCTCGCGCAACCACGCCATCGTGCTGGTGTCAAAACTGCACCGCCCGACGCTGCGCGCGCTCGCCTACGCCAAGGCGATGCGCCCGGACGTCCTCGAGGCCGTCACGGTCAACGTGGACGACGCGGACACGCGGAAGCTGACCGCCGAATGGGACGCGCACAACTTCAAGGTGCCGCTGAAGGTCGTCGAGTCGCCCTACCGCGAGATCACCAAGCCCGTCCTCGACTACGTGAAGCGCGTGCGCGGCGACAACCCGCGCAACGTCGTCACGGTGTTCATCCCCGAGTACGTGGTCGGGCACTGGTGGGAGCAGGTGCTGCACAACCAGAGTGCACTGCGGCTCAAGGGCCGCCTGCTGTTCCAGTCCGGCGTGATCGTGGCGAGCGTGCCGTGGCAGCTGGAGTCGTCGGCCAAGGCGGCCGCGCGGGTCCGGAACGAACGGCCGGCGGCCGGCGACGTCCGGCGCGGGTTCTCGCCCAACGGGAAGCCCGAAGTGCGCGCCGCGAAGCCCAAGGAGCCGGCGGAATGACGAACTGGCTGGGCCGGGTCCTCGAGGTGGAGGTCGGCCCGGTGGCGCACGGCGGCCACTGCGTGGCCCGCGCCGACGGCCGCGTCGTGTTCGTCCGGCACGCGCTGCCGGGCGAGCGGGTCCGCGTCGAGGTCACCGAGGACAACGGCGGTTCGTTCTGCCGCGGCGACGCCGTCGAGGTGCTGTCGCCGTCGCCGCACCGCGTCACGCCGCCGTGTCCCTTGGCGGTACCCGGCGGGTGCGGCGGCTGCGACTGGCAGCACGCTGCGCCGCCGTACCAACGCGAGCTGAAGGCTTCGGTCGTGGCGGAGCAGCTGCGGCGGCTCGCCGGGATCGAGCGCGACGTCGTCGTGGAGGCCCTGGACGGCGGGCCGCTGGACTGGCGCAGCCGCGTCCGGCTGGTCGCCGGACCCGACGGGCGCGCCGGGCTGCGCGCCCACCACAGCCACCGGGTGGTGCCGCTGGAGAAGTGCCCGATCGCGGTGCCCGGTGCGCTGGACGACGTCCTGGCGCGGCGCTGGCGGCCGGGCACCGAGCTGGAGGTCACCAGCGACGGCGACGGCCGCAGGCACGTCCGCGAGCTGGCGACGGTGCGGGGCAAGGTCCGCGCCCGCCAGCTGTCCGGCGGGGTGGCGGTCCAGCACGCGGCGGGCCGCGACTGGAGCCTCGACGCCCACGGCTTCTGGCAGGTCCACCCCGCCGCGGCGGCGACGTTCGCCGAGATCGTGGGGGAGTGGGCGCAGGCGCCGGCGGGCGGATCGGCGTGGGACCTCTACGCCGGGGTCGGGCTGTTCGCGTCGGTGCTGGCCGGGCAGGTCGGGACGGCGGGCCGGGTGCTGGCGGTCGAATCGGGCCGGCGCGCGGTCGCCGACGGCGAACGGAACCTGGCGGACCTGCCGCAGGTGTCGTGGCGGGCGGGCCGGGTGGAGCGCGTGCTGGAGTCGGCGCCGAAGCCGGTCGACGTGGTGGTGCTGGACCCGCCGCGCAAGGGCGCGGGCCGCGCGGTCGTGGAGTCGATCGTGGCGGGATCACCCGATCGGATCGTCTACGTGGCGTGCGACCCGGCGGCGCTGGCCCGCGACGTGGCGATCTTCGCGTCGCACGGTTACTCGCTGACCGATCTGCGGGCGTTCGACGCGTTCCCGATGACGCACCACGTGGAATGCGTGGCGCTGCTGTCCTGAAAATTGTCGGTGGTGGTCGTCACACTGGCGGCATGAGCCCACTCGACGACTTCGGCAGAGCGGCATCGACGGTGCTCGGCCTGGTCTCGGCGATCACGGCCTGGGACGCGCCGACGGCGTGCACGGGCTGGGACGTGCGCGCGGTGGTGAACCACCTGGCGCACGGCAACGCGAAGGTGGCGTTCTGGGCAGGCTCGGGACCCCCGGCCCCGGAGGGCGACCACCTGGGTGAGACACCGGTGGCGTCGTTCGCGGCCTCGGTGTCGGCGGCCCGCTCGGTGCTGGCGGCACCGGGCTTGTTCACACGGCGGGTGACGACACCGCTGGGCGAAGTGCCGGGGGTGTTCCTGGTGCACATGCGCGTGAACGAGTACGTCGTGCACGGCTGGGACATCGCGGACGCGACGGGAGCGTCGACGGACCTGCTGCCGGACCTGGCCGAGCAGGCGCTGGAGCAGTGGCGCACCCGGTTCGGGGCGGCTCCGCGCCGGCCGGGCGGGCCGTTCGGGCCGGAGGTGGCCGCTCCGCCCGGGGCTACGGCTGCGGATCGGTTGGCCGCGTTCTTGGGCCGGAAGGCGGTGAGCCGCTGAGGCTTGGCCGGGCGGGTGAAGTCCGGTGGCTCGGGACGGGTGGGTGCCGCGGATTCGTGGGGCGGGTGGCCAGGCAGCGATGTTGCCGGGCGCGGGCGCTGCCGTGCGGGGTCTGCCGGGCGCGCGCGGGGCTACGGCGCGGGTTCGCGGCGGCGGCGGTGCCAGGTCTGCGGCTGAGGTTCGCGGGCCGCTGTCGGCCTGCTTTGCGGCCTGCGAGGGTGGTGCCAGGTCTGCGGCCGAGGTTCGCGGGCCGCTGTCGGCCTGCTTTTGCGGGCTGCGAGGGTGGTGCCAGGTCTGCGGCTGAGGTTCGCGGGCCGCTGTCGGCCTGCTTTGCGGCCTGCGAGGGTGGTGCCAGGTCTGCGGCCGAGGTTCGTGGGCCGCCGCGCCCAGCCCGCCCTGCGGGCCTACGAAACCCGTGGTCGGGGCTCGCAGGCCGCTGCCTTCAACCTGCCCTCCGGACCGCGAACGCCGCCGCCAGGCCCGCGGCCGTCATCGCCATGCCCGACGCCAGCACCACCCACGCGCCCGGGCCCGGTACCACCCGGGCCGCCGGTTGGAGGCGGGCCACTCCCGGGAGCGTCACCACCAGGTGGCGCAGGATCACGCCCGTCACCACCAGGCCCGGGAGGCAGGTCATCGCCAACGGCTCGTCCTGGCCGCGCGCGAACGTCAGGTACGCCAGCGTGCCCGTGATCAGCACCGCCGCCGCGCAGAGCAGGCGCAGGCCCAGTGCCAGCTCCGGGTCCGGTGTGCCCGGGGGCAGCATGCCCGGGTAGTCCGCCGTGCGCAGCGTCAGCCCCGCGATCACTCCGAGACCCGCCACGCCCGCCGCCACCGCGCGGGGCACCCGCCACGCTTGCGTCACGTCACGCAGCATAAGTCGGCTGAACAGTACCTTTCCCGCGCTGGGCCGTTCGGTGGATCCCGATCGGGGGACGGCTCAGCCGCCGAACCAGCGCTGCGGTGCCGGCCGCAGGTTCTGGTAGATGTGCTTGACCTCCGTGTACTCCGCCAGCCCCGTCGGGCCCAGCTCGCGGCCGAACCCCGACTGCTTGTAGCCGCCCCATTCCGCCTGCGGCAGGTACGGGTGGTAGTCGTTGATCCACACCGTTCCGTGCCGCAGCCGCCGCGCCACCCGCTGGGCCCGCGAAGCGTCCCGCGTGAACACCGCGCCCGCCAGGCCGTAATGCGTGTCGTTGGCGATGCGGACCGCGTCGTCCTCGTCGGTGAACGTCTCGACCGTCAGCACCGGCCCGAACGACTCCGCCACGACCGCCGACGACCCCTGCTTCACCTCGTCCAGGATGGTCGGCAGGTAGTAGAACCCGTCGGCCAGCGCGGGGTCCTCCGGTCGGCGGCCGCCCGTCCGCAGCACCGCGCCCTCGGCCAGCGCGGCCGCCACGTACGCCTCGACCTTCTCGCGGTGCGCCGCCGAGATCAGCGGCCCGGTCTCCGCCCGCGGGTCGAACGGCCCGCCCAGCCGGATCCGCTCGGCGCGGCGCACCAGCTCGGCGACGAACTCCCCGTGCCACTCCCGCTGCACGATCAGCCGCGCCCCCGCCGAGCACACCTGGCCGGAATGCAGGAACACCGCGGTCAGCGCGTAGTCGACCGCCGTCTCGAAGTCGGCGTCGGCGAAGACCACGTTCGGGTTCTTCCCGCCCAGCTCGAGGGCCACTTTCTTGACCGTGCCCGCGGCCGCCGCGGCGATCGCCTTGCCGGTCGTCAGCCCGCCGGTGAAGGACACCATGTCCACGTCCGGGTCCGTGGCCAGCGGCGCGCCCACCGCCGGTCCGGCGCCGAGCACGAGGTTGCCCACGCCCGGCGGCAGGCCCGCCTCGGTGAGCAGCTTCAGGAACAGGATGGCCGTGTGCGGGGTCAGCTCGCTGGGCTTGAGCACGAACGTGTTGCCCGCCGCCAGCGCCGGCGCGATCTTCCACACCGTCTGCAGCAGCGGGTAGTTCCACGGCGTGATCAGCCCGCACACGCCGACCGGCTCGTGCACGACCCGGCTGATCGCGTCCGGGCTGCCGGTGTCGACCACCCGGCCCGCCTCCTGCGCCGCGAGCTTGCCGAAGTACCGCAGGCACGCGGCGACGTCGGCCATGTCGTAGCGGCTTTCGACGAGGCGCTTGCCGGTGTCGAGCGACTCGGCGCGGGCGAACGCCTCCGCGTCGCGGTCCAGCAGGTCCGCGGTGCGCAGCAGCAGGTCGCCGCGCAGGGCCGCCGGTGTGCCCGGCCACGGGCCCGTGTCGAACGCCCGGCGCGCCGCCGCGATGGCCGCCCTCGTGTCCTCGGCGGTGCCCTCGGCGACCGTCGCGACCAGGGAACCGTCGGCCGGGCAGCGGATCTCCCGCCGTCCCCCGCCGAGCGCGTCCACCCATTCGCCGCCGATGAAGAAGTCCGCCATGGCCCCATTCTCGTGGCCACGCCGCGTGACCGCCACAGCGACGCACGGAGACGACGTTCACCCCGCCTGATGACGTCCGGTCGCGCTCCGCCTGTGACGCCGGACGCGGCGGGCGGAACCGCGCTGGCGGGTCTCCGTAGACTGGCCGGACGCGGGGCGTGCCGAACGAGTGAGGTGGAGACGAGTGACGTTGCTGGAGTCCGTGGACGGACCGGCGGACCTGAAGCGCATGAGTGTCGAGGACCTCGGCGAACTGGCCGCGGAGATCCGGGACTTCCTCGTCGAGAAGGTCCGCCGCGCGGGCGGCCACCTGGGGCCGAACCTCGGTGTCGTCGAGCTGACGCTGGCGTTGCACCGCGTGTTCGACTCGCCGCGCGACGCGATCGTCTGGGACGTCGGGCACCAGGCCTACGTCCACAAGATCGTCACCGGCCGGGCCGCGGGCTTCGACCTGCTGCGCCAGACCGGCGGCGTCACCGGCTACCCGTCGCGCGCGGAGAGCGAGCACGACTGGGTGGAGAGCAGCCACGCGTCGGCCGGTCTGTCCTATGTGGACGGCCTGGCGAAGGCGTTCGAGCTGGCCGGCGGCGGGCGGCACGCGATCGCCGTCGTCGGCGACGGCGCGCTCACCGGCGGCATGTGCTGGGAGGCGCTCAACAACATCGCCGCGCACAAGGAGCGCCCGGTCGTCATCGTGATCAACGACAACGGCCGCTCGTACTCGCCGACCATCGGCGGCCTGGCCGACCACCTCGCCGCGCTGCGCCTGCAGCCGGGCTACGAGCGGCTGCTCGACGGCGGCCGCGAGATCCTCCGGCACACCCCGGTCGTCGGCAAGCCGATCTACGCCGCGCTGCACGCCGCGAAGGCCGGGCTGAAGGACGCGCTGAGCCCGCAGGCGATGTTCTCCGACCTCGGCCTGAAGTACCTCGGCCCGGTCGACGGGCACGACCAGGCGGCACTGGAGAAGGCCCTGCACAGCGCGAAGACGTTCGGCGGCGCGGTGATCGTGCACGTGGTCACCGAGAAGGGCCACGGGTACGCGCCCGCGGTCAACAACCAGCACGACCAGATGCACCAGACCGACCCGATCGACCCGGAGACCGGCCTGCCGCCGGTGAAGGGCCCGAGCTGGACCGGCGTGTTCGGCGACGAGCTGGCGAAGATCGGCGCCGAGCGCGAGGACGTCGTCGCGATCACCGCGGCGATGCTGCGCTCGACCGGGCTCGACAAGTTCGCCGAGGCGTTCCCGGACCGCTGGTACGACGTCGGCATCGCCGAGCAGCACGCGGTGACCTCGGCCGCCGGGCTCGCCATGGGCGGGCTGCACCCGGTGGTCGCGATCTACTCGACGTTCCTCAACCGCGCGTTCGACCAGGTGCTGATGGACGTCGCGCTGCACCGCCAGCCGGTGACGCTCGTGCTGGACCGGGCCGGCATCACCGGGCCGGACGGGCCCAGCCACCACGGCATGTGGGACCTTTCGCTGCTCGGGATGGTGCCGGGCATGCGCGTGGCCGCGCCGCGCGACCCGGCGACGCTGCGGGAGGAGCTACGCGAGGCCGTGGCCATCTCCGACGGGCCGACGGCGCTGCGGTTTTCGAAGGGCAAGGTCGGCACGGACGTCGCCGCGGTCGAGCGGCTGGGCACGGTCGACGTGCTGCGCCGCCCGGTCGAAGGTGCCGACGTGCTGCTGGTGACCGTCGGCCCGTTCGCGAACCTGGGCCTCGCGGCCGCGGACCGGCTCGCCGACCAGGGGATCGGCGTGACGGTCGTCGACCCGCGCTGGGTGCTGCCGGTGCCGGCCGAGCTGGTGGCGCTGGCGGCGCGGCACAAGCTGGTGGTGACGGTCGAGGACAGCGGCCGGCACGGCGGCTTCGGCTCGGCGCTGGCGGCGATGTTCCGGGATGCCGAGTGCGATGTGCCGCTGCGGGATCTGGCGGTTCCGCAGTCGTTCCACGACCTCGGCAGCCGGGATGAGGTGCTGGGCCGGATCGGGTTGACCGCGCAGGACGTCGCCCGGCGGGTGACCGAGTGGGCTTCGGGGCGGCTCGGCTCGCCGGAGGCCGCGCCCGAGAAGGACGCCAACCGGAGCTGAGGAAGATCGTCCTCGCCGGGCGGGCGGGCTCCGGGATGACCGGCCGGCTCAGGCCTCTGCCGGGACGGCGTCCCGGATCGGCGTGGGAGCCGGTGCGAATACTTCCGGTGGTTCCGGGAACAGCTTCACCAGTACCGGGTAGGCCACCGCCGCCGTCACGAGGGTCACCAGCAGGCTGATGTCCACGCCGCCCGCCACGTCGTGCCAGGGGCCCGCGATCATCGGTGTGTTCGCGCACAACAGGCCCAGTGTCGTCGCCGGGATCCAGGCCGCCATGGCCCGCCAGTTCACTCCGCGGGTGAACCAGTACCGGCCGCCTCGGCGGCCCTCGTTGAACACCTGCAGGTCCGCCACGTCGTAGAAGCCGCGTCGCTGGACGAACCCGATCATCATGATCACCATCCACGGTGACGTGCACAGCACGATCAGCGTGGCGAACGCGTTGATGCTCGACACCATGTCCAGCACGAAATTGCCCACGAAGATGAACACCACGCTCAACGTCCCGATCAGCAGAGTCGCCCGCACCCGGGACAGGCGCGGGAAGATCGAGCTGAAGTCCAGTCCCGTCCCGTAGAGCGATGTCGTGCCCGTCGACAGGCCGCCGATCAGCGCCACCACGATCAGCGGGATCGCGTACCACAGCGGGGACATCGCCGTCAGGCCCGTGATGTAGTCCGCCGGGTCCGCCACCAGCGTCGCCGTCGCGATGCCGAAGCCGAACGGCAGCAGCGTCGCCACCTGGGCCAGCAGCGGCGCCGCCAGCAGCGAGCGCTTGCGGTGGCGCGCCGGGATGTACCGTGACCAGTCGCCGAGGAACGCGCCGAACGAGATCGGGTTGGCCAGTGCCGTCAGCGCCGCCAGGATGAACGTCGGCCAGAACGTTCCCAGCGCGTACGTTCCCGTCCCCGCGTAGCCCGGGTCGAACGTGCCGCCGTAGGCCACGACGCCCAGCAGCATGATCGCCGTGCCGAGCACCACCGCGATCCGGTTCACCAGCAGCATGAACCGGTAGCCGTAGAGGCACACCACCAGCGTCGCGATCGCGATGACGCCGTACGCGCCGCCGCGCAGCACCGCGCCGCCGTCGAAGCCGAACAGCCGCTGGGCCGCGCCGGCCACGGCGTCGCCGCTGACCCAGACCGAGATCGCGAAGAACGTGATCGCCGTCAGCAACGACAGGAACGACCCGACGCACCGGCCGACCACGCCGAAGTGCGCGCCGGACGACACGGCGTTGTTCGTCCGGGTCCGCGGGCCGAACAACGCCATCGGCGCCAGCACCAGCCCGCCCACGACCACGCCGAGCGCCGTGGCCGAAGCCGCGTCGCGGAAGCTCAGCCCGTACGCGATCGGCAGCGTGCCCAGGATGATCGTGGCGAACGTGTTCGCCCCGCCGAACGCCATCCGGAACAGGTCGCGCGGGCGGGACGTCTGCTCCTCCGGCGGGATCGGCGCGATGCCGTGCCGCTCGACCTCCGTCACGCGCGCGCTCATGCGAACCTCGTCATCACGTGCTTGACCCGGGTGTACTCGGCGAAGGCGTACGCCGAGAGATCCTTGCCGTGGCCCGAGTGGCCGAACCCACCGTGCGGCATCTCGGCGACCAGCGGCCCGTGCGTGTTCACCCACACGCAGCCGAAGTCCAGTTCGGCCGAAACCCGCGCGGCGACCGCGAGGTCCCGCGTCCACACCGACGACGCCAGTCCATACGGGACGCCGTTGGCCAGCGCCACGCCCGCGGGTTCGTCCGGAAAGGACTGGACCGTGATCACCGGCCCGAAGATCTCCTCCTGGACGATCTCGTCGTCCTGACGCAGCCCGGAAACCACGGTGGGGGCGAAGAAGAACCCGCGCGAACCGAACCGCGTGCCGCCGGTCTCGATCCGCGCGTGCGACGGCAGCCGCGAGATCAGGCCCTCGACGCGCGCCAGCTGCGCCGCGCTGTTCAGCGGCCCGAAGTCGGCACCGGGTGTCCGCGCCGCGGCGACCTTCGTCAGCTCCGCGACGAACTCGTCGTGGATCGACTCGTGCACCAGCACCCGGCTGCCCGCGGTGCAGTCCTGGCCCGCGTTGTAGAACGCCGCGTCCACGATGCCTTCGGCCGTCGAAGCGAGGTCGACGTCCGGGAACACCAGCAGCGGCGCGTTGCCGCCCAGCTCCAGGTGGGTGCGCTTGAGGTCGGCGGCGGCCACGGTGGCGACGTCGATGCCCGCCCGCGTCGAGCCGGTGATCGAGACCAGGTCGACGCGCGGATGCCGGACCAGCGCCCGGCCCGTGTCGCGGTCGCCGCACAGGACGGTGAACGCGCCGTCGGGCAGGAATTCCGCCGCGACCTCGGCCAGCCGCACCGCGGTCGACGGGGTCGTCTCGGCCGGCTTCAGCACGACGGTGTTGCCCGCCGCCAGCGCCGGCGCGATCTTCCACACGGCCATCATCAGCGGGTAGTTCCACGGCGCGATCTGCGCGCAGACACCCACCGGCTCGCGGCGGATCACCGACGTGTGGCCCGCCGTGTACTCCCCGGCCGCGGTGCCTTCGAGCTGCCGCGCGGCCCCGGCGAAGAACCGCAGCGCGCTCACGCACTCCGGGATCTCCTCGTCGACCACGACGGACCGGATCTTGCCGGTCTCGCGCACTTCCAGGTCGGCGAACTCGCCGGCCCGGGCTTCGAGCGCGTCGGCGATCTTCAGCAGCGCCAGCTGCCGCTGCGCCGGAGTGCTGCGACGCCAGCCTGTGAACGCCCGCGCGGCGGCCGCGACGGCGGCGTCCACATCGGACTGGCCGGCGACCGGGCTGGTGCCGGAGACCTCGCCGGTCGCCGGGTCGGTCAGGTCGAGCGTGCGGGTCATGCCTGCTCCAGGTGGGTCGGGGCGAACATCTTCAGCAACGCGGGGAGGACGACGACGGACGGCCCGGGCGTGCGCAGCGCCTCGGCGAGATCCGCGCCCACGGTGTCCGGAGTGGACAAGGTCGCGGGCACGCCGAACGAGGCGGCCAGCGCCACGAAGTCCGGCCGGGCCAGCTCGGTGGCGGTGGTCCGGCCGAACGCGCCGGTGAGGTACTCGCGCAGGATGCCGTAGCCGCCGTCGTCGACGATCAGCCACGTGACGTCGAGGCCGTGCTGGACCGCGGTGGCCAGCTCGGCGAGGCCGTACATCGCACCGCCGTCACCGGACACCGCCAAGGTGACACCTCCGGCGGCGGCACCGCCGAGCGCGCCGGGCAGGCCGTAGCCCAGCCCGCCCGCGCCCTGCGCGGTGTGGATCGGCGCGCCGTCGGGGTTCCACGCCGACCAGGCCCAGTACGCGGCGATGGTCATGTCCCAGTACGTCTGGGTGCCTTCGGGCAGCGCGGACCGGATGTCGTCGACCAGTTTCCGCTCGACGGCGAGGTCCTGGCCGGCCAGCCGCGACTCGACGCGGGAGAGCAGCCCCGCGACCGCGGCCTCGGCCCGCCCGTCGGACGCTCGCATCGGCACCTGCTCCAGCAGGGCTTGCAGGGTGAGCCGGACGTCGGCGTGAATACCGAGACCGGGGTAGTTCGACTCCAGCTTGCCGAGGTCGGCTTCGACCTGGATCACCCGGCCGCGCGGGGCGAACGCCCGGTAGTTGCTCGACAGCTCGCCGAGCCCGGACCCGAGCACGAGCAGCACGTCCGCGGCGGCGAGGAACTCCGTGGTGTGCCAGTCCTCCAGCCACGACCGCCCGGACAGCGCGTGGTCCCAGCCGAAGACACCCTTGCCGCCGAAAGTGGAGATCACGGGGGCGCGCAACGCTTCCGCGAGGGCCGTCAGCTCGGCCTGCGCGCCGGACCGCAGCGCGCCACCGCCGGCCAGGATCACCGGGTTCGAAGCCGCGGCCAGCAGCCGGGCGGCCTCGGTGACCAGCTCGGGCAGCGGCGCCGGCACCGGGGGAGCGGCCGAGACCGACGTGATCGGCGGGATCCCGGCCGGGCCGAGCAGCACGTCCTGCGGGATCTCCACCCACACCGGGCCGTAGGGCGCGGTCGCCGCCGACGTCCAGGCTTCCCGCAGCGCCGACGGGATCTGGCTCGCGCGGCGCACGACGTGCACCGACTTCACGACGTCCCGGAAACTCGCCTGCTGGTCGGGCAGCTCGTGCAGGTAGCCGTGCCGTCCGCCGCCCAGCCCGGCGACCGGGACCTGGCTGGAGATGCCCAGCACGGGCACCGAGGCGGCCCGCGACTCCTGCAGCGAAGCCAAGGTCAGCAACGCGCCCGGCCCGGTGGAGACGATCAGCGGCGTCACCGGCACCGGGCCGTCGGGGTTCGCCGCGAGCCGCGCGCGGGCGTGCCCGTCGGCGGCGAAGGCGAGGTTGTTCTCGACGCGTGAGCTGATCACGCACAGGTCGCCGGCGCGCCGCAGCGCCTCGAACAGGCCCAGCGCGTGCTGGCCCGGCAGGCCGAACACCGTGTCGGCGCCCAGGGCCCGCAGGGTTTCGACGACGACGTCGCCGCCGATGCGGGTCATTCGCCCTTTCCCAGCGCCAGCAGGCTCACCAGGTCGTAGGCGACGTGCGAGGCCGCGATGGCGGTGATCTCGGCGTGGTCGTAGGCCGGGGCGAGCTCGACGACGTCCGCACCGACCAGGTTGAGGTCCCGCAGCCCGCGCAGGATCTCCAGCAGTTCGCGGCTGGTCAGCCCGCCCGCCTCGGGGGTGCCGGTGCCGGGCGCGTGAGCCGGGTCGAGCACGTCGATGTCGACCGAGACGTACAGCGGCCGGTCGCCGATGCGCTGCCGCAGCGCGTCGACCGTCTCGGCGACGCCGCGGCGCAGGACGTCGCCGGAGGTGACGATGCCGAAGCCGAGGCGGCGGTCCTCTTCGAGGTCGCGCTTGCCGTACAGCGGCCCGCGCGTGCCGACGTGCGAAAGCGCGCTCGTGTCGAGGATGCCTTCCTCGGACGCCCGCCGGAACGGGGTGCCGTGGGTGTACGGCTCGCCGAAGTAGGTGTCCCAGGTGTCGAGGTGGGCGTCGAAGTGCAGCAGCGCGACCGGCCCGTGCTTCTTCGCCGCGGCCCGCAGGAGCGGCAACGCGATCGTGTGGTCGCCGCCGACGGTGACCAGCCGCGTCCCGTCCGCCTGCAACGCCTCGGCTTCCTGCTGCAGCGTCTCGATCGCTTCGCCGATGTCGAACGGGTTGACCGCGATGTCGCCCGCGTCCACGACCTGCCGCTCGGCGAACGGCGAGACGTCCAGCTCCGGGTGGTAGGGCCGCAGCAGCCGGCTCGCCTCGCGGACCGCCGCCGGGCCGAACCGCGCGCCGGGCCGGTAGGACACACCGGAGTCGAAGGGCACCCCGACGACGGCGACGTCGGCGCGCTCGACCTGGTCGAGCCGCGGCAGCCGCGCGAAGGTCGCGAACCCGGCGAAGCGGGGTACACGCGACGAGTCGAGGGGTCCGATGTTAGGCACTGGCAGGCTCCTGTTCGCGAATCGAGGTGTGCGTGTCTTCGCCCGCCAGGCGGCGGGTCCAGACGGAGAGGGTCGAGGCGTCGGTGCGGGGCGTGGCGAAGCTGACGGCCAGGTACACCACCAGGCTCGCGCCCAGGCCCCAGTAGATCGGCGTGTTGGCGTCGACGCCGTCGATGATCATGAAGGCGATCACCGACACCGTGCCGGCCACCATCGACGCGTACGCGCCCTGCCGGGTGCCGCGCTTCCAGAACAGCGCGCCGACGATCGCCACCAGCAGACCGCCGACCAGGATGTCGTAGGCGATGGTGAGCGCGTTGACGACGTCGTCGACGATCATCGCGATGCCGATCGCGATCAGGCCGAGCACGAGCGTGGCGATCCGGTTGCGCCGGACCTCGCCGCCCCGCTTCAGGCCCAGCTTGGTGAGCAGGTCCGACGTCGTGGTCGTGGCGCACGCGATGAGCGCGCCGCTGGCGGTCGACATCATCGCCGAGAGCGCGGCGGCCAGCACCAGGCCGCGCACGCCGGTCGGCAGCAGCCGCTCGACGATCGTCGCGAAGGCATCCTGCGCGCTGGCCAGGTCCGGGTACAGCGTGTGGGCCGCGGTGCCGATCAGGGCACCGGCCAGGCCGTAGACCAGGCAGTAGACGCCGGAGGTGATGCCGCCGGACGTCGCGATCGCCGGCGTGCGCGCGGTGAACACGCGCTGCCAGATGTCCTGGCCGATCAGCAGGCCGAAGGTGTAGATCACGAAGTACGTGACGATCGTGTCGGTGCCGATCGAGGTGAAGCTGAAGAAGCTCGCGTCGAGCTTGGCGCTCATGCCGGCGAAGCCGCCGGCCGAGCTGATCGCGACCGGCAGCAGGATGGCCAGGATGCCGATGGTCTTGATGACGAACTGGGCGATGTCGGTGAGCGTGATCGACCACATGCCGCCGAGCACCGAGTACAGCACCACGATCGAGCCGCCGACGGCGATGCCCGCCCAGTTCGGCAGGTCGAACAGGACCTTGAAGATGGTCGCGAAGGCCAGCGTCGAAGTCACGGTGAGCATCAGCGTGTAGCCCCACATCACGACGCCGGACACCGTGCTGGTCCGGCCGCCGTAGCGCAGGTCGAGCATCTCGCCGACGGTGTAGACCTTCAGCCGCACCAGCCGCCGCGCGAACAGCGCGTGCAGCACGAGGATGCCGACGCCGATGCTGACCACCAGCCACATGCCCGAGATGCCGAACTTGTAGCCGAGCTTCACGCCGCCGACCGTGGACGCGCCGCCGAGGACGACGGCCGACATCGTGCCGGAGTACATGAACCAGCCCAGCCGCCGCCCGGCGACGAGGTAGTCGGACTTCGTCTTCGCGAGCCGCAGGCCGTACCAGCCCACCCCGATCATGCCCGCGATGTAGAGCGCGATCACCGCGTAGTCGCCGGTCACGGTGTCCTCCTCACGTCGTTGTCCGGGTCACCGTAGGTTCACGCGCCCCCGCTTCGGCATGGGATAATCCGTCCCATGACAGCGTTGTGCAGGACGAAATGACCACGATCGCGGACGCGATGTCCACGGAGGTGAATGTCCCGTTACGGGACGTGGTCGGCAACCGGGAGCTGGCGCTGGAGGTCGTCCCGGAAACGCTGCGGCCGGGCGCGCTGGACGCCCCGGTGCGCTGGGCCCACGTGAGCGAGCTGCAGGACCCCGCGCCCTACCTGGTGGGCGGCGAGCTGATCCTGACGGCGGGTGTCAACCTGCCGGAGCACCTCGACCGGTACGTGCGCGGGCTGCGCGACGCCGGCGTGACGGCCTTGGGCTTCGGGCTCACCCCGACGGTGTTCGAGACCCTGCCGGACGCGCTGCGCCGGGCCTGCGCGCGGTACGGGCTGCCGCTGCTGGTGGTGCCGGCGCGGACGCCGTTCCTGGCGGTCAACCGCGCGGTGTCGGTCGCGCTCACCGAGGCCGGGCAGCGGGAGCAGCGGCGGATCACCGCGGCGCGGGAGGCGCTGACGCGCGCCGCGGGCGGCGGGCTCGGCGAGCTGACGTCGGCACTGGCGGCGCGGCTGGGCGCGTGGGTCGCGCTGGTCGGGGCGGGGGACGTGCTGGCGTCGGCGCACGACGCGCCGGTGCCGTTGCCGCCGCAGGTGCGGGAGCTGGTGGCGACCGTCCGGGCCGGCAGCGGGATCCGCAGCGCGACCACCGAGGCAGGCGGCAGCTTCGTGGTGGTCCAGCCGGTGTACCCGCAGGCGACGGCGTCGCACCTGGTGGTGACCGGACGGCCGCGGCGCTTCGACGGTGCCGAGCGCGCCATCCTCGCCGTCGGCGCGGCGCTGCTGGGCCTGGTCGGCCGGGCCGGTTCGGACGCGGCCGAGCTGGGCGCGGCCACCACCGGCCTGCTGCTCGGCCGGACGGCTCCCGGCGCGGTGGCCCGGTCGCTGCTGGGATCCGACGTCGTCCGGCTGGTCGCGGGGGTGCCGTACCGCCGTGGCCCCGACGAGGTGGCCCAGCGGCCAGACTGGCTGCGGGCCCGGCTGGACACGCCGCTGGTTTCGGTGCTGCCCGGCCGGTTCGTGGCGATCGCGAGTGCCGCGGCGCCGGTCGAAAGGCTGGAGGAACTGCGCGCGGCCGGCTGGCTGGCGGCCGCCGGGTCACCGGCGCCCGCCGACCGGCTGTCGGAGGCCGAAGCCGACCTGCTGCTCGCGCGGGCCCAGGCGCTCGGACGTCCGGTCGTGGCGGGGGATTCACCGCTGGACTTCGACGCATTGGTGGCTCCGGACGCTTCCCGGGACTTCGCGGAGAAGGCGTTGCGGCCCTTGCTCTCGCTCGACCGCGAGGGCGACCGGTCGCTGGTCCGCACGCTGCGGACGTGGCTGGCCCACCACGGCGGCTGGGAGCCGACGGCGGCGGAGCTCGGCGTGCACCGCAACAGCGTCCGGCACCGGATCGCCCAGGTGGAACGGGCACTGGGCGTGGATCTGGCGGACCCGGAGACCCGGATGCGGCTGTGGTTCGCCCTGCGCTGGGCCTCACCGGAGGATTCCTAGCGCCCCAAGGTGGCCTTGGTTGCGTCTGACGCACCGAAGGCCGCCTTGGTTGCTCCTCCCATGTCCCCACCGCCACCCTCGACGGAGGCGCTTCGCGCCGCGGCGTCATTCGACGCACCGAGGGCCACTTTGTGGCGCTCGGGCTCGGCCTCACCGGAAGCACATCGTCCTTAAAGGGCACTCTCAGGAAAATATGGGATTGTGGGTTCGTGCGAGTTTTGGTAGTCGAGGACGAAGAACCCCTGGCCGACGCGATCGCCCGCGGGCTGCGCCGTGAGGGCATGGCCGTGGACGTCGCGCTCACCGGGGACGACGGGCACGAGAAGGCCGCCGTCACGCGGTACGACGTCGTGCTCCTGGACCGGGACCTGCCCGGGATGTCCGGGGACGAGCTGTGCCGGGAGATCGTCGCCTCCGGGGAGCTGACCCGGGTGCTGATGCTCACCGCGAGCAGCTCGGTGTCCGACCGCGTCGACGGGCTGTCGCTCGGCGCCGACGACTACCTCGCCAAGCCGTTCGCCTTCCCCGAGCTGGTCGCCCGCGTCCGGGCGCTGGGCCGCCGGGCCACGCCGGCCGCGCCGCCGCTGCTCACCGCCGGCGACGTCGAGCTCGACCCGGCCAAGCGGACCGTCCGGCGCGCGAGCGGGCCGGTCGAGCTGACGCGCAAGGAGTTCGGCGTCCTCGAGGTCCTGCTGCAGGCCGCCGGATCCGTGGTCAGCAGCGAGGAACTGCTCGAACGCGTCTGGGACGAGAACGCCGACCCGTTCACCACGACCGTCCGGGTCACCGTCATGACGCTGCGCAAGAAGCTCGGCGAGCCGGGGATCATCGAGACCGTCGTCGGCTCCGGGTACCGGGTGCCGGAGCCGGGCGCGCCGCGCGCGTGAACCTGCCGGGCACCCGCAGCCTCCGCGCCCGGATCACCCTGCTGGCGACCGTGCTCGTGGCCGCGGTCAGCCTGCTGCTGCTCTGGCTGGCCTGGACGCTGGTGCGGGACTCGCTCGACACCGTCCCGCAGATGCCGCCGGGCAGCACGGTGGTCGTCGACGGTGTCACGGTCGACGCGTCGACGCTGGCCGAGCACCTGCGCGTGCACGCCCGCGACCGGATGCTGCTGTTCGGGTCGATCGCGTTCCTGCTGGTGGTCGCGGCCGCGGCGATCCTCGCCTGGACGTTCACCTCCCGCGTGCTGCTGCCCCTGCGCGAGATCACCGGCACCGCGCGGCGGCTGTCGGTCGAGTCGCTGGGGGAGCGGATCGGCGAGGTCCGCTCGCGCGACGAGCTGGCCGAGCTGGCCGGCACGTTCGACGACATGCTCGACCGGCTGCAGGCCGCGTTCGACGCGCAACGCCACTTCGTCGCGAACGCGAGCCACGAGCTGCGGACGCCGTTGTCGGTGATCCGCACCGAACTGGACGTCACCCTCGCCGACGACGCCGCCGACGAGGCCGAGCTGCGCCGGATGGCGGGCGTGGTCCGCGACGCGACCGAGCGGGCCGGGCAGCTCGTCAACTCCCTGCTGCTGCTGGCCAGGACCGACGGCGCCGGGCTGGCGGTGCGTGAACCGGTCGACCTCGCGGCCGTCGTCGACCGGGCCTGGCAGGCGGTGCACCGGGAGGCCGCGCAACGCGGGATCCGGGCGTCGTTCGCGACCCCGCCCGCGCCGGCGGTCGGCGACCCCGCCCTGCTGGAGCGGATCGCGGGCAACTTGCTGGAGAACGGCGTCCGGCACAACGTCGAGGGCGGCTGGCTGGAGGTCGTGACGCAGCCGGGGCCGCAGTGGTCGACGCTGCGGGTGCGGTCGTCGGGCGGACTGGTCGACCCGGCGACGGTGGCGGAGCTGTTCGAGCCGTTCCGCCGGGCGGGCGTGGCCCGCACGGCCCGGTCGGGCGCGGGCCTGGGCCTGTCGATCGTCCGCGCGGCGGTCCAGGCCCACGGCGGCAGCGTCACGGCGGAGCCGATCGTGGGCGGCGGCCTGGGCGTGACGGTCCACCTCCCGGTCCGCTGACCGGTGTCGTGAGTGGGAAGCAGGGCTAGAACCCTGTTTCTCGTCCACGACCGGTGAGGGCGAGACCGGCGCGGAGAACGCCGGCCGCGTGGAGCATGGCCGCGTGGGCGTCCGGGTCCACGCCGACCCGGTTCGCGAAGCCGTGCAGCTGGCCCTCGTGCCGCCGGTGCACCACCGGTACGCCGGCGTCGGCCAGCTTCCGGGCGTAGGCCTCGCCTTCGTCGCGGAGCAGGTCGAAGCCGCAGGTGGCCACGTACGTCGGCGGGAGGCTGTCGAGAGCGTCGTCGTACAGCACCGAGGCTCGCGGGTCGGTGTACTCGGCCGGGTCGCGCAGGTACTGCGCCCGGTACCAGGCCCACTCGTCCCGGTCGAGACGGAAGCCCGTCCCGAACTGCCGGTGCGACTCCGACTCGCCGAGCGCGTCGGTCGCCGGGGTCAGCAGGAGGCCGAACGCCGGCCGCGGGACCTCGCCGCGGGCACCCGCGTGCGCGACCACGGCCGCGAGGTTGCCGCCGCTGCTGTCGCCGCCCACCGCCAGCCGGGCCGGGTCGATGCCGAACTCCGCCGCGTGCGAGGACACGTACGCGAACGCGGCCACCGCGTCCGAAGCCGCGGCCGGGAACGGGTGTTCCGGCGCCAGCCGGTAGCCGATCGACACCACCCGCACCCCGGCCTCCTCGGCCAGCAGCCGGCACGCGCCCTCGTGCGTGTCGAGGCTGCCGAGCACGAACCCGCCGCCGTGGAAGTACACGAGCCCCGGGCCGGGCGCCGGGACCCCGGCCGGCTCGTACCGCCGCAGCGGCAGCGGCCCGCCGGGCCCCGGCCACGACGAGCCGGACGTCCGGACGCCGGGGCAGACGCCGGCGCCGGCGAGCGCGCCCGCCAGGTTCAGCTCGGCCCGCGCCCGCTCCAGACTGCCGTTGTGGTGCGGCGCGTCGAACGGCGCGAGGCGCGCCACCCGCATCAGCACGCGCGCCGAGACCACCGGCTGACGTCCGTCGACCACGACCGGACGTCCCGCGAGCACTCGCAGCACCGGTGACGGCAACCGCAGCAGCCACCGCAGCCCGGTCATGATCGACCGGACGAGCAGCCGCCGGAACAGTCCTTTCAGCACACGTCCACGAAAATCGGGTTCGCGTACAACCACAAGTCCTCGAACGGGTTCGCCTGCCCGGCGACGTCCGGAGCCGGCTCGCCGTCGCCGTTCGTCCCGCGGATCCGCGCGTAGAACGGCGCCCGCACGTTCCGGAAGGTGTGCCGGAACACGACCTGCCGTCCCGGTGCCCACCGCGGCTCGAACGACTCGGCGACCCGGGTGCCGGGCGCGGTCATCGCGTCGCGGTCGGCGGCCGGGCCGGTGACCGGGCCCGCGACGACGTCCAGCCGCGCCAGCCGCGGCACCGACCCGCCGCCGTTCGGCCGCGACGCCAGCCGCGCGCCGACCACGACCGTGACGTCGGAACCGCGCCGGACGCGCAGGCGCCCGCCGAGCGTCGCGGCGGAACCGCCGCCGTACGCGCCGACCTGCAGGTCCTGCACCAGGCCGCCGTGCGTGAGCCAGATCCGCCCGGCGCGCAGGCCCTCGAGGACGCCGTCGAGGCTTCGCCGCGTCACGCCGACGTACGTCCGGCTGAACTCTCCGGGGTAGAAGTCCGCGTACGGCGCGAGCAGCTGCGGAACACCCGAGTCGACGGGGTCGGGGAACTTCCCGTGCGTGTCGTACCAGTCGCCGGGCACGTCCGGCCGCACGAGCGTGTCGCCGCGGTTGTAGTGCGAGTCGGAGTTCGTGGTGATCCACCACGGCTTGCCCTCGGCGAGCAGCGAGTCCCACAGCCCGCCGACCTTCGCCGTCGCCCAGTCCCAGCCGCCGTGCGTCCGGTACGCCTCGGCCGGGTAGCCCGGCCACGAGTTCGCGCCGGGGCTGTTCGCGTAACCGCCGCGCGCGCCGCCGTTGCCGGACGGCTTCGGGAAGCCGTCCGCCTGCGCGCCGGGCGCGCCTTCCATGCCGATGACGATGTGCGGCGCGGCGTCGCGGTAGGCACGCAGCTCGTGCGGGGCGACGCGGCCGTTGCGCAGCGGGTGGTTGATCAGCACGACCGGCGCGTGGATCCGCCGCGCGCGTTCCTCGTCGGCGAGCCAGCGAAGCGCCCGAAGCGCGAGGGCCTCGTTCGCCGGGTTCGACGCCTCCGAGTTCGTCAGCCGCCAGTCGAAGGTCCGCTCGAACTCGCGCAGCTTCGCGGCCTGCTGCGCTCCGGCCTGGAAGAACACCGTGGCGTGCTCGGCGCCCGGGACGTTCCACTCCAGGCCGTGCCACAGCAGCAGGTCCGGGTACTTCGCCCGGGCGGCGAGGAAGTCGGCTTCGGTGGGCTCGACCGACACCTTCTCGTGCTCGGCGTGGCCGTGGTCGGTGAACACGATCCAGTCGGCGCCGTGCGCGCGCCCGCCGCGCGCGATCTGGTCGATCCGGTACATCGCGTCGTACGAGTACTGGCTGTGGGTGTGGTGGTCGCCGGCCAGCCACTGGTAGCGGCCGCACACGCGGCCGAGATCGAGATCGAGGCCGGCGGGGGCCGGGAGGGGCACGCCCGCGGCGGCGGCCGCGAGCCCGGCGCCCTTGAGGAACCGGCGTCTGTCGGTGGTCACGGCCGGACGCTAAGCCGCCGGAGTGAACGGACGGTGTCCCGGCGGCCAACGTGTGCTGTGATCTTGGAGGTGACGCACAAGCCCCTGAGCCGGACGGTGCTGCCCGCGGCCGCGACGGCCTTGGCCGCCGGGGCCGGGCTGGCGTTCTTCGTCGCGGCGCTCGTGCGGCCGCCCGCCCTGCCGGTGGACACGAACCCCGCGCCGCTGGCCGGCCACACCCCGTGCGCGGCGGTCGTCCTGGTCTTTCCGGCCGGCGAGGATACGTGGGCCGCGGCACGGTCCTTCCGCGACGACCCGAAGGCGCGTCGGGTGTTCGTCGACCCGCCGTCGGTCTTCCTGCTCGCCGTCCCGGGGACCGACCTGAAGGCGTGGGCGCGGGAGCTGCACAGCCGCTACCGGACCGCCGAGCGCGTCACGGTGATCGACGCGGACGCGGCGGCGGCGCAGCTGAAACTCACCGCGCCGCCGCCGAAGTGCCCTCGCGAGGGCGAATACTAGGAAGCCGGGACCGAGGCCACGCCCGGCGCGAGGAACGGCTTGCCGTTGACCCGCTCCGACACGCCGGTGCGGTCCAGGTACGGCGTGATGCCGCCGTTCCAGAACGGCCAGCCCGCGCCGAGGATCAGGCACAGGTCGATGTCCTGCGCCTCGGCGACCACGCCCTCGTCGAGCATGATCCGGATCTCCTCGGCGATGGCCGACAGCGCCCGGTCGCGCACCTGCTCCGACGTGGACGGCTTGTCACCCTGGGTCCACAGCTCGGCGACTTCCGGGTCGACGGACTGGTTGCCCTGCTCGTCCCAGATCCAGACGCCCTTCTTGCCCGCCTTGACGAACTTCGCGAGGTTCTCCGACACGGTGAACCGGTCCGGGAAGGCCTCGTGCAGCGTCTCGCCCACGTGCAGCGCGATGGCCGGGCCGACGAGCTGCATCAGCGTCAGCGGCGTCATCGGCAGGCCGAGCGGTTCCAGGGCCTTGTCGGCGACGTCGAACGGCGTGCCCTCGTCGACGGTGACCAGCACCTCGCCGAGGAAGCGCAGCAGCAGCCGGTTGACGACGAACGCCGACGCGTCCTTCACCAGCACGCTCGACTTCTTCAGCTGCTTGCCGACCGCGAACGCCGTCGCCAGCGAAGCGTCGTCGGTCTGCTCGCCGCGGACGATCTCCAGCAGCGGCAGCACGGCGACCGGGTTGAAGAAGTGGAAGCCCACGACGCGCTCGGGGTGCCGCAGCTTCGACGCCATCGCGGTGATCGACAGCGACGAGGTGTTCGTCGCCAGGATCGCCTCGGGCGAGACGTGCTGCTCCAGCTCGGCGAACACCTGCTGCTTGACGCCCAGTTCCTCGAAGACGGCTTCGATGACGAAGTCGGCGTCGGCGAACGCGGCCTTGTCGAGCGAACCGGACACGAGCGCCTTGAGCCGGTTCGCGCCGTCCGGGGAGACGCGCTTCTTGCTCAGGAGCTTGTCGATCTCGGCGTGGACGTACCCGACGCCCTTGTCGACGCGTTCCTGGTCGACGTCGGTGAGCACGACCGGCACCTTGAGCCGCCGCACGAACAGCAGCGCGAGCTGGCTGGCCATCAGGCCGGCGCCGACGATGCCGACCTTGTTCACCTTGCGCGCCAGCGACTTGTCCGGCGCGCCCGCCGGGCGCTTGGCGCGCTTGTTGACCAGGTTGAACGAGTACAGCCCGGCGCGCAGGACGTCGGACATCAGCAGCTCGGCGAGGCCGTCGGTCTCGGCGGCGTACCCGCGGTCGAGGTCGTTCTCCTTCGCGAGCTGGAGGAGTTCGACGGCCTTGGTCGCACCCGGCGACGCGCCGTGCGTGCGCCCGTCCACAATGGACTTCGCGCGGGCGATGGCCGCGTCCCACGCCGCACCGCGGTCGATCTCGCGGCGCTCCGGCGTGATCTCGCCGTTGACCACCTTGGCCAGCCACAGCAGTGACTGCTCGAGGTAGTCGGCCGAGCCGAAGACCGCGTCGACGATGCCGAGCTCGGCCGCCTGCTTGACGTTGAGCATCTTGTTCTGCGCCAGGGCGTTCTCGATGATCACCGTGACGGCCGCGTCCGCGCCGATCAGGTTCGGCAGCAGCTGCGTGCCGCCCCAGCCCGGGAACAGCCCGAGGAAGACCTCCGGGAAGGCGATGGCGGCGGTGTTCTCCGACAGCGTCCGGTAGTGGCACGAAAGAGCCAGCTCCAGGCCGCCGCCCATGACCGCGCCGTTGACGAAGCCGAAGGTCGGGATCTTCGACTCGGTGAGGCGGCGGAACACGTCGTGCCCGGTCTGGGCGATCTCGCGCGCCAGCTTCGGGTCGCTGACCTGCTCGACGCCGGACAGGTCGGCGCCGACGGCGAAGATGAACGGCTTGCCGGTGACGGCGATCGCGGCGGGCTCGGCCTCGAAGGCCTTGTCCAGCGCCGCGTTCAGCGACACCAGGCCCTGCGGGCCGAAGGTGTTCGGCCGGGTGTGGTCGTGGCCGTTGTCGAGCGTGATGAGCGCGACTGGCTTGGTGAGCCCGGGGACCTTCACCAGGCGCGTCACGGCGTGCGTGACGACCTCGTCCGGGAAGGCGGCCTTCGCTTCTTCAGCGGTGAACGTCATTTACTTCGCCCCCTCGAAGGCCGGGTTCTCCCAGATCACGGTGCCGCCCATGCCGATGCCGATGCACATCGTCGTCATGCCGTAGCGCACGTCGGGCCGCTCGGCGAACTGGCGGGCCAGCTGCGTCATGAGCCGGACGCCGGAGGAGGCCAGCGGGTGACCGCAGGCGATGGCGCCGCCCCAGACGTTGACGCGCGGGTCGTCGTCGGCGATGCCGAAGTGGTCGAGGAAGGCCAGCACCTGCACGGCGAAGGCCTCGTTGATCTCGAACAGGCCGATGTCGTCGATGCCCAGGCCGGTGCGCTTGAACAGCTTCTCGGTGGCCGGCACCGGGCCGATGCCCATGACCTCGGGCTCGACGCCGGCGAAGGAGTAGCCGACGAGCCGCATCGCGACCGGCAGGCCCAGCTCGCGGGCGGTGTCCTCGTCGGCGAGGATCGACGCGGTCGCGCCGTCGTTGAGGCCCGCGGCGTTGCCCGCGGTGACCCGGCCGTGCGGGCGGAACGGCGTCTTCAGCTTGGCCAGCTGCTCGACCGTGGTGCCCGGCCGCGGCGGCTCGTCCTCGGTGGCCAGGCCCCAGCCCAGCTCCTCGGAGCGCGTGGCCACGGGAACCAGCTCGGGGCCGATCTTGCCGGTCTTGACGGCTTCGGCGTACTTCTCCTGGCTGCGCGCCGCGTAGGCGTCGGTGCGCTCCTTGGTGATCGCCGGGAACCGGTCGTGCAGGTTCTCGGCGGTCTGGCCCATGACGAGCGCGGTCGGGTCGACCAGCTTGTCGGCGATGATCCGCGGGTTCGGGTCCACACCTTCACCCATCGGGTGGCGGCCCATGTGCTCGACGCCACCGGCGATCGCGATGTCGTAGGCGCCGAAGCCGATGCCGGACGCGGTGGTCGTGACGGCGGTCATCGCACCGGCGCACATGCGGTCGATGGCGAAGCCGGGCACCGACTTCGGCAGGCCGGCCAGCAGCGCGGCGGTGCGGCCGATGGTCAGGCCCTGGTCGCCGATCTGGGTGGTGGCGGCGATGGCCACCTCGTCGACGCGCTCGGGCGGCAGCTCGGGGTGCCGCCGCAGCAGCTCGCGGATGGTGTTGACGACGAGGTCGTCGGCGCGGGTCCCGGCGTAGATGCCCTTGTCGCCGGCCTTGCCGAAGGGGGTGCGTACCCCCTCGACGAAGACGACGTTGCGCACGCCTCGCGCGTTCGGCGCGAGCGGCGGTGTCGATGCGGCCACGAATGCTCCATGAAGTAGACGTTTTCCTCGGGGGTCCGGGTGGCGGAGCCCCCGGCCCGGAGCAGCGCCCCGGTTGTCACAGCCGCACGATAGCCCTTGTTACCCGTCGGTAACCAGTGGTGTGGCCCGGTCGAGTGGGCTACGGCACAGTTTTCGGCGTGAGCGTCTGGCCCTTCAGCAGCCAGGCGACGCCGAACGCCCACACCGCGACGCTCTCCAGCCACAGCGCCGGGTGCCAGTCCGGCACCAGCCGCAGCGAGCTGGTCAGCGCGATGAGCACCAGCGCCGCCAGGATCACGATCCCGCACCCGCGGTAGACGATTCCCGTGCCCGGCGGCTGCTCGCCGTCGTGCGGGAACAGCCGCAGGCAGAAGTACGCCAGCATCAGGAAGAACACCGCCGCGAACGCCAGGTGCAGCACGCCGGACGTGCGGTCCCAGGCCGTCACGTCGTGGGCCGGGGTCGTCGGGAACAGCGCCAGCCCGATCGCGCCCAGCCCGGCGACCGTGCTCGCGATGTTGTCGATGTAGTCGTGGCCGTAGTAGGCGAGCAGGAACACCCCCGCCGCGCACATCGCGCCGACGAACACGTCCCGCAGGTCGGTGTAGTAGTACCCGCTGAGCGACCCGATCAGGTCGCCGCCCTGGACGAGCTGCTTGCCGAGGATCAGCACGACCGGCAGCGCCAGGCCGATCGTGCCGATCGCGCGCCGCAGGTACAGGTAGGAGTGGACGAGCGGGGTTTCGGTCGCCGTGGTCATGGCCGCCTCCGGGGGGATCGCTACCGGGTACATCGGCACGCCCGGCGCGGCCGCTGAAGGCTCGTTACCGCGCCGGGCAGCTGATCGTTACCCGCGGAGGTGGGCCAGCCAACCGCCTTTCGCCGAAATGTCCGCCGCGCCTTCCGTCGCCGCCGGTTCGCAGAGGAAACCGGGTACCCGCGTGCCGTCCGCCAGCTCCACCTTGCCGATCGCCAGCGGCGACGGTACGCGGGCCACGAAGTCCCCGAAGCCCGCCACCGGCAGCTCCCACACCTCGGCCGCGATCGCCACGCCGCCGGACGCCACGCGCACCAGGCCCGGCTTCGGCGGAACCGTGTCCAGCGCGTACAGCCGGTACGACGGCGAAGTCGGCACCTCCGCGACGAACCGGCCGCCGCGGGAGGTCAGCTCGTGGTTCAGCGGCTGGCCCCGCAGGTGCGCGCCGACGACCACCAGCGGGATCCGCTCGGCCCGCAGGCGCGCCAGCGCCACCAGCTTCAGGTCGTCGTGCGGGGCGCCGAGGAACATCACGCCGAACGGCCGTCCCGCCACCGTCCCCGCGGGCACGGCCAACGCCGGCAACCCGAACAGGTTGGTCGAGTTGGTGAACCGGCCCAGGCGCGCGTTGACCGCCACCGGGTCCGCCGCGACTTCGGCGAGCGTCGGGTGCTCGGTCGTCGTCGGGAGGAGGATCGCGTCGACGCCCGCCAGTGTGGCCAGTGCCCGTGTCCGCAGGCCCGCCACCCTCGCCTGGTCGGCGAACAGCCGGTGCGCGGGGATGTCCCGCGCCGGCCCGATGATCGACCGCACGACCGGGTCGACGGCGTCCGGATGGGCGTCGACGAACTCGCCGACCGCGGTGTACCGCTCGGCGACGAACGCGCCGCCGTACAGCAGCCGCGCCGCCTCCAGGAACGCCGAGACGTCCACTGTGGTCACTTCGGCGCCCGCCGCTGCGTAGTCCGCCACCGCGGCGTCGAACGCCTCCGCCCAGCCGGGCGCCAGCGGGCCCAGCTGGTCCGGGGCCGGGACGCCGAGGCGGAACCGTCCCGTGTGGACCGGTGCCGGCTCGGCCAGGCAGGTCAGCGCGAACGCCGCCTCCTCGGCCGTCCGGGCGAACAGCGAGACGCAGTCGATGCTCGCGCACGCCGGGACGACGCCTTCCGTCGGCAGCAGCCCGGGCGTCGGCTTGAGCCCGGCGATCCCGTTGAACGCGGCGGGCACCCGCCCCGAGCCCGCCGTGTCCGTGCCGAGAGCGAGGTCCGCGATGCCCAGCGCGACGGCCACCGCCGACCCCGAGCTGGACCCGCCCGAGACGTACGCCGGGTCGGCGGCGTTGCGGACCGCGCCGTACGGGCTGCGCGTCCCGACCAGGCCGGTGGCGAACTGGTCGAGGTTGGTCGTGCCGAGCACCAGTGCCCCGGCCGCGCGCAGCCGCGCGACGACCGGCGCGTCGGTCTCCGGCTTGTACGCGTACGCCGGGCACCCGGCCGTCGTCGGCAGCCCCGCGACGTCGATGTTGCCCTTGACCGCGACGAGCTTGCCGCGGAGCGGCAGCCCGCGCTCGCCGAGAGCGGCGGCCTCGGCGAGCACTTCGGCTTCCGGCCGCAGATCGATCCAGATCTCCGGCCGGCCGACCTGCTCGATGCGCCGGTAGGCGGCCCGCACCCGCTCGGTGACGGCGTTCATCCGAGCACCACCAGCGGCGTGCCGGGGGCGACCTGGTCGCCGGGGGACACGAGCACTTCGACCACCTCGCCGCTCGCCGGCGCGGGGATCCGCGCCTCCGTCTTCATCGCTTCCAGCGTCACCAGCGGCTGCGCGTCCTCGACGCGCTCGCCCGCGGCGACGTCGACCCGCCACACCGTCGCCGCGAACGGCGCCTCGACGACGTGCCCGCCCGGCGGCGCCTCGACCCGCGCCGGCGGCCGGGTGACCGGTTCCGGCTTCGGGTCGAACTCGCCCGCCGCGGCCCACGCCTGCCGTTCCGCCTCGAACGCCGCCGCCTGCGTCGCGCGGAACGCGGCGATGCTTCCGGCGTTGTCGCCGAGGAACTTCTGGTAGTCCGCGAGTGCGAACGACCCGTCCGTGACGTCGAGTTCCAGCTTTCCGGACGCGCTCTGCGCCCGCAGCTCCAGCAGCTCCTCCGCCGACACCGGGTACCACGAGATCCGGTCGAAGAACCGCAGGGACCACGGGCGGTCGCCGCCGTGCCAGCTGTTCCACACCTGCACGGTCCGCCCGACGAACTGGTAGCCGCCCGGGCCCTCCATGCCGTAGATGCAGAGGTACGCGCCGCCGATGCCGACCGAGTTCTCCGCGGTCCACGTCCGCGCCGGGTTGTACTTCGTCGTCACCAGCCGGTGGCGCGGGTCCAGCGGCGTGGCGACCGGCGCGCCGAGGTAGACGTCGCCCAGCCCGAGCACGAGGTACTCGGCGTCGAACACCGTCCGGTAGACCTCGTCCACACTGGACAGCCCGTTGACGCGCCGGATGAACTCGATGTTCCACGGGCACCACGGCGCGTCGTCGCGCACGCCGGTCATGTACCGCTCGATGGCCTCGCGCGTCGCCGGGTCGTCCCACGACAGCGGCAGCCGGACGCTGCGGCTGGGCACCACGAGGTCGTGCGTCGGCGGCAGGTCCCGCTCCAGCTCGCGCACCAGCCCGAGTGCCTTGCCCGCCGGCAGCGCGTCCGGGTCGACGTGCACCTGCAGCGACCGGATGCCCGGGGTCAGGTCGACGATCCCCGGCACGCCCTCGGCCGCGAGCCGCTCCGCGAGCGCGTGCACCCGCATCCGCAGGGCGAGGTCGAGCTTCATCTCGCCGTACTCGACGAGCAGGTTGTCGTCCCCGCTGCGGCGGTAGGTCACGGACGGTTCGCCGCCGGAAGCGGGCAGCCGGGCCAGGACGCCGCCGTCGTGGCGGGCCGCCCGGGTCGCCGTGACCGCCGACGCGGGACGCTGCCGCAGCGCCGCCGCGTGGTCGGTGTCGATCGGCACGAACCGCACGGTGTCGCCCGGGCGCAGCTGCCCGAGCTTCCACCGCTCGCCCGTCGCCACCGTCGCCGGGCAGACGAACCCGCCGAGGCTCGGCCCGTCCGGGCCGAGCAGGATCGGCAGGTCACCGGTGTAGTCGACGGCGCCGATCGCGTACGGCGTGTCGTGGATGTTCGACGGGTGCAGGCCCGCCTCGCCGCCGTCGGGCCGCGCCCACTGCGGCCGCGGCCCCACGAGCCGGACGCCGGTGCGGGCGGAGTTGAAGTGCACCTGCCAATCGGTGGCGTAGAACACCTCGACGTCTTCGGGGGTGAAGAATTCCGGCGCCGCGTGTGGTCCTTCGAGCGCCCCGATCGTCCAGTGGGACCCGAACCGCGGGCGCTCGGCGGGCGGCACCGGGCCGACGACCGGGTCCGCCGGGGCCGGGCCGGGGTGCAGGACGTCGCCGGCGGCGAGCGCGCGGCCGCCGTGCCCGCCGAACCCGCCGAGGGTGAACGTCGCCGCGCTGCCGAGGAACGCGGGCACGTCGACGCCGCCGCGGACCAGCACGTAGCTGCGCAGGCCCGTCGTGCACGCCCGGACATCCAGCACCGCACCCGCGGGCACCGCGACGGGTGTCCACAAGGGAATCTCGCTGCCGTCGACGAGCACCGTGGCCGGCGCGCCGGTGACGCACAGGTGCGTGACGTGCGAGAACCGCAGCGTCACGCCGTCCACCGTGCACTCCAGGCCGGGCGCGCCTTCCGGGTTGCCCAGCGCGAGGTTGCCCAGCCGCAGCGAGCGGTCGTCCATCGGCCCGCTCGGCGGCACGCCGACGTGCCAGAACCCGGTCCGGCCCGGCCAGTCCTGCACCGTGGTCATCGTCCCGCCGCGCACGACCTCGATCCGGGGCTCGCCGTCGACGATCGCGTCCAAAGTGGACGTCGTGTGCGCCGCCGCGCCGAACGCCGCGTCCGCGGCCGCCGCGCGAAGCTGCCCGAGGTTGGTGCGGACACCGTCGATGCGGGTTTCCGCCAGCGCACCGCGGAGGGCGGCCAGCGCGCCGGCGCGGTCGGGGCCGGTGCAGATCACCTTGGCCAGCAACGGGTCGTAGTGCGTGGTGACCGTCGTGCCGGGCTCCACCCAGGTGTCCACCCGGGCGCCCGCGGGCAGCGCGACCCGCGTGACGAGACCGGCGCTCGGCCGGTGCCCGGCGCTCGGGTCCTCGGCGTACACGCGGGCTTCCACGGCGTGCCCGCGCGCGACCGGGACCGCGCGGAACATCGCGCGGTCGCCCTGCGCGAGCCGCAGCATCCAGGCGACCAGGTCGACGCCGTACACCGCCTCGGTGACCGGGTGCTCGACCTGCAGCCGCGTGTTGACTTCCAGGAACGCCGCCTCTTCGCGGTCGGGGTCGTAGACGTACTCGACCGTGCCCGCCGAGCGGTACCGCACCGACGAGCACAGCGCGACGGCCGAGCCGGCCAATTGCTCCCGGACGGCGTCGGGCAGGTCCGGCGCCGGGCACTCCTCGACGACCTTCTGGTTGCGCCGCTGCAGCGAGCAGTCGCGCGTGCCCAGGGCCAGTACCTCGCCCAGGCCGTCGCCGAACACCTGGACCTCGACGTGCCGGGCGCGTCGCACCAGCCGTTCGAGGAACACCCCGGCGTTCGCGAAGCTCTTGGCGGCCACGCTGCGGACGCTGTCCCACGCGTCGCGCAGCTCGTCCGGGGATGCGCACGCGCGCATCCCAATCCCGCCCCCGCCGCCGGTCGCCTTGAGCATCACCGGGTAGCCGATGTCCGCCGCGCGCGCGAGTGCCTCGTCCACATCGGACAGCAGACCGGTACCGGCCAGCAGCGGCACACCCGCGGCGACCGCCGCTTCGCGCGCGGTGTGCTTGCTGCCGAACACTTCCAGGTGCTCCGGCGACGGCCCGGCGAACACGATCCCGGCGTCTTCGCACGCCCGAGCGAAGGCCGCGTCCTCGGACAGGAAGCCGTAACCGGGGTGGACCGCGTCGCAGCTCGTGTCGAGCGCGGCACGGACGATCGCGCCGGCCCGCAGGTAGCTTTCGGCCGCGGGCGCCGGACCGAGCCGCACGGCCCGGTCCGCGAGCCGGACGTGCGGGGCGAGCCGGTCGGCGTCGGAGTACACCGCGACGGTTTCGAGGCCCAGCTCCTTCGCGCTGCGCAGGATCCGGACCGCGATCTCGCCGCGGTTGGCCACGAGCAGCCTCACCGGCCGCCTCCCGGGGTGGTGACGACCATCCGCACCGGCGTCGGGTCGAAGCCGTTGCAGGGGTTGTTGATCTGCGGGCAGTTCGACACGAGCACCAGCACGTCGGTCTCGGCGCGCAGCCGGACTTCCAGGCCCGGCGCGGAGATCCCGTCGACGATGCCGAGCGTGCCGTCCGCCTCGACCGGCACGTTCATGTACCAGTTGACGTTGCCGACCAGGTCCCGCTTGCCCAGCCCCCACTTCGCGCCCTCGATGAGGAAGTTCTCGACGCAGGCGTGCTGGAAGCGCGTGTGCTGGCCGTAGCGCAGGCTGTTGGATTCCTTGCTGCACGCGCCGCCGAGCGTGTCGTGGCGCCCGCAGGTGTCGGCGACGACGGTGAGCAGGGGCGCGCCCTCCTGGGTGCGCAGGACGCTGCCGGTGGTCAGGAAGATGTTCCGCTGCGCGGCGATCGTCGCCGCCGCGCTGTAGCGCTTGGCCGTGTCGCCGGCGTCGTAGCAGAGGAAGTCGACGGCCTGGTTGCCGCCGAGGTCGATGATCGTCAGTTCCTGGCCCCGCCGGAGCACCGTCGAGAACGGGGCCCGCGCGGGCACGTCGAAGGTCAGCTCCGGCTGGGACCGGTACGCCGTGCTCATGCGATCCCCCGTGCGGTGAGGTAGTCGGCGGTGTTCTCGAACGCGCGCCGGGCTTCCGGCGTGTGTGTCCATTCCGGACTGTCCGGGGTGGACGTAGTGGCGCGCCAGGCCAGTACTTCGAGGTTCGTCACGGTGTAGTCCGGCCGCGGGTCGACCGGGTGCGCGACGTTGGCGATCAGCACCACGGCCGGGATCTCGATCCGCAGCTCGACGGACTTGCCGGCGCCCGCCGAACCGGTGAACTCGAGGCCGCCGTCCGGCCGGACACGCACGCCCTGGAAGAACGACAGGCTCGGCGGCAGGTCCCGCGGGCCGAGCCCGTTCTTGGCCGCGGCCAAGGTGAACAGCGCCAATCCGGCGGGGGAGGGGCCCTGCGGGGCGCCGTCGCCGTAGCGCTCGGTGTTTCCGTCCACAGTGGACGTACCGCACAGGGCGTCGTGGTGGCCGCTGGTGTCGGCGACGATCGTGGCCAGGACGCGGCCCTGGTCGGACAGCAGCGCCACCTTCTCGCCGAGGTAGGCGTTCCACTGCACCTTCACCGTGTCGGCGGCGTTCAGCCGTTCCCACGGCTGGTCGGCGTTGAACAGCAGCAGGTGGGCGCAGGCGTCGCCGTCGGTGTCGGTGAGCCGCAGCCGCGTGCCGCGGGCCAGCACCTTGTGCGTGTACCCGCCCCCGGCAACGGTTTCGGCCCAGGTCAGCGCCTCGGGTGCGACGCCGGGCGGAGGTGACGGCCACGTGCTCGCCGGGATCGACGGCATCGTGTCGACCACGGTGCCTGCCTGGGCACGGGCGTGGTCCCGGGCGCCGTAGGTGGTGGCGGTGGTGCTCATGGGCGTCCTCTCTCAGATCGCGGGTTCGAGGGCGGGAGCGGGGCGCAGCCGCAGCCAGCAGAGCCAGCCGATCACCAGTGCGCCGCCGACGAACTCTAGCGGGAACAGGAGCATCCAGGGGGAGCCCGAAGCGGTGACGTCGTAGATCTCCGCGCGGGGCCAGCCGATGTTCACGATCATCGCGACGCCGTAGGCGACGGCCGCCCCGTTCACCGGGACACCCCAGCGGCCGAGCGAGAACAGCCCGGATTCGGCGGGGAAGCGCCCCCGCAGCCGGTTCACCAGCAGCGGCCCGGTCACCAGCAGGTAGGCGAGGTAGACGACGACCACCGACGTGCCGGTGATCGTGCTGAACAGCGTCGGGTTGCCGACGTTGAGCAGCAGCAGCCCGATCGCCAGCCCGCCCGACACGAGCGCGGGCGCCACCGGCGTTCCGGTGCGCGGGTTGACCCCGGCGAGGCGCGCGGACGCGGGGAGCGCGCCGTCGCGGGCCATCGCGTAGATCAGCCGGACGGTGCCGGTCTGGATGGTGAGGGTGCAGACGACGACGGCGACGGCCACGTCGGCGAGGAAGACCCGGCCGAGGGGGTCGCCGAAGACGGCGGTGATCACGTACGGCAGGCCGTGCCCGGCGAGCTGCCCGTCGGTCAGGCTCGGTGCGGCCATCAGCGCGGTGACGACCACGGCCAGCCCGCCGATCCCGGACACGAGCACGGCCCGCAGCACCGCGCGCGGCGCGGCCCGGCGCGCGTTCTTCGTCTCCTCCGCGACCGACGCGGCGGTGTCGAAGCCGTAGAGGACGTACGCGGCCATGAGGGCGGAAGCGAGCACACCGCCGATCCCGGCGCTGGTGCCGGGCGCGTCGTGCAGGACGACCTGCGGGCCGCGGACGGCGAACAGGCCGAGCCCGCTGACGAGGACGACGACACCGAGCAGCTCCGCGGCGACACCGACGTCGTTGATCCGCGCCATCAGCCGGACCCCGCCGGCGTTGACGGCGGTGGTGAACACGAGCAGCAGCGCGCCGAGCAGGACGGCGTTGGCCGCGCCGGTCGCCGACGTCACCGCCGGATCGCCGCCGACGAGCTGGAAGCCGTCCCACACCGACGGCAGCACGATCTGCAGCGCGATCGCCGCGGCGGCGAGCGCGACGACGCAGCCGAGCAGCATCATCCACCCGGCGAGCCAGCCGAAGAAGCCCCGGCTGAGCTGTTTCGCCCACTGGTAAACGGATCCCGCGAGCGGATAGCGCGCGGCGAGTTCGGCGAAGACGAGGGCGACGAGCAGCTGGCCGGCCAGGACGACCGGCCACGTCCAGAAGAAGAGCGGGCCGCCGAAGCCGTAGCCGAAACCGAAGAGCTGGAAGACGGTGGTGAGGATCGAGACGAAGGAGAAGCCGGCGGCGAAGGCGGAAAACCCGCCCAGCGACCGGCGAAGTTCCTGGCGGTAACCGAAGGTGGTGAGCTCGTCGGGTGCGGGCATGCGGACTCCTGACCTGGTTTCGATCGCACGACAGAAATTAGGTCCGGCGCGCGACGCGGTGATCTCCGTCTTGTTAGCGCCCGGTTAATGAGCGGGCGGACGGCGCGTCAACGGCGACATGTGGGTGTAACGGCACCTCCGCGCGGGTGCGGGGAGGCCGGAGGTGGCAAGATCACGGCCGTGGGCAAAGGGGCGGGAGTCGGCAGGCCGAGGGCGAGCGGAGCGGCGGCGAACCGCCCGGACGCGCGCCAGGCGGTGCTGGACGCGGCGGGCGAGCTGTTCACGGGAGCGGGCTACGCGGCGACGACGACCCGGGCGATAGCCGAGCGCGCGGGCTTGCGCCAGGCGTCGCTGTACTACCACTTCCCGGCGAAGGAGGACATCCTCGCGGCACTGCTGGCGGAGACGGTCCGCCCGTCGCTGGCCCTGGCGGCCCGCCTGGTCGCCGGATCGGCCCCGGTCGAGGTCCGGTTGTGGGCGCTGGCGTACGCGGACATCGGCCTGCTGGGCGGAGCGCGCCACAACCTGGGTGCGCTGTACTTGCTGCCGGAGGTGGGATCGCCGAACCTGGCCCGCTTCCGAGCCGAACGCGCGGATCTGAAGGCGGCGTACGGAAAACTGGTGGCGGCGGCGGGAATCGCACCGGAAGCGGTGGCCACGCGAACGGATCTGGTGTTCGGCTTGGTGGAGAGCATCGCGGTGACCCGCCGGGACAACCCGTCACTCGACGTGGAGGCCCACATCCGCGAAGGAGCGGACGGGGTGGTCCGGCTGGTGGGCCTGGCGGAGCCGACGGAGGAACTCCGCGCCGCGGCGCACACACTGCTGGCGACCCTGCCGGACTAGCGCCCCAAGGCGGCCTTGGTTGCGTGGGACGCACCGAAGGCCGCCTTGGGGCGCTGGGAAGCCGGGTCAGGAAGCCGTCGTCTGCAGGGCTTTGCTCAGCGCCGCCGCCGTCAGTTCCACCTGCCAGGGCCGGGCGCCGCTCGCCCTGAGGACCTCCGCCACCGCGTCCTCGTCCGTCTCCGCCGGGGGACGCCAGCACGTCCGGCGCACCAGGTCCGGCAGCAGCAGGTTCTCCACCGGCAGCCGGCGGTCCTCCGCGATCGCCGTCAACGCCGCGCGGGCCGCCGACAGGCGGGCCGCCGCGTCCGGGTCCTTGTCCGCCCAGCGGTTCACCGGGGGCGGCCCGTCCGTCGGCTGGGACGGCGACGGCAGCTCGGACGCGGGAAGCGCACGCGCCGCCTGCAGGTGCCGCAGCCAGCTCGCCGTGTACTTGCGCTGGACCCGGCCGCTGAACACCGGGAGCGCCTGCAGCTCCTCGACCGTCTTCGGGTCCGCCGTCACCGCGTTGATGATCGCGCTGTCGGGGAGGATGCGGCTCGGTGCGCGGTCGCGTTTGCGGGCCAGCTCGTCGCGGGCCTGCCACAGCTCGCGCACCATGGCCAGCCCGCGCGGGTTGCGGATCTTGTGCACCCCCGAGGTCCGGCGCCACGGCTCGGCCCGCGGTGCGGGCGGCGGGGCCGTCCGGACGAACTCGAACTCCTGCCGCGCCCACTCCAGCTTGCCCTGGGCGCCCAGTTCCGCCTCCAGCTTTTCGCGCAGCTGGATGAGCAGCTCGACGTCGAGGGCCGCGTAGTTGAGCCAGTCCACCGGCAGCGGCCGCTTCGACCAGTCGGCCGCGCTGTGCCCCTTCTCCAGCGTGTAGCCCAGCAGCAGTTCGACGAGCGTTCCCAGCGCCACGCGCTCGTAGCCCGCCAGCCGTCCGGCCAGCTCCGTGTCGAACAGCGCCGCCGGGTGCAGGCCGAGCTCGGCGAGGCAGGGGAGGTCCTGGGAGGCCGCGTGCAGCACCCATTCCAGGTCGTTGAGGACGTCGCGCAGCGGCTGGAGGTCGCCGTCCAGGGCGATCGGGTCGATCAGCACCGTGCCGGAACCTTCACGGCGCAGCTGCACGAGGTAGGCCTTGGGCCAGTAGCGGTAGCCGGACGCCCGTTCGGTGTCGACGGCCACGGCGCCGGTGCCGTCGGCGAGCCGCGCGCACGCTTCGGCCAGCTCCGACGGCTCGGTGATCACCGGGGGCGTGCCCTCGGCGGGTTCGCGTAGCAGCACAGGGCCGCCCGTGGACTCGATCTCCATCCCGGTGTCCTCGGCCTCTGCACTTCCCATGAATGACGACCCTACGGGACGGGCATACCGCGCCTGGTCTGCCCGCCCCGCAGGGCTGTTCGCTTGCGTCAGCGGATCACGCCGGCCCGCATGGCCAGCGCCACCATCTGAGCCCGGTCGCCCGTGCCGAGCTTGCGCCCGATCCGGGACAGGTGGGACTTGACGGTGAGAGCGGAGAGTGAAAGCTCCTCGCCGATCTCCTTGTTGGACTGCCCGTCGGCGACCAGCTGGAGCACCTCCACCTCACGAGCGGACAGCTCGCGCGGGGTGTTGTCGGTGCCCGCGACGCGGGTCCCGGTGGCGAGCACCGGAGCCACGCTCGGGTCGGCGTAGACGCCGCCTTCGAGCACGCGCCGCACGCCGTCGGTCACGACGACCGGCGACGCGGACTTCAGCAGGTACGCCTGGGCCCCGGCCTGGAAGGCCGAGCGGACCGCGTACGGGTCGTCCGAGGATGCGAGGACCACCACGCGCGGCCAGCCGTGGGAACGGAGTTCCGTGACCAGCTCGATGCCGCTGCCGTCCGGCAGTCCGAGATCGAGGATCGCCAGGTCACAAGGCCCGGTGGCCTGTGCTCGCGCCCTCGCCTCGGCCACCGTGGCGGCTTCGTGGACGGTGCCCGCACCCATCTGTGCGAGTCTTGCTGCGATTGCCTCCCTCAACAGCGGGTGGTCATCGACCACCAACACGGAAAAAAGCTCTTCCCGCGGGTGCGGAACCATGCTCGCCGGCAAGGCGCCGGCTGGCGTGGATCGGACGGCCTGCGATAAGCCGACGGTAGCCACGTCACTACCTCCCTGGAGTCGGTCGTGCCCCCCGACCGGCACCGGGACCTTCGGCCGTTCAGCCGCGCCAGCTTTAGACCGAAAGTGGTGTCGTCGAAGGCACTGTAGCCGCCCGGAGGCCGTTGCGGGGGGATCGAATGGGTATCTATCTCAAACGAACAGTCACTCAGTGGGTTCGTAGTAACACGATCGGGCTAGTACACGGCCGGTTGTTAACGGACAGCCCAGCGAACACGATGCAAAGAAGTTGCCGGCGGCCAAATGGCCGTGCAGATGAGGCGTGCAGCTTCCGGTGCGCCTAGTGACGGGGGTCCGGATGGCGGCCCCGGCCGCCGGAATGCGGCCCCGGCCGGGGCGTGATCAACTGCGCGCCCCGGGGTCCGGATCGCGTCGCGGACCCCGGGGCGGTGACTGTCCGTATCGCTCGCGAGCGCCCTCCGGGCCCTTCGCGGCCAGTTGATCTTGTTGCAGTGCGTGACTGTCCCGTGTCACGAACGGGGGCTCGTGCCGGACGTGAAACGGCCTCAGGAACGCCGGAAGTGGTCCGCCGGGGTCCGCCGTTGTCCGGACCATTTCGGACCCGCTGCGGCGCGCTCAGCGGCCGCCCGGGTGGTTCCGGGGGATTTGGACGGCGTTCAGCGGACGTGAAATTTGCTCACATCCGGACAAGGGGCCCGCCGGGACGGCCGTGAGCAGGCCTCCGTTGCCCGCTGATCGCCCGGTCGGCGGCGGGCTCAGGAGCTCTGGCGCTGCCCGAAGAGCGTCACGCCGACCGGCGGCAGGCCCACGACGCTCGCCATCACCTGGCAGAACGCCTGCCCGTGCGGCAGCAGCCCCGAGTCCGTCGGCGTCCACGACGCCCGCAGCTCGAGGTCGTCGGTGCGCGCCGGGCCGGAAATGTCGCCGAAGCGCGCCGACGACGTCTCGGTCACCGTGCCGCCCAGCGCCTTCCAGCTCGCGCCCGACGCCTCCAGCGCGTCGGTCAGCCACGACCAGCCGACCGCCGGCAGGAACGGGTCGGTCGCCAGCTCGCGGTCCAGCTCCGCGCGCACGTACATGACGAGACGCAGGACACCGTCCCAGCCGTCCTGGCCGTCCGGGTCGTGCAGGAGCACCAGCCGCCCGGACGCCAGCACGTCGGCCGGCCCGGAAACCTCGCAGCTGACCGCGTACGACCACGGCGCGAGCCGCTGGGGCGGGCGCATCGGCTCCAGCAGCACCTCCCGGCGGGGCCGGACGGACTGCAGCGCCGCGACTGCTTCGCGGAAGAGCTCGGGCACTGGCGTCATCGCGGTCACGCACCGACTTTAGGGCGGCCACGCCCCGTTGCGGGCGCAGGCGCGCCGAGAGAACGGGCCGTGCGGGCTCGTGGCACGATTGACGGCGATGTCTCCGACCACGCCCCTGCCGCAGCAGTCCGCCCCGTCCGGCCGCCGCGAGCTGCCCGAAGCCCCGTTCCTGGCCGCCGCGCGCGGCGAACGCCCGGCGCGCACGCCCGTCTGGTTCATGCGCCAGGCGGGCCGCTCGCTGCCCGAGTACCGCGCGCTGCGCGAGGGCGTGCCGATGCTGGACTCCTGCTTCGACCCCGAGATGCTCGCCGAGATCACGCTGCAGCCGGTCCGGCGCCACGGCGTCGACGCGGCGATCCTGTACAGCGACATCGTCGTGCCGCTCAAGGCCGCGGGCGTCGACCTCGACATCGTCCCCGGCACCGGGCCGGTGGTGGCCGAGCCGGTGCGCGACCTCGCCGCGGTGCGGGCGCTGCCGGAGCTGGCCGCCGAGCAGGTCTCGCCGATCGCGGACGGCGTCAAGCTGCTGGTCGAGCGGCTCGGCGAGACACCGCTGATCGGCTTCGCCGGCGCGCCGTTCACGCTGGCCAGCTACCTCATCGAGGGCGGTCCGAGCCGCAACCTGGAGCACACCAAGGCGCTGATGCACTCGGCGCCGGAGGTCTGGCACGAGCTGGCCGGGCGGCTGGCCGACATCGCCGTGACCTTCCTGCGCGCCCAGCTCGACGCGGGCGTCGACGCGATCCAGCTGTTCGACTCCTGGGCGGGTGCGCTGTCCGAGCGCGACTACCGCCGGTTCGTCCTGCCGCACTCGGCGAAGGTCCTCGAGGGCGTCGCCGCGTACGGCGTGCCGCGCATCCACTTCGGGGTCGGCACCGGCGAGCTGCTGGCCGCGATGCGGGACGCGGGCGCGGACGTCGTCGGTGTCGACTGGCGCATCCCGCTGGACGAAGCGGTCCGGCGCCTCGGCGGCAAGGCGGTCGTGCAGGGCAACCTCGATCCCGCCCTGCTCCACGCGTCCTGGCCGGTGCTCGAAGCCGAGGTCCGCCGGATCGTCGAGGAGGGCAAGGCGGCCGACGGCCACATCTTCAACCTCGGCCACGGCGTGCTGCCGGGCGTCGACCCCGACGTGCTGACCCGCGTCGCCGGGCTGGTGCACGAGCTGTGACGCGGGTCGCGGTCGTCGGGGGCGGTGTCTCCGGGCTGACGGCGGCCTACCGGCTGCGGCGGCTGCTCGGCCCGGACGCCGAGATCGTCGTGTTCGAGAAGACGAAGACGCCGGGCGGCAAGCTGCGCACCGCGGAACTGGCCGGCGTGCCCTACGACGTCGGCGCCGAGGCGTTCCTCGTCCGCCGTCCCGAGATGCTCGCGCTGGTCCGCGAGCTGGGCCTGGACGTCGTCCACCCGACGAAGGCGCGCGCGAAGATCCACGCCGGCGGCACGGTCACCGGCCTGCCGCCGGGCACGGTGATGGGCGTTCCGGCGTCGGCGGAGTCGGTGGCCGGGGTGCTGTCGGAGGCGGGACGGCGGGCCGTCGAGGCCGAGCCGGCGCTGCCGCCGCTGCGCCTGCCGGGCGGTGACCTGCCGCTGGGCCCGCTGCTGCGCGAGCGGTTCGGCGACGAGCTGGTCGACCGGCTCGTCGACCCGCTGCTCGGCGGCGTCTACGCGGGCGGAGCGGACGGCCTCGGCCTGCGCGCGACCATGCCGGGCCTGGCGTCGGCCCTGGCCGCGGGCGCGGGTTCGCTGACCGCGGCGGCCGCGGCGCAGCTGCCCGCGAACCCGTCGGACGCGCCGGTGTTCGGCACCGTCCCCGGCGGGCTGGGCACGGTGATCGACCGGCTGACCGAGCTGTCCGGCGCGGAGCTGCGCACCGGGCTGCCGGTCTGCGAGCTCGCCCGGCACGGCACCGGCTGGCGGCTGCGCGTGGGCGCGGCGGCGGCCCTGAACGAGCCGCTGGGCAACACGACCGACGCCGACGCGGTGGTGCTCGCCGTGCCCGCCCCCTCGGCCCGCCGGCTGCTGGCGGACCTGGTGCCGGCGGCTTCGGCGGCGTTCGGCGAAGTCGAGCTGGCGTCGATGGCCGTCGTGGCGCTGGCGCTCCCGCCGGGCACACCGCTGCCCGACGCGTCCGGGATCCTGATCGGCCAGGGCGAACGGGATGCTTCCGGCAAGCCGTACGCCGCGAAGGCGTTCACATTCTCTTCGCGGAAGTGGGCCCACCTCGGCACGGGACCGGTTCTGGTCCGCGGTTCGGTGGGACGCTTCGGCGAGCTGGGCGCCCTGCAGGCCGACGACGTCGAGCTGGTCCGCGTGGTCCGCGACGACCTCGCGCGGCTGACGGGCGTGACCGCCACGCCGATCGAGACACTGGTGACGCGGTGGGGTGGCGGCCTGCCGCAGTACGGCAGCGGGCACCTGGAGCGCGTGGAACGGATCGAGAAGGCGGTCGCGCAAGTACCGGGCCTGGCGATCGCCGGCGCGACGCTCCACGGCGTCGGCCTGCCGGCGTGTGTGGCGACGGCCGAAGCCGCTGCGCAGCGCGTCGCCGCGTACCTCGCTTCGTGAGTGCTCTCACCCGGCCCCGTGGCAGCGTTCCGGGGGCCGCGGTGACAGGATGGAGCCATGGCGCGGGTCAACTACAACGAGCTCAACGACACCATCCGCTACACCACCTGGTCGGTCTTCCGGATCGAGCCCGGCAGGCTGGGTGAGGACCGCGGGACCGCCGGCCGCGAGACGACCGAGTACCTCGACGGCCTCGAGGCCAAGGGGGTCGTGGTCCGGGGTGTCTACGACGTCTCCGCGCTGCGCGCCGACGCCGACTTCATGATCTGGTGGCACGCCGAGGAGATCGAGCAGGTCCAGGCCGCCTACTCCGGCTTCCGCCGGACGCCGCTGGGCCGCGCGTCGACGCCGGTCTGGAGCCAGACCGCGCTGCACCGGCCCGCCGAGTTCAACAAGAGCCACGTCCCGGCGTTCCTCGCCGGGGAAGAGGCGCGCAAGTACGTCTGCGTCTACCCGTTCGTGCGGTCGTACGAGTGGTACCTGCTGCCGGACGCCGAGCGCCGCAAGATGCTCGCCGACCACGGCAAGGAGGCCCGCGACTACCCGGACGTGCGCGCCAACACGGTCGCGTCGTTCGCGCTGGGCGACTACGAGTGGATCCTCGCCTTCGAGGCCGACGAGCTGCACCGGATCGTCGACCTGATGCGGCACCTGCGCGCCACCGAGGCCCGCCGGCACGTGCGCGAGGAGATCCCGTTCTACACGGGCACGCGCGTGCCGCCCGCCGAGCTCGTCGCGGCGCTCCCGTAGTGCGCGAGGTGGTGGAGGGCGTCTGGCACGCTCTCACGGGGTCCGCGCCGGGGCCCTTCGAGCTGACCGGCGCCGAGGACGTGCTGCCCGGGCCGTACCGGGTGGCGGCGGCCGCCACGGCGTCCGTGGCCGCGGCCACCCTGGCGGCCGGGGAAATGCTGAAGGTGCGCGGGATCGAGCCCGGCGTCGTCACGGCGGACACCCGTCACGCGGCGGCGGCGTTCCACAGCGAAGCGCTGTCGCGCGTGGACGGCACCGGCGCGGAGTCGGTGTGGGCCCCGCTGTCGGGCAACTACCGCGCGGCCGACGGCTGGGTGCGCCTGCACTGCAACTACCCGCGTCACGAAGCGGCCGTGTGCTGGGGACTCGGCGTGCCCGGCACCCGGGAGGCGGTCGCGAAGGCCGTCGCCGGGCGGAGCGCGCGCGAGGTCGAGCACGCCGTCGTCACCGCCGGGGGAGCGGCCGCCGAGCTGAGGTCCCCCGAGGACTGGGCCGAGCACCCGCAGGGCCGGGCCGTGGCTTCGCTGCCGCTGGTGGACCTGGCTCCGGTCGGCGACGCGCCGAAGCGGACGTTGTTCTACTCGGACCGGCCGCTGGGCGGGATCCGGGTGCTGGAGCTGACGCACGTGCTGGCCGGTCCGGTGGCGGGCCGGGTGCTGGCCGCGCACGGCGCCGACGTGCTGCACATCGGCGCGGCGCACCTGCCGCGGATCGAGGCACTGGTGCGCGACACGGGCCAGGGCAAGCGGTCGGCGTTCGTGGCACTGGACACCGAAGGCGGCCGCGCGCGGCTGAAGAAGCTGATCAGCCGGGCGGACGTGCTGCTGCAGTCGTTCCGCCCGGGCGCGCTGGCCCGCATCGGCTTCGGGACGGCGGAGCTGGCCGAGCTGCGGCCGGGCCTGGTGATCGCGGACCTGAGCGCGTACGGCTGGGAAGGCCCGTGGGCGCGCCGGCGCGGGTTCGACAGCCTGGTGCAGATGTCGGACGGGATCGCGTGGAGCCCCGACGGGCCGTCCCCGCTCCCGGTGCAGGCACTCGACCACGGGACCGGCTGGCTGGCGGCGGCCGCGATCATGACGGCACTGCACCGCCAGGTGACCGACGGCGGCACGTGGCGGGTCCGGCTCTCCCTGGCGGGCACGGGCCGGTGGCTGGACGCACTGGGCCGCAAGGACCCGGCCGGATCGGACGTCGGCTACGGCGACCTGCTCGAAGAGACGGACAGCGGCTACGGCCGGTTGACGCGGGTCCGGATGCCGGGCGGGCTGCCCGGAGCGCAGCCGCACTGGGACTTCGGGACGCGGCTGCCGGGAGTCGACAAACCGACCTGGACGCCCTGAGCGGTCAGCGGCGCCGGAAGCGGGAAACCAGGCCCCGCTTGGGTTTCGGCAGGTGACCGCCGGCGATCAGCCACGTCACGAACTCGTCCGCGTACGCTCCCGACCGTTCGGTGTCCCGCTTCGGCCGGCCCGCGGTGAACTCCGCGAACAGCGGCCCGAACCGCTCGCCCAGCGCCTCCGCCAGCTCGGGCCGCTGGTGAGCCAGCACCCGGCCGTGCTTGCGCCGCAGCACGTTCGCCTCCACCCGCAGCCGGGCGGCGTCGAAGCCCGCCGGGGCCGGGCCGTCCGCCAGCAACGCGTGCAACAGCTCGGCCTGGCGGCGGGCCAGCTTCTCGCGGCTCACGTCGTCACCGCCGCGCGCAGGGCCGCCAGCTCCGCCGCCAGCTCGTCGTCGGTCGGATAGTCGTCGTCGCGTTCCAGCAGCACTCCCGGCGGGTCCGTGCGGCGGCGGAGTTCGGTCAGCAGGTCGAGGACCTCCGGCAGCACCGGGTGCGCGTGCGTGTCGTGGTAGACGCCGTCGCGCTCGACGCCGCCCGCCATGTGCACGTACGCCAGCCGCTCCCAGGGGATGCCGTCGAGGAACGCCACCGGGTCCGTGCCGATGTTGCGGGCGTTCGCGTACAGGTTCGCGACGTCGACGATGAGAAGGCAGCCGGTCCGCTCGGTCAGCTCGGTGAGGAACTGCTCCTCGGACAGCTCGGCGTCCGGCCAGTCCAGCACCGCGGCGATGTTCTCCAGCGCGAACGGCACGTCCACAATGGACTGTGCCAGCCGGACGTTCGCCACCAGCACGTCGAGCGCTTCGCGCGTGCGCGGCAGCGGCATCAGGTGGCCGGAGTCGAGCCCGCCCGCGCGGACGAAGCACACGTGGTCGCTCACCAGCGGCGCGTCCAGCGCCCGCGCGACCTCGGCGAGGTGCTGGACGCGTCCGGTGTCCAGCGGTTCCGCCCCGCCGAGCGACAGCGAGACGGCGTGCGGCAGCACCGGCAGCCCGCGCCGCCGCAACGCCAGCAGCGTCTCCGGCAGGTGGTCGGCGTGCAGGTTCTCCGCGACGACCTCCACCCAGTCGACGCCCGGCAGCCGCGCGATGGACAGGTCCAGCTCGTGCCGCCAGCCGATCCCGATGCCGAGCTCACCCACCGCAACCCCCGCCGCCGCACGAAGAACCACACGAAGAGCCGCTGCTGCACGACGAGCTGGAACACGACGACCCGCTGCTGGACGAGCCACCGCCGCCGCCGAAGGAGGTGACCGGCGGGGCCAGCGCCGCGCTCAGCTCCTCGTCCGGGTACATCGCCCAGCCGCCCAGCGCGACGGCGGCCGCGGCGCCGCCCAGCAGGACGCCGCCCGCCGGCATCCCGGCCGGCACCGGGCCGTTCGCCGCGGACCGCGCCTGGCCGAGCAGGCGATGCCCCGCGGCCGACGGCTGCCGGGACTCCGCCTTCGTCCGCCGGACCGCGGCCACGACCGTCAGCACGCCCGCGACCAGGACCAGGAACACCAGGATTCCGACCGGGCGGCCCAGGTGGACGCCGTTGACCAGCCGCACCACGCCGAGCACCAGCACGGCCAGCTGCAGGACCAGGCCGACGGTCCGGGCCTGCCGCTTCGCGGCCGGCGACGCCAGCAGGCCGCGCTGGTCGAGGCCGTCTTCCAGGGCCCGCATCGCCGCCGAATCGCGGGTGTACGCCCGGATCGTCGCGGTCGTCGCCGACTTCGCCAGGTCGAACACCGCGCGCTCGAGCGGTTCGGCCGGCCGCGTCCCGGCCCGGCTGATCTGCTTCGAGCTGCCGACGCGCAGCTGCCCGCGCTCCACCAGCGCCGCGATCGCCGCGTCGGCCGCCCGGTCGGGGCCGCCGGCGAGGAACGCCAGCTCGTAGACGGTCGGCGGCGACCCGGCCTGGACGGCGTCCGCCCGCAGCGCGCGGCGGTTCGCGACGCCGGACACGACGACCCGTACCAGCAGCACGCCGACGAGCAGTCCGATGTAGAGGACCACGAAATCCGGTCCGGAGATGCCCCACGGGTCGTCCATCGCCCGTCTCCCCTCAGTGAGTTGCGGTTACCGTAGCGGTCAGACGCAGGCGGTCGCGTCGGCGTTTCAACCGCCGCAGCCCCCGCCGCCACCGCCGCAGGAACTTCCGCCGCCGCCGCAGGAGCTGCCACCGCCGCCGCAGGAGCTGCCGCCGTAGTAGCCGACGGCCGCGCCGCCCCCGGCGCCGGCGAATCGGGCGCGGCGGCTGTACGTCCGCGCCGCCGAGTGCTCCGCGGCCCGGGTGACGGCCGCCCGGACGTCCTGGTCGGGGTGGCCGGCCAGGCCCGCCGCCGCGACGGCCCCGGCCGGGCCGGTCACGAGCGTCCCGGACCGGCGTGCCGCCTCGGCGGCGGCCCGGCCGGCGAAGGTGGCTTTGACCGCGGGCCGGTTCCGCGCCTTGACGGTGACGAAGACCGCGACGGCCGTGCCCAGCGCGAGCAGGCCCAGCAGGATGCCCACCGGGTGCCCGGTGCTCGCCCCGGCCACCAGCCGGACCACGCCGAGGGCGACCACGACCCAGTACGCCACGGCGGTCGCCACCCAGGTCGACCGCAGTTTCCGCGGATCGGCGAGCAGGCCGCGGCCGATCAGCGCGGTCTCGAGGCCGGCCGCGGCCTCGTGCTCCGCGACGGCGTCGCACACCCGCTCGATCGAGGAGCCGTGCTTGCCGATCCGGGTCAGCACCTCGCGGCCCACGGTGTCGGGCGCGCTGCCCTTGACCCGGCTCAGCCGCCCGTCGCCGGCGAGGCGGATCACCTGCCGTTCGAGCAGGCCGGCCACGGCGAACTCGGCGAAGCGCCGCCGGCCGCCGGTCAGCAGCGCCAGCTCTTCGGGCCGGTCCGGGCCGCCGCCCGCGCGGCCGCGCAGCAGCAGCCCGGCGCGCGCCAGGGCGACCAGCGCCGGCAGGAGCAGCAAGCCGCCGTAGAGGCCCGCGAACACCGGTCCGGGAATCCCCCAGGTGTCGGTCATGAGTCCGCCCTCCCTCGTCCGTGTGCGGAGACTACGTTCGAGGAAGGGCGGCGGGTTGCTCCCTTAAGGGAGATTTAGGACTCGGGGACCAGTTTCAGCGAGATCGAGTTGATGCAGTACCGCTGGTCGGTCGGGGTCGGGTAGCCCTCGCCCTCGAAGACGTGCCCGAGGTGGCTGTGGCAGGAGGCGCAGAGCACCTCGATCCGCTTCATGCCCATGGAACGGTCTTCGCGCAGCAGGACGGCGTCGGAGTCCGCCGGGTCGTAGAACGACGGCCAGCCGCAGTGGCTGTCGAACTTCGTGTCACTGCGGAACAGCTCGGCACCGCACGCGCGGCACTCGTAGACGCCGGTGGCCTTCGTGTCGGTGTACTCGCCGGTGAACGGCCGTTCGGTCCCCGCCTGGCGGAGCACGGCGTACTCGTCGGGGCTGAGCTGCGCCCGCCACTCCTGCTCGGACTTCACGACGCGCGGGGTCGCGCCGACAACGGGTTTCATACCTTTCACCCGATCCACGTTACGCCGCGAGCCAGGCGAGGGCGTGCACCACGATGTCCCATGCGGCCACGATCACCCCGAGCACGATGAGCACCACGATCAGGGCGGAGACCCAGTAGCGCAGCCCGCCGAGGCGGTTGCTGGAGTCGGCGAAGTCGGCCACCCCGTCCAGGGCGGCTTCGATGGTGTAGTTGGGTCCGCAGCGCTCGATCCGGTCGAGGTGCTCGGCGAACGCGCGCGCCTCGGGGTCGTAGGGGTCCAGGCCGACCAGGTCCTCGTGGAAGCGAGGATGCTGGCCCGGCAGCGAGGCTCCGTCGTCGGCCATACCTCCACGGTAGGCCATCCGGGCTCGTCCGCCCACCAGGCGCGCGTTACGTCTCAGTTGCCCGCGCCGGCGCCGTCGATCCGGGTGTCGCTGTCGATGAGCATCTGGCCGCCGACCATGACGATCCGGTAGCCCCGCCGGGTGCCGTCCACGGTGAGGTTCATGGTGATCGAGCCGTCGGCGTTCGCGCCGCCGGAGTCGGCGTGGGCACTCATGTAGTTGCCCACCTTGTGGCTCGACCAGTACGCGGCGAACTCCTGCTCGCTGCCGTAGACCTGCTGGGCGGCGGGGGTCAGCTTGGACCAGCCCCCGGCCGGGTTGTCGAAGAAGCTGGTCAGGGCCTTGCCGGCGCCGCTGTAGTCGGAGATGCGCCCCTCCGGCGGGGTCTTCTCCAGCCCGGCGGGCACGGCGCTCTCGCTGCTGCGGCCGGTCGTCGGCGGGGTCTGCGTCGCCGTCGGCTGGTGACCGGGCGACTGGGCGGTCTGCGTGCCGCCGGAGTTGCCGCTGCCGGAGTTCAGCACCAGGAACACGATCACCGCGACCACCACGACCGCGGCGCCCGCTCCGGCGAACAGGGCGTACTTGCGCTTGTTGTCCGGTTTCGCGGTGTTCGACGAGTACTGCGGAGCCCTGGCCGTGGGCGCGGCCGCGGGCATCGGTCTCGGCGGGGTGTTCGGCGGCGCGGCCGGGGACCGCATCGGCATGAACGCCGCGGTCGGGCGCGGCGGGTTCGACGGCGCCTTGCCCGCGGCCACCGGCGTGCCGACCGGTGGCGACGCGGGTGCGGAGTCGGTGCGCTGCCACGGCGGGCGCTCGCCGCCGTCCGCGAGGGCGGCCGGCTTGCGGCCCGCTCCGCCGGCGAGCAGCGGCGGGGACGCCGTCGTGCCGCCGGGCTCGGTCCGGGCCAGCGCGGCCAGCCGTTCGCGGGCTTCGGCCATGGTCGGGCGTTCGGAGGGCTCGCTGCGCAGCAGGCTCATCAGCAGCGCGGTCGCCGCGCCGGCCTGCACCGGCGGGTTGATCTGGCCGTTCGCCGCCGCGTAGAGCAGCGCGAGCTGGTTGGTGGTGTTGCCGTAGGGCGTGGTGCCCTCGATCGCCTGGTAGAGGGTCGCGCCGAGGGCGAAGACGTCGGAGCTGGGCACCGGGTCGGCGCCGCGCGCCAGCTCCGGGGCCAGGTAGGCGGGGGTGCCGCCGATCAGGCCGGTCGCGGTGAGCGTCATGTCCCCGGCCGCGCGCGAGATGCCGAAGTCGGTGATCTTCGCGGTGCCGTTGCGGTCGATCAGGATGTTGCCGGGCTTGACGTCGCGGTGCACGATCCCGGCGCGGTGCGCGGCCACCAGCGCGGAGGCGACCTGCTCGCCGATCCGGGCGACGCGCCCGAGCGGGAGCGTGCCTTCCTCGGCGAGGATCGTGGAGAGGCTGGGCCCGTCGAGGTACTCCATCACCAGGCAGGGGTCGCCGTTGTGCTCGGCGATGTCGAACACGACGATCGCGTTCGGGTGCTGGAAGCGGGCCGCGTTCTTCGCCTCGCGCATCGCGCGCTGGCGCATGTTGTCGCGTTCGGTCTCGGAGACACCCGGCTGCGGGAGGATCTGCTTGATCGCCACGGTGCGTTCGAGGCGCACGTCGGTCGCGCGCCACACGACTCCCATGGCACCGCTACCAATGTGCTCGACGAGGCGGTAGTGCCCCGCGATCAGCTGACCGGTGTCGATGGCGACTGCTCCTGACGAAATTCCCGGTGATGGTGGCCCTGCTCAGCGCGTTTCCGCTTCGCGCACCCGATCGAGTGTAGCGGTCGGCCTCGCGGGAGTTCCGTCAGCCAGCCGGTCCGGCGGCCTGCGGTCCGGCCGGTGCCCGCTTCTTGAACACCTTGACCAGCCCGATCGCCCCGGCCAGCGCGAACACGCCGTAACAGGCGAGCAGCGCGGGCGGCGTGTCGCCGGTCAGGGCGTCGCCGAGGACGACCACGGCGACGGTGCCGGGCACGCTTCCGAGCAGCGTACCGGCCAGGTAGGGAGCCAGGCGGACCGAGGACACGCCGCAGACGTAGCTGAACGGCGCGAACGGCACCACGGGGATCAGCCGCAGCGAGGTCACGGCGAGGACGCCGCCGCCGGAGAGCCGGTCGTTGACCGTTTTCACGGCCGAGCGGTGCAGGTGCCGGGTGACGAGGTCGCGGCCGAGCAGCCGCGCCAGCCCGAACGACAGCCCGGCGGCGATGGTGGTGGCGACCAGGCCGATCGCGATCCCGGCCGCGGTGCCGACCAGCAGGCCGGCGGCCAGGTTGAACACGGTGCGCGGGACGGGCGCGACGGTGAGCAGCGAGTACGCGACGAGCAGCACGACGGGGGTGGCAGGCCCGGTGGCGTCGGCCCAGGAGCGCAGGTCGGCCGGAGCGGGAATCGGCACCAGCGCCGCGGCCGCCACGAAGAAGGCGAGCACGACGAGGGCGACGATCAGCTTGGCACGGCCGGACACCCGCACGACCCTACCGGCCACGGCGCGGCGCACGCGGTGCCGGGCGGGCCGGCCCTCGAGTCACGCAAGCGGAGTGTCCGGCCACACGACCGACCCGCCAGGCACGACCCCGCCCTGCCTGGCGCGAGCCGACTGCGCGGGGCACGCGAGCCGCGCCCCGGGAGGCGCAAGCCGTCCCTGCAGGTACGCGGATCGCCCCTTCGGGCGCGCGGGCCGACTGCCCGGGGAGGCGTGCGAGTCGGCCCTGGGAGGCGCAAGCCGTCCCTGCAGGTACGCGGGTGGCCCCATCGGACGCGGGCTGACTGCCCGGGGCCCTCGCCACTCCTGGGGGGGACCCGAGTCGACCCCTCAGGCGGGTAAGCCCACCCTTCAGCTACCCGCATCACCCCTTCGGGGGCGCGAGCCGACCGCCCGGGCGGGGAGCGCACCCCAAAGCGCCCCAAGGCCACATTCGGTGCGTCAGACGCACCGAAGGCCGCCTTGGGTGCGTCTGACGCACCGAAGGCCGCATTGGGGCGCGTTTCGGCGGCCCGGCGGGGGCGATCACCGCTAGCGTGGCCGCATGCCCAAGCACGGTGACCCGGTCGAATACGAGGTCGGCGGCCGCACGGTCCGCGTCTCCAGCCCGGACAAGGTGTACTTCCCGCAGCGTGGCATCACGAAGCGGCAGGTCGTCGAGCACTACATCACCGTCGGCGCGCCGCTGCTGCGCGCGATCGGGGAGCGGCCGACCACCCTCAAGCGCTACGTCGACGGCGTCGAGGGCGAGTGGTTCTACGCCAAGCGCGTGCCGAAGGGCGCGCCCGCCTGGGTGGAGACCGCCGAGATCACCTTTCCCTCCGGGCGCACGGCCGCCGAGGTGTGCCCGACCGAGCCCGCCGTGTTCGCGTGGGCCGCCAACCTCGGGACCTTCGACTTCCACCCGTGGCCCGTTCGCCGTCCCGACGTGGATCACCCGGACGAGTTGCGCATCGACGTCGACCCGCCCGACCGGGCCGGGTTCGCCGACGCCGTCGAAGTCGCCTTGGTCGTCCGGGAGGTGCTCGCGGACGCCGGGCTGACGGGGTACCCGAAGACGTCCGGCGGGCGCGGGGTGCACGTGCTGGTGCGGATCCGGCCGGACTGGGACTTCGTCCAGGTCAGGCACGCGGTGATCGCGCTCGGCCGCGAGGTCGGGCGCCGGATCCCGGACAAGGCGACGATCGCGTGGTGGAAGGAAGAACGCGGCGGCCGCGTGTTCCTCGACTACAACCAGGCCGCCCGCGACCGGACGGTGGCGTCGAGCTGGTCGGTCCGCGGCACCCCGCGCGCGACGGTGTCGACCCCGCTGACGTGGGACCTGCTGCCGGAGGTGGACGCGGACGACTTCGACGTGCTGACGATCCCGGCGTTCCTGGCCTCGCACGGCGACCTGCACGCGGGCATGGACGCGGAGGCGTTCGGCCTGGAGACGGCGCTGGAGTGGTACGAGCGCGACCTGCGCGACCAGGGGCTGGGCGACATGCCCTACCCGCCGGACTACCCGAAGATGCCGGGGAGCCCAAGCGGGTCCAGCCGAGCAAGGCCCGGCCGGACTGAGTCGGGGCCACGGCCTGCCGCAGCCGGGGGTCGCCGGGCTGGTGGCGGCGGCCACGGCCGCGTGGCGGCGGACTCTGCCGTCGGTGGCGATCCACGTCCCGCCGCGGACGGGCCCGGTGTCACTCCGCGGCACAGGAAATCGGATCCGATGTAACCGCGGCCACAAACGTGCCGGGCGCCACTTCCGCGCACCGGGGTCCGCGAAAATCCGCCCGTAAATCCCGTCGGGGAAAACGCGCAGTGATCATGTCACTGCCCGCTGTCGCCTTTCGGGTCACAAATGGCGTACGGCCGCCCTTGTGGTCTCGACCACCGCCACCGACGGCGTAACGTGCGGTCCCGAATCGGCGACTTCCCGGGGACATGTCCTGGGGCGAGTTCGAGGGAGGCCCTTCGTGGACGACCTGATCGCATTCCTCGCCGCGCGTGTCGGCGCGCGGCAGGCGTTGATCATGCAGGCCGTCAACAAGGCGAAGGCCGGCGAGCCGATGAACCGCGGTGAGACGAAGGTCGCGGTGGAGCTGAAGATCCGCGGGCTCAGCGATCTCGAGCTCGACGTCGTCAACCAGATGATCAACGAGATCGAGGCCACGCGGCGGATCCTGCTCGCCCACCGCACCACGGTGTCGGAGAAGGTGCCCGGTTTTCCGCTCTACGGCAGCGAATACTGGTGTGAGACCTGCCACGTGCCCGCCGACGAGGCCGGTTCCAACTGGTGCCTCACGCTGCGCCTGCTGGCCCTGCCCTACGCCGACCACCCGGACTACAGCGAGCGCTGGCGCCCCTGACGGGAATCCCGCCGCGCGCCGGGCGTTGCACCCCGCGTGAGGCTTTCCGTGCTGGACCGTTCGCCGGTGCGGCGCGACGGCGGCACCACGCGCGCGCTGCGGGACACCGTCGCCTTCGCCGCCGACGTCGAACGGCTGGGCTACCACCGGTTCTGGGTGTCCGAACACCACGGCGTGCCCGGGGTCGCCGGGTCCGCGCCGACCGTGCTGGCCGCCGCCGTCGCCGGGGCGACCTCGCGCATCCGCGTCGGCACCGGCGGGGTCATGCTGCCGAACCACCGCCCGCTGGTCGTCGCGGAGCAGTTCGGCGTCCTGGAAGCGCTGCACCCGGGCCGGATCGACATGGGACTCGGCCGGTCGGTCGGGTTCACCGCGGGGGTCCGCGACGCACTGGGCCAAGGCAAGGAAGCGGCCGACGGGTTCGGCGCGCAGGTCCGCGAGCTGCTCGGGTTCTTCACCGGCGAGCACGGTTATCCCGGCGTCCACGCCTACCCGGCCGAAGGGCTGCGCGTGGCGCCGTTCCTGCTGGCGACCGGCTCCGGCGCAGGTCTCGCCGCCGAGCTCGGCCTGCCGCTGGTGATCGCGCCGGTGCGGGGCGAACGCGCCCTCGTCGAAGCCGTGACGCGCTACCGCGAGGAGTTCCGGCCGAGCGAGTGGGCGCGGGAGCCGTACGTCGTGGTGTCGTCGGCGATCGCCGTGGCGGACTCGGCGGGCGACGCGCGCCGCCTGCTCGTGTCGGAGGCGTGGGCGACGGTCTATTCGCGCTCCCACGGCGTCTTCCCGCCGCTGTCACCGCCCGGGGAGATCCTGGCATTGCCGATGACCGAGCGCGAACGCCGCCGGCTGGACGAGACGCTCGACGGCCAGATCTGGGGCACGCCCGCCGAGGTCGAAGATCGGCTGGGGGCATTGGTCGGGGCCACGGGGGCCGACGAGGTTTTGGTGACGACGGCCGCTCACGACCAATCCGCGCGGCTGGATTCGCTCGCCCGGCTGGCTGATCTCCACGCACTTGTGTGAGCCGATTTCCCGGTAGCCGGATATTGCGTCGGGAAATTACCGCTGGTGCATTTCCGGGCCCCGGCGATACGGGCTTCCGGTGACTGCCGGGTCGGCCTCGAGCCGTGAGCAGACGGGGTACCCGGCTGCGCGTGACCTCCGGGGTGGCAGGAGTCGGTGACGGCCCGTGCCGGAGGCGGGTTCCTCGGGTCAGGCAGGGCGCCCTGCCTCACCCGAGCACGAACGGCAGCCGCGCGGCCAGGTCGCCCAGTTCGATCCGCTCGGCTTCCGTCGGCGGGCGGCGGCCCGTCGCCACCAGCAGCACGTCCGTGTCCGAGAACGACGCCGGAAACGCTGTCCCGGCGATCGCCTCCAGCATCGACCGCGTCCGCGCCGGCCCCTCCGCCGGTGGGGGCGCGGCGTCCGGCACGTGCGCGATCAGGTCCAGGTGGTGCAACGTCCACTCCAGCACGTACGCCGACAGGTAGTCGGCCGCCGTCAGCACCATCTCCTGCGTCGAGACCCGCGTCTCCCGGTTCGCCAGCTCCGCCGCGCGGCCCGCCGCCGCGCCCACGTCGTCCAGGTGGAACTTCAGCAGTTCCGGATCCTCGTACGCCGCCGCCAGGCGGACGATCAGCGCGTCCAGCGGGTCGTCGCCCGACGGCGGCGTCGAGCCGACCGCCCAGTACGACACCGCGTCGTGCGTCGGCTCCGCCGACGCCGGTGTCACCAGCGTGATCAGCACGTCCTGCGCGTCGATCACCAGGTGGCACACCAGGTCACGGACCAGCCAGCCCCGGCAGCCGGACGGCTTCGCGAAGTCCTCGCCCGGCAGGGAAGCGACCGCGGCGCGCAACGCCGCCCACGTGCGCGAGAAGAGATCCACGACGGCGAAGCTAGCGGATCACAGGCGCAGCTGCAGCTGAGTGAGCAGCCGCTGGGCCGGATCGTCGAAGTCCACACCGGACACTTCCGCCGCGCGCCGGACGCGGTAGCGGACCGTGTTCGGATGGATGTTCAGCGCCTTCGCCGCCGCGCGGACGTCGCCGAACGCGTCGAGCCAGGCGAGCACCGCCGGCACCAGGATCCCGCCGTGCTCGGCGTCGTGCTCCGCCAGCGCCGTCAGCCGCGGGTCGCGGATGCGCGGCTGCTCGCCCAGGTACGCCAGCACCTCCGACAGCAGCACCTCGGCCCGGACGTCGGCCAGCGACGCGACGTCGGCGGCCCAGTGCCCGCGCGCCATCGCCGCCAGGACGCGGTCGGCGTCGCCGCGCGAGGCGGCCGCCTCGGACAGCCGCGGCACGACCCCGCCGAGCGCCGCCCGCACCGGGACGTCGAGGTGCCGCCGCGCGGTCGCCGTGATTTCCCGTGCCAGCGCCAGCACCGCCGCGTCCGAGTGCTCGGGCAGGTCCGGCAGGAGCGCGTAGACGCGGCCGCCGATCACGCTCACCAGCGCGCTGCGCCGGTAGGCCGCCGTGTGGACGGCGATCAGGTGCACCAGCTCCGCGCGCCGCAGCTGCCGGTTGCCGGACCGCTCCAAGGAAAACGCCAGGACCTGCGCCGGCCGGGCGGGGTCCGCGCCGATGTCGTCCGCGACGGACTCCGCGTCCAGCCGGCCTTCCAGCAGGCTGGCCAGCAGGTCCTCCCGCAGCCGCAGCTCGGGGCTCGGCAGCGTGCGGGCGCGGATCAGCTGCGGCGCCAGTGCGCGGCTCGCGCCGAGCAACGCCGTCTCGGCGCGTTCGGTGAGCGGCTGGGCGCCCTCCTGGACCCAGATCGTGCCGAGCGGCTGCGTGCCGGCGTGGATGCCGGCCGCGATGCGGCGGCGGATGCCCAGCTCGGGCCGCTCGTCGATCCACACGATCCCTTCGCCGGCGCGAAGCCGCTGGTAGACGCCCCATTCGCGGAGCATCGCGAGGTAGCGTTCCGGGCCTTCGCGGCCGAGGATGGACAGCCGCCGCAGCTCGTCGACCTCGTCGCCGGCGCGCGAATAGGCGAGCACGCGGTTCGCCGTGTCTTCGATGCTGACCAGGCCGCCGGTGAGCGTCGCGATCGTCTGGGCCAGGGCGAACAGGTCGCCGAGCACCTCGCCGCCGGCCGCCTCGCCGCCCGCGCGGGCCGCCTCGACGACGCCGCGGGCCAGCGACTCCACCTGCTCCCAGCGTGCCTCCGCGCCGACGGTCAGCAGCGCGACACCCGCGTCCGCGGCGACGTCGGCGCCCGTCGCGCCCTTGACCGCGACCGCGGCCGCCCCGCCGCGCCCGGCCGCGCGGATGGCCGGGGCCGCGGCCCGCCCACGCGCGCCGATCACCAGCACCAGGTCGCCCGGCGAGGCTTCCAGCGGGTCTTCGGGGTCGAGGATCACGACGTCGCTGACCGAGACTCCGAGGCCGTGCGGGGCCACGACGACCTCGACCAGCGGCTCGCCGAGGGTCGCCAGGACATGGCGCAGCGACGTCACGACAGGGTTATCCGATCGGACAAGATCATACGAGCGATTTTAGCCGCTTGGACAAGCCCTCACGACGTGTCCGGAGTTACCGTTCGGGGCATCAAGACGTAGTCAGCAGCGTTGCAGAGGAGCCGCCGTGGACGCCGTGACCCAGACCCCCGCCCCGAAGAACGAGCCGGTGCTCACCTACGCACCGGGCAGCGCTGAGCGCGCCGAGCTCGAGGGCGCACTCAAGCGGCTGGGCCAGGCGGAGCCGGTCGACCTGACCGTCACCATCGGCGGCGAGCAGCGCCCCGGCGGCGGCGAGAAGATCGACGTCGTCCAGCCGCACAACCACCGGCACGTGCTCGGCACCATCCACAGCGCCACCCAGCAGGACGCGGCCGACGCCATCGAGGCCGCCGCGAAGGCCGCGCCGGAGTGGCGTTCGCTGTCCTACGACGACCGCGCCGCCATCCTGCTGCGCGCCGCCGACCTGCTCACCGGCAAGTGGCGCGCCACGCTCAACGCGGCCACCATGCTCGGCCAGTCGAAGACCGCGACCCAGGCCGAGATCGACTCCGCCTGCGAGCTCGCCGACTTCTGGCGCTTCAACGTCGAGTTCGGCCGCCGCGTGCTGGCCGAGCAGCCGATCAGCTCGCCGGGCGTGTGGAACCGGATGGAGCACCGGCCCCTGGAGGGCTTCGTCTACGCGATCACGCCGTTCAACTTCACCGCGATCGCCGGCAACCTGCCGACCGCGCCCGCGCTGATGGGCAACACCGTGCTGTGGAAGCCGTCGCCGACGCAGTCGTTCGCCGCGCACCTGACCATGCGGCTGCTCGAAGAGGCGGGCCTGCCGCCGGGCGTGATCAACCTGCTGCCGGGCGACGGCAAGGCCGTCTCCGAGGTCGCCCTGACCCACCGCGACCTGGCCGGCATCCACTTCACCGGCTCGACCGCGACGTTCCAGCACCTGTGGAGCACGGTCGGCGCGAACATCGCGGGCTACCGCGGCTACCCGCGGCTGGTCGGCGAGACCGGCGGCAAGGACTTCGTGCTCGCGCACGCCTCCGCCGACGTCGACGTCCTGCGCACCGCCCTGGTCCGCGGCGCCTTCGAGTACCAGGGCCAGAAGTGCTCCGCCGCTTCACGCGCGTACATCCCGCGCAGCGTCTGGAACGAGCTGAAGGACAGCCTGGTCGCCGAGACCGAGGCGCTGTCCTACGGCGACGTCACCGACCTGTCGCACTTCGGCGGCGCGGTCATCGACCGGCGCGCGTTCGACAAGCACGCGGCGCTGTTCGACCGCGTCAAGGGCGACCCGTCGGTCGAGATCCTGACCGGCGGCACGGCCGACGACAGCGTCGGGTTCTTCGTCCAGCCGACGATCCTCGTGTCGGACGACCCGAAGCACGAGATCTTCAGCACCGAGTACTTCGGCCCGATTCTGTCGGTGTACGTCTACGAGGACGGCGGCTTCGACGACGTCCTGAAGCTGATCGACGAGACCGCCGCGTACGCGCTGACCGGCGCGGTGATCGCGAACGACCGCGTCGCCGTGGCGAAGGCGTCCGAGGCGCTGAAGTTCACCGCGGGCAACTTCTACGTCAACGACAAGCCGACCGGTGCCGTCGTCGGCCAGCAGCCCTTCGGCGGCGCGCGCGCCTCGGGCACCAACGACAAGGCCGGGTCGATCTTCAACCTGCAGCGCTGGACCAGCCCGCGCTCGGTGAAGGAGACGTTCGTCCCGCCGACCACCGTCCGCTACCCGCACCAGGGCTGAGGGGAGTCACCGTCATGCTGCGTGCCCCGTTGCTCGCCGCCGCGAGATCCACGAAGATCCGGGCGCTGGTCGAGGCCGTGCCCGCCACCCGATCCGTGGTGCGCCGGTTCGTGGCCGGGTCCGGGACGGCCGACGCCGTCCGCGTGGCCAGGGAACTGGCCGCCGACGGGCGCCGGATCACCCTCGACCACCTGGGCGAGGACACCACCGACGCCGGGCAGGCGGCGGCGACCGTCCGGGCCTACGAAGACGTCCTGTCCGCGCTCGCCGCGGAAGGGCTCGCTGCCGGTGCCGACGTCTCGGTGAAGCTCTCGGCGGTCGGGCAGTTCCTGCCGTCCGACGGCGAGGACGTCGCCTTGGAGAACGCGCGGAAGATCTGCGCGGCGGCCGAGGCGGTCGGCGCCACCGTGACCCTGGACATGGAGGACCACACCACCACGGACTCGACGCTCGGCATCCTGCGCGAGCTGCGCGGCGAGTACCCGTGGGTGGGCGCGGTCCTGCAGGCCTACCTGCGGCGCACCGAGCAGGACTGCCGCGAGCTGTCCGGGCCCGGGTCGCGGGTGCGGCTGTGCAAGGGCGCCTACGCCGAGCCGGCGTCCGTGGCGTTCCCGGAGAAGTCCGAAGTGGACAAGTCCTACGTCCGCTGCCTGCGCGTGCTGATGGCGGGCCAGGGCTACCCGATGGTCGCTTCGCACGACCCGCGGATGATCGAGATCGCCGCGGCGCTGGCGGAGGAGAACGGCCGCACGGACGACGACCACGAGTTCCAGATGCTCTACGGCATCCGGCCGGAGGAGCAGCGGCGGATCGCGGCCGCCGGCTCCCGCATGCGCGTCTACGTGCCCTACGGCGACGAGTGGTACGGCTACTTCATGCGACGGCTGGCCGAGCGTCCGGCGAACCTCGCCTTCTTCCTGCGCGGGCTCGCGACGCGATCCTGAACGTGACGAAGGCCGCCCCGCGGGGCGGCCTTCGTCACGTGGTGGTGGTCAGGCCTGTTCGGCCTCGGCTTCGGCGGCCTTGCGCTTGACCTCGTCCATGTCGACCTCACGAGCCTGCTTGATGAGGTCCTCGAGCGCCGCTTCGGGGAGCGCGCCGGGCTGGGCGTAGATCAGCGTCTTGTCCCGGATGATGGCCAGCGTCGGGATCGAGCGGACGTCGAAGGCGGCGGCGAGCTGCTGCTGCGCCTCGGTGTCGACGCTCGCGAAGACGATGTCGTCGTGCTTTTCGGAGGCCTTCTCGTAGACCGGCGCGAACTGGCGGCACGGCCCGCACCAGCTCGCCCAGAAGTCGATCAGGACGAACTCGTTGTCGGTTACCGTCTGGTCGAAATTCTCGGCGGTCAGCTCAACGGTGCTCATGCCCTGGTCAACGACACGGACCCGGCGGGAATTCCCGGGGCCGGGGTAGCGTCTGCACCCGAGCACCCGTGATGAGGAGGAACAGATGGCCGACGGCGAGATCCTGGGCCGGATCGACGAGCTGATCGCGGAAGAGCACGAGCTCCGGTCGCGCTCGGTGGGCGTGGGGCTGAGCAGCGGCGACCGCGACCGGCTGACCGCGCTCGAGCAGCAGCTCGACCAGTGCTGGGACCTGCTGCGCCAGCGGCGCGCGAAGACCGAGTTCCACGAGAACCCGGACGAGGCGTCGGCCCGCCCGGTGTCCGAGGTGGAGTCCTACCGCCAGTAACCGGCCCCGGCGCGGGCTGCCGGCGTTCAGGCGGGGCAGAGGGTGCCGTCCGCGGGGATCTTCCCGTCCGCCAGGAAGGCGCGCGCCGCGTCGGTGACGCACGGTGACGTGCCGACCGCGCCGTGGCCCGCGCCCTGCCAGGTGATCGTCACCGCGGACGGCATCTGGTCCGCCGCGCGGGTGCTGCCCACGCCCGGGGTCACCGGATCCGTCGCGGTGGCCGTGACCAGGATCGGCGGGACGCCCGGCACGCCCGGCGCCGGCAGCGGCTCGGTCCGCACCGGCCACGGGCCGCACCAGGCCAGCTGCTGGGCGACGACCGCGCCGAACTGCGGGTACTTCGCCCGCATCCCGGCCACGACCTGGTCGAGCTGGTCGGCCGACAGACGTGTCTGGCTGTCGTTGCAGCGCGTGGCGATGGTCGCGTCGATCCGCGACGGCTGCGCGCGCGAGTCGTGCAGCACCGGCGCGGCGAACGCCGCGAGCGGGCCGATGTCACCCGCGCGGGCCGCCGCGATCGCGTCGGCCAGCTCCGGCCAGCGCGAACGCTGCGCCAGCCCCGAGTAGACCGCGAACATCGCCACCCCGGGGCCGAACGCCACACCGTCGCCGGTCGTCGGCGGCGTGCGCCGCAACTGGTCGGTCAGCGCCGCCAGCGCCGCCTTCGGATCGCCGAGCCGGCAGCCGCGCGCCGCGCAGTCCGTGCCGAAGGCGTCCAGCGTGGACTGGGCGCCCGCGGCGACCGCGTCGAGCACCGCCGCGGTGTCCGCGCCCGGGTCCGGGACGCCGTCGAGGACCATCCGCCCGACCTGCCCGGGGAACCGGACCGCGTACTCCGCCAGCACCTTCGAGCCGTCGCCGCGGCCGAGCGCGGTGAGCCGGGCCATGCCCAGCTGCTTGCGCAGCTCCTCGAGGTCGCCGGCGGCGCGCCAGCTGTCCAGCGCGGTCTGGGAGTCGTCCAGCTCGATCGCGCACTGCTGGCCGGCCTTGCGCGCGGCGTCCAGCACGTCCTGCAGGTCGCCCTGCGCCGGGTCCGCTTCGATCAGGGCGGCCCGGGTTTCCGGCGGCACGCACTGCGCGGCCCCCGAGAGCCCGGTGCCGCGCCGGTCGATGCCGACCAGCGAGAACTTCTCCAGGAACGCCGGCGGCAGGGTCGCGGCCAGCCGCGCGGCGTACACCGTGCCGGGATCGCCGTCGACGTCGTTCACCACGACCAGCGGCACCGGCCCGGTCCCGGCCTTCAGCGCCAGCAGCCGCACCACCGACCGCCGGGGCTCGCCGGGCGCGTCGAGCGGCGCGGTGACGCGGGCGCAGGTGAAGTGCAGGCTGTCCGGCACGCCGGGGGTGCCGATCCGCTGCCGGGTGTCGTCGTCGCAGTCGGCCCACCGCAGCGACGGCGAATCCGGCTCGCCCAGCGGCGGCAGCGGCACCGGCGGGGTGCCGGTGGGCGTGGCGCTCGCCGCCTTGCCGTCGTTTTCGACCAGGGCCGGGCGGACCGACGGCCCGGCGGCGCAGCCGGCGGCGGAGGCCAGGGCGAGCAGCGCGACCAGGAGACGGGTACGGCGGCGGCGCACGGGCGAGGTCCTCACGTCGATCACAGGCAGGGCAGCGTCCCTTCGCGGGGGCGGTCCCTTCGAGGGGCAAGGCCGAGCTTCGCACGGCCGGTGTGGGACGCGGGTTAGCGGGTCCGGACCACCTGGCCGCGGAACACCGCGTCGAGGTCGTAGCGGGCCGGCTCGTCGAGCTGGCTGTAGTCGCACGACGCGGGTTCGCGGTCGGGCCGCCACCGCTTGAACCGCGCGTTGTGCCGGAACCGCGACGGCATCCCGCCTTCGGTGTTCTCGTAGGCGACCTCGACGACGCGCTCGGGCCGCAGCGGCACCCATTCGTGCTCGGTGGCCCGCCAGCGGGTGACGCCGCCCGGGATGCGCTGGCCTTCGCCCTGCGCGCGGCCGGCCCACGGGTGGTCTTCGCCGTCGGTGATCAGCGGCGCGAGCTCTTCGGCGAGTTCGCGCCGCTTCGGCATCGGGAACGACCCGACGGTGCCGACGTGGTGCAGCACCCCGTTCCCGTCGAACAAGCCGAGCAGGAAAGAGCCGACCAGCTCCCCGGGTTCGCCGTCGACGTGCCAGCGCAGCCCGGCCAGCACGCAGTCGGCGGTGCGCACGTGCTTGTACTTGAGCATCACCCGCTTGCCCGGCGTGTACGGCTCGTCGAGCGGCTTGCCGATGACGCCGTCGAGGCCCGCGCCCTCGAACAGCTCGAACCAGTGCCGCGCGGTCCCGGCGTCGGTGGTGGCCGGGGTGAGCGGGAACCGGTCGCCGGCCAGCTCGACCAGCCGTTCCCGGCGGACGGACGTCGGCTCGTCGAGCAGGGACTCGTCGCCGAGGGCGAGCACGTCGAAGGCGACGAACTCGGCGGGCTGCTCGGCCGCCAGCAGCGTGATCCGGCTTTCGGCGGGATGGATGCGTTCGGTGAGCGCGTCGAAGTCGAGGCGTCCGCCGCGGGCGACGACGAGTTCGCCGTCGAGCACGATCCGCGGCGGCAGGGTCTCCAGCAGCCGCGCGACCGCCTCCGGGAAGTACCGGTTGAGCGGCTTTTCCGCGCGGGACTGCAGGTACAGCTCGTCGCCGTCGCGGAAGACGACGCAGCGGAAGCCGTCCCACTTCGGCTCGAAGAGCAGGCCGCCGGAGTCCGGGATGGCCTTCGCGGGCTTGGCGAGCATCGGCTTCAGCGTCGGCTGCAGCGGTAGGGGCATGCCCGCATTCTGCGGAACGCGGCCGGTCAGCGCACGCGTTTCGCCGGGCTCGTGTCGAGTTCGAGGCGCACGGCGGTGGGCAGCACGTCGAGGCCGAGCGACTCGCGCGCCCTGGCCAGCACCTGCGTGTCGAGCGCCGCCCAGACCGCCTTGAGGTCGGTGCCCTCGTGCAGCCACAGGGTGATGCGCAACGCCGGGGACGTCCGCGAGCCGACGGCGCGGACCCGGGCCCGGCTGACCCCGTCGAGCTGTTCGGCGTCGGCCTGCACGGCGCCGGAGATCGCGGCGGCGGTGACGACGAGTTCCGCGCCCTCGGTGCGGTCCAGGTCCAGGTCGGGGCGGGGTTCCGGGCGCAGCGACCGCACGGTCCACCGCAGGCCGAGCACGAAGAGCAGCAGGCCCAGCACGATCGCGGCGATCCGCGCGGGCGTGGCGTGCCCGCCGAGCCACGCGAGGGCCATCGGATCCAGCAACGGCCGCCGGCCCCGGAACCGGCCGAGCAGACCGAAGCCGACCACCAGCGCCAGCGCGCCGCCGGCCAGGGCCAGCAGCCCGATGAGGAAGGTCAGCGTGCGTTCGCCCGCGTACGACCGGGAAAGCGCCTTCGCGGCGACGGACTTGCTCATCGGCGGTCCTTGGGGGAGTCGACCACGACGGACACCTTCGGCCGCCGCGCGAGCGGGACGTCGTCGAGCAGCGCGGACACCGTTTCCAGCAGCCGCGGCCGGAGCTCGCCCTCGGTTTCCAGGGTGCTTTTCGCGCGGACGCGGATGCGGCGGGCGCTCGCGGTGACCGTCGCGCCCGCGACGTTGTCCTGCGCGCGCACGGTGAGCCCGACCAGCCGGGCCAGCGACCGCGGTGACGTCGAGACGCTGACTTCGTGGGCCGGGTCGGTGAGCCGGATCGCGCGGTTCCCGGCGGCCAGCGCGCACAGCACGAGCACCAGGCCCGCGGCGGCGAGCACGCCGGCGCCGACGCGCACCGCGTAGGAGTCCCAGCCCAGCGACGCGAGCCCGGCCTGCCAGCGCGGCCACGGCACCAGCAGCGGCCCGGAACCGGGGCGCCACCAGTGCCAGCCGACTTCGAGGGCGAGCAGGGCGCCGGCCCCCGCGAAGGCCAGGCCCAGCAGGGTGGCGAAGAGGCGGACGAGCAGGCGCACGGCTACCGCACCCTCGGCGGGACGTCCGGCCGCAGCCCGGACACCGTCACGGCGAGGGTCCGCACGTGGAAGCCGGTGATCCGCTCGACCTCTTCGGTGACCCGCTCCCGCACGGCGCCGGCGACCCGGCGTACGGGCGCCGGGTACCGCAGGGCGACGTCCAGGGCGAGGTCGACGTCGTCGTCCAGGCCGCTGACCTTCGCCTTGGCGCCCTTCCCGCCGTCCCGCGCGGTGCCGGGCACCTGGTCGGCGGCGTGCTGGGCGACCTTGCGCACGACGCCGTGCCCGATGGTGAGGGTGCCCCGCTCGGCGGGTTCGGCGAGCTCGCGGGGCACGTCCAGGACGGGGCTCACTTGTCGCGGCCCTTGCCGAAGAGCTCGCCGAGGTCGAGCTCGCCGTCGAGGACCCGGCCGGCGACCAGGCCGATGATGCCGAGGGCCAGGGTCACCAGGAACGCGGTGAACCCCTGGGTCGCGGCCAGGCCGAGGACCAGCCCGGCCAGCAGCCCGGTCTGCGTTGCGTTCACATGTCCTCCTTGGACAGTCGAATCCGGACGGTCATTCGACCCGCGTCGATTCGGCTTCTTCCTCGCCCGGCAGGTGGATGTCGTTGACCGCGATGTTCACCTCGATCACCTCGAGGCCGGTGATCTGCTCGACCGCGGTGATCACGTTGCGCCGCACCGCGCGGGCGACGTCGGCGATCCGCGCGCCGTACTCGACGATGACGTCGAGGTCGATCGCGGTCTGCTTCTCGCCGACCTCCACCGCCACGCCGGTCGTGCTGACCGTGCCGGAGCCGGGGATGCGTTCGCGCAGCGCGCCGATCGCGCGGGACACCCCGCCGCCGCCGAGCGCGTGCACTCCGGCGACTTCGCGGGCGGCCAGGCCGGCGACCTTCTGCACGACCAGTGACGCGATCGTGGTGCGGCCGGCGGCACCTTCTTCGTTGAGCGGGGTCACCGTGCCGGGGGTTTCGATCCGTTCCGGATGCATGCGTGCGGGCTCCTCTCGCCGTGCGTTCGCCCTTACGATGCCCGTGGGGCCGGAACCCTCACGCAACGTCACCCGATCGGGGGAGTGGCGCGGTCCCGGCGGTAGCGCAGCAGTGTGAAGCCGTCCTCGACGAGGATCGACGCCAGGGCGAGCCGGCGCGGGACGGCGGGCGAAGCGCCCGTGGCGATCCGGTCCGCCGTCCCGGCCACGAGCAGCGGCGCGACGGTGAGGCAGAGCTGGTCGACGAGGTCGGCGGCGACGAGCTGGGCGAACAGCCGTGGCCCGCCTTCGCAGTCGACGCGGCGCAGGCCCTTCGCGGCCAGCAGGTCGAGGGCGCGGGCCACGTCGACGTCGTCGCGCCCGGCGCGGAGGATCTCCGCGCCGGCGGCTTCGAGCGGCGCCGTCCGTGCGGTTTCGGTGGTGACCACGATCGGGGGCACGGCGGTCTCGGTGAACAGCCGCGACGCCGGGTCCAGGTCCGCGGTGCGCGTCACGACGGCGATCGGCGGGACCCCGGTGAACCCGAGACGACGGCGGCGCTCCAGCCGTTTCGCGCTCGCGACGACCCCGCGGTAGTTCTCGGCGCGGGCGGTGCCGGCACCGACCAGGACGACGTCGGCGAGGTCCCGGCCGAGCAGGAAGACTTCGCGGTCGGCGGCGTGCGAAAGGCCGGCGGAGGTCGTGTCGACCTCGACCGCGCCGTCGGCGCTCGCGACGAAGTTGACCTGCACCCACGGCCGGTCGAGGTCCGCCGGGTAGCCGTAGATCCGCTCGAGGTCGGTCCCGGACAGCTCGCCCGTCACCGCGGGCCACACGCTTCGCACGGCAGGCATCCCAGCACGGGCGTGAAGTGCGTCTCTACCGGGGGATCTGTCCGCCCGGCGGCGGCGAGGCGGCCGATAGGCTCTGCGACCATGCCCGCGCACCTCACCGACCGCCGTCCCGAGCTGTCCGCCGACGAGCTGATCGGCGCGCTGGTGCCGCCGCCGCGCTTCGACGCCGTGCGGTTCTCGACCTACGTCCCGAACCCGGACGAGCCGAGCCAGGCGGCGGCGGTCGAGGCGTGCTCGGCGTTCGCCGGGAAGGTGGGCGCGCGGCGCGAGAAGAAGCGGTTCAAGCTCTTCGGCGGGCCGGCCGAGCCGTCCGGGCCGATGGGGCTCTACCTCGACGGCGGGTTCGGCGTCGGCAAGACGCACCTGCTGGCCTCGACGTGGCACGCGGCGCCGTCGCCCAAGGCGTACGGCACGTTCGTCGAGCTGACCCACCTCGTCGGCGCGCTGGGCTTCGCCGAGGCGGTGCGGCGGCTGGCGGAGCACCGGATCCTGGCCATCGACGAGTTCGAGCTGGACGACCCGGGCGACACCACGCTGGTGACGCGGCTGCTGCAGGAGCTGATGGACGCCGGCGTGTACGTCGCGGCGACGTCGAACACGTTGCCGGAGAAGCTCGGCGAAGGCCGCTTCGCCGCCGAGGACTTCCTGCGCGAGATCCAGTCGCTGTCGGCCCGGTTCGGCGTGGTGCGCGTCGACGGGCCGGACTACCGCCACCGCGGCCTGCCGGACGCGCCGCCGCCGGTGTCGGCCGAGGAGCTGGAGTCGTCGGCGGCCGCGCACGAGGGGTCCACTGTGGACGACTTCGACGCGCTGTGCGAGCACCTGGCTTCGCTGCACCCGTCGCGCTACGGACGGCTGCTGGACGGCGTCACGCGGGTGCATCTGCGCGGTGTCCACCCGGCACCGGACCAGAACGTGGCGCTGCGGCTGGTGGCGTTCGCGGACCGCCTCTACGACCGGGCGATCCCGGTGGTGGTCTCGGGCGAGCCGCTGCCGTCGCTGTTCACCGAGGAGATGGTGAACGGCGGCTACCGCAAGAAGTACCTGCGCGCGGTCAGCCGGCTGACGGCGCTGGCGCGCGACGCAGCACCGACCAGCTGAGCAGCACGACGGCGACGGCGAACAGCGTCCCGCCGGCGACGTCGGTGAGGTAGTGGTAGCCGAGCCCGACGAGCCCGGCCGCGGCGGCGGCGAGAGCCAGGGCGGCGAGGATCGCGACGACCGCCTTGCGGGTGACGAGCACGAGCACGGTGAGCACGGCGACGAGGCCGACGGTGTGCCCGCTGGGGTAGACGAGGGTGCCGTTCTTCCACCGGCCGTAGAGCGGTTTCAGGAGGAGGCCGGTGAGCAGGACGGCGGCGACGGGAGCGGCGACGGCGAGAACGGCATCGGCGCGCCGCCGCCCGCGCAGGCAAAGCCCGACAGCGAGCAGGGCCAGCACGGCGACGACGTAGGGCTCGGTGGGGAAGACGAGCACGCGCAGGAGGCCGGGGCTGAGGTGCGCGGTCCAGCCGGCGACCGCGGCGTCGAGCGGGCCTGCGCTGGTGCCGCCGGCGAAGGGAAGACCCAGCAGCAGTGCGAGCAGCCCGCAGATCACGGCCGGTACCCACAGAGTTCTCACCGGCGCGAGGGTAGTCGCGGCTCGTGGGGTGCGGTGGGCCCGAGGCTTGGGTCGCGCGGCGTGCGGCTGTGGTGTGCGGGCCGGTGGAGGCTGGCGCGGCGATGTCCTCGAGGTCGCCTTCCCGCCAGTCCTCACACATGGGGAAATCAGCGCACCGGCGGCGTGTGGTTGACGCCCAGCCGGAACGCCCGCCGCCCGGGGAGGCCAGTGCCGGGGCCGCGGTGGCCGCCAGCGCCGTCGCGACCGCTCCGGTGAGCACCGCCGCTTGAGGTCGGCCACGCCGTCGCCCTTTCACGAAGAACTGGCACGGCGGGGAAGCCGCTCTCCAGGGTTGACCGGCTTCCTGTCCGGTCGGGCTGTGCCCGGATGCCGCCGGGGCGGGAGGCTCACCCGGCGGCATCCGGTGGTTTCAGGGGCGGACCACCTCGGCGATCGCGTCGATGCCGCGGTCCAGCTCCGCGCGGGTGATCACCAGCGGCGGGGCCACGCGCAGCGTGCGCTCGTGGGTCTCCTTGCACAGCACGCCCCGGCCGGCCAGTGCCTCCGACGCCGCCCGGCCGGACGGGCCGCCCGGCGCGATGTCGATGCCCGCCCACAGGCCGCGGCCGCGGACCTCGGACAGCCCGTGGCCGATCAGGGCCGTGAGCCGGTCGTGCAGGTGGGCGCCCAGCTCCGCCGACCGCTGCTGGAATTCGCCGGTCTTCAGCAGCTTCACCACCGCGCGCCCGACCGCGCACGCGACGGGGTTGCCGCCGAACGTCGAGCCGTGCTCGCCCGGCTTCAGCACGCCCAGCACGTCGCGGCGGCCGACCACCGCCGACACCGGCAGGATGCCGCCGCCGAGGGCCTTGCCCAGCGTGTACACGTCGGCGCGGACGCCTTCGTGGTCCAGCGCCAGCACCGTGCCCGTGCGGGCCAGCCCGGACTGGATCTCGTCGGCGATCAGCAGCACGCCGTGCTCGTCGCACGCGGCGCGGACCTCGGCGAAGTAGCCCTCCGGCGGCACGATGACGCCCGCCTCGCCCTGCACCGGCTCCAGCAGCACCGCGGCCGTGCGCGGGGTGATCGCGTCGCGCAGGGCGGCGGCGTCGCCGTACTTCACCGTGACGAAGCCCGGCGTGAACGGGCCGAAGTCGGCGCGCGCGGTCTCGTCGGTCGAGAACGACACGATCGTGGTGGTGCGGCCGTGGAAGTTCGAGCCGGCGACGATGATCTCGGCCGTGCCGTCCGGCACGCCCTTGACCTGGTGGGCCCACTTGCGGGCGACCTTGACCGCGGACTCGACGGCCTCGGCGCCCGAGTTCATCGGCAGCACCAGCTCGGTGCCGGTCAGCTCCGCCAGCTCGCGGCAGAACAGGCCGAGCTGGTCGTGGTGGAACGCCCGCGACGTCAGGGTGACGCGCCCGAGCTGCGCGACCGCGGCGGCGATCAGGTCCGGGTGGCGGTGGCCGAAGTTCAGCGCCGAGTACCCGGAGAGGAAGTCCAGGTAGGACCGGCCTTCGACGTCGGTCACCGAAGCGCCGGACGCTTCGGCGATCACGACGGGCAGCGGGTGGTAGTTGTGCGTGCTCCATTGCTCGTCGAGCTCGATGAAGCTCGCGGCGGTGGGGGCGGCGGTCTCCCGGCCGGCGAACGTCGTCATGCGTTCAGGTTAGAGGCAGCAGACGCAGAGTTCAGCCGGGAATCATTGCTTTCACCCGTCGTTCGTTGCGCAATACGCGTGTCACACCCCCGAAACGCTGCACAGCGGTTGACGGTCGCATTCGTAAGTCGTAACTTACCGTTCGTGGCGACTTACGGAAGCGACCAGCTGGCCGCGCTGGCCGACCCGTCGCGGCGCGCGATCGTCGAAGCGCTCCGGGCCGGGCCGCGCGCGGTCGGCGAGCTGGCCGCGGACCTGCCGATCAGCCGCCCGGCCGTCTCCCAGCACCTCAAGGTGCTCAAGGAGGCCGGCCTGGTCGCGGACCGGGCCGTGGGCACGAAACGGCTGTACCGCCTCGAGCCCGACGGCATCGCCGCGGTGCGCGCCTACCTCGACCGCATGTGGTCGGACGCGCTCCGCTCGTTCGCCCGACTGGCGGAATCCACCGAAGAAGAGGAGCAGTCATGAGCTTGGAGCCGATCCGCAAGAGCATCACCGTCGCCTGCTCGCGAGAGCACGCGTTCAAGACCTACACGGAGGCCTTCGACAGCTGGTGGCCGCGCGAGCACCACCTCGGCGAGGCCGACCTCGCCGAGGCGGTGCTCGAGCCCGGGCCGGGCGGGCGGTGGTACGAGAAGACCGTGGACGGCGCCGAGTGCCAATGGGGCGAGGTGCTCGCCTGGGAGCCACCCGCCCGGGTGGTGCTGTCGTGGCGCATCGACGGCGACTGGCGGATCGACCCGGACCCAGCCCACGCCAGCGAGATCGAGGTCCGGTTCATCGAGGAAGGACCCCGCAGCACGCGCGTCGAACTCGAGCACCGGGCCTTCGAACGGCACGGCGCGACCGCCGCGAAGGTGCGCGAAGGCGTCTCGACCGAAGGCGGGCACGGCGGGCTGCTGAAGCTCTTCGCCGAGAAAGCCGCCGCGTGAGCGGGTAACTTCGCAGGATGGCGAAGAAGGACGACGGAAGCCGGGTCCGGGACGCGCTGCGCATCGGCGGGAAGCTGCCGGACCCGGGCTCGGCCCCGGTCGGGCCCGGCAAGAAGCCCAAGGCGCTGGCGAAGCTCGACAGCGCGGGCGAACGCCTGTCCGCGCTGCAGGAGTCGCTCTACGCCGAGGGCGTCGGCGGCGGCAGCCGCAGCGTGCTGCTGGTGCTGCAGGGCATGGACACCTCCGGCAAGGGCGGCACGGTGTCGCACGTGCTCGGCCTGGTCGACCCGATGGGCGTCCGCTACGCCGCGTTCAAGAAGCCGACCGCGGCCGAACAGCGGCACCACTACCTGTGGCGGATCCGCAAGCAGCTGCCCGCGCCCGGCCAGATCGGCGTCTTCGACCGCTCGCACTACGAGGACATCCTGGTCCCGCGCGTGTCCGGGCTGCTCACCGACGCCGAACGCCGGCGCCGGTACGCCGAGATCACCGCGTTCGAGCAGGAACTGGCCGACGCGGGCACGACCGTGCTGAAGGTGTTCCTGCACATCTCGCCGGAGGAGCAGCTCAAGCGGCTGAAGGCCCGGCTCGTCACGCCGGAGAAGCGCTGGAAGTACAACCCGGGCGACCTGGAGGCGCGGTCGCACTGGCCGGCCTACGAGAAGGCCTACACCGACATCTTCGAACACACGTCGACCGCGTACGCGCCCTGGTACGCGGTGCCCGCCGACCACAAGTGGTACCGCAACTGGGCGGTCGCCGAGCTGCTCATCGAGACCCTCGCCGACCTGCGCCCGCGGTTCCCGGAGCCGGACTACGACGTCGACGCGGAACTCGCGAAGCTCAAGGGTGTTGGCGTCCCGGCCTGACCGTCTGAGAGAGTGCGGGCGTGACCGATGCCGACGACCTCCCGTTCCTCCGTAAGCAGGCCCGTACCCAGCGCTTCACCCTCGGCGCGCCGAAGGAGTTCCGGGTCGCCCCGGACGGCTCCCGCGTGCTGTTCCTGCGCGCGGAGTCGGGCACCGACCCCCGGCACAGCCTGTGGTCGGCCGACCTCGCGACCGGCGCCGAGACGAAGCTCGTCGACGCCGCCGAGCTGCTGCCCGGCGAGGAGGAACTGCCGCCCGAGGAGCGGGCGCGCCGCGAGCGGGCCCGCGAGACCGGCGGCGGCGTCGTCCACTACGGCGTCGACGCGGGCTTCACCGTCGCGGCGTTCTCGCTCTCGGGCAAGCTCTACACCCTCGACCTCGCGTCGGGCGAGGTGACGCTGCGCGTCGACGGCGCCGTGATCGACCCGCGCCCGAACCCGGCCGGCACCCACGTCGCCTACGTGCAGAACCGGCGGCTGCACGTGATGGAGCTGGCCACCGGCGACGACCGCGTGCTCGCCGAGGAGGACGGCGAGGACGTCGCCTGGGGCCTCGCCGAGTTCATCGCGGCCGAGGAGATGGACCGCACCCGCGGCTACTGGTGGGCCCCCGACGGCCGCAGCATCCTGGCCGAACGCTCCGACCGCGGCCCGGTCCCGCGCTGGACCATCGCCGACCCGGCCAACCCGCAGCACCCGGCCGACGTCGTCGGCTACCCGGCCGCGGGCACCACGAACGCGCTGGTTTCCTTGGCGATCCTCGGCCTGGACGGCTCGCGGGTCGACGTTTCGCGGGGCGAGTGGGAGTACCTGGCCTCGGTGCACTGGTCGGCCGGTGGCCCGCCGCTGCTGGCCGTGCAGCCGCGGGACCAGAAGCGGATGGACGTCCTCGCCGTGGACGTCGCCGACGGCTCGACCTCCGTCGTGCACACGGCGACCGACCGGCACTGGATCGACATCGTCGCCGGCGTCCCGGCGTGGACGCCCGACGGCCGCCTGGTGGTCGAGGGCATGGTCGACGGCGACCACCGGCTGTTCGTCGGCGGCGAGGCCGTCACCCCGCCGGGGCTGCAGCTGCGGGCCGTGCTCGACGTCGGTGACGAAATCCTCTTCAGCGCCTCCGAGGACGACCCGACGCAGATCCACGTCTTCCGGACCGAAGGGCCGTCCGTCCGTCGCCTGTCCACTGTGGACGGCGTGCACCACGGTGCCGGGACCGCCGCGGTCACCGTGCTTTCCTCGTGGAGCCTCGAGTACAGCGGCCCGCGCGTATCGGTGCTGCGCGACGGCACGCCGGCCGCGTCGATCACGGCGTCCACTGTGGACCCGGACATCGTGCCGAACCTGACGTGGCTGACGCTGGGGGAGCGTGGCCTGCGCGCGGCGCTGCTCCTGCCGCGTGGCTACGAGCCGAGCGAGGGCAAGCTGCCGGTGCTGCTCGACCCCTACGGCGGGCCGCACGCCCAGCGGGTCCTGCAGAGCCGCAACGCGTTCCTGACGTCGCAGTGGCTGGCCGACCAGGGCTTCGCGGTGCTCGTCGCGGACGGCCGCGGCACGCCAGGGCGCGGCGCGGTGTGGGAGCGCGAGATCGCCGGCCGCCTCGCCGACGTCACGCTGCAGGACCAGGTCGACGCGCTGCAGGCGGCGGCCGCGTCTCGTCCCGAGCTGGATCCGGAGCGCGTGGCGATCCGCGGCTGGTCCTACGGCGGGTACCTCTCGGCGCTGGCGGTGCTGCGGCGGCCGGACGTCTTCCACGCGGCGGTCGCGGGCGCGCCGGTCACCGACTGGTCGCTGTACGACACGCACTACACCGAGCGGTACCTGGGCAAGCCGCAGGACGATCCGGAGTGCTACGCGCACAACTCGCTGATCGAGAGCGCGGGCGAGCTGAGCCGGGCGCTGCTGATCGTGCACGGGCTGGCCGACGACAACGTGTTCGTCGCGCACTCGCTGCGGCTGTCGTCGGCGCTGCTGGCGAAGGGCCGTCCGCACGTCTTCCTGCCGCTGGCCGGCGCCACCCACATGACGCCGCAGGCCGAAGAGGTCGCGGAGAACCTGATGCGCACGCAGGTGGACTGGCTGCTGCGCGAGCTTTCCGCCGTCGAGAAGGAGAACGCATGACCCGCTGGGGCCTCACGATCCCGCTGACCGGGGTGCCGCTGACCGCGCACCGCGAGCTGGTCGAGCAGCTGCCCGACCTCGGCTACACCGACGCGTGGACGGCCGAGACCGCGGGCACGGACGCGTTCACGCCGCTGGTGCTCGCCTCGCAGTGGGCGCCGCAGCTGCGCCTGGGCACGGCGATCGTGCCGGTGTACACGCGCGGCCCGGGTCTGCTGGCGATGCAGGCGGCGACGGTGGCCGAGCTGGCGCCCGGCCGGTTCGTCCTCGGCATCGGCGCGTCGTCCCCGGTGATCGTGTCGCAGTGGAACGCGGCTTCCTTCGACGAACCGTTCGCCCGCTCCCGCGACACGCTGCGCTTCCTGCGGACGGCGCTGGCGGGGGAGAAGGTCAGCGAGCAGTACGAGACGTTCGCCGTGTCGAAGTTCCGGCTGGAGCGCCCGGCCGACCCGCCGCCGTCGATCATGCTGGCGGCGTTGCGGCCGGGCATGCTGCGCCTGGCGGCCCGGGAGGCCGACGGCGCGATCACCAACTGGCTGGCGGCTTCGGACGTGCCGAAGGTGCGTTCGGTGATCGGCCCGGACATCGAGCTGGCGGCCCGGATCTTCGTCTGCCCGACGGAGGACGCCGAGGCGGCGCGCGGCCTCGGGCGGATGCTGATCTCGAGCTACCTGACGGTCCCGGTGTACGCGGCGTTCCACGACTGGCTCGGCCGCGGCGAGGCGCTGGCCCCGATGCACGAGGCGTGGGCGGCCGGGGACCGGCAGAAGGCCAACCAGGTGATCCCGGACTCGGTGGTCGACGAGCTGGTGATCCACGGCAGCGTCGAGTCGTGCCGGGAGCAGGTGCAGTCCTATGTGGACAACGGACTGACGACGCCGGTCATCGCGCTGCTGCCGACGGGGACGGACCCCTTCGAGCAGGTGCGCGGCCTGGCGCCGCGCTGATATTCCGTGGCCAGCCTCCGGCACCCGGTGTTTCCCGGGTGCCGGAGGAGGACGGAGACGTCGGTTTCCGGTCTTCACACTAGGCGAAGACGCCGGTCGCCAGCAGGAGCCCGAGCGCGCCCGAAGCCAGCCCGGCCAGAACCGTCACCACCACGTTCAGCACTGCGTGCAGCCGCGTCTTCTCCAGGAACAGCCGGACGGTCTCGTAGCCGAACGTCGAGAACGTCGTCAGGCCACCGCAGAAGCCCACCGCCACCAGCGCGCGCACCGACGACGGTGCCGCGCCGTGCAGGAGCCAGCCGCTCACGAAGCCCAGGATGAACGAGCCCGCGATGTTCACCGTCAGCGTCCCGAACGGGAACGGCGAGCCGCGCCACGCCTGCACGCGCCGGTCGGTCAGGTAGCGCAGGATCGACCCCGCCGCTCCGCCGAGGGCCACCAGCAGCGGCGTCACTCCGTCCGTCCCACGTGGCGGACCACCTCGACCCGGTCGAGCGTCACCAGTCCCTCGCCGACCAGCTCGTCCAGCTGCGGCAGGAACGCCCGCAGCTTCTCCTCCGCGTCGATGATGACGATGACCACGGGCAGGTCCTCCGACAGCGAAAGGATCCGCGTGGTGTGGATCAGCGACGACGCGCCGTAGCCCTCGACGCCGCGAAGCACCGAAGCGCCGGCCAGCCCGGCGTCCCGTGCCCGGCGGACGATCTCGTGGTAGAGCGGCTTCTGGTGCCAGTGGTCGTCTTCGCCGAGGTAGATCGTCAGCCGCGTCGCAGGTCCTTCCATCAGCGTCCCTTCCGCACCGCGCGCGTCGCCGTCAGGCCGGCCGTGACCGCGGCCAGGCACAGCACCACCGACGCGAGCGCGTAGGCCAGCGAACCCAGTATCCGCCCGGTCACCGCCGCGTCCAGGGTGTCGGTCACGAACGTGGAGAACGTCGTGAAGCCACCGAGGATGCCGACGCCGAGGAACGGGCGGAGCAGGTGGTGCGGCCGCGCGGTCGTCGTCAGGAAGGCCATGAGGACGCCGATGAGCAGGCAGCCGAGGACGTTGGTGACCAGCGTCGCGACGGCGAACTCGCCGCGGGAGTGCGGGAGCGCCACCGACAGGCCGTAGCGGGCGAGGCTGCCCAGCGCGCCGCCCGCGCCGATCGCGAGCAGGACGTCCCAGCGGGGCACGTGATCACCTCCTCGCGGTGAACCTACTCCCGATGGCCGACGCGTCCCCGCCACCCGGTCGAGCATCCTGGGTGGGGCCGGATGACAGGCAGCCGTCGGTCGCCGTACTGTTGCGCAGCGTAGGCAAGGCAACCCTAAGGAAGGCGGGGAGATGCGGGAAGACGGGCTGGCCGGAGGCGCGGACGGCGCGGACCGGCTCGGCGAGCTGATCCCGGTGGCACTGCGCGGAATGGCGGCGGGCATCGCGGAACGCGGCGGCCCGATCCCGGCAGGCGGCCCGGCGGCGGTGGCGGCGGCACTGGTGGCGGAGGGTGGCGAGCTGGACGCGGGGGTGGCCGGCCACGCGGGTGGTGAGGGAGCTGCGGGTTCCGACCGCTCGGCGGCTCCGGCCGGCGCCGCGCGGGAGCCGGCGGCGGCGGGCGAGGCTGCCGCCGCCGCGGTGCTGAGCGCCGAGCCGGGTGTGGTTGAGTGCAGTGCCCGCCAACCCGCCTCCGCGGTGTTGAGCGCCGAGCCGGGTGCGACTGAACGTGGCGCCCGCCGACCCGCCGCTCGGCCGAGTGAACCCGAGCCGGTGAGCGGCACCGGCGCCACTACCGGTGCGCTGCCTCGCCGAGGCGTCGGGGCCGAAGCCGCGCTCGAAGAGCTGAGCCGGCTTCTCGCCGCCGGCTCCGCCGATCCCGCCGATCCCGGCTGTGCCGCCCACCTGCACTGCCCGCCGCTCGCCGTGGCCGTTGCCGCCGATGTCGTCGCCAGTGCCCTCAACCCCTCCATGGACTCCTGGGACCAGGCACCCGTCGCCAGCGAGCTCGAGCGGGAGTTCACCGCCGGAATCGCCCGATTGTGTTATCCCCACGCCGGGACCCCCGACGCCGTCGTCACCACCGGCGGCACCGAGTCCAACCTCCTCGGTCTGCTCCTCGCCCGCGAACACGGCATCCGCCAGGTTGTCTGCGGGGCCAACGCCCACCACAGCGTCGCCCGCGCCGCCTGGCTGCTCGGCCTTCCCGCGCCCGTCGTCGTCCCGTGCGAACGCGACCGGCTGCTTCCCGGTGCCCTCGCCGACGCCGCCGGGCCGCACACCGTCGTCGTCGCCACCGCCGGGACCACCAACACCGGCACCCTCGACCCGTTGCCCGAAATCGCCGGGATCTGCCGCCGCGCCGGGGCCCGCCTGCACGTCGACGCCGCGTACGGCGGCACCGCCCTCTGCAGCGACGCCCTGCGCCCGAAGCTCGCCGGGCTCGAGCTGGCCGACTCCGTCGCCCTCGACCTGCACAAGTTCGGCTGGCAGCCGGTCGCCGCCGGGCTCTTCGCCGCCCGGGAGGCCGCCGACCTCGCCGCGCTCACCGTCCGTGCCGAGTACCTCAACGCCGGCGACGACACCGAGGCCGGCCTGCCCGACCTGCTCGGCCGCTCGATCCGCACGTCCCGCCGCCCGGACGCCTTCCGGATGGCCGTCACCGTGCGCGCGCTCGGCACCGACGGCCTCGGCGCCCTCGTCGAACGCTGCTGCGCCACCGCGACCCAGGTCGCCGAGCTGGTCGACGCGCACCCCGGCCTCCGCCTCTGGGGCCCGCCCGAGCTGTCCACCGTGGTCCTGCGGCCGGTCGCCGCCGAGGAGACCGGTGGTGACGAGCTCGTCGCCCGCATCCGCCGCGCCCTCCTCGAAGCGGGTACCGCGGTCATCGGCCGCGCCGCGCTGCCGACCGGGCCCGGCGGCGCCACCCAGCTGTGGCTCAAGCTGACGCTGCTGCACCCGCACACCACCGCCGCCGATTACCGCACGCTGCTCGACCGGATCGTCGCGACCGCCGGCGCCGAGCTCGTGGCCGTCCGGGAAAACCCGGTCGCTTCGTGAGGCGCCACCACCTGGCGGGCATCGGGATCGGGCCGTTCAACCTCTCGCTCGCGGCGCTGGCCGCCGGGATCGACAGCCTCGACGCGGTGTTCTTCGACGCGCGCCCGGAGTTCCGCTGGCACCCCGGCCTGCTGGTCGACGGCGCGACGCTGCAGGTGCCGTTCCTCGCCGACCTGGTCACGCTCGTCGACCCGACCAGCCCGTTGTCCTTCCTCAACTACCTGCGCGACCGCGGGCGGCTGCTGCCGTTCTACTTCGCCGAGCGGTTCCACATCCCGCGCGCCGAATACGACGACTACGGCCGGTGGGCCGCGGCCCGGCTGCCGTCGTGCCGGTTCGGTCACGAGGTCACCGCCGTCCGCTGGGTGGACGACGCCTTCGAGCTGACGGTCGCGGGAGCCGAGCCGGTCCTCGCCGACGCCGTCGTGCTCGGCGTCGGCTCGGTGCCTTCGGTGCCGGGACCGCTGCGGGACCTCGTCGCGGACCCCGGCGCCCTGGCCCTGCACTCGGCCGACTACCTGGCCCACCGCGAAAAGCTCCTGGCCGCCGAGCGCGTCACGGTGGTCGGGTCCGGGCAGTCCGGGGCGGAGGTCGTGCTCGACCTGCTGCGCTCACGATCCACTGTGGACGGACTGCGGTGGCTCGCCCGGACGCCCGCGTTCGCGCCGATGGAGTACTCGAAGCTCGGGCTGGAGCAGTTCACCCCGGACTACACGGCGTACTTCCACGGCCTGCCCGAAGCCGTCCGCGACCGGCTGCTGCCCGCGCAATGGCAGCTGTACAAGGGCATCGACACCGAGACCATCGGTGCGATCCACGACGAGCTGTACCGACGCAGCATCAGCGGGCCGCCGGGCGCGGTGCTCACCCCCGGCGTCGAGGTGGTGACGGCGTCCCTGGTGGACGGCGAGATCGAACTCGGGGTCCGGCACGTCCAGCAGGGCCGGAGTGCCACCCTGCGCACCGGCGCCGTCGTCGCGGCCACCGGTTACGCGGAAACCCCGACCGGGAAGCTGCTGGCCGGGCTCGGCGACGCCGTCCACCGCGACCGGAAGGGCCGGCTGGAAGTCGGCGCCGACTACCGCGTCGCGCTCGACGTGCCGGGCCCGCTGTTCGTGCAGAACGCGGAACGGCACACCCACGGGCCCGGCGCGCCCGACCTCGGCCTCGGGGCCTGGCGCGCGGCCGTGATCCTCAACGCCGTCTGCGGCAAGACCGTCTACGACCTGCCCGCCCGCACCGCCTTCACCACGTTCGGCCTGGAGGACCAGTGACCCTCGACGACGCCGCCGCCTGGCGCGCGGCCGGAGCCCTCATCGTGCACAAGATGCTCGGGGAGCTGTCCTACGAGCACATGCTGGAACCGGTCGCCGACGGCGACGGCTACCGGCTGGACCTGCCGCGCGGCGTGGTCTACACCTTCCGGGCCCGGCGCGGCGCCTTCGAAGCGTGGACGGTCGAGCCCGGCAGCGCGTACCGGTCCGGCGAGCCCGCCACCGATCCGCGCACCCTCGTCGTGGACGCGCGGGAACCGCTGGGGCTCGGCGGGTTGCGGCTGGCGGACGTCCTCGCCGAGCTGACCGCGACGGTGGCGAACGAGGCGGCCCGCCTGCGTCGCGCGCCGACCGCCGCCGAGGTGTCCGCAATGGACTACAACCTCGCCGACGGGCACCTCACCGGCCACCCGCGGCTCGTGCTCAACAAGGGCCGCGTCGGGTTCTCCGCGCGTGACCGCGCCCGCTACGCGCCCGAGGCCGGCGCCGACGTCCGGCTGCGCTGGTTCGCCGTGCACCCGGACCACGCCGAGTTCCGCTGCGTCGGCGAGCTGAGCCGGGACGCCCTGCTGGACGCCGAACTCGGTCCTCGGCGGGCGGAGTTCGCGGCCCGCGCGCCCGCGGACTACGTCTGGGTGCCGGTGCACCCGTGGCAGGCCGACGAAATCCTGGGCACGCTCTACGCCGCCGAACTCGCCACCGGCGCCGTGATCGAACTCGGGGAGAGCGCCGACGCCTACCGTCCGCACCAGACGGTCCGGACCCTGGCGAACGTGACGACACCGGGCCGCCACGACGTCAAGACCGCGGTGTCGGTGCGCAACACGCTCGTCTACCGCGGCCTGAACTCGGCGGCCACGCTCGCCGGGCCGTCGGTCACCTCGTGGCTGCGGCGGATCAGCGCCGGCGACCCGCTGCTGAGCGAAAAGTACCGGTTCGGGTTGCTGGGCGAGGTCGCGAGCGTGTCGGTGAAGCACCCGCTGTTCGGGCACCTCGAACAGCTGCCGTACCGGTTCCACGAGACCTTGGGCGCGCTCTGGCGGGAGCCCCTGGCCGCGCAGCTGGGCGAGGGGGAGCGCGCGCTTTCGTTCGCCGCCCTGCCCTACCGCGGGCCGGACGGGGTTTCCGTGCTGGCGCACCTCATCGGCGGCGGCGACGCGCAGGCGTGGCTGACGCGGCTGTTCGACCTGCTGCTGACGCCGTTGCTGCAGTGGCTGCTGCGGCACGGCGTGGGGTTCTGCCCGCACGGCCAGAACCTCGTCCTCGTCGTGGACGCCGCCGGGTTGCCGCAACGGGTGCTGATCAAGGACTTCGCCCAGGGCGTCGACCTGCTCGACGAACCGCTGGAGAGCTACGCGTCGCTGCCGCCGGAGGCCGCGGCGGACATGCTGCGCTGGCCCGCGCACCTGCTCGCCCAGTCGCTGTTCAGCTCGGTGTTCGCCGGTCAGTTCCGGTTCTGGGCCGAGGTCCTGCTCGATGAGCTGGGCCTGCCGCGGGCGCGGTTCTGGGCGCCGGTGCGGGAGATCGCCGGCCGCTACCGCGACGAGAACCCGGACGTGGCCGCGCGCTTCGACGCCTGCCGCCTGTTCGCCCCGGACGTCGAGCGCGTGACGCTGAACCGGGAGCACTTCGCCGGCCAGGGCTTCGACAAGGTGGAGCGCGACGACGAGTTCGACGTCCGCTGGGGCCGCGTCCCGAACCCGCTGCACGCGCCGGATCCGGGCGGCGCGTGGTGACGCCGTTCGCGCGGCCCGGCGGCCCGCGGTCACTGGCCGCCCGCCGCGCCGCGGCGTCGGCGGGCGCGTCCGTGCTGCGCGGGGTGCTGGCCGAGGACGGCGCGCGGCTGCTCCTGCTGGTGCCCGACCCGCACGCGCGGTTCGCGGCGGTCGAGCTGGCCGGGCCGTTCGCCGCTTCGGCGCTCGACGACGGTTACGGCGTCTGCAGTTACGTGTTCGCGTGGACGCCGTCACGCGACCCGCTGCCGGCATCCGGAGCGCTGGGCGGGTACGTCGAAGGCTTCGGTGACCTGCGGATGCGCCCGGACGCGGCGACCGCGGTCCCGCTGGGCGACCGGACGTGGGCGGTGGTGTGCGACGCGGAGTGGCCGACCGGCGAGGCGGCGGAGCTGGCGCCGCGCGAGGTGCTGCGCGGCCAGCTGGCGGCGCTGGAAGGCCTGGGGCTGGTGCCGTCGGTGGGCATCGAGCACGAAGTGGTGTTTTCCGGCGCGTCCGGCGCGCCGCTGACGGCCCACGGCGTGGACTACGCGGTGGGTGGAACCGAGAGCCTGGCGCCGCTGCTGGCCGACGTGCGGCTGGCGCTCGACGAGGCCGGGCTGGGTGTCGAGTCGGCGCGCGCGGAGTGCCATCCGGGACAGTACGAGATAGTGCTGCGCCACCGCGACGCCCTGGCCGCGTGCGACGACGTGCTGCTGCAGCAGCTGATCGTGCGCCGGGTCGCGGCCCGCCATTCCGTCACCGCGTCGTATCTGGCGGCTCCCGCTGCGGGGCAAGGGAATTCGGGGCACGTGCACCTGTCGCTGTCCGCCATGGACGGTTCGGCGCCGGACTTGCTGGGCGGCTTCCTGGCGGGCGTGCTGCGCGAGGCGCGGGCGTTGACGGCGGTGTGGGCCCCGACGTGGAACAGCTACGTGCGCCTGCGGACAGCGCCGTTTTCGCCGCGCGAGGTGCGGTGGGGCCACGACGACCGGACGGCCGCGGTGCGGGTGGCGGGTTTCGGCGGCAACCGCCGCCTGGAGTTCCGCTTCCCGGGCGCGGACGCGCAGCCGCACCTGGTGGTGGCGGCCCTGCTGGCGGCGGGCCAGTCCGGGCTGGAGGAGGGGCTGGCGCCGCCGGAGCCCGGGGTGCCGGTGGGGACGTTGGCGGGATCGCCGTGGGAGGCGCTGTCGCTGGTGGACCGCGTGGCGGAGCTGCTGGGCACGGACGTCGCGGCCCAGCTGGCGGCGTCGTTGACGGAGGAGATCGAGTCGGGGCTGGAGACGGTCACGGACTGGCAGCGGCGGCGGGGCGCCCTGCGGTCGTGACCGGGCTGACGGCCCCTCCGGCTGTCAGGTCGCGGCGACCTCGTCAGCACGGCGCCGGTCGCGTCGTCGGCCAGCCCCGGAGCGGGGAAGCGGGCGGATCTTCACCGGCCGGGGGTTGCGCCGGGACGCCCGGATGCGCAGGCTCGACGTCGTGAGCGAGCACGAGTACGACCTCATCGTCATCGGTTCGGGCCCCGGCGGCCAGAAGGCCGCGATCGCCGCGGCGAAGCTCGGCAAGCGGGTCGCGGTCGTGGACCGGCACGACATGGTCGGCGGCGTCTGCGTCAACACCGGCACGATCCCGTCCAAGACGCTGCGGGAGGCCGTGCTCTACCTGACCGGCATGAACCAGCGCGAGCTGTACGGCGCCAGCTACCGCGTGAAGCAGGACATCACGATCGCCGACCTGCTGGCGCGCACCCAGCACGTCGTCGGGCGCGAGGTCCAGGTCGTGCGCGCGCAGCTGATGCGCAACCACGTCGACCTGATCGCCGGCACCGGCTCCTTCGCCGACCCGCACACCGTGGTCGTCGAAGGCCGCCACCGCGGCGACCGGCGGACGCTGAGCGCGGACTACGTCGTGATCGCCACCGGCACCCGGCCCGCGCGGCCCGGGCACGTCGACTTCGACGCCGCGCGCGTGCTCGACTCCGACGAGATCCTGCGCCTCGAGCAGATCCCGTCGTCGCTGGTCGTGGTGGGCGCGGGGGTGATCGGGATCGAGTACGCGTCGATGTTCGCCGCGCTCGGCTCGCGGGTGACCGTGGTCGAGCAGCGCGACCACATGCTCGACTTCTGCGACCCGGAGATCGTCGAGTCGCTCAAGTTCCAGCTGCGCGACCTCGGCGTCACGTTCCGCTTCGGCGAGAAGGTCGCGGACGTCGCCGTGTCCGACCAGGCCACGATCACCACGCTGGTCAGCGGCAAGCGCATCCCGGCCGACGGCGTCATGTACTCGGCGGGACGGCAGGGCATGACCGGCGAGCTGAACCTCGAGGCGGCGGGCCTGACCGCGGACGAGCGCGGCCGCCTGGTCGTCGACGCGAACTACCGCACCGAGGTGCCGCACATCTACGCGGTCGGCGACGTGATCGGCTTCCCGGCGCTGGCGGCGACGTCGATGGACCAGGGCAGGCTCGCCGCGTACCACGCGTTCGGCGAACCGGCGAACGGCCTGGGTGCGCTGCAGCCGATCGGCATCTACACGATCCCCGAAATTTCCTACGTGGGCGCGACGGAGGCGCAGCTGACGTCGTCGTCGGTGCCGTACGAGGTGGGCATCGCGCGCTACCGGGAGCTGGCGCGCGGCCAGATCACCGGCGACAGTTACGGCATGCTCAAGCTGCTGGTGTCCACGGCGGACCGGAAGCTGCTGGGCGTCCACGTGTTCGGCACGGGCGCCACCGACCTCGTCCACATCGGACAGGCGGTGATGGGCTGCGGCGGCACCGTCGACTACCTGGTCGACGCGGTGTTCAACTACCCGACGCTGTCGGAGGCGTACAAGGTGGCGGCGCTCGACGCGACCAACAAGATCAGGGCGCTGGACCGCTTCTCCTCCTGAGCGGGTCCAGCTTCGCCCCGCCGGACCCCGGGCCGGCCGGCGCGGCACGGCCGACGGCGTCCACCCGGCAGCCGTCCGCGTCGCGGCGAGCATGATCTTCGCGGTCCGGGAGTTCACCGATCCTGCTTTCCGGCGTCGTGACGGGCGCAGAGCGCCCACGCCGGCCGCGAGTGGCCGGCGGAACGCCACCCGGTTGGCTCAGCGCCGTCCCGCCAGTCACACCAGCACCATCCGCCCCGGCCTGGGTTCTGCGGCGGCGAACCGGTTTGACACCTGACTAGAACATATGTTCGACTGACGTCGTGCGATGGGATCGGCAGCGAGCAGGGCAGGGTGAGCCGGCACTGCCCGGGCTGGAGGGCCTGGTGCGATCGGTGCGGTCACCGGATTTCGACGGCGTCACCTTCCACGAGGTGCACGCCCGCTCGGTGCTGAACAAGGTGCCGTCCGGGTCCGGGGTGCCGTTCGGCTGGACCGTCAACCCGTACCGCGGGTGCTCCCACGCCTGCACGTACTGCCTCGAGGGCGGCACCCGGATCCTGATGGCCGACGGCCGCACGAAGGCGCTGTCGGAGCTGAAGGTCGGCGACACCATCTACGGCACCCGCGGCCACGGCGCGTCCCGGCGGCTCGTGCCGACCCGCGTCGAAGCGCACTGGACGACCCTGCGCGCCGCGTACCGGGTGACGCTCGAAGACGGCACCCGGCTCGTCGCCGGCGGCGACCACCGGTTCCTCACCAGCAAGGGCTGGAAGCACGTCACCGGCAGCAAGTTCGGCGCGGCCCAGCGGCCGCACCTGGAGCCGGGCACCGAGCTGATCGGCGTCGGCCGGTTCGAGCCGACGCCGGACGAGACGCTCGGCTACCGGGCCGGCTACCTGTGCGGGATGCTGCGCTCGGGCGGGTTCGCCGCGGAGGCGGACGCCGCCGCGCGGGCGCTGGAGTACCTGCCGGACTTCGGTGCGTCCGTCGGGTTCCTCCAGGTGCCGCCGGAGCCGGATGCGCACTGGCAGCGCGGGTTCCTCGCCGGCGTCTTCGACCTCGCGGGCGACTTCGGGCGCGGCGTGCTCGCCGTGGCCCACGACGAGCCCGAGATCGTCGAGGCCTTCGCGGCGGCGCTCACCCGCTTCGGCTTCGCCCACCAGATCGACGAGGTGCCGAAGTTCCCCGCCCGCCAGGAGGTCCGGCTGCTCGGCGGGACCGCGGAAGTGCTGCGGTTCCTGCACGTGAGCAACCCGGCGGTGGGGTGGAAGCGCTCGCTGGACGGCGCGGTGATCGGCGCGAGCCGCCGCCGCGTCGAGGCGATCGAGCCGCTGGGATTGCAGCTGCCGCTGTTCGACATCACCACGGGCACCGGCGACTTCATCGCCGACGGCATGGTGTCGCACAACTGCTTCGCCCGGAACACGCACACGTACCTGGACTTCGACGCGGGCCGCGACTTCGACACGCAGGTCGTCGTGAAGATCAACGCGCCGCAGGTGCTGGCGGCCCAGCTGAAGAAGCCGTCGTGGCGGCGCGAGCACGTGGCGATGGGCACGAACACCGACCCGTACCAGCGCGCGGAGGGCCGCTACCGGCTGATGCCGGGAATCATCACGGCGCTGGCGCGGTCCGGGACGCCGTTGTCGGTGCTGACGAAGGGCACGGTGCTGACGCGCGACCTGCCGCTGCTGCGCGACGTCTCGGCGGACGTGCCGGTGTCGCTGGCGGTGTCGCTGGCCCTGCTCGACGGCGAGCTGCAGCACCGCCTCGAGCCGGGCACGCCGAGCCCGCGGGCCAGGCTGGAGCTGATCCGCAAGGCCCGCGACGCCGGCCTGCCGTGCTCGGTGCTGGTGGCGCCGGTGCTGCCGTGGCTGACGGACTCGCCGGAGGCGCTGGACACGCTGTTCGCCCGGCTGGCGGAGGCGGGGGCGTCGAGCGTGACGGTGATCCCGCTGCACCTGCGCCCGGGCGCCCGCGAGTGGTTCGGCCGGTGGCTGGCGGCCACGTACCCGGCGCTGGTGCCGCGGTACCGGGAGCTGTACGCCCGGGGGAGTTACGTGCAGAAGGCGTATCGCGAGCGGTTGGGGGAGCGGGTGGCGCCGCTGCTGCGACGGCACGGGTTGGCGCCGAAGACGGGGTTCGACGCCCGCGCGGCTTCGGTGCCGGAGCAGCGGGAGGAGGTGCCGGAGGCGGAACAGCTGCGGTTGCTGTGAAGGCCGCCCGTGACGGCACCACCGGCGACTTTGCCGCGGGTGGGCGGTCCGGTTGTGCGGTGGGGGCGGTCGCGGTGCGGCTTGGTTTCCGGTGGCTGGTCCGGTTGTGCGGCGGGGCCGTCTCGGTCGGCTCCCGTGGCCCGCTCGGCTTCCGGCGGCCGGCCGTGCGGTGTGCCTTCACCGGTCCGGCTCGCGTCCGGCTTGCGTCCGGCCCGCTTCCGGTCCTTTGTGGACAAGCACCCCGGTCGGTGCGTCATGCTCCGCCCGGCCGCCGTCCGGGTGAAGCCGTCACCCCCGCCGCCGTCCGGGTGAAGCCGTCACCCCCGCCGCCGGTCGCGGGGCTGCCGCTGCGCCGATCGCCGTAATCCCGGCCGTCTTGCGCCGGTCTGTCGGGGGCTTGCGGGAAAATGTCCGGTCGTGTCGTTGTCGTCCCACCTCACCGGCGCCTAACGTCGAAGCGATCGATGCGGAAGGGAGCGCGGCGATGACGACCTCGCGGACCGACCGGGTCGCGGCCGCCCGGCTCGCGTGGGCCGCCCTCAAGCTGACCCGCGCCGGACGGCACCCCGTGAGCGTCGAACGGCTCGCCGCGACCGTCGGCGTCACGCCGGCCGAAGCGCGCCGGCTCGTCGAACTCATCGGCTTCACGCTGCACCGCGACCTCGTGAGCACCGGACCCGCGCCGCGCGGGGCGCACCACCGGCTCGAACCCGCCGAGGGCACCCTCGGCGCCGGCCCGGACGGCACCGTCGACATGTTCCTGCTCGCCGTCGCCACCGGCGAGCGCGTCCACGCGGCCGCGACCTGCCCGGTCACCGGGACGCGCATCCGCATCGACCTCACCGCGCACGCGATCGTCCAGGCCGACCCGCCGTCGGCCGTCGTCGCGGCGGTCGACCTCGGCTTCGGGCTCGAGCACGCCGACGCGGTCGCCTGCGCGGGCCAGCCGTTCTTCGCCTCCGCCCCGGCCGCCGCCGGCTGGCTCGCCACTCACCCGGGCGGGCGGATCTACCAGGTCGCCGCCTACCTGGCCCAGGCGCACCGCCTGGTGGCCGCGCTCGAGGCCCGGCCGCGTTTCGTGCTCTGAACACTCGCCCGGAACTGCCGCGCGGGCGAGCCTGCCGACGTCGTACGCTGGGCACTTCGTTAGCCTTTCCGTTGGCGAACCATCCACCTCGAAGGAGAGCAGTCGCAGTGCTCCGCACTCACCGAGCCGGCACCCTGCGTGCCGAGCAGGCCGGACAGACCGTCACCCTCACCGGATGGGTGGCCCGGCGGCGAGATCACGGCGGCGTCATCTTCATCGACCTCCGTGACGCCAGCGGCGTCGCCCAGGTCGTCTTCCGCGAGGGCGAAATGGCCGAGCGCGCGCACGCGCTGCGCTCGGAGTTCTGCGTCAAGATCGTCGGCGAGGTCTCGAAGCGCCCCGAAGGCAACGCGAACACCGACATCCCGACCGGCGAGATCGAGGTCCTCGCGACCGAGCTGGAAGTCCTCTCCGAGTCCGCGCCGCTGCCGTTCCCGATCGACGACCGCGTCGACGTCGGCGAGGAGGTGCGGCTCAAGCACCGCTACCTCGACCTGCGCCGCAGCGGCCCGGCCGCGGCCATGCGGCTGCGCAGCGAGGTCAGCCGCGTCGCGCGCGAGGTGCTGCACGCGCAGGACTTCGTCGAGGTCGAGACCCCGACCATGACGCGCTCCACCCCCGAAGGCGCGCGCGACTTCCTGGTCCCGGCCCGGCTCAAGCCCGGTTCCTGGTACGCGCTGCCGCAGTCGCCGCAGCTGTTCAAGCAGCTGCTCATGGTCGGCGGGCTGGAGCGGTACTACCAGATCGCGCGCTGCTACCGCGACGAGGACTTCCGCGCCGACCGCCAGCCCGAGTTCACCCAGCTCGACATCGAGATGAGCTTCGTCGAGCAGGACGACGTCATCAAGCTCGGCGAGGACATCGTCTCGGCGCTGTGGCAGCTGATCGGGCACGAGATCCCGCGGCCCATCCCGCGCATCACCTACCACGAGGCGATGGCCAAGTACGGCTCGGACAAGCCGGACCTGCGCTTCGACCTCGAGATCACCGACATGACGGAGTTCTTCGCCGACACGCCGTTCCGCGTGTTCCAGGCGCCGTACGTCGGGGCGGTCGTCATGGCGGGCGGGGCGAGCCAGCCGCGCCGCCAGCTCGACGCGTGGCAGGAGTGGGCGAAGCAGCGTGGCGCCAAGGGCCTCGCGTACATCCTCGTCAACGAGGACGGCACGCTCGGCGGCCCGGTCGCGAAGAACCTGTCGGAGCACGAGCGTGAGAACGTCGTCGCAGCGGCGGGCGCGAAGCCGGGCGACTGCATCTTCTTCTCCGCCGGCAAGGCCGCGACCACGCAGCCGCTGCTCGGCGCGGCCCGCGACGAGATCGGCAAGCGGCTCGGCCTGATCGACGAGAACGCCTGGTCGTTCGTCTGGGTGGTCGACGCGCCGCTGTTCGCGCCGGTCGAGGAGATCGGGGACGACGTCGCCGTCGGCTCCGGCAAGTGGACCGCCGTGCACCACGCGTTCACCTCGCCGACGCCGGAGTGGATCGACAAGTTCGAGCAGGACCCGGGCAACGCGCTCGCCTACGCCTACGACATCGTCTGCAACGGCAACGAGATCGGCGGCGGCTCGATCCGTATCCACCGCGCCGACGTGCAGAAGCGCGTGTTCAACCTGATGGGCCTCGGCGAGGAGGAAGCGCAGGAGAAGTTCGGCTTCCTGCTCGACGCCTTCCAGTTCGGCCCGCCGCCGCACGGCGGCATCGCGTTCGGCTGGGACCGGATCGTCATGCTGCTGGCCAAGGCCGACTCGCTGCGTGACGTGATCGCGTTCCCGAAGACCGGCGGCGGCTACGACCCGCTGACCGCGGCGCCCGCGCCGATCACGGCGCAGCAGCGCAAGGAGGCCGGCATCGACGCGAAGCCGGCCACCCCGCCGCAGAAGTAGTGCTGCACCTGAGGGCTGTGTGCCCGCCGGACAAGACCGCCGAGGCGCTCGAAGTCCTGCGGGCACACGCCGGGACGGCGCACCTGGTCGTGCACCGCGGTGCCGCCGTCGCACCCGAAGGCGACCTGGTCGAGGCCGACATCGCGCGGGAGGCGGCGGACGAGATCGTCGGCGCGTTGTGCGGGCTCGAGCTCGACCACACCGGCGGCATCACGCTCGAATCGCTCGACACGGCGTTGTCGGACGCCGCCGACGCGGCGGAGGAGGCCGCGCCGGGCGAAGGCGCGGACGCCGTCGTGTGGGAGGAGCTGGTCGCCCGGACCGGCGAGGAGTCGCGGCTCAACGTGACGTACCTGGCGTTCCTCACCATCGCGTGCCTGCTCGCCGCGGCCGGCGTGCTCACCGACTCGGCGGTGACGATCGTCGGCGCGATGGTCGTCGGCCCCGAGTTCGGGCCGCTCGCGGCCCTGGCGGTCGGCCTGGTGCTGCGGCGCCGCGACCTCGCCGGGCAGGCGGCCGCGGCGCTGGCCGTGGGCTTCCCGCTGGCCATGGTGGTCACGCTGGGTGGCGCCCTGCTGGTCCGCGTGACCGACGTCTTCGGCGAGCAGGCGTTCGAGCTGAAGCAGCACAGCGACGTCGACTTCGTCTTCTCCGTCGGCGTGCCGTCACTGGTCGTCGCGATGCTCGCCGGCGCGGCCGGGATGCTGGCCATGACCTCGGCGAAGTCGGCCGCGCTCGTGGGCGTCTTCATCTCCGTGACGACGGTGCCGGCCGCCGGCTACGCGGTCGTCGCCGCCGTGAAGGGGGAGTGGAGCCGGTGCCTCCAGTCGGTCGGGCAGCTGCTGGTGAACCTTCTCGGAATCGTTGCAGCTGCGGCCATTGTGTTGATCGTGCGCCGGAATGGGCAACGTTCACCGATGGGGACGCGTCCGCTTTCACGGGGATGACCCCGCCGGCCGGGAGCTCCTCCCTGTCCGGTTGTCAGTAGTCATGGTTGCTCAGTCACGAGTAGGGTCGGTGACAATGACAGTCGACACCTCCTCCGCCGGCGACGCTGGGGTCGGGGCAGGAGCCGAGCACCTCGCCGTGGCCGCGGCGGTCGCGGCGGGCGAGTCCGTTCTCTCGCGCCGGTTCGGCAGCGCGATCACGCTGGTCGCGCCCGAGGACCTCGCGGGAAGCGGGCCGGCCACGGTGGTCAGGGCGAGGGTGGTGTCGTCGTCGTTCGCGCTGCCGCGCACGCTGGTCGTCAAGCACTACCCGGAGCGGCCCGAGCCGGGGGCGGCCGACCCGTTCGCCCAGGAGGCGGTCAGCTACCAGCTGTTCACGGCGCTGGCACCGGACGAGCGGATGTGCCCGGAGCTGCTCGCCCACGACGGCCGCGACCGCGTGCTGGTGCTGGAGGACCTCGGCCGCACGGCGACGCTGGAGGACAAGCTCTACGCGCGCGACTCCCGCGCGGCCGAGCGCGCGCTGCTGTCGTGGGCGCGGTCGCTGGGCCGCCTGCACGCGAGCACGGCCGGCCGCGAGGCGGACTTCAACGCGTTGCTGCGGCGTCTGGGCGCCCCGGCGAAGACCGACTCCGACGGGGTCGACGAGCTGTGTTCGCAGGTGCCGTCGGTGATCCAGGAGCGGCTGGGCATCAAGGTGCCGGACGAGGTCCGCACGCTGGTCGCCGCCGCGCTGGAGCAGTCCCGTTCGGCGGGCTTCCGGGCGTTCAGCCCGGTCGAGCTGAGCCCGGACAACAACCTGGTGACGGGCGAGGGCGTCCGGTTCCTGGACTTCGAGTACGGCTGCGTCCGCTCGGCGCTGGTCGACGCGGCCCACCTGCGACTGCCGTTCGCGAGCTGGCCGGACGCGCTCGCCCTGCCGGCGGGCATGAGCGAGGCGATGATCGCGGCCTGGCGCGCGGAGGTGGTCGGGGTCTGGCCCGCCTTCGCCGACGACGAGGTCCTGGCGACCCACCTGACGACGAGCGAGCTGCTGCGGGTCTGGCTGATCACGGGCGAGGAGCTGGGCTCGCTGGACCTGTCCCACCACGCGGCACCGGTGAGCCGCGAGGCGGCGCTGGTGACGTGGTGGCGCGACCTGGCCAAGCACGCGGGCTACGTCCGGATGACGGCGGTCCCGGAGTTCGCGGCCCGCGTGGCGGCGGCACTGGCGGCCCGGCTGGGCCCGCACGCCGACCTGGCGTTCTACCCGGCGTTCCGCTGACCGGACGTTCCCCGGCGCCCACCCGCCGCAATTCGGCGCGCGGACACCGGGGAATTCCGGGAAAACGGAACCCGGGAATCGTCAGGATTTGACGTACTCCCCGGTGCAGAGGTCGATGTGCTCGTGCTTGTCGAGCTGCTCGCCCGGGAAGAACCAGCCGACCGCGCGGTACATCAGCTTGCCGTCGCAGGTGCCCAGGTCCCACGCTTCGATCGTGGCCGTCTTCGGCACGGCCGCGGCGAGCGGCTCACCGTCGGGGACGAACGAGGCCGTCCCCGAGCCGGTCGCGGTTTCTCCGCCCCACGTCCGCCAGTGCACGTGGCTGATCACGGCCGACGCGTCGCCGCCGTTGTCGATCAGGCCGGGCCGGACGGTTCCGTATCCGTGCTGGTAGGGCCCCCACGGGCGGCCCAGCACCGGCACCGGCTGGTGCGGCGCAACCGGCCGGCCCGCCTGATCCGCCGCGGGTGCGGCGGCGGTGGGCGCGGGCGCGGCAGCCGTGGCCGTCGAGGCGGTGGCTGTGGGTGCAGCGGACGGGGTGGGCGTCGGCGCGGGCACCGGCGCCGAGCTGCACGCGGACATCGTCAGGCCGACCAGAATCGCGCCGGCGCCGGCGACCGACAGTTTCCGGGCGCGACGAACAAAGCTTTCGTTCATGGTGTGTTCCCCCTGCGGAATGGAACAAGCAGATCTTGTTCTCGCCGGGAAAGACGTGCGCGCCGGAAGGAGGTTGGCCGCGGATTCGCCGGTGACCCTTTCGTGACCTGGCGCTCCGAAGAGCCCCCGCGACCAGGCAAACGACACATTTCCGGCACCGCCGAGGTGAGCGTCAAGAATTAGGCGCGCTGTCGCGGGCGTGTTACCTCGTCCTCACCGGGGGTGAGCTTCCGTGGCCGATGGTCGTGGGCGTGACCGTGACCAGCCTCGAAGTCACTCCCTCGCCCGAACCGCCACGCCCTCCCCGTCCCCCGCTCGCGGCCGTCCCGTCGCCCAGGCGAGCGCGGCGGCTCGTCGTGCTCGGGGACTCCACCGCCGTCGGGCTCGGGGATCCGCTGCCCCGGCGCGGCGGGTGGCGGGGTGTCGGCCCGCTCGTCGCCACCGCGCTCGGGGTCGACGCCGGTGGCTACCTCAACCCGTCCTTCACCGGTGCGCGGATGCGCTGCGTGCTCACCCGGCAGGTGCCCGCCGCCGTCGCGCACCGGCCCGATGTCGCCTTGCTGGTGGCCGGCATGAACGACACCCTGCGCCCGGACTTCGACGCCGCCCGCGTCGCCGCCGACCTCACCGAGGTCGTCCACCGGCTGCGGGAGACCGGCACCACGGTCGTGCCCGTCCGGTTCCACGACCACAGCCGGGTGTTCCGGCTGCCGCCGTCGCTCAAGCGCGCCCTCAGCGCCCGCGTCGCCGAGCTGAACGCGGCCATCGACGAGGTCGTCGCCCGCGAAGGGATCCCCTGCCTGGACCTGGAAACGCTGCCCGGCGCCTACGACCTCACGGCCTGGAGCGTCGACCGGCTCCACCCGTCGGAACTCGGCCACCGCATGCTCGCCAGCGGCTTCACCGGCCTGCTGGCCGAAGCCGGCTTCGCGGTGCCGGAGCCGGTGAGCCTCACCTGCGGCGGCGGCGTCGAGCCGAGCGCCGCCGGGCACGTGGGCTGGCTGGTGCTCAAGGGAATCCCGTGGCTCTGGCGCCGCGGCCGCGAGTTCCTCCCGTACGCCGCGGTCATCATGTGGAACTCGTTCCGCGCCCGCTGAACACGCGCAGCGCTTCGGCGTCGGAAGCCGGGTGGCGGACGAAAGCGTCCGCCCACTCCTCGATCCCGGGATAGGCCGACTCCGCGGCCAGGAACCGGCAGGCCGCCTCGGCGTCGTACTCGGTGCGCCGCAGCTCGACCCCGGCGCCGAGCAGCGCCCAGTGCGCACCCGGGCTGCCGTAAGGCATGCCGACACTGCCGGGGTTCACGATCCGCCGCCGGTCGGCCAGCCGCACGAACGGCATGTGCGTGTGCCCGCAGACGACCGTCGCCGCCGAGACGCCGCCGAGGACTTCCGCCCAGCGTTCCAGCGGGCTGTCGACGAGCACGATTTCCGTGTCGTCGCGCGGGGTCGCGTGGCAGAACAGCACGTCGCCGATCGTGACGGTCAGCGGGAGCGCGTCCAGCACCGGCAGGTCCGCGGGACGCAGCTGCCGCGCCGCCCAGGGGAAGATCGGGTCCGGGACGAAGGTCCCGGTGCCGCGCGCGGACGCCGCCAGCTCGCGGTCGGCGTTGCCCCGCACCCAGACCGCGCGCGGGCCCAGCGCCAGCAGCCGCTCCAGCGTCGCCACCGGCATCGGCCCGGCGAGCATGTCGCCGAGCAGCACGATCCGGTCCGCGGCGGCGACGTCGGGCTCGGCCAGCACGGCCTCCAGCGCGGGGAGGACGCCGTGGATGTCGGAGAGCACCGCCACCGTCATCGCCCTACTCTGCGGCACGGGCAGCGCCCCGGGCGAGCGATTTCGCCCAGGGCGCACCCGGTTCACTCCGTCGTGAGCGGCAGCTCCCGCACGCCGGTCATGTTCGGGTTCACCTGGAACTTCGGCGGCTCGCCCTGGATCGTGCGCAGCGCCGGGTAGCGGTCGAACAGGATGTTCAGCGCCACCCGGCCTTCGAGCCGGGCCAGCGGTGCCCCGATGCAGAAGTGGATGCCGCGGCCGAACGCCAGGTGCGGGTTGGGGTCCCGCAGCGGGTCGAACCGGTCCGGCTCGGCGAACACCCGCTCGTCGCGGTTGGCCGCCGCCACCCACACCATCAGCAGCTGATCGGCGGGCACGGTCGCGCCGCCCAGCTCGACCTCCCGCACGGTGGTGCGCGCCACCGCCGCGAACGGTGTCAGGTACCGCAGCGACTCCTCGATCATCGGCGGCACGAGCGAGCGGTCCGCGCGCACGCGCTCGTCCCACTCCGGATGGGTGTCCAGGCAGAGCACGGAGTTGCCGAGCAGCATCGTGGTGGTGATGTGCCCGGCCAGCAGCAGGATGTTCGCGAAATTGACGACCTCGTCGCGGGAGAGCCGTTCGCCGTCCACTTCGGCTTCGACCAGCTTGGTCAGCAGGTCCTCGCGCGGCCGCTCGCGCCGCTCGTCGACGTGCCCGCCGAGGTAGTCCCGCAGCGCCTGCTGGCCCGCCAGGGACTTCTTGATCGCTTCGTCCTGCTTCTCGTCCTTCTTGACCAGGGAAAGCTGCTCGGAGGACTCGAACATCTTGTCCACCCAGCCCTTGAACAGGTACCGGTCGCCCGGCGGGACGCCCAGCAGCTCGGCGATCACGATCACCGGCAGCGGGTAGGCCAGGTCGGCCACCAGCTCCAGCCGGCCCGGCGTGCTGACCGCGTCGAGCATTTCGTGGGTGATCGCCGCGATCCGCGGCTCCAGGTCCGCCACGACCTTCGGGGTGAAGGCGCGGCTGACGAGCTTGCGCATCTTGTTGTGCAGCGGCGGGTCGAGCTGCAGCAGGTTGCCCGCCGACAGCGTTTCCAGGTCGGCCTCCGGCATCAGCTCCTTCGGCACCAGCCGGGTGGTGTCGGAGGAGTACGTCGCCGGGTCACGGAGGATCTCCTCGATCTCCGGGTGCCCGTAGACGTTCCACATCCCCAGTTCCGCGGCGAATTCGACGCGCTTCTCCGGCTGCTTCCCCCGCAGCCAGAACTGGGACTCGTGCAGTCCCCAGGTGTCCGCCGGTGTGGTGGTCATTTCCGCCCCTTCCCCTGTTGGCCCCGGATCAGCCGGGTGCCCTGGTGGGATCGTGTGCGTAGATCCCTTTCCGGTAGCCCGAGACGAGCGCCTCGAGCGCCGAACTCAATTCCGCCGCCACCTCCGCGACCGCGAGGGGATCGGGCTCCCCGGGCGGCTCGAACGCGGTGCGGATGACGTACGCGAGGACTTCCGCCTTCGCTTCCGGGGTGATGCCGTCGAACTCGTCGGTGAGCGTGCCGCCGAAGTAGAAGCCGACGGTCGTGGCGTTGAGCGCGAAGGACAGGTTCGGCACGTCCGAGCGGACGAGGCCGTGCCGCAGCATCGTCTCCTCGAACTGCGTGCGCAGCTCGTCCTGCTGCTTCTTCAGCGCGAGGTCGCCCATCGAGCCGAACATCTCGGCGTTGCCGCGCAGCATGGCCATCACCAGCGGACGGCGGTGCGTCACGAGGAACGACGCCGGGATCATCCGGTGCGGCAGGATCATCGCCGGGTCGGCCTTGATCCCGGCCAGGATCTCGTCGGTCGAGTCGGCGGACTCGCGCAGCATCAGCGCCTGGAACAGCAGCTCCTTGTTGCGCCAGTGCAGGTAGACGGTGCCCTTGCCGATGCCGACCGCGCGCGCGATGTCGTCGACGGCCACCTTGCGGTAGCCCATGCGCAGCAGCAGCTCGCCCGCCGCGTCGAGGATGCGGTCGGCGCGTTCGCGGTTCGGATGACTCATGCGGCTCCACCTGCGGGTTCGTCGAGCGATTGACTGGTTGACCAGAATGGCACGTTCGGTCAACCAGTCATCACGACGGTAGCGCCGATCGTGGCACCGGGGCAAGCGGTTCTGTCGGTGGCTTCGGTTAACGTCATCGGTGTGGCACAGGACGAGCTCTTCCCCGGCGACGCACTCTTCTCCGCGGAGCCGGCATTCCCTCCGGCGAACGCCGACATCGGGCCGCCGCCGGAGCGCACGGGGTCGAACGCGGCCGCGGAACCGCAGGCGGATCCGGCCAGCTCGCCGCTGGCCGTGCGGATGCGGCCGCGCTCGCTCGACGAGGTCGTCGGCCAGCAGCACCTGCTGCGCGAAGGGGCGCCGCTGCGGCGGCTGGTCGAAGGGGCCGCGCCGGCCTCGGTGCTGCTCTACGGCCCGCCCGGCACGGGCAAGACGACGCTGGCCAACCTCGTCTCGATCGCCACCGGCCGCCGGTTCGTCGCGATGTCGGCGCTCTCGGCCGGCGTCAAGGAGGTGCGCGGCGTCATCGAGGAGGCGCGGCGGCGGCGCCAGTACAACGCCGAGAACACCGTGCTGTTCATCGACGAGGTCCACCGGTTCTCCAAGACGCAGCAGGACGCGCTGCTCGGCGCGGTCGAGGACCGCACGGTGCTGCTGGTGGCGGCGACCACCGAGAACCCGTCGTTCTCGGTCGTTTCACCGCTGCTGTCGCGGTCACTGGTGCTGCAGCTGCGTCCGCTGACCGACGAAGACATCACCCAGCTGATCGAGCGGGCGCTGACCGACGAGCGCGGCCTGGCGGGCGAGCTGACGCTGACCGGGGACGCGCGGGCCCACCTCGTCCGGCTCGCCGGCGGCGACGCCCGGCGCGCGCTCACGGCCCTCGAAGCGGCGGCGGACGCGGCGTCGGCCACCGAGGCGAAGACCATCGACCTGGCCATCGTCGAGTCCACAGTGGACAAGGCGGCGGTGCGCTACGACCGCGACGGCGACCAGCACTACGACGTGATCAGCGCGTTCATCAAGTCGATCCGCGGGTCCGATGTGGACGCGGCGCTGCATTACCTGGCCCGGATGATCGAGGCGGGCGAGGACCCGCGCTTCCTCGCGCGGCGGCTGGTCGTGCACGCGAGCGAGGACATCGGGATGGCCGACCCGACGGCGCTGCAGTCGGCGGTCGCGGCCGCGCACGCGGTGCAGTTCATCGGCATGCCGGAGGGCAGGCTGGCACTGGCGCAGGCGACGATCCACCTGGCGACGGCCCCGAAGTCGAACGCGGTGATCACGGGCATCGACGCGGCACTGGCCGACGTCCGGGCAGGGCTGGCGGGCACGGTCCCGCCACACCTGCGCGACGGCCATTACGCGGGCGCCAAGAAGCTCGGCAACGCCCAGGGGTACCGCTACCCGCACAACGTGCCGGAAGGCGTGCTGGCCCAGCAGTACCCGCCGGACGAGCTGGTGGGCCGGGACTATTACGAGCCGACCCAGCGCGGTGCGGAGCGGACGCTGGCCGAGCGGGTCCCGAAGCTGCGCCGGACGATCCGCGGCCAGAACTGACGCGGCCGGGGGCTGGGCTGGTGGGGCCGGGGCGACGAGCCCACACACCGAGTCCCGAAGCAGTGCGATCGGCGGTCAGAACTGAACCGCCGGGGCGGCGAGCCACGCCCCGGCGAAGGCCGCGCGCGACGCCACCCACCGCCGGCGGGGCCGCGCCTCCACCAGGGCCAGGGCCGCGCCGCCGCTCGCCGCCGGACCGGCCCGGCCTGCCCTGGCCCAAGGCAGCCCACGACCTGGCGGCCCCGCCACCCGCCACCGACGGAACACGCCCCGCTCCGGCCGGGGCCGCCCACCTGGCCCAACACCGCCACCCACCGCCACCCGCAGTGATCACCAGGGCGGGCCGCCGCGGGCAAGATCATCGGGTTTCGTAGGCTTCGCCACTTGAGGTGGCCCGCGCCAGGGGAGGGCCGCCGCGACCGCAGGAGGCTTACCCGTGCCCGCGACGCTGCAGTGCATCGTCCTGGACTGCCCGGAGCCGCTCGTGCTCGCCCGCTTCTACCAGGCCCTGCTCGGCGGTGAGGTGGACCGGCCGGACCCGCGGTGGCGGGTCGACGAGGACTGGTCCACCCTGCACGTCACCGGGATCGTCCTCGGCTTCCAGCGGTCGCTGGACTACCGGCCGCCGCGCTGGCCGGACCCGGCCTTCCCGCAGCAGTTCCACCTCGACTTCGAAGTCGACGACTTCCGCGAGTCGCACCAGGTCGTGCTGCGGCACGGCGGCCGGCTGCTCGACCCCGACCTCGGCGGCCGCGGCTGGCGCGTCTACGCCGACCCGGCCGGGCACCCGTTCTGCCTCCTCGGCGACTACTGACCGGACTGCGGGCCGCCCCCGCGTTCGGCACGATGGGGACATGAGCGTCGCGTTTCTCGGAACCGGAATCATGGGCGCGCCGATGGCGGCCAACATCGCGAAGGCGGGCCTCGACGTCCGGGTCTGGAACCGGACCCGGGCGAAGGCCGAGCCCCTCGCCGACGTCGCCACGGTCGCCGGTTCGGCGGCATCGGCGGCCGAAGGCGCGGACATCCTCGTGACGATGCTCGCCGACGGCCCCGCGGTCGCCGAAGCGTTCGAAGCCGCTTCGCCCGCGTCGGGCACGTTGTGGCTGCAGATGAGCACAGTCGGGCTGGACTGGACCGACCGCCTGGCCGCGACGGCGGAGAAGGCGGGCGTGGTGTTCGTCGACGCGCCGGTGCTCGGCACGCGGCAACCCGCGGAGCAGGCCCAGCTGCAGGTGCTGGCGTCCGGCCCGGAGGAAGCCCGGCCGAAGGCGACGCCGGTGTTCGACGCGGTCGCGATGAAGACGCTGTGGCTCGGCCCCGCCGGCCGGGGCAGCCGCCTCAAGCTGGTGCTCAACGCGTGGGTGCTCGCGCTGACGAACGCGACGGCCGAGAGCCTCGCCCTGGCCCGCGCGCTGGACCTGGATCCGGCGCTGTTCCTGGAGACGATCAAGGGCGGCGGCCTCGACGTGGGCTACGCGCACCTCAAGGGCGCGGCGATGCTGGCGGGCGAGTTCCCGGCGTCGTTCCCGGCGGGCCTGGCGGCGAAGGACGCGCGCCTGGTGGTGGAGGCGGCGGCCGGCGACGTCGACGTGGCGGGCGCTCGCGCCGTCCTCGCGCACCTGGAAGCGGCGGTGGAAGCCGGCCACGGCGACGAGGACATGGCCGCGCTCTACCGCGCGGTGCTCAAAGAGCGTTAGAGGAGCGTCGCGAGACGGTCGACGCCGAGGCCGCTCGTCATGAGCCGCTCCTTCGCGTTGCCGAGCAGCCTGCGCGTCCACGGCGTGAAGCCGCCGTCGCCGACGTCGGCCACCTCGCCGCCGAAGGACGCGTACACCTTGAAGCAGAGGCCCTCGTAGTACCCGCCGCGCCCGCCTTCGCGCTCCGGGAACGCGTGGACCGGCACGTCGACGTCGTCGAGCAGGCCCTCGAACCGGGGATCGAGCACCGTCACACCGAGTGAGACCGCGGTGGCGCCCAGCGCGCGGCAGCCCGCCACCATCAGCCGGGCGTGCTCGGCCACCGCCGCCCGCTCGAACCGCAGGGCGCCGCGGTCCCGCCCGGCCGTCACCGCGCCGAACAGGGAGAAGTGCGCGAACAGCCCGGCCCGCTCGACGTGCTGGGCGCGGACCACGCGCTGAACCGCCGCCAGGCGGACGACGCCGTCCCCGGCGCGCCGGACCGCCGCCTCCAGGGCCAGGCCCGTCGTGGGATCCGCGGCGACCTCGGTGCCGCGGCCGGTCGGCACCACCCGGTGCTGGGCCAGCCCGGTCACCACCGAATGCGTCCCCAGCGGAACCAGCGGCGACAGCGTCACCGGGTCGAACGCCGAAGCCGCGGACAGGAGCGCGTCCTCGACCCGGCGCAGCAGCGCCGGCGGCAGCGGGCTCGGCGCCGCGAACCGGTCCTCCCGGTGCCGGCGCAGCACGGCGGGCCCGCTCAGCCGGGCGGCCCGGCGGCGCGCCACCTCCAGCTGGACCGTGGTCAGGTCGGCGCCGGGCAACGCCGCGAGCACGTCGGCCGCCGCGCCGCCCGGCCCGGCGAGCACCCGGCGGGAAGGTCCGTCGTCGTGTCCCATCGCCCAGGTGTACCGCCCGGGCCGCCCGGCGGCGAGGCGTTTTCCCACCCGCGCGGGGTGACCCGGTCGGGAACCCGGCCAGGCGGTAACCTCATCGGCACCTCACGTCCCGTGACAAACGCGAACACCGACCTGTGAACCGAGGAGGGCCCGTGTCAGCAGGGCAGATCGCCGCGCTGATCGCCGCAGGAGCATTCGTGGTGCTGGTCGTCCTGCTGGCGATCCCGCTGATCAAGCTCGGCAAGACGCTGGACGCGGCCACCGAGGCGATCGAGCGCACCAACAGCAACACCGATCCGCTGCTGATCGGCGCGAACGAGACGATCACGCACGTGAACACCCAGCTCGAACGGGTCGACGGGATCACCGCGAACGCGCAGGCGGTCACCGGGAACGTCTCCGCGCTGGCGTCGGTGTTCACCGCGACCCTGGGCGGCCCGCTGGTGAAGACGGCGGCGCTGTCCTACGGGGTCAGCAAGGCGATCAAGGCGCGCCGGAAGAAGAGCGCGCTGAAGGCCGCGAGGAAGGCCGGCAAATGAGGCGGCTGTTCTGGCTCGGCGTCGGCGTGGTCGCCGGCGTCGCCCTGTCCCGCAAGGCCGCCGAAACGGCTCGTCAGGCCACTCCGGCCGGGTTAGCATCGAACCTGGGGGACGCCGTGCGCGAGCTGGCCGGCGCCGTGGGTTCGTTCGGCGCCGAGGTGCGCGCGGGCATGAACGAGCGGGAGCAGGAGTTGCACGACATGGTCGAGGAGCGGGCGGGCGTGACGGCGCCCCGCGCCGAGGGCCGGCACGCCCGGCGCCCGGTCCGGCGAGCTCGCCGGGCGGAGGGCTGATCCGGGCCTGCCCGGAACCCCTTCGCCGTCGCCGCCGACCTCGTTCTTCGTCACCAGCCACAAGGACTGACCCGTGGACACACACGAAATCACCGATCGTTTCCTGCGCCATTTCGAGAGCAAGGGCCACACGCGCGTGCCCAGCGCGCCGCTGATCCTCGACGACCCCAACCTGCTGTTCGTCAACGCCGGCATGGTGCAGTTCAAGCCGTACTTCCTCGGCGAGGCGCCGCCGCCGTACCCGCGCGCGACCTCCGTGCAGAAGTGCGTGCGCACGCCGGACATCGACGAGGTCGGCAAGACCACCCGGCACAACACGTTCTTCCAGATGGCCGGCAACTTCTCCTTCGGCGACTACTTCAAGGAAGGCGCCATCGAGTACGCCTGGGAGCTGATCACCAAGCCCCAGAGCGAAGGCGGCTACGGCCTCGACCCCGACCGCCTGTGGGCGACCGTCTACGAGGACGACGCCGAAGCGGCGGGGCTGTGGAAGAAGATCGCCGGGCTGCCCGGCGAGCGCATCCAGGCCCGCGACATGGTCGACAACTTCTGGTCGATGGGCATCCCCGGCCCGTGCGGCCCGTGCTCGGAGATCTACTACGACCGCGGCCCGGAGTACGGCCGCGAAGGCGGCCCGGTCGTCGACGAGGACCGCTACATCGAGATCTGGAACCTCGTGTTCATGCAGAACGTCCGGGGTGCGGGCAGCGGCAAGAAGGACTTCCCGATCCTCGGCGAGCTGCCCGCGAAGAACATCGACACCGGCATGGGCGTCGAGCGCGTCGCGACGATCCTGCAGGGTGTCGAGAACGTCTACGAGACCGACCTGGTACGCCCGGTGATCGGCCGCGCCGAGGAGTTCTCCGGCCGACGCTACGGCGCCGACCACGCCGACGACGTCCGCTTCCGCGTCATCGCCGACCACGCCCGCACCGGCGTCCTGCTGATCGGTGACGGCGTCACCCCGGGCAACGACGGCCGCGGCTACGTGCTGCGCCGCCTGCTGCGCCGCATCGTCCGCTCCACGCGGCTGCTGGGCGTGCACGAGCCGGTGCTGCAGGAGTTCGCGAAGGTCGTCCGCGACACGATGGGCCCGACCTACCCCGAGCTGGTGGACGGCTTCGACCGGATCAGCGAGGTCGTCCGGATCGAGGAGGAGGCCTTCCTCGCGACCCTGACCAGCGGTTCGCGCATCTTCGACCTCGCGGCCGAGGAGACCAAGCGCAGCGGCGGCGACGTGCTCGCCGGCGACAAGGCGTTCCAGCTGCACGACACCTACGGCTTCCCGATCGACCTCACCCTGGAGATGGCGGCCGAGCAGGGCCTGACCGTCGACGAAGCGGGCTTCCGCACGCTCATGGACGAGCAGCGCAAGCGCGCGAAGGCGGACGCGGCGGCCCGCAAGACCGGCCACGGCGACCTCTCGGAGTACCGGAAGGTCCTGGAGCAGCACGGCGAGACCGAGTTCCTCGGCTACACCGACCTGCAGGCCGAGGCGAAGGTCGTCGCGCTGCTCGAAGACGGGCAGCCGGTCCGCAGCGTCTCCGCGGGCAAGAAGGCGGAGCTGGTCCTCGACCGGACGCCGTTCTACGCCGAAAGCGGCGGCCAGGTCGCCGACACCGGCGTGCTGGTCGGCGACGGCGTCGAGCTCAAGGTCCTGGACGTGCAGAAGATCGTCCCCGGCCTGTTCGTGCACCGCGTCGAGGTCACCGAAGGCGAGGTCGGGCTCGACACGAAGGTCACCGGCTCGGTCGACGCGCACCGCCGGCTGTCCATCGAGCGCTCGCACTCCGCGACGCACCTGGTGCACGCGGCCGTCCGCGGCGCGTACGGCAAGCGCGCCGCGCAGGCCGGTTCGCTCAACTCGCCGGGTCGCATGCGCTTCGACTTCACCACGCCCGGTTCGGTGTCGTCCGACGTGCTGACCGAGGTCGAGCAGGAGGTCAACGACTACCTGCAGACCGACGTCGAGGTGCAGAGCTACGTCACGACCAAGGACAAGGCGCTCGAGCTCGGCGCGGTCGCGCTGTTCGGCGAGAAGTACGGCAACGACGTCCGCGTGGTCGACATGGGCGACTACTCGCGCGAGCTGTGCGGCGGCACGCACGTCGAGCGGATCGGCCAGCTCGGCCTGGTCAAGCTGGTCTCCGACGCCTCCATCGGCTCGGGCGTCCACCGCGTCGAGGCGCTCGTCGGCGGGGACGCGCTGAAGTACGTCCGCAAGGAGCAGCTGCTGGTCTCGCAGCTGGCCAACACGTTCAAGGTGCCGTCCGACCAGCTGCCCGGCCGCATCGAGGACGTCCTGACCCGGCTGAAGAACGCCGAAAAGGAGATCGCGCAGCTGAAGACCCAGCAGGTGCTGGGCTCGGCGGGCGCGCTGGCCGGCAAGGCCGAGGAGATCAACGGCTTCGCCGTGGTCGCCGAGGTCGTCCCGGACGTCGACGGCAACGGCCTGCGCGCGCTGGCGTCGGACATCCGCGGCCGGCTCGGCTCGCGGCCCGGCGTCGTGGCGCTGTTCTCGCCGTCCGGCGAGAAGCTCAGCTTCGTCGTCGCCACCACCGAAGCAGCCCGTGACAAGGGCGTTGCCGCGGGCAAGCTCGTGCCGTCCTTCGCCGAGAAGATCGGCGGACGCGGCGGCGGCAAGCCCGACATGGCCCAGGGCGGCGGCACGAACCCGGCCGGCGCGGCCGACGCCGTCACGGCCCTGCGCGCGGCGATTGCCGGCATTGGCTGACCGCGGAAACCGCGCCCCGGATCGTCCCGGCGTGGACGATCCGGGGCGCGGACGCCGGCTCGGTGTGGATGTCGGATCCGTCCGGGTCGGGGTGGCGCTGAGCGATCCGGCCCCCATGCTGGCGTCGCCATTGGTTACCCTCTCCCGCGATGCGACCGACGACAGTGATCTGGACCAGCTGGCCGCCCTCGTCACCGAGCACGAGGTGGTCGAGGTGATCGTGGGACTGCCGAGGACGCTCGCCAACCGGCAGGGTCCGGCGGCCGAGCTGGCCATCGCGTATTCTGAACGCCTGGCCGGGCGCATCGCGCCCGTGCCGGTCCGGCTGGGCGACGAGCGGCTGACCACGGTCACCGCATCCCGCATCCTCTCCCAGCGCGGGGTCAAGGGCCGCAAGCAGCGTGCGGTGGTCGACCAGGCCGCCGCCGTCGAGATCCTGCAGGCCTGGATCGACGCCGCCGCAGCGCACCGCGCCCGGGAGGGAGACCGATGAACGAGCAGCCACCTGAGCCCCAACGCGGGCGCAGGCGACTGCGGGAACCGGGAGCGGCCACCCCGCCGCCGTCCCGGCCCGCGCCACGCCGCGAGGACCCCCGCGCGAGCGGGTACCACGAGCAGCCGTCCCGCCACAGCGGTCCGCACGAGCTGCCCCAGCCGTCCCGCCGGGCGCCGGGCTACGACCCGCGCCGTGACGCACCGCCGACGGGCCGCCGTCGCCGGCTCGAGCCACCGGACACCCTGCCGCCGGCCGCAGACGAGTTCGACCCCCAGGCCCAGCAGGCCGCCCCGGCCCGCGCCGCGCGCGCCCGCCACGGCCTCGACGAAGGCGCCGACGGACCGCCCCCGCGCCGCCGCAGGCCCGCCCCGGTCCCCGAGGAACCCCCGGCCCCCCGCCGCCGGCCCGCCCCGAACCCGGACGAGACGGCAGGCCGCCGTCGCCGCCCGAGCCCCGAAGAGCTGGCCGAAGCCGAAGCCCGCCGCCACCAGGCGATGCTGGACCTGGAAGAGGCCGCTGAGGCGCAGGCCGCCCGGCTGCGGGGTGCGCCGGAGGAGCCGGTGGAGCCGCGGTCGCGCCGTCGTCGTGAGGTGCCGGAGGCTGCTGAGGCGCCGGTCGCTCGGCTCCGGGATGAGCCGGTGGAGCCGCCGTCGCGTCGCCGTCGTGAGGTGCCGGAGGCTGCTGAGGCGCCGGTCGCTCGGCTCCGGGATGAGCCGGTGGAGCCGGTGGAGCCGCGGTCGCGCCGTCGTCGTGAGGTGCCGGAGGCTGCTGAGGCGCCGGTCGCTCGGCTCCGGGATGAGCCGGTGGAGCCGCCGTCGCGCCGTCGTCGTGAGGTGCCGGAGGCGGTGGACCGGCGTCGCGCTCCCGCCGATCCGGTCGAGGCCACCGACTCGCCGCGCCGCCGCGCAGCCCTCGAGCCCGACGCCGACCCCCGCCGCGGCGCGCCGGATGACGCGCGCCGCCGTCGCCCGCCGCCCCCGCCCGCGCGCCAGGAGCCGCCCACCGACGTCCTGCCCGCGCTCGCGCCTCCGCCCCCGGCGGAACACGAGGAACCCCAGGACGACGGCTTCTTCGCCGACGAAGACCAGTACGCGGACTACGACGACTACGAGGACTACGACGAAGCCGCGTACGAAGACGAGTACGACGACTACGAGGAAGAGCCGAAGAAACCGAAGAAGCGCGGCAAGCGCGCCCTCGGCTGGGTCGCCGCGATCGCGGTGATCGCCCTGCTCGCGGGCGGCGCCTGGTACGGCTTCAACGCCTTCTTCGGCTACGACGATTACGAGGGCTCCGGCGACGGGGACGTGCTGTTCCAGGTCGACGACGGCGACTCGACGTCGGCGATCGGCGCGAAGCTCGCCACCGCCGGCATCGTCGCCAGCGGCAAGGCGTTCGTGAAGGCCGGCGAGGACAACCCGAAGCTGGCCCGCATCCAGCACGGCTTCTACGTGATGAAATCGCACATGTCCGGGGCCAGCGCGGTCGACCGCATCACCGCTCCGGCCGCGCGCGTCGGCCAGCTGGAGATCCGGCCGTACACGCAGTTCGACGACATCACCCAGCCCGACGGCAAGGTCACGCCCGGCGTGTTCAGCCTGATGGCGAAGGCGTCGTGCGCGCAGCTCAACGGCAAGAGCACCTGCGTCAGCGCCGACGACCTGCGCAAGGCCGTCGACGCCGCGGACCTCAAGACGCTCGGCGTGCCGGACTGGGCGATCGAGCCGGCGAACAAGGCCGACCGCAAGGACCGCAGGCTCGAAGGCCTCATCGCGCCGGGCCTCTACGACGTCCGGCCCGGCTCGACCGCGCCGGAGATCATCGGGCAGCTGGTGCGCAGCTCCACCGAGGCCATCCAGAACGCCGGCCTCAGCCCGCAGTCGACCGGTCCCGGGATGACGCCGTACCAGACGCTGATCATCGCGTCGATCATCGAACGCGAGGCGGTGAAGGCCGACTTCGGCAAGCTCTCGCGGGTGATCTACAACCGGCTGGCGATCAACATGCGGCTGCAGATGGACTCCACGGTCAACTACGTGCTCGACCGGCCGACGCTGGCGACCAACGACGCCGACCGGAACCGGGCGGGCGCGTACAACACCTACAAGAACACCGGGCTGCCCCCGACGCCCATCTCGGTCCCGAGCCCCGACGCCATCCAAGCCGCGGTGCACCCGGTGGCGGGGGACTGGGTGTACTTCGTCAAGTGCGAGAAGAACGGGCTGTCCTGCTTCGCCGTCAGCTTCGACGACCACCGGAAGAACGTCGACCTGGCCAAGGAACGCGGTGTCTTCTGAGCCACGCAAGGCCGCCGTGCTCGGCAAGCCGGTGGCGCACTCGCTGTCCCCGGTGCTGCACGGCGCCGCGTTCGCCGCGCTCGGCCTGACCGGCTGGACCTACGAGCGGATCGAAACGACCGCCGAGGAGCTGCCGCGGCTGGTCGACGGCCTCGGCCCCGAGTGGGCCGGGCTCTCGGTCACCATGCCGGGCAAGCGCGCGGCGCTGGACCACGCGGACGAGGTGACGCCGCGTGCGGCCGCGGTCGGCGCGGCCAACACCCTGGTCCGCACCGGGAAGGGCTGGCTCGCGGACTGCACCGACGTCGACGGCGTCACCGGGGCGTTGCGGGCCGCGGGCGGCTACGAGCCCGCGCCCGGAGACACCGCCGTCGTGCTCGGCGCGGGCGGGACCGCGGCGGCGGCGGTTGTCGGGCTCGCGGCGCTGGGCGTGCGGCAGGTGCGGCTCGTCGTGCGCGAACCCGCACGGGCCGGCGAAACCCTCGACGCGGCGAAGCGGGCTTCCCTCGACGTCGACGTGCTTCGCTGGTCCGAGACGGACTTCGCCGCACTGGGCTCCGCCACGGTGCTGGTGAACACCGTGCCGCCGGAAGCGGTCGCCCCGCACGCGGCGGCCCTCGCGGCGGTCGCGCACGTCCTCGACGTCATCTACCACCCGTGGCCGACGCCGCTCGCCGAAGCCGTCGCGGCGCGGGGCGGCCGGCTCGCGACCGGGCTGGACATGCTGCTGCACCAGGCGTTCGGGCAGGCCGAGCACTTCACCGGCCGTCCCGCCCCGCGGGCGGCGATGCGGGACGCGCTGCGCGCGGCGACCGGGAACCTGCTGCCGCTGCCGATCGGCTGAAAAGAACTGGACGGCACCGATATTCTGGTGGACTGCCTACGTGAAGGGGGTCTTCACCGCGATGTCCAGTCAAGAAGCCTTGAGCGACGAGGCGATCCAGCGGATTTGGGTCGGCGAAGCGCCGGAGCACAACTCGACCGTCACGCTCGCCGACTACGACCCGGAGTGGCCGAAGCTCTTCGAGCGTGAGGCCGCGCGGATCCGGAAGGCGCTGGGGGAGCAGGTGCTCCTGCTGGAGCACGTCGGGTCGACGTCGGTGCCCGGCCTGTGCGCCAAGCCGATCGTCGACATCCTGCTGGAGGTGCCGGACTCCGGCGACGAGGACGCCTACGTCCCGGCGCTGGAGGCGGCGGGCTACCGGCTCGTGATCCGCGAGCCGGACTGGGAGAAGCACCGCTGCTTCAAGGGCCCGGACACGAACATCAACCTGCACGTCCACTCGCCGGGCAACGGCCAGACCGAGCGGTACCTGCTCCTGCGCGACCGGATGCGGGCGCACCCGGAGGAACGGGACCTGTACGCGGCGAAGAAGCGTGAACTCGCCGCGAAAGTGTGGAAGTACGTCCAGAACTACGCCGACGCGAAGACGGAGGTGATCGACGAGATCCTCGGCCGGGCCCGCGCGGCGCAGTACGACGCGTTCAGCGAGGCCTACGCCGCGCACGCCGGGAAGAGCGTCACCAACGCGCTCTACGACCGGCCGGCGATCGTGGACCTGGCGGGCGACGTCACGGGCAAGCGCGTGCTCGACGTCGGCTGCGCGGCCGGGCACCTCGGCGCGCTGCTGGCCGGGCGCGGCGCGGACGTCCTGGGAATCGACGCCAGCGCGGGCATGGTCGCGATCGCGCGCCGCGAGTTCGGCGACGTCGCGCGGTTCGAGGTCGCCGACGTCACCCGGCCGCTCGAGCTCGAGGACGGCTCCATCGACGTGGTGACCGCGTCGCTCGTGCTGCACTACCTGAAGGACTGGGGTGCCACCCTGGCCGAGTTCCGCCGGGTCCTCAGGCCCGGCGGGGTGCTGGTGTTCTCGGTGCACCACCCCGGTGACGACTGGCGCTGGTTCGGCAAGGAGAACTACTTCGAGCTGGAGCTGCTGGAGGACGAGTTCCCGCTCGGCGACCTCCGGCAGCGGGTGCGGTTCTACCGGCGTCCGCTGAGCTGGACGTTCCAGGCGGTGCGCGACGCGGGCTTCGCCGTGGACCGCCTGGTGGAGCCGATGCCGGTCCCGGAGGCCGACGCGGCCGACCCGAAGTGGGCGGCGACGCTGCGGACGCAGCCGCGGTTCCTGTACTTCCGGGCGATCAGTCCCGCCTAGCGCGCAGGTGCGTCAGGGTGTCCCAGTACGGTGAAGGCATGCGCATCGCCATCCTCGACGACTACCAGGAAGTCGCGCTCACCTTCGCCGGCTGGGACTCCCTCGAAGCCGACATAACGGTCTTCACCGAGCCGCTGACCGACGTCGTCCAGCAGCTGCGGGGCTTCGACTGCGTCGTCGCGATGCGCGAGCGCACCCGCTTCCCCGCCGAGGTGCTCGACCGGCTGCCCGACCTCAAGCTGCTGGTCAGCACCGGCAAGCGCAACGCCGCCATCGACGTCGCGGCCGCGCGGCGCAACGGCGTCGTCGTGTCCGCCACCGGCTACATCGGCGAGCCGACCGCCGAGCACACCTGGGCGCTCATCCTCGCCGCGGCGCGGAACCTGCCGCAGGAGTTCCGGTCGATGCGCGAAGGCGGCTGGCAGACGACGGTCGGCACCATGCTGCACGGCAAGACGCTCGGTCTGCTCGGCCTCGGCAGGCTCGGTTCGGGCGCGGCGAAGATCGGGCAGGTCTTCGGCATGGAGACCATCGCGTGGAGCCAGAACCTGACCCCGGAGAAGGCGGAGCCGCACGGCGTCACCGCGGTGTCCAAAGAGGAGCTGTTCGCCCGCTCGGACGTGCTGTCGATCCACCTGGTGCTCAGCGACCGCACCCGCGGCCTCGTCGGCGCGGCCGAGCTCGCCGCGATGAAGCCGTCGGCGGTGCTGGTGAACACCTCGCGCGGCCCGATCGTCGACGAAGCCGCGCTGGTGGAAGCGTTGCGGCGCAAGCAGATCCGGGCGGCGGCGCTGGACGTCTACGACACCGAGCCGCTGCCCGCCGACCATCCACTGCGGACGATGGACAACGCGGTCCTGACCCCGCACATCGGGTTCGTCACGCGCGAGACGTACGAGATCTTCTACGGCGACGCGGTCGAGGACATCGCCGCGTTCCAGGCGGGGAAGCCGATCCGCGAGCTGACGGCGTGAGGCGTGCGGCCCGCCGGGGCCCGAGGTCCCCGCACCGGCCCGGCGGCGGGCCCGCACGACAACCAGGACACCACCGCGGGACCGCGCCGGGCAGGGTCTTTGGACCCGGTCCGCGGGGTCCGATCGGCTGAACCACCGGCGCCCGCGGGTCGTGAGTGAGAAACAGGCTTGGAACACTGTTTCTCACTCACGAGGACGTCAGGCGCTCAGTTCCGCCAGCACGGCGTCGGTGTAGCGCGGCCAGGCTTCGGCGGCCCACGGGCCGAAGACGCGGTCGGTGAGCGCGATGCAGGCCGCGCCCGCGTCCGGGTCCACCCAGAGGAACGTGCCGGACTGGCCGAAGTGCCCGAACGTCCGCGGCGAGCTGTGCGCGCCGGTCCAGTGCGGGCTCTTGTGGTCGCGGATCTCGAAGCCGAGGCCCCAGTCGTTCGGCTTCTGGTGGCCGAACCCGGGCAGCACTCCGGACAGGCCGGGGAACACGACGTTCGTCGCTTCGCTCAGGGTCGCCGGGTCCAGCAGCTTCGGCGCCTGCAGTTCGGCGGCGAACGCGGCCAGATCGACCACAGTGGACACTATGTCGGCCGCCGGCGAGCCTTCGAGCGTGGTGCTCGTCATGCCCAGCGGGGTGAACAGCGCCTCGGCCTGGTACTGCGCGAAGAGGATGCCGGAGTGCTCGGCCAGCGCGCCGGCCAGCTCCTCGAACCCGGCGTTGGAGTACAGCCGCCGCGTGCCGGGCGTGGCCATCGCCTTGTGCGCGTCGAAGGCGAGGCCGGAGGTGTGGGCGAGCAGGTGCCGCACGGTCGAGCCCTCGGGGCCGGCCGGCGTGTCGAGCTCGACGACGCCTTCCTCGACGGCGATCAGCGCCGAGTAGGCGGTGAGCAGCTTGCTGACCGAGGCCAGCCGGAACTTCCGCGCGGTGTCGCCGTGGCTGCCCGCGACGTTCCCGTCCGCCGTCACCACGGCCGTCGCGGCGTTGTCCACCGGCCACTCGTCGATCAGGCGCACGCTCTCCATGCGCCCAGCCTACGAAACGCCGCGAAGGCCCCCGCACCGGTGTCGGGGACCGGTGCGAGGGCCTTCGCGGACCGCTCAGGCGTCGAGGTCGGTGGCGACCAGCTGGGCGACCGCTTCCACGGCCTCCTCGGCGCCTTCGCCCTCGGCGCTGATGATGACCTCGTCGCCGTAGCCGGCGGCGAGCGTCATCAGGTTGAGCACGCTGCCGGCGGCCACCGGGCTGCCGCCGGCCTTGGCGATCCGCACCGCGACGGGCTGTGCCGCGGCCGCCTTCGCCACCAGCGCGGCCGGCCGGGCGTGCAGGCCCACCTTGCTGGCCACGGCGACGCGTTTCTCCGGCATGTTCGTCCTCTCACAGTGCTTGTCCCTCGGGGGGACGTTTCGTCGGTGGTGATGTTACTTCGCGGCGGTCGCCTCGAGGTCCGACTCGATCGAGTCGTCCTCGCGGCCCGGCGTGCGCAGGTTCCACTTGGTGATGGCGAACCGGAACACGACGTAGTAGATCACCGCGTAGACCAGGCCCATCACGATGAGGATCCACGTGTTGTGGGCCGCCTTCGCGCTCGTGTTGAGCGCGAAGTCGATCGCGCCCGCCGAGAACGAGAAGCTCAGGTGCACGTCGAGCAGGTTGGCGATCGCCAGCGACAGGCCGGTCATGATCGCGTGGAAGATGTACAGCGGCCACGCGACGAACATGAACGAGAACTCGATCGGCTCGGTGACACCGGTGAGGAATGAGGTCAGCGCCGCGGAGATCATCACACCGCCGACGATCTTCTTCTGCGCCGGGCGGGCGGTCTGCCAGATCGCCAGCGCGGCCGCGGGCAGCGCGAACATGAAGATCGGGAAGAAGCCCGTGGTGAAGGCACCGGCGTTCGGGTCGCCGTTGAAGAAGTTGGTGATGTCACCGCCCTTGAAGATGAACCACACCGGCACGTTGATCAGCTGGTGCAGGCCGATCGGGATCAGCAGGCGGTTGAGCAGGCCGTAGATGCCGCCACCGACGACCGGGGCGCCGGTGACCGCGTCGCCGACGTGCTCGATGCCGGTGTTGACGTACTTGAACAGCAGGCCGAAGATCACGCCGAGGATCAGCAGCACGAACGCGTTGAGGATCGGCACGAACCGGCGGCCGCCGAAGAACGCCAGGTAGGCGGGCAGCTTGATGCGGTGGTAGCGCTGCCACAGGACCGCGCTGACCAGGCCGACGACGACACCCGCGAGCACCGAGTACGGCCACTTGATCGGCGCCAGCTCGAACCCGCCGGTCGGCTTGTAGCCGGGCAGGTCCTTCAGCGGCGCGAACACCTGGATGACGCTGGTGAACACGAAGAAGCCGACGACGGCCGCGACACCGGTCGAGCCGTCACCCTTGCGCGCGAAGCCGACCGCGATGCCGACCGCGAACAGCAGCGGCAGCCAGTTGAACAGCGAACCGCCCGCGGCGCCGAGCACCGCGGCGACCTTGTCCCAGCCCAGCCCGTCCTTGCCGAGCAGGTCGTCCTGGCCGAGGCGGAGCAGCAGGCCGGCGGCCGGCAGCGCGGCGATCGGCAGCATCAGGCTGCGGCCGAAGCGCTGAAGGCCGGCGAGGCCGCCGCCGCCCTTCTTCGCCCCCTCCGCGGTGGTGGTGCTCATCTGGAACCTCCATAGTGGGGTGGTTGACCGGGTTCCGGGGTGTTCCGGTCCAACTGCATGGTCACCTGGTAGTGATCTCCCCGGTACCAGGACGTGATGTCTTCGATCGGGTCGCCGTTCGCGCTGGAGACCCGGCGGAACACGAGCAGGGGGCTGCCGGCGCGCATGCCGAGCAGCCGGGCCGTCTCGCGGTCCGCGCCTTCGGCCCAGACCGTCTGCCACGCCCGGTCGGGACGCACACCGTACGTCTCGGCCAGCTGCGCGTAGATGGACTGGGTCAGGTCGAGCTCGAGCAGGCCGGGAGCCCGGCCCGCGTGGTACCAGCCGCGTTCGACGGCCAGTGGCACGCCGTCGGCGTGGCGCAGCCGCACCAGGTGGTGCGCGGGAACGCCTTCGGCCAGGCCGAGCGCGTGCGCCGAAGTGGCGGGCGGGACCTCGGTGACGGCCGAGACGACCTCGGTCGTCGGGGTCAGCCCGCGCCGGCGCATGTCGTCGGTGAACGACATGAGGTAGAGCTGCAGCTCCATCCGGCGGGCCGCGGTGAACGTGCCCTTGCCGCGGACGCGGGCGAGCAGGCCCTCCTCGACCAGCTTGCCGATCGCCGATCTGACCGTGAGCCGCGACACCCCGTAGCGCTGGGCCAGCTCGCGTTCCGACGGGATCGGCGCGCCCGGCGGGAGCTCCCGTTCCACCGTGCGGCGGAGGATCTCCCGCAGCTGGGCGTGCTTGGGCGTGGGCCCGTTGACGACCCGGTCGGGTGGCGGGACGTGCGCGGCCGCGCTCATCGGCGTCACCCTCCTCGTTCTCGCGGTACCGGGGACCGGTGCTCGCGTCCGGCCCGGAACATTGGTACGTTCCGGTCTAGACCAATGAATCCGATGGGGCAGGATGCTCCGCCGTGCGGACGGGTGTCAACCACCGTTATCCGTTCGTGGCCCGCGGCGGGGTGCATGCCGACGAACGGCGTAGTACAGGTGGACACGCGGTTCGCGTCAGGTTGGGAACAAACAATGAGCAAGGAGACCGCGATGGCGGATGACAGGCCCGAAAAGATCCTCGCGGCACTCGGCGGCGCGGACAATCTCACCGAGGTCGAAGGCTGCATCACGCGGCTGCGCTGCGAGGTCGAGGACATGAGCCTCGTCGACGAGGCGGCGCTGAAGAAGGCCGGCGCGATGGGCGTGGTCAAGATGGGGTCGACGGCCCTGCAGGTGATCGTGGGGCCGGAGGCGGACACGATCGCCAGCGACATCGAGGACCTGCTGTGAGCCTGGAGATCCTCAGCCCGGTCGCCGGGCGCGTGGTGCCGATCACCGAGGTCCCCGACCCGGTGTTCGCGCAGGCCATGGTGGGTCCGGGCATCGCGGTGCAGCCCTCGGGCGGGCGCTCGGACGCGGTCGCGCCGGTGGACGGCACGGTCGCGACCCTGCACCCGCACGCCTACGTCGTCGCCACCGAGGACGGCAAGGCCGTGCTGGTCCACCTGGGCATCGACACGGTCAAGGAGAAGGGCGAGGGCTTCACGCTGCACGTCGTCAAGGGCGAGCAGGTGCGAGCCGGGCAGCCGGTCGTCAGCTGGGACCCGGAGGCGGTGGCGGCGAAGGGCTACTCCGCGATCGTCCCGGTCGTCGCGCTGGACGCCTCGGCGGACGTGCTGTCCGCTTTGGACACCGGACGCGACATCGCCGCCGGGGAGAAGCTGTTCGGCTGGGACGCCTGAGCCGCTCTGGCACGCGAAGGGCCCTTGCGGACGGCTCGCCCGCAAGGGCCCTTCGCGTGCGCCCGGCTCGTCAGCCGGTGACGACCTTCCCGTTCTCGACCTTGACCGGCACGCTCGGCAGCGGCTTGTTCGCCGGCCCCTGCTTGACCTCGCCGGTGAGCGCGTTGAACACCGAGCCGTGGCACGGGCACACCAGGTCGGCGCCCTTCGGCGTCACCGTGCAGCCCTGGTGGGTGCAGACCGCGCTGAACGCGGCGGCGGCCGACTCGGACGGCCGGGCCACGATCACGTCGGACCCGTCCGGGGCCTTGGCCGCCTTCGCCTGCCCGACCGGGACGTCGGCCAGCGCGACCAGCGGCGTCCCGGCGGCGATCGGCGCCTGCGCGGTGCCGGGCTTCGATCCGGAGTCCGATCCGCAGGCGGACAGGGCGACGGCGCCGACGGCGGCACCGGCGACGGCGGCACCCGTGGTCAGGACGGTGCGGCGGGAGTGCAGTTCGGCTGTCATGCCCTAGTGAACGAGACCGGTACCGTTTCGGTTCAATCCGCGGTGAACCCGATCGGGCCCCGCTCCGTGTATCTACCCGAGCGGGTGTGGAGTGGAGGAACGATCATGGTGGGTTGGGTTCTACGCATCGTCGTGGCGGCCGCGCTGCTCGGCTCGGCGGGCGTGCACTACTTCCTGTGGACAGAGGACTACCCGGGCATCGTCGGGTCGTTGTTCCTGCTCGACGCGATCGCCGGGCTGCTGCTGGCGATCGCCGTCCTGGCCTGGCGGCACTGGCTGCCCGCACTGGGCGCGGCCGGCTTCGGCGTGCTGACGCTGGGCGCGTACGTGCTCGCCGCGACCGTCGGGTTCGCCGGCAACCACGACCAGTTCAACAGCCAGCCGGAGTACTGGGGCGTGATCACCGAGGCGGTCTGCATCCTCGGCGGGCTGGCGCTGCTGTTCGTCAAGGACCGGCGCCGCGTCGCGGCCTGAGCCGGTGGGGGACGTCGCCGAAGACGAGCTGATGCGCGCGCTGCACGAGGAGCACGCGGGCGCGCTCTGGTCGTACGCGCTGCACCTGACCTCCGGCGACCGGATCCGCGCCGAGGACGTCGTGCAGGAGACGCTGCTGCGGGCCTGGCGTTCGACGCGGGTGCTGGACCAGTCGCGCGGCTCGGCGCGGGCGTGGCTGTTCACGGTGGCGCGGCGGATCGCGATCGACGGCTGGCGGTCGGCGTCGGCCCGGTCGGAGGTGGTGACCGACCGGCCGCCGGAGCAGGCGGTCGCCGACGGGACCGACCGCGCGGTGCAGGGCTGGCTGGTGGCCGAGGCGCTGGCCGAGCTGTCGGAGCGGCACCGCGAGGTGCTGGTGCTGTGTTACTTCCAGGGCTATTCCGTGGCGGACGCCGCACTGCGGCTGGGAGTGGCCGAAGGGACGGTCAAATCGCGCACGCACTACGCGTTGCGCGCTCTGCGCCTGGTGCTCGAAGAGAGGGGAGTGACCCAGTGAGCGAGGACCCGTTCGCGACGTTCGACGCCGCGTACGTGCTCGGGGCGCTGTCCCCGGAGGACCGGCAGCGGTTCGAAGGCCACCTGCGCACGTGCGACCGCTGCGCGGCCTCGGTGCGCGAGCTGGCGGGCCTGCCGGGGCTGCTGGCCAGGGTGGAGACCCCGGCGGTCGTCCCGGACGCGGGCCCGCCACCGCCGGACCTGCTGCCGGCGGTGCTGCGCCGCGTCCGGCGCGGCCGCCGGATCCGGCTGGCGGTGACGTCCGCGTCGGCCGCGCTGGCGGTGTCGGCGTGCGTGGCGCTGGCGGTGGTGGTTTCGGCGCCGGCGCCGGCGCCCGAACCACCGCCAGGGACGGCGATGACGGCGCTGGGCGAGTTCCCGCTCCGCGCGGACGCCCGCCTGGCGGCCTTCGACTGGGGCACGCAGGTGGACATGTCGTGCAGCTACACGGGCGAGCGCAGCAGCGGCGAGTACGTGCTGGTGGCGATCTCCCGGTCCGGCGCGGAGACGCAGCTGGCGACGTGGAAGGCGGTCCCGGACAACACGGCCCGCATCGTGATCGGCACGGCCCTGAAGCGGACGGACCTGGCGGTTCTGGAGGTACGCGGGGGAAGCGGGCGGCCGCTGCTGCGGTTGACCCTGTGAGGGGCGTTCCGGGCCGCAGGGGGCCCCGGAACGCCCCCCCCGCCGCCCGCAACGCCCTCTCCAAGCACGCGAGATGCCCGCCCCCATGCGCGCGCCGACTTTCCAGCCGCGATCACCGCGCAGGTACGCAGTCGGCCTCGCAGTTGCGCGCACGCTGTGCCGGTGCGCAGTCGGCCTCGCAGTTGCGCGGTCGCCCCGCAGTCGCGCGCTCGCCCCGCAGTTGCGCGCTCGCCCCGCAGTCGCACGCTCGCCCCGCAGGTGCGCAGTCGGCCTCGCAGGCACGCGCGGGCCCACCCCATCTCACGTGCCGATCCTCCGAGCACAGGAGCCACGTTGGCCGCCCGCCGTCCCGGCGCGTCCCGAAGCCGCCGGTCGCCCACAGGAGTGATTCCGGGCCGGAACCGTCGCGAACGGTCCATTCGCGACGCCCGCCGTTTGCCCGGCCGAACCGCGCCGCAGCACCCTGGACCCATGTCCCCGACGATCTTGGTCCTCACCGCCGCGGCGGCCGCCGGAGCCGTCACCACGCCACCCGCGGCGTGGGCTCTCGGCCACGCCGACGCCCCGATCCCGGCTCCGCGCGCCGCCGTCCTGGCCGCCGCCGGAGTCGCCGTCGTCACGGCCCGCTGGCTGGCCGGCGGCCTGCCCGGCTGGTGGCTGCCCGTGCCCGCCGCGCTCACCGTCGTCGCCGTCCCGCTCGCCCTCGCCGACCTGCGGCACCTGCGCCTGCCCGACGTGCTGACCCTGCCCGCCTACCCGCTCTTCGGCGCCGCGGTCGGGGCGGCCGCGCTGGGCGGCGGCGGCCCGTCGCTCGCCTTGCGCGCGGCCGCCGGCGCCCTGCTGTTCGGCGGCGCGCACGCCGTGGTCGCGCGGGCCGCTCCCGGCAACCTCGGCGCGGGTGACGTGAAGCTGTCCGGCAGCCTCGGCGCCGTCCTGGGCGCGGCCGGCTGGCCCGCTCTCGCGCTCGCGGCGGTCCTCGCGGCCGTGCTCAGCCTGGCCTTCGCGGCCGCCGCCCGCACCGGCCGCGTGCCCCACGGCCCGGCCCTGCTCGGCGCCACCTGGCTGTGCGCGCTCTTCCCGGGTGCGCTGTGACCGGAACACTCTTCGGGCCCCACCGGCCCCCGTGACAGGATTGAGCCCATGTTGCGCTGGATCACCGCAGGTGAATCGCACGGACCCGCGCTGGCCGCCGTGCTCGAAGGCATGCCCGCCGGCGTCGGCGTCACCACCGCCGACGTCACCGAGCAGCTCGCCCGGCGCCGCCTCGGCTTCGGCCGCAGCCCGCGGATGGGCTTCGAGACCGACCACATCGAGTTCCTCGGCGGCGTGCGTCACGGCCGCACCCAGGGCGGCCCGGTCGCGATCCAGATCGAGAACGCCGAGTGGCCCAAGTGGGAGCAGGTCATGGCGGCCGACCCGGTCGACCCGCAGGTGCTCGAGGGCCTCGCGCGCAACGAACCGCTCACCCGCCCGCGCCCGGGCCACGCCGACCTGCCCGGCATGCAGAAGTACGGCTTCGACGAGGCCCGTCCCGTCCTCGAGCGGGCCAGCGCCCGCGAGACGGCGTCGCGGACCGCGCTCGGCACCGTCGCCCGGAACTTCCTGAAGCAGCTGCTCGGTGTCGAAATCCTCAGCCACGTCGTCTCGATCGGCGGCGCGGACGCGCCCGAAGGCCCGCTGCCGCGGCCGGGCGACCTCGCCGCGATCGACGAGAGCCCGGTGCGCGCGTTCAGCCAGGAGGGCACCGACGCGATGGTCGCCGAGGTCGACGCCGTGCGGAAGGCGGGCGACACCGTCGGCGGCGTGATCGAGGTCCTCGCCTACGGCCTCCCGCCGGGCCTCGGCTCCCACGTCCACTGGGACCGCCGGCTCGACGCGCGGCTGGCCGGCGCGCTGATGGGCGTCCAGGCCATGAAGGGCGTCGAGGTCGGTGACGGCTTCACCACCGCACGCCGCTGGGGCAGCCAGGCGCACGACGAGATCGACCGCGGCTCCGGCCCGGTCGGCGTCACGCGCCGGTCCAACCGCGCCGGCGGCCTCGAAGGCGGCATCACCAACGGCGAGCCGCTGCGGGTGCGCGTCGCGATGAAGCCGATCTCGACCGTCCCCAAAGCACTGTCCACAGTGGACGTCAAGACCGGCGAGCCCGCGGTCGCCATCCACCAGCGCTCCGACGTCTGCGCGGTGCCGCGCGCCGGGGTCGTGCTGGAGTCGGTGGTGGCGCTCGTCCTCGCCGACGCCGCGCTGGAGAAGTTCGGCGGCGACTCGCTCGCCGAGAGCAAGCGCAACGCCGACGCGTACCTCAAGGCCCTCGAGGAGCGGTGGTGAGTCCGCGCGCGGTGATCGTCGGGCCGCCCGGTTCCGGCAAGAGCACGGTCGGCCCGCTGCTGGCGGAAGCGCTCGGCGTCCCGTTCCGGGACAGCGACGACGACATCGTCGCGCGCACCGGGCGCAGCATCTCCGACATCTTCGCCGAAGACGGCGAACCGGCTTTCCGCGCGCTGGAAGAAGAAGCGGTCGCGACGGCGCTGGCGGAGCACGAAGGCGTGCTGTCCCTCGGCGGCGGCGCGCCGCTCACGCCCGCGACCCGGGCCCGGCTGGCCGAGCACACCGTCGTGTTCCTCAACGTCGGCCTCGCCGCCGGCGTGCAGCGCACCGGATTGTCGGGTGCGCGTCCCCTGCTGGCCGGGGTGAACCCCCGCGCCACCTTCAAGAAACTGCTCGACGAGCGGGTGCCCGTCTACCGCGAGGTCGCCACCGTCGAGGTCGTCACCGACGACCGGACGCCGTCCGAGATCGTCGCGGACCTCGCCGCGCGGCTCGCCCCCGCCGAAGCCAAGGAGTGAGTCACCCCGTGTCCGATCCGGTGCGCATCCCCGTCGCCACCGCCCACCCGTACGACGTCGTGATCGGCCGCGGCCTGCTCGGCGATCTCACCGAGCACCTGGCCGGCGCCTCGAAAGTCGCGCTGATCCACCCGCCGACGCTGACCACGACGGCCGAAGCCATCCGCGACGAGCTGAACGCGGCGGGGCTGGACGCGCACCGCGTCGAGATCCCGGACGCCGAGGACGGGAAGGCCCTGACCGTCGCCAGCTTCTGCTGGGAGGTGCTCGGCCGGATCGGCCTGGACCGCCGCGGCGTCGTGGTCGGGCTCGGCGGCGGCGCCGTCACCGACCTGGCCGGGTTCGTCGCGGGCACGTGGATGCGCGGGGTCCGGCTGGTCAACGTGCCGACGACGCTGCTCGGCATGGTCGACGCCGCGGTCGGCGGCAAGACCGGCATCAACACCGAGGCGGGCAAGAACCTGGTCGGGGTGTTCCACGAGCCGAGCGCGGTGTTCGTCGACCTCGCGACGCTGGAGACGCTGCCGCCGAACGAGCTGGTCGCCGGCATGGCCGAGGTCGTCAAGACCGGTTTCATCGCCGATCCGCGGATCCTCGAGCTGATCGAAGCCGGCCCGGCCGCGGCGCTCGACGCGACCGGCGACGTGATCGCCGAGCTGGTCCGGCGCTCGATCCGGGTCAAGGCCGACGTGGTGGCCGCCGACCTGCGCGAATCCGACCTGCGGGAGATCCTCAACTACGGCCACACGCTCGGCCACGCCATCGAGCGCCGCGAGCGGTACCGGTGGCGCCACGGCGCCGCGGTCAGCGTCGGGCTGGTGTTCGCCGCCGAGCTGGCGCGCCTGGCCGGACGGCTCGACGACGCCACGGCCGAGCGGCACGCGTCCGTCCTGAAGCTGCTCGGCCTGCCGACGACGTACGACGCCGACGCGCTGCCGCAGCTGCTGGAGACCATGAAGGGCGACAAGAAGACCCGGTCCGGTGTGCTGCGGTTCGTCGTCCTCGACGGCCTGGGCAAGCCCGGCAGGCTCGAAGGCCCGGACCCGGCGCTGCTCGCGGCCGCGTACTCGGCGATCGCGGCGGACGACTCGAAGAGCAGCGGGAGCGTGCTGCTGTGAAGGCGTTCGTGTTCAACGGCCCCAACCTGGGCCGGCTCGGCAAGCGCGAGCCGTCGGTCTACGGCTCGACCACCCACGACGACCTCGCGGCGCTCTGCGTCAAGACGGGGGAAGAGCTGGGGATCGAGGTCGAGGTCCGGCAGACCGACCACGAAGGTGAAATGGTCGGCTGGCTGCACGAAGCCGCCGACGGCGGCAACCCGGTGGTGCTCAACGCCGGCGCGTGGACGCACTATTCGATCGCGGTGCGCGACGCCGCCGCGCAGCTGTCGGCGCCGCTGATCGAGCTGCACATCTCGAACGTGCACAAGCGGGAGACGTTCCGGCACCACAGCGTGCTGTCGGACATCGCGACGGCGGTGATCGCGGGCCTGGGTGTCGACGGCTATCCGCTGGCCCTGCGCTGGCTGGCGGCGCACCCGGGATGACGCTGCCGGCGCTGAGCACGCCGCGGCTGAAGCTGCGGCAGCTGACCGAGGCCGACCGCGAGGCTGTCGTGAAGGTGTTCTCCGACCCGTCGATGAGCCGCTTCTTCGCCGCGGACTTCTCGGACCCGGCGGCGGCGAGCGCGATGGTCGACCGGCGCCTGGCCTACCGCGGCCCGGCCGGCCAGGGCCACTGGGTGATCGAGCGCGACGGCGAGGTCGTCGGCGTCGCGCACCTGCGGCCGTCGGGGGAGCTGCCGGCTGGGGTGGCGGAGCTCGGCTACTACGTCGCGAGCGCGCACGCCGGGCAGGGCCTGGCGACCGAAGCCGCGCAGGCGGTGCTGGACCACGGGCTCCACGCGCTCGGGCTGCCGGCGGTCTGGGCGCTGGTGCACGAGCGGAACGCGGCGAGCCGCAGGGTCGCCGCGCGGCTGGGATTCCTGGACGTGGGCAGCGGCATCCACTACGGCGACCTGCACCGGGTGCTGGTCGCCCTGGCCCCGGCGCACGGGCGCGCGCACCACGTCGAGCTGTGGGTGCCGGACCTGGCGGCGGCGGAGCGGAGCTGGGGCTGGCTGCTCGGCGAGCTGGGCTGGCACGAGTTCCAACGCTGGCCGGCGGGTGTCAGCTGGCGCCGCGGCGGGACGTACGTCGTGGTGGAGCAGTCACCGGCGCTGACCGCGGCGGAGCACGAGCGCACCCGGCCGGGGCTGAACCACCTGGCGCTGCAGGTGGCGACGCGATCGCAGGTCGACGACCTGTCGAGCCGGGCAGCGGACCACGGCTGGCACCCGCTGTTCGCGGACCGCTACCCGCACGCGGGCGGCGAGCACCACTACGCCGCTTACCTCGAGAACGACGCCGGTTTCGAGGTCGAGCTGGTCGCGGCGGACGGAAGCGGCGCCGCGCAGGCGAACTAGCCGCGCCGGTGCACGCGCTGCGCGGGCACCGATGGCGGCACGATCGAGGGACCGCCGACCAGTGTGCCTGCCACTCGAACGGGGCCGGTCTCGCTACACTCCGGTGTCGTGCGCCCGTTTCGTCGTGGGGGTCGGCGACCCGCTCGTGCCTTGCTCGCCGCCGTCCTGGCCGGGCTGCTGCTCGCGGGCTGCACCGAGGGTTACGCCCAGCCGCAAGCGGCGGGGGACAAACCGGCCATCGCGGGTGGCAGGACCGCCGCTGCGCCGCGGCCGGTCGACGTTGCGCTTCGATCGGGTGACCCTCGGCAGAGTGGTGGTGTGATCGCCGCCGGTGGGGCCGATGCCGTCTACAACTACGGGCCGTCGGTGATGCTCGACCGGGGGCAGACCCGGATGTGGTGGTGCAGCCAGTACGGCGGCGCCGGACCCGCCGGTGACGACATCCTCTACGCGCAAGGCCAATCGATCGACGGGCCGTTCACCGGGCCGGACGGCGGGATCCCGGCCGCCGTCTTCTCCGGCGCGCCCGGGAACTTCGACGGCATGCACACCTGCGACCCGTCGGTGCTGCGCGTCGGCACGACGTACTACCTCTACTACACCGGCGCGGCCGGCGACCACGCGCTCGGCAACTCGATCGGGCTCGCGACCAGCACGGACGGGGTCCACTGGACCCGCGCGGCGGGCGGCAAGCCGATCCTCGGGCCGTCGCACGACGTGCACCGTGCCAACGTCTACGGCGCCGGCCAGCCCTCGGCCGTCTACCTCGACGGCTGGTTCTACCTGATGTTCACCGACACGACCGGCCGCGCCGCGGCGTGGAACGGGGCCGGGCAGTTCGTGCTGCGGTCGCGCGATCCGGCGTTCTCGGCCGGGGTGGAGGCGCTCGACGTCGGCGGGTTCGTGCCCGTCGCCTCGACGTCGGCGCCGCGCGGCCGGTCGGTGGTCGAAGGGTTCAGCGCAGACCTGATGTGGGTCGGCGCGCTGGACGCGTTCGTCGTCGCGCACGAGACCGACGCCGGCACCACGCTGACGTTCTGGACCGCCGACTTCACCGAGAACCCGTACCGGCCGGTCGTGATCCCGGGGCCGTGGCGGGAGGGCCCGGGGCTGGTGCGCCGCGCGGACGGGCACGCGCCGCTGTCGTCGGCCGACCCGTGCGGGCGGGTGCCGTTCGACGTCGTGCGCGCCACGGAGCTGGGCGGCGCCGGCGCACCGACCGGCCTGCGGCACTTCGGGCTGGACCTGCTGGACGGCCAGGCCTGCGCGAACCCGGCCCGGCTGGCGGCGACGTTCGACGGCGTCACGATGCCGTCGCCGGAACGGACGATGGACCTGGTCCGTGCGGGGCAGCGCATCCGGGTCGACCGGCGCGGGGTCGCGGCGGCACTGGCGGGTGAGCTGCTGGAGCAGGCCCCGCCCGAGGTGGCCCGGCTGCCACTGGCGACGCGGTTGCGCTCGGGCGCGGAGGCGGTGCAGGCCCCGGGCCGCGGGCAGGCCCTGCGGCTCGACGACGGCCGCCTGTGGCCGGTCCCGGACCTCGGCGTGGTGGCGGGCAACGACTCGCAGGCGAACGCGGTGACGGCGGCGCAGTGGGACGGCGCCCCGCGCGGCCCCTCGCTGGTGGGCTGAGGGAACGCGGCCGGACGGCATGCGCTACGCGCGCGGCTCCTCACCGCGCGGCCCGACCCGGCGCCGCGGCCGAGGCGAAGGCCCATCACCCGGCAGTCCGGCACCCGCCGACGCGCCACCCGACGACCCGGCACCAGACGGCCCCGCACCCGACGGCCGCACCCGTGGCCGAGGCGAAGGCCCATCACCCGGCAGTCCGGCACCCGCCGACCCGGCACCCGACGGCCGCACCCGTGGCCGAGGCGACACGGACGGCTGAACCCGCGGCCGGGGCGAAGGCGCCTCGCGCACTTCGTCCTCGCCGTCCTCCTCCGCGGCCTGCTGACCGCGGCCGATCCGGCCGCCGACGAACAGTCCCAGTCCCGCCGGGACCAGCACCAGCAGCGCCGAGAACGCCGCGCCGCCGGTCAGGGCTCCGCCCAGCTCCGAGACCCCCGTCTGGTCGACGAACACCGCGCGGCCGATCACGTACAGGATCCCCGACACCACGCCCGCCACCAGCGCCGCGACGAACCACGCGCGGCCGCGGTCCGGCCGGCCGCGCCACGCGTCCAGCGCGCTCCACAGCGCCGCCGCGCCCACCAGGACCGCCAACACGAGCGACACCGCCAGGGTCTGGTCCGTCGGGTGGTACACCGCGTACTTGGCCAGCAGCGTCAGCGCCACCCCGTGCAGCACCGCCATCCCGAGTCCGCGGATCACCCATGCGCTCATCCTGCGGAGTGTAGGCGCCGGGGAACTAGGCTGGAGCCCGTGCCTGAAACCCATGGACGACGCCGGGCGGCGCTGCGCGGGCTCCTGACCGAAGCCGGCGTGGACGCGCTGCTCGTCACCGATCTGCTCAACATCCGCTACCTCACCGGGTTCACCGGTTCCAACGCCGCCGTGCTCCTGCACGCCGGCGGGGACCGCGAGACGCTCTTCTGCACCGACGGGCGCTACACCACCCAGTCGGCCGCCGAGGTGCCCGATCTCGACAAGGTCGTCGACCGGGCCAGCGCCGCCGCGCTCGTCGCGAAGGCCGCGAAGGACCCCAAGACCTACGGCCGCGTCGGCTTCGAGAGCCAGCACGTCAGCGTCGAGGACTACGAGACCTTCAAGCGGGACGTCGACCTCGTCCGGACGCCGGGGCTGGTCGAGCGGCTGCGCGTGGTCAAGGACGAGGCCGAGGTCGAGGCGCTGCGCCAGGCGTGCGCCGCCGCCGACCGGGCGCTCGACGACCTGCTCGCCGCCGGTGGCCTGCGGCCCGGGCGGACCGAGCTGGAAGTCGCCCGTGACCTGGAGAACCGGATGCTCGAGCACGGCTCGGCCGAGCCCAGCTTCGCCTCCATCGTCGCCGCCGGCCCGCACTCGGCCATCCCGCACCACCGGCCCACGCACGCCGAGCTCAAGCGGGGTGACTTCGTCAAGCTGGACTTCGGCGCGACCGTCGACGGCTACCACTCCGACATGACGCGCACCTTCGTCATCGGCGAGCCCGCCGGCTGGCAGCGCGAGGTGTACGACCTCGTGCACGCCGCCCAGGCGGCGGGCACCCGCGCCGTCGCGCCCGGGGCCGAAGTGTCCGCAGTGGACGCCGCGGCGCGGACGGTGATCGCGGACGCCGGCCACGGCGAGCACTTCGCGCACGGGCTCGGGCACGGCGTCGGCCTGCAGATCCACGAGGCACCGAGCCTGGCCGCGACGGGCGCCGGTACACTGTCCGCCGGTATGGCGGTCACCGTCGAGCCCGGCGTGTACCTCGCGGGGCGCGGTGGCGTGCGCATCGAGGACACGCTCGTCGTGCGGGCCGGGGAGCCCGAGCTCCTCACCCTGAGCACCAAGAACCTCGTGGTCGTCTGACGGCGGCCCCGAACACCGAAGATCGACACAGGAGACTGCAAGCTCGTGGCCACGACCAACGACCTGAAGAACGGGCTCGTCCTCAACCTGGACGGCCAGCTGTGGACCGTCACCGCGTTCCAGCACGTCAAGCCGGGCAAGGGCGGTGCCTTCGTGCGCACGACGCTCAAGCACGTGCTCACCGGCAAGGTGGTCGACAAGACGTTCAACGCGGGCACGAAGGTCGACACGGCCACGGTGGACCGCCGGAACATGACCTACCTCTACAAGGAGGGCCAGGACTTCGTGTTCATGGACGGCGACACCTACGACCAGATCACGGTCCCGGCCGAGGTCGTCGGCGACAACGCCAACTACATGCTCGAGAACACCGAGGTCCAGGTCGCGGTGCACGAAAACGAGCCGCTGTACGTCGAGCTGCCGACGTCGGTCGAGCTGGTCATCCAGCACACCGACCCGGGCCTGCAGGGCGACCGCTCCACCGGCGGCACCAAGCCGGCGACGCTGGAGACGGGCGCGGAGATCCAGGTCCCGCTGTTCCTGTCCACCGGCGAGAAGATCAAGGTCGACACGCGCGACGGCCGTTACCTGGGCCGCGTCTCCAGCTGATGCCGACGTCGAAACCCCACCCGAACCGCGGCGGCGCGATCAGCCGCAGGCAGGCGCGCCGCCGGGCGGTGGAAATGCTGTACGAGGCCGCGCAGCGCGACACCGACGCGGTGACGCTGCTGGCCGACCGGGTCGGCGCGACGGACGTCGACCCGATCGCGGACTACACGATCAGCCTGGTCGAGGGCGTGACCGGCCGGAAGGCGCAGATCGACGAGCTGCTCGCCGAGCACGCGCAGGGCTGGACGCTGGAGCGGATGCCGAAGGTCGACCTCGCGGTGCTGCGGGTCGGGGTCTACGAGCTGCTGTGGGCCGAAGACGTGCCGGACCCGGTCGCGATCGACGAGGCCGTCGGCCTGGCGAAGGAACTGTCCACGGACGATTCGCCGCGGTTCGTCAACGGCGTGCTGGGCCGGATCGGCACGATCGCCGACCGCCTGCGCGCGGTGCTCTGAACGGAAGATCCACCCCGGGTGCTGCGAGGCCCCCCGACGAGTCAGTGAGCGTCTCCGGTGCCCCACCGGGGAACGCTCACCTCGTCGGTGCAGCACATCGGCCGATCAGTCTTCCTTGGAAGGACGCGCCTCCGGGGGCAGGACGCCCCAGTCGATGAGCTGCTCGGTCAGCTCGCCCGGGGTCATGTCGTAGATGATGGCCAGGGACCGCAGGTCCTCGGTCCGGATCGAGAGCACCTTGCCGTTGTAGTCGCCGCGCTGGCTCTGGATGGTCGCGGCGTAGCGGGCGAGGGGGCCCACCTTCTCGGCCGGCAGCTGCTGCAGGCGCTCCAGGTTGATCACGATCTTGGTGGCGGGCTCCGCGCCGGAGGGGACCCGGCCCTCGGGCAGCAGCTCGACCACCGGCACGCCGTAGAAGTCGGCCAGCTCGGCCAGCTTCTGGACGGTGACGGCACGGTCGCCACGCTCGTACGAGCCGACGACGACGGCCTTCCAGCGCCCACCGGACTTCTGCTCGACCCCGTGCAGGGACAGACCCTGCTGCTGGCGGATCCCGCGGAGCTTGGCCCCGAGCGCCTTGGCGTAATCGCCCATCTGGTCGTTCTCCGTTCTTCACCCCCGACCGGCCGTGGATGACCGGTCCAGGGGACTCGCTGAGTCGAATACTCAGAGTAATGGTTACGCATTGTTGTCACCAGGTCAAGCAGGAGCTTGCCGCGAATCACGCCACACCACCCGGAAGACTGAGCAAAGTGCCTGCTACTGTCGGTGCGAAAGCCCCGACCAGCAGGGGAACAGACGTCCTTTAAGGACCCGTCCGGCGAGGCGGGGAAGGAGTCCGGTTTGTCGTCACGTCCACGTGGCGCGGCTGGTTCGGCCGGGGAGCGCGAGCTCCTGTCGGCCGGCGATGTCGCGCGCACGATCGCCCGAATGGCCCATCAGGTCATCGAAAAGACCGCGAACGGTGCGGAGCGCACTACCCCGCCCGTGTTGCTCGGCATCCCGTCCCGGGGCACGCCGCTCGCCGTCCGCCTGGCCGACAAGATCGGCGAGTTCTCCGGGGTCCGGCCGCCGACCGGCGCCCTCGACGTCACCCTCTACCGGGACGACCTGCGCCGCCGCCCGCCGCGCGCGCTCGAGCAGACGCAGCTGCCCGCCGGCGGCATCGACGACCGGGTCGTGATCCTGGTCGACGACGTGCTGTTCTCCGGCCGCACGATCCGGGCCGCTCTCGATGCCCTCCGTGATCACGGCCGCCCCCGCGCGGTGCAGCTGGCCGTGCTCGTCGACCGCGGGCACCGCGAGCTGCCGATCCGCGCCGACTACGTGGGCAAGAACATCCCGACCGCCCGTGCCGAGGGCGTGTCCGTCCTGCTCGCCGAGATCGACGGCCGCGACGCGGTGCTGCTGCGCCCAGCCGATGCCCCTGGAGAGGACTCGTGAAGCACCTGCTCGCCACCGACGGCCTGGACCCCGCGGTCGCCACGGCCGTGCTGGACACCGCCGACGAGCTGAAGCACACCCTGCTCGGCCGCGAGGTCAAGAAGCTGCCGACGCTGCGCGGCCGCACGGTGATCACCCTGTTCTACGAGAACTCGACCCGCACCCGGGTGTCGTTCGAGATCGCCGGGAAGTGGATGAGCGCGGACGTGATCAACGTCTCCGCGTCCAGCTCCTCGGTCAACAAGGGCGAATCCCTGCGTGACACGGCCCTGACGCTGGCCGCCGCGGGCGCCGACTGCGTGATCGTCCGGCACCCCGCCAGTGGCGCCGCCCAGCGCCTCTCGGAGTGGCTGGCCGAGCCCGGCACGTCGGTGGTCAACGCCGGCGACGGCACCCACGAGCACCCGACCCAGGCACTGCTCGACGCGGCCACGCTGCGGGAACGCCTCGGCTCGCTCAAGGACCGCCGGATCGCCATCGTCGGGGACGTCCTGCACAGCCGCGTCGCCCGCTCGAACATCCACCTGCTCTCGGCCCTCGGCGCGGAGGTGGTGCTCGTCGCGCCGCCGACGCTGCTGCCCTACGGCGTCGAAAGCCTGCCGGTCACCGTCTCGCACGACCTGGACGCCGAGCTGCCCGCGGTCGACGCGGTCATGATGCTGCGCGTCCAGGCGGAGCGGATGCACGGCGGGTTCTTCCCGAGCGCCCGCGAGTACTCGATCGCGTACGGCCTCTCGGAACGGCGGCAGAAGCTGCTGCCGGACCACGCGGTCGTCCTGCACCCCGGCCCGATGCTGCGCGGGATGGAGATCGCGAGCGCGGTCGCCGACTCCCCGGCTTCGGCCATCACCGAACAGGTCCGCAACGGCGTCCACGTCCGGATGGCGGTCCTCTACCACCTCCTGGCCAGCGAAGGAGCCGCCGCGTGAGCACCGTGATCAAGGCCGCCCGCCCCTACGGCGAGGGTGACCCGGTCGACGTCCTCGTCGAGGACGGGGTGATCACCGCGATCGGCACGGTCCAGGTTCCCGAAGACGCCGAAGTCATCGAAGCGAACGGGCAGGTGCTGCTCCCCGGCTTCGTCGACCTGCACACCCACCTGCGCGAACCCGGCCGCGAGGACACCGAGACGATCGAGACCGGCTCGGCCGCGGCGGCGCTCGGCGGCTACACCGCCGTGTTCGCCATGGCCAACACCGACCCGGTCGCCGACAACTCCGTGGTCGTCGAGCACGTGTGGCGGCGCGGGCAGGAGGTCGGCCTGGTCGACGTCCACCCGGTCGGCGCGGTCACCGTCGGGCTCAAGGGCGAGAAGCTCGCCGAACTCGGCACGATGGCGAACTCGCAGGCCAGGGTCACGGTGTTCTCCGACGACGGCCTCTGCGTCGGCGACCCGCTGCTGATGCGCCGGGCGCTGGAGTACTCGACCGCACTGGACGCCGTCATCGCGCAGCACGCGGAGGAGCCGCGGCTGACCGTCGGCGCGCAGGCCCACGAGGGCGAGCGCGCGGCCCGCCTCGGCTACACCGGCTGGCCCGCCGCGGCGGAGGAGTCCATCGTGGCGCGCGACTGCCTCCTGGCCCGGCACGCGAACGCGCGGCTGCACGTCTGCCACGTCTCGACGGCGGGCACGGCGGACGTGCTGCGCTGGGCCAAGGACCGCGGCACGAAGGTGTCGGCCGAGGTCACGCCCCACCACCTGCTGCTCACCGACGAGCGCCTGGCCACCTACGACCCGGTGAACAAGGTGAACCCGCCGCTGCGCACGGAGTCCGACGCCGAAAAGCTGCGCGCGGCCCTGGCCGAAGGTGTCATCGACTGCGTCGCGACCGACCACGCGCCGCACGCCGTCCAGGACAAGGACACCGAGTGGAGCGCGGCCCGGCCGGGCATGCTCGGCCTGCAGACGGCACTGTCCATCGTCACCGAGACGATGGTCCGCACCGGGCTGCTGGACTGGCGCGGTGTCGCCCGCGTCATGAGCGAACGGCCCGCCGAGATCGGCAACCTGCCCGGCCAGGGCCGTCCGATCGCGGTGGGGGAGCCGGCGAACCTGACGCTCGTCGACCCGGACGCCGGGTGGACGGTCCGCGGCGCGGAGCTGGCCAGCATCGCGGCCAACACCCCGTACGAGGGAATGCGGCTGCCCGGCGTGGTGACCGCCACGCTGCTGCGCGGGCGGCTCACCGCCAGGGACGGGAAGATCTGCTGATGGAGCGCTTCTGGCTGGTGCTGGCCATCGTCGTGTTCTTCCTGCTCTGCCTCTGGGGCATGTACGTGGGCTGGCGGCGCAAGTCCCGTTCGCAGAGCGCCCGGGTTCCGCCGTTCCCGCCGATCCCGGAAGACCCCGGTGAGGTGCTGCTGGAGTCGGCCGGCGTCTACCTGGCCACCACGACGGCCGGGAACTGGCAGGACCGGATCGTCACCCGCGGCGCGGGCCTGCGCACCGGCGCGGTTTGGCGCCTGCACGCCGGGGGTATCGCCGTCGAGCGCGGCGGGGCCCCGGACTTCTGGATCCCGCGCGAAGCGGTCACCGGCGTCCGGCGGGACACGAAGATCGCCGGGAAGGTGATGGGTACCGACGCGCTGCTGGTGCTCACCTGGCGCCTCGGCGACGTCGACCTCGACACCGGCTTCCGCGGCGACGACCTCGAAGACTATCCACAGTGGATCGAACAGCTCAAGATCAAGGGAGGTGCCCAGTGAACGCGCGCGCTCAGGCCGCACTGGTACTCGAAGACGGCCGGGTGTTCCGCGGCGCGGCGTACGGCGCGCAGGGGCGAACCCTCGGCGAGGCGGTGTTCTGCACCGGCATGACCGGCTACCAGGAGACGCTCACCGACCCGTCCTACCACGGGCAGATCGTGGTGCAGACGGCGCCGCAGATCGGCAACACCGGCTGGAACGACGAGGACGACGAGTCCTCGAAGATCTGGGTCAGCGGGTACGTGGTCCGCGACCCCGCCCGCACGCCGTCCAGCTGGCGCGCCAAGCGCACGCTGGACGACGAGCTGGTGCGCCAGGGCGTCGTCGGCATCGCCGAGGTCGACACCCGCTCGCTGACGCGGCACCTGCGTGAACGCGGCGCGATGCGCGCCGGGGTGTTCTCCGGCGACGCGCTGGGCAGCGTCGACGACATGGTCGCCGAGGTGCTGGCCAGCCCGAAGATGGAGGGCGCCGACCTGGCCGGTCAGGTCACCACGCCGAAGCCGTACGTCATCTCGCCCGAGGGCCGGACGCGGTTCCGGGTGGCGGCGCTGGACCTGGGCATCAAGTCCAACACCCCGCGGCAGATGATCAAGCGCGGCATCGAGGTGCACGTGCTGCCCGCGACGTCGTCCCTGGACGAGCTGCTGGCGGTCGAGCCGGACGGGGTGTTCCTGTCCAACGGCCCGGGCGACCCGGCCACCACGACCCACGCCACCGAGCTGACCAAGCAGGTCCTGGGCCGCGAGATCCCGCTGTTCGGCATCTGCTTCGGCAACCAGGTCCTGGGCCGCGCGCTCGGCCTCGGGACGTACAAGATGCGCTACGGCCATCGCGGCATCAACATCCCGGTGATCGACGTCGCCACCAAGTCGGTGGCGATCACGGCGCAGAACCACGGCTTCGCCCTCGAAGGCGAGCCCGGGCAGCGCTTCGAGTCGCCCTTCGGCGCGGCTCAGGTCAGCCACTACTGCGCCAACGACGGCGCGGTCGAGGGCCTGCGGGCCTTCGACGTCCCGGCTTTCTCGGTGCAGTACCACCCCGAAGCCGCCGCCGGCCCGCACGACGCGGCCCCCCTGTTCGACGAGTTCGTGAGCTTGATGGAGAAGAAGGCCTGATGCCGAAGAGGACGGACATCCAGCACGTGCTGGTGATCGGCTCCGGGCCGATCGTGATCGGGCAGGCGGCGGAGTTCGACTACTCCGGCACCCAGGCCTGCCGGGTGCTGCGCAGCGAAGGCCTGCGCGTGTCGCTGGTGAACTCGAACCCGGCGACCATCATGACCGACCCCGAGTTCGCCGACGCGACCTACATCGAGCCGGTGACCCCGGACTTCGTCGAGAAGGTCATCGCCGAAGAGCGCCCTGACGCGCTGCTCGCCACCCTCGGCGGGCAGACCGCGCTGAACTGCGCGGTCGCCCTGCACGAGCGCGGCGTGCTCGACAAGTACGGCGTCGAGCTGATCGGCGCCGACATCGACGCCATCCAGCGCGGCGAGGACCGGCAGAAGTTCAAGGACATCGTCCGCACGGTCGGCGCCGACGTCCCGCGCTCGCGCGTCTGCCACGACATGGACGAGGTCCGCGACACCGTCAAGGAGCTGGGCCTGCCGGTCGTCATCCGGCCGAGCTTCACCATGGGCGGGCTCGGCTCCGGCATGGCGCACACCCCGGAGGATCTGGAGCGGCTGGCCTCCACCGGGCTCGCGGAATCTCCCGTCACCGAGGTGCTCATCGAAGAGAGCGTGCTCGGCTGGAAGGAGTACGAGCTCGAGCTGATGCGCGACAAGCACGACAACGTCGTGGTCGTCTGTTCCATCGAGAACGTCGACGCGATGGGCGTGCACACCGGCGACTCGGTCACCGTCGCGCCGACGATGACCCTCACCGACCGCGAGTACCAGGTGATGCGGGACGTCGGCATCGCCGTGCTGCGCGAGGTCGGCGTCGACACCGGCGGCTGCAACATCCAGTTCGCCATCAACCCGCGCGACGGGCGGATGGTCGTCATCGAGATGAACCCGCGCGTGTCGCGCTCGTCCGCGCTGGCGTCGAAGGCCACCGGCTTCCCGATCGCCAAGATCGCCGCGAAGCTCGCCATCGGCTACACCCTCGACGAGATCCAGAACGACATCACCGGCGAGACGCCGGCGTCGTTCGAGCCCGCGCTGGACTACGTCGTGGTGAAGATGCCGCGGTTCGCCTTCGAGAAGTTCCCCGGCGCGGACCCGACGCTGACCACGACGATGAAGAGCGTCGGCGAGGCGATGTCGTTCGGCCGCAGCTTCCCCGAGGCGCTCGGCAAGGTGATGCGCTCGATCGAGACCAAGGCGACCGGGTTCTGGACCGTGCCCGACCCGGAGGGCGCGACCCTGGAGTCCACTTTGGACTCGCTGCGCACGCCGCACGAGGGCCGGCTGTACGAAGTGGAACGCGCGCTGCGGTTCGGCGCGACCGTCGAGCAGGTGCACGAGGCCTCCGGCATCGACCCGTGGTTCATCGACCAGATCGCCCTCATCGGCGAGGTCGGCGCCGAGGTCCGCGACGCGCCGGTGCTGAACGAGGACCTGCTCCGGCGCGCCAAGCGCACCGGCCTGTCGGACCGCCAGATCGCCGCGCTGCGCCCGGAGCTGGCCGGCGAGGACGGCGTCCGCGCGCTGCGGCACCGCCTCGGCGTGCGGCCGGTGTTCAAGACCGTCGACACGTGCGCGGCCGAGTTCGCGGCCAAGACGCCGTACCACTACTCGGCCTACGAGTCCGACCCCGACGCCCAGTCCGAAGTGGTCGTGCAGTCGGACAAGCCGAAGGTGCTCATCCTCGGCTCCGGCCCGAACCGGATCGGGCAGGGCATCGAGTTCGACTACTCCTGCGTCCACGCGGCGATCGCGTTGCGGGAGGCCGGGTTCGAGGCCGTCATGGTCAACTGCAACCCGGAAACCGTGTCCACCGACTACGACACGTCCGACCGGCTGTACTTCGAGCCGCTGTCCTTCGAGGACGTCCTCGAGGTCGTGCACGCCGAGCAGGCGTCCGGCACGGTCGCCGGCGTGATCGTCCAGCTCGGCGGGCAGACCCCGCTGGGCCTGGCGAAGAAGCTCGCCGACGCCGGGGTCCCGGTCGTCGGCACGCCGCCGGAGGCCATCAACCTGGCCGAAGACCGCGGCGCGTTCGGCGAGGTCCTCACCGACGCCGGGCTGCCCGCGCCGCGCTACGGCACGGCGACGTCGTTCGAGGGCGCCAAGCGGATCGCCGACGAGATCGGCTACCCGGTGCTCGTCCGGCCGTCCTACGTGCTCGGCGGCCGCGGCATGGAGATCGTCTACGACGAGGAGTCCCTGGCGGGCTACATCCGCCGCGCCACCGAGGTCACCCCCGAGCACCCGGTGCTCGTCGACCGCTTCCTCGACGACGCCATCGAAATCGACGTCGACGCGCTGTTCGACGGTGAAGAGCTCTACCTCGGCGGCGTCATGGAGCACATCGAGGAGGCCGGCATCCACTCCGGCGACTCGTCGTGCGCGCTGCCGCCGATCACGCTCGGCCACACCGACCTGCAGGCCGTCCGGCGCTCCACGGAGGCGATCGCGCGCGGCGTGGGCGTCCGCGGGCTCTTGAACGTCCAGTACGCGCTCAAGGACGACGTCCTGTACGTCCTGGAGGCCAATCCGCGCGCGTCGCGGACGGTGCCGTTCGTGTCCAAGGCCACGGCGGTGCCGCTGGCCAAGGCCGCCGCGCTGATCATGACCGGCTCCACGATCAAGGACCTGCGCACCAGCGGCGTCCTCCCGGCCGAGGGCGACGGCGGGCAGATGCCCGCCGACTCGCCGGTCGCGGTCAAGGAGGCCGTGCTGCCCTTCCACCGCTTCCGCACGCCGGAAGGGCACGGCGTGGATTCCTTGCTGGGCCCGGAGATGAAGTCCACCGGCGAGGTCATGGGCGTCGACGTCTCCTTCGGCAAGGCGTTCGCGAAGTCCCAGAGCGGCGCGTACGGCTCGCTGCCGACGTCCGGGCGCGTGTTCGTCTCGGTGGCCAACCGCGACAAGCGCTCGCTGGTGTTCCCGGTGAAGCGGCTGGCGGACCTCGGCTTCGAGATCCTCGCCACGTCCGGCACCGCGGAAGTGCTGCGGCGCAACGGGGTCGCGTGCACGGTGGTGCGCAAGCACTACGAAGGCTCCACGGAAGCGGAGCCGAACATCGTGGACGTCATCCTCGACGGCGGCGTCGACATGGTGATCAACACCCCCTACGGCAACAGCGGTCCCCGCGTCGACGGCTACGAAATCCGCACCGCCGCGGTGTCGCGCGACATCCCCTGCATCACGACCGTGCAGGGCGCCGCCGCGGCCGTGCACGGCATCGAGGCGCTCATCCGGGGCGACATCGGGGTCCGGTCGCTGCAGGAGCTCCAGGCGGCGCTGAAGGCGCAGTCGTGAGCGCCGTGGAGCGGTTCGGGGCGCGGCTGGCCAAGGCCGTCGCGTCCCGGGGCCCGCTGTGCGCCGGCATCGACCCGCACCCGGGCCTCATCGAGGCCTGGGGGCTCCCGGTGGACGCCTCGGGCCTGGAACGGTTCGCGCTGTCCGCCACGGAGGTCCTGGCGGCCCGCGCGGCGATCGTGAAGCCGCAGTCGGCGTTCTTCGAAAGTTTCGGGGCCGCCGGCGTCCGCGTGCTGGAGCGGGTCGTCGAAACCGCGCGCGAAGCGGGCGCGCTGGTGCTGCTGGACGTCAAGCGCGGCGACATCGGGTCCACGATGGCGGCCTACACCGCCGCGTACGTGGCCGACGGCGCGGCGATCGCGGCCGACGCCATCACCGCCTCGCCGTACCTCGGGTTCGGCTCGCTGGCCCAGTGCGCCGAGACAGCCGTCTCGGCGGGGCGCGGCATCTTCGTGCTCGCCCGGACTTCGAACCCCGAAGCGGCCGAAGTGCAGAACGCGAAACTGCCCGACGGGCGGACCGTGGCGCAGGCGATCGTCGACGCCGCGGCGGCGCTCAACGCTCATGCGGAACCGCTCGGCGATGTCGGGGTCGTCGCCGGGGCCACCAACGCCCCGGGGGAGCTCGATCTGTCGCGGCTGAACGGTCCGGTGCTGGCACCCGGTTTCGGCGCCCAGGGAGCCACTGTGGCCGATTTGCGGGCCCTCTTCGGGCCCTCCCTGCCGGGCGTGCTGCCCGCGTCGTCCCGGGACATCCTGAAGCACGGCCCGGAGCAAGCCGCTTTGCGCCAAGCGGTCGAACGAGTCGCCGAACTGCTGGCCGACCCGCAGGAAAACGACCAATAGCAGGGCCCGGAACGGGGTCCCACCAGGCACCCCCGCATTGTGGCCGGTGCTCACGGGTGGGTACCGTCGCGTCACCCACCCAGTTTTGAGAACTACCGGAGGAAAACGTGGCACTTCCCCAGCTGACAGAGGAACAGCGCGCTGCGGCGCTGGAGAAGGCCGCCGCCGCCCGCCGCATCCGTGCTGAGCTGAAGGAGCGGCTGAAGCGGGGCGGTACCACTCTGGTCGACGTGCTGAAGCAGGCCGAGGAGAACGAAGTCCTCGGCAAGATGAAGGTTTCGGCTCTGCTCGAGGCCCTCCCGGGCGTCGGCAAGGTCCGCGCGCAGCAGACCATGGAACGACTGGAGATCGCCCCCAGCCGTCGCCTTCGCGGCCTCGGCGACCGGCAGCGCAAGGCGCTGCTGGCCGAGTTCAGCGGCGAGTGAGCGGCGTCGGTCAGGACTACCCGGCGAGCCGGGGCACCGACCGCGGCAGTGAGCCGGTGACGGGGGACACCTCCCGGCACCGGCTCACCGTCGTCTCGGGGCCTTCGGGGGTCGGGAAGTCGAGTGTGGTGGGCGAGCTGCGGAAGCTGGAGCCGGAGATCTACTTCAGCGTCTCGGTGACCACGCGCAAGCCGCGTCCCGGCGAAGTCGACGGGGCGCACTACCACTTCGTCGACCGGGCGGAGTTCGACGCCATGGTCGCCGGTGGACGGCTGCTGGAGTGGGCCGAGTTCGCGGGCAACCGCTACGGCACCCCGCGCGAGCCGGTCGAAAAGGCCCTCGCCGAAGGCCGCCCGGCGGTCCTGGAGATCGAGCTGCAGGGCGCCCGCCAGGTCCGCGCGGCCATGCCGGAGGCCCGGCTGGTGATGCTAATGCCGCCGTCGTGGGAGGAACTGGTCGGCAGGCTCACCGGGCGCGGCACCGAGAACGAGGCCGCCGTCAAGGCCCGGCTGGCCGAGGCCGAGCGCGAGCTGGCCGCTGCGGGCGAGTTCGACCACCGCGTCGTCAACGCCGACGTGCGGGAGGCGGCTGAGCACTTGCTAAACTTGATTACTGATCAGTCTTCCGAAGATGTGGAGCACCACGAGTGACCAGCCAGGTAGCCTTGACCGAAGAGCTCGAGGGCATCACCAACCCCCCGATCGACGACCTGCTCGAGAAGGTCAGCTCGAAGTACGCGCTGGTGATCTACTCGGCCAAGCGCGCGCGCCAGATCAACGACTACTACGCCCAGCTGGGCGAGGGCCTGCTGGAGTACGTCGGCCCGCTCGTCGAGCCGGGCCCGCGCGAGAAGCCGCTCTCGATCGCGCTGCGCGAGATCCACGGCGGCCTGCTCGAGCACACCGAGGGTGAGTAAGCCCAAGGTCGTCCTGGGCGTGGGCGGCGGCATCGCCGCCTACAAGGCCTGCGAGGTCCTGCGCGGGCTGACCGAGTCCGGTCACGACGTCCGCGTGGTCCCCACCGAAGCCGCGCTGAACTTCGTCGGCGCGGCCACCTTCGAAGCCCTCTCCGGGCACCCGGTGCACACCGGCGTATTCACGGAGGTGCCCGAGGTCCAGCACGTCCGCGTCGGCAAGGAGGCCGACCTCGTCCTGGTCGTCCCGGCCACGGCGAACCTGCTCGCCAAGGCCGCCCACGGCCTGGCCGACGACCTGCTGACCAACACCCTGCTCACCGCCCGGTGCCCGGTCGCCTTCTTCCCGGCGATGCACACGGAGATGTGGGAGCACCCGGCCACCCGCGACAACGTGGCCCTGCTGCGCTCGCGCGGCATGATCGTCACCGAACCCGACTCCGGCCGCCTGACCGGGGTCGACACCGGCAAAGGCCGCCTGGCGAACCCCGCCGAGATCGTCGACCTCGCCCGGCTGCTGCTGGCCCGCCCGGACGCCCTCCCGCGCGACCTCGAAGGCGTCCGCGTGGTCGTCTCGGCCGGCGGCACCCGCGAGCCGCTCGACCCGGTCCGCTACCTGGGCAACCGCTCCTCCGGCAAGCAGGGCTACGCGCTGGCCCGCGTCGCCGCCCAGCGCGGCGCCGAGGTCACCCTGGTCACCGCGCACACCGTCGCGCTGCCCGACCCGGCGGGCTCGGTCGTGAAGCACGTTTCGACCGCCGAGGAGCTGCGGCAGGCGGTGCACGCCGAAGCCGCGTCGGCCGACGTCGTCGTCATGGCCGCCGCCGTCGCCGACTTCCGGCCGGCGAACCGGGCCGACGTCAAGATCAAGAAGTCCGACGACCGGCCGGACCCGGTGATCACGCTCGACCGCAACGCCGACATCCTGGCCGAACTGGTGCGGAACCGGCGAACCGGGCAGGTCGTCGTCGGGTTCGCCGCCGAAACCGGCGACGAGCACGGCAGCGTCCTCGACCACGCCCGCGTCAAGCTCAAGCGGAAGGGCGCGGACCTGCTGGTCGTCAACGCCGTCGGCGACGGCAAGGCGTTCGGCACGGAGGACAATTCGGGCTGGCTGCTCGGCTCCGACGGCACGGAAATCCCCATTCCTCTCGGCGCGAAGGCTGAACTCGCGTCCACGGTGTGGGACGCTGTTGTGAGCTTCATGAAGCGTTGACCGTCCCGCGAGCGATAGTCAGTACGCTTGCACAGGTAAGGGGTGCCTAAGTTACGGGGCATCCGACGTCTAGGTGAGGAAGTGACGGCCACCGTGACCGCGTCCAGCAGCAGATTGTTCACCTCGGAGTCGGTGACCGAAGGGCACCCCGACAAGATTTGCGACGCCATCAGCGACTCGATCCTCGACGGCCTGCTGTCGAAGGACCCGCGCAGCCGCGTCGCGGTCGAAACCCTGATCACCACCGGCCAGGTCCACGTGGCGGGCGAGGTGACCACGGAGGCGTACGCCGACATCCCCACCATCGTCCGGGACGTCATCCTCAAGATCGGGTACGACTCGTCCGCCAAGGGCTTCGACGGCAACTCCTGCGGCGTCAACGTCGCGATCGGGTCGCAGTCGCCCGACATCGCGCAGGGCGTCGACACCGCGTACGAGTCGCGGGTCGAGTCGGACGACGACGAGATCAACCGCCAGGGCGCCGGCGACCAGGGCCTGATGTTCGGCTACGCGTGCTCGGACACGCCCGAGCTGATGCCGCTGCCGATCGCGCTGGCCCACCGGCTCTCGAAGCGGCTGACCGCGGTCCGCAAGGACGGCGTGCTGCCGTACCTGCGCCCGGACGGCAAGACCCAGGTGACCATCGAGTACGCCGGCGACCAGCCGGTCCGGCTCGACACGGTCGTGGTCTCCTCGCAGCACGCCGACGGCATCGACCTGGAGCGCATGCTCAGCGTCGACGTCAAGGAGCACGTCGTCGGGCCGGAGATCGAGGGCCTGGGCATCGAGACCGCCGGCGCGCGGCTGCTGGTCAACCCGACCGGCCGGTTCGTCATCGGCGGCCCGATGGGCGACGCCGGCCTGACCGGGCGCAAGATCATCGTCGACACCTACGGCGGCATGGCCCGCCACGGCGGCGGCGCGTTCTCCGGCAAGGACCCGTCCAAGGTCGACCGCTCCGCCGCGTACGCGATGCGCTGGGTGGCGAAGAACGTCGTGGCGGCGGGTCTCGCCGGCCGTGTCGAGGTGCAGGTCGCCTACGCGATCGGCAAGGCGGCCCCGGTCGGCCTGTTCGTCGAGACGTTCGGCACCGAGACCGTGGACCCGTCGAAGATCCAGCAGGCCATCACCGAGGTCTTCGACCTGCGGCCCGCCGCGATCATCCGCGACCTCGACCTGCTGCGCCCGATCTACGCCCCGACGGCGGCGTACGGCCACTTCGGCCGTCCCGAGCTGGACCTGCCGTGGGAGAGCACGGCCCGCGCCGAAGCCCTGAAGTCGGCGGCGGGCGCCTGACACACGATCCGGTGAAGGCCACTCCGGGAGTCCCGGGGTGGCCTTCCTGGCGTCCGGGGTGTCGGTGGGGTCTGGTAGAGATCACGGCGTGAGCAGCTCCGAGTCCGCCGCTCTCTGGGACCTCCCGGAGAAGCCGCCTCCCGCCAAGGCGGCGCCGTCGCGTGCCCGGAAACCGCCGAAGACCCAGAAGCCCAAGGGAGCCCAGCAGCCGGCCCCCGAGCGGCCGGTCGCGCGGATCGTCGTCGACATCCCGCTCGCGCACCTGGACCGCACGTTCGACTACCTCGTGCCGGAGAAGCTGCACGAGACGGCCGTGCCGGGCTGCCGGGTGCGCGTCCGGTTCGCCGGGCAGCTCGTCGACGGCTACCTGATCGAACGCGGCGAGACCAGCGACTACGGCAGCAAGCTGGCCTTCCTCGACCGGGTGACCTCGCCCGAGCCGGTGCTGCCGCCGTCGCTGCACGCGCTCTGCCGGTCGGTCGCCGACCGCTACGGCGGCACGCTCTCGGACGTCCTGCGGCTCGCGATCCCGCCCCGGCACGCGAAGGCCGAAGGCGAGCCGCCGGTCGCGCCCGGCGCCGTCCCGGCGGCGCCGGAGACGGGAGCGTGGGCGCGCTACCAGCGTGGCCCGGCGTTCCTGGAGGCGCTGGCCGAAGGCAAGCCCGCGAACGCCGTCTGGCAGGCGCTGCCGGGCGAGGACTGGCCGCGCCGGCTCGCCGAGGCCGCCGGGACCGTGGCCGCCCACGGGCGCGGGGCCGTGCTCGTGGTGCCGGACCACCGCGACCTGACCCGCGTCCACGAGGCGTGCGCGGCGGTGGTGGGCGAGGAGGCCGTCGTCGCGCTGATCGCGGGGCTCGGGCCCGCCGAGCGGTACCGGCGGTGGCTGGCCGTGCTGCGCGGCGCGGTACGGGTGGTCGTCGGGACGCGGGCGGCGATGTTCGCGCCGGTGGCCGACCCCGGCCTGTTCGTCGTCTGGGACGACGGCGACGACCTGCACCTCGACCAGCACGCGCCCTACCCGCACGTCCGGGACGTGCTGATGGACCGCGCGCACGCGGCGAAGGCGTCCCTGCTGGTCGGCGGGTTCGCCCGGACGGCCGAGGCGCAGCTGCTCGTCGAGTCGGGCTGGGCGGCGCCGGTGCTGGCCGACCGCGCGACGCTGCGGTCTTCGGCGCCCCGCGTGACCCCGGTCGGCGAGGACTTCGACGTCGCCCGCGACGAGGCCGCCCGCGTCGCCCGGCTGCCGGCGGTGGCGTTCGAGGCCGCGCGGCAGGCGTTCGCGGCGGGCCTGCCGGCGCTGGTCCAGGTGCCGCGGCGCGGTTACGTGCCCGGGCTGGCCTGCGGGAACTGCCGCACGCCGGCGCACTGCCGCCGCTGCGCCGGGCCGCTGGCCCTGCCCGGCGGCTCGCTCGACGGGCAGCCGAAACCGCCGGCGTGCCGCTGGTGCGGCGTCCCCGAGACGGCGTTCCGCTGCCCGGCGTGCGCCTCGGTCCGGCTGCGCGCGGTGATCGTCGGCGCGAAGCGGACGGCGGAGGAGCTGGGCCGGGCGTTCCCGGGCGTCCCGGTCCGCACGTCGGGCGCGGCCGAGGTGCTGGCGTCGGTGCCGGGCAAGCCGGCGCTGGTGGTGTGCACCCCGGGCGCGGAACCGGTGGCCGAAGGCGGCTACGGCGCGGCGCTGCTGCTGGACGGCTGGGCGTTGCTGGGCCGTCAGGACCTCCGCGCAGGGGAGGAGGCACTGCGGCGCTGGATGGCCGCGGCGGCACTGGTCCGCCCGGCTTCCTCCGGCGGCCGGGTGATCGTCGGGGCCGAGGCGGGCTTGGCGGTGGTCCAGGCACTGGTCCGCTGGGACCCGGCGTGGCACGCGGGCCAGGAGCTGGCGGAGCGGCGCGAGCTGGGCTTCCCGCCGGCGATGCGGATGGCGAGCGTGGAGGGCACCCCGGACGCGGTGGCGGGTTTCCTGGCCGACCTGCCGCTTCCGCCCTCCGGTGAAGTCCTGGGCCCGGTCCCGATCGGCGAAGTGGACGAAGAGGGCAACGCGTCGCGTGAGCGAGCCCTGGTCCGGGTGTCCCGCACGGACGGAAAGGCCCTGGCGGCATCGATCCACGCGGCGGCGGCCCGTCGCGACGCCAAGAAGGCGACGGAACCGATCCGCGTCCAGCTCGACCCGCTGGAGCTGATCTAGCCGGACGGCGCGGAACGCCACGAATTCGGCCGAACCGCAACAGCTTGGGGGTGTGCGGTTCGAGGAGTTCGCCCGTGAGCAGCTGCCGGGGCCGGTGCGGTTCGCGGCCGTGCTGACGGCTGCGGAGATGGTGGGGGGAAGGTCGGTGGTGTGCCGCCGATGTTCGCGTCGCCCTCGGTGTTCGTGTCGTTGGCGAGCAGGGCTGCGGACCGTCCGTCGCCGCAGGATCCGTTGCCCGAGGTCGACAGCTCGCCCGCCGGCACGCAGGCCGCTCCGGCGTTGCTGAACTCCGTCCAGCTCAGCCGCTGAGCGGCCGGCGCGGGCCGGGTCAGCGCACGGTCAGGACCAGCTTCCCCGCGGTCCGGCCGGTGTCGCGAGTGCGTGGGCCTTCGCCGCGTCCGCCAGCTCGAACGTCTCGGCGATCTCGGCCCGCAGGCGGCCGCCGGCGGCCAGCTCCGCGATCGCCGCCATGCCGGCGTGGTCGGCTTCGACCAGCATGATCTCCGCCCGCACGCCCAGCCGGGCGGCCTCCTCGACGAGGGCCTCCTTGCCCGCGTCCAGCCGGAGGGACACCAGGATGCCGCCCGGACGCAGGCTGCGCAGCGAGCGCAGCGCGTGCTCGTTGCCCTGGGCGTCCACGACGACGTCGGCGTCGCGGACGGCCTCGGTCACGTCGGTCGTGCGGTAGTCGACGACCTCGTCGGCGCCCAAAGACCGGACGAAGCCGTGCTTCGGCGCGCTCGCGGTGCCGATCACGTACGCCCCGCGTGCCTTGGCGATCTGCACGGCGAGATGCCCGACGCCGCCCGCCGCGGCGTGGATCAGCACCCGCTGGCCGGCCTGGAGCCGGGCCGTGTCGACGAGGGCCTGCCACGCGGTGAGCGCGGCCAGTGGCAGCGCCCCGGCTTGCACATGGTCGATCGTGGCCGGCTTGAGCGCGAAGGCGCGGGCCGGCCCGGTCACGTACTCGGCGTGCGAGCCCGCGCCGGACGGGTACGGCAGCATGCCGAAGACTTCGTCGCCCGGCTTGACCACCGTGACGCCGGTGGCGGTCGCTTCGACCACGCCGGAGACGTCCCAGCCGAGGACGAACGGCGGCTCGCCGAGGAACAGCCCGGGCACCGCGCGGTGCTTCCAGTCGGTCGGGTTGAGCCCGGCCGCGCGCACCCGGACCAGGACCTCGCCGGGCCCGGGCACCGGCTTGGGCAGCCGTACCTCGCGGAGCACCTCGGGGCCGCCGAAGACGTCCTGGCTGATCGCGCGCATGGTGGTGATGTCGTTCATGCGCCCAGCTTCCGGCAGCCGGACACGACACGGAAGTGGCCTGAACGCCAACCATCGATAGGATCGTGCCATGCATCGTGTCGTGGTCCTCGCGCTCGACGGCGTCTACCCGTTCGAACTCGGCATCCCGCACCGCGTCTTCGGCACCGCGGACGGCCGCTACGACGTGGTGACCTGCACCGTCGACGGCCGTCCGGTCCGCACGTCCGCCGACTTCGACGTCGTCGCCGACCGCGGCCCCGACGCGCTGGACGGCGCGGACACGGTGGTCATCCCGCCCTACGTCTCGGCACCGGAGTCGGCGGTCCTCCCGGCGCCGGTGGCCGACGCGCTCGCGCGGGTGCCGGCCGGCGCGCGGCTGGTGTCCATCTGCACCGCGGCGTTCACGCTCGCCGCGGCAGGCCTGCTCGACGGCCGGGTCGCCACGACGCACTGGCGGCAGGCGGCCCGGTTCCGCGAGCTGTTCCCCCGGGTGCGGCTGGACGCGGACGTCCTGTTCGTCGACGACGGCGACATCCTCACCTCGGCCGGGGCCGCGTCCGGGGTGGACGTGTGCCTGCACCTCGTGCGCAAGGACCACGGCAGCGAAGCGGCGAACCACGTCGCCCGCCGCTGCGTGGTGCCGCCGTGGCGCGACGGCGGGCAGGCGCAGTACATCGAGTACCCGGTGCCGCCACCGGCCACGGCCGGGACCGCGGCGACGCAGGAGTGGGCGCTGCGGCGGCTGGACCAGCCGCTGACCCTGGCCGACCTGGCCGGCCACGCCCGGATGAGCCTGCGCACGTTCGCCCGCCGCTTCCGCGACGAGGTGGGCATGAGCCCGGGACGCTGGCTGATCCGGCAACGGGTCCTGCGCGCGCGGGAGCTGTTGGAGTCCACCGACCTGCCGATCGAGCAGATCGCCACCCGCGTCGGCTTCGCGACGCCCGCTTCGCTGCGCCAGCACCTCCACGCGTCGATCGGCGTGTCACCGCAGGCGTACCGCCGCACGTTCCCGCCCCCGGCGGCTCGGCACGGCTAGGCCAGGGACGGGTCGGCGACGGCTCGGCGGCTGACGTCGGGGACGTAGGCGCCCAGCGTGGCGATGAGGCTCCGGATGGCGCCGCGCGTCCCGGGAGTGAGCGAAGCGGTGCGGGCCACGTCGAGTTCGTTGGCGATGGTGAGGAGCGCGAAGTCGGTGAGGTCGGTTCCGGTCAGGTCGACGACTTCGCCGGTGAAGCGGTCGGTCAGCGGGAGCGGTGCCGTGCCGAGGCGCGCGTAGGTCTGGCTTCGCTCGCAGGCGCCGTAGCGGTGGACGAGTTCCTCGGCGTCGTCGCCGATGGCCGCGCGCAGGCGGGCTCGCCGGTCCGGCGGCAGCAGCGGGTGGGGAAAACCGTCCGTGCCGTAGGTGGCGTGGCACAGCGCGGCGAGGCGGGCGCGCCGGCTCCCGCCCCACTCGGTCACCTGCTCGGACACGCGGCGGAGGTGGTCGAGCAGTGTGCCGCCCGGGTGGCTGACCTGCGCTGCGCCGAGGTCGCGCAGGAGAGCCAGCGCCGGCCACTCGGTGGTGGCGGCGGCGATGGTTCCGGCCAGCGCCACCGGCTGGTCCCGCGCGACGAGGTGCCCGGCTCCGCGGATGCGGGTCACTTCGGCGTGCGGCGCCTGACGCAGCAGCCGGCCGGCATCGTCGTCGGTGACGGGCGATCCGGTGCCGCCGCGAACCAGCAGGACGGGCTGCTCGAGCTGCGTGGTGACCCGGCGCAGCCGCGGGACGTGGGCGAGGATGTCGCCGACCAGCTCGGCGTGCTCGTCGAGCAGGCCGCCGGCGGCGAGGAAGCCGCGGACCCGGCCCGGATCCAGGTCCGGGACGACGTCCACCAGCACGAGACCCGCCACCCGCGCCCGGACCGCCGGATCCGCCAGGGCGGCGACGGCGGCGAGCCCGCCCAGCGAAGCACCGACGACCACGCATCCCGGCGGTTCGACGTGGAGCATGGCCGCGACGTCGTCCGCGCAGGGCGCGAGTGCCCGTGCCGAACCGCTGCTGTCGCCGTGACCACGCAGGTCGAAGGCCACGCACCGGAACCCCGCCTCGACGAGGACTTCGATGACCGGCGTCCAGACCCGGCGCCGCTCACCACCGGCGTGCAGCAGCAGAACGGCCGGTCCGGCGCCGGTTTCGTGTCCGCGAAGGACCGCGTCCGGGCGCGTGATGCGCCGCGGCCGCGCGTGGCCGGGTTCCGGCACGGCGATCCTCCCTACCTTGTGACGTCAAGGTAAGACCGTACCGCCGAAACCTTGGCTCGCCAAGGTACGGTGGTGGCGTGACATCTCCGCGCGTGCGCCGCCCGCCCGCCGAGGCCCGGCGCCTGATCCTGGACGCCGCCGAACGGCTGCTGGCCGAGGGTGGCGTCGCCGCCGTGCAGGTGCGGGCCGTCGCCACCCGCGTCGGCATGACCGACGCCGGGATCAACCACCACTTCGGCAGCCGCGACGGGCTCCTGGAAGCGTTGCTGCGGCACGGCGGCCGGAAGATCCGCGCCGGGGTGACGGAGGTCCTGGACTCCTGGCTCGGCCGCGGCGCCGACCTCGGTGCGCTCGTGGACGCCCTGGCCGCGTTGTACCGCCGTGGCTACGGCGAACTGGCCGTGGCGCTGCACGCGGCCGGGTGGCGGGATCGCGGATCGGGGATGCTGGCCCCGGTCGTCGACGCGCTGCACGCGCTGCGCGCCGACGCCGCCCACGTCCCGGTGGAGGACACCCGGCTGGCCGTGGCCGCGCTGCACCAGGCCCTCGTCACCGAGTCGCGCTACGGACCGGCGTTCCGCCGCAGCGCCGGTATCACCGGCAAGGCGGCCACGGCGAGCGGACCGCAGCTGCGCTGGTGGGCCACGCACCTGACCCGGTCCCTCGGCCTCGCTTAGTGGTCCGATTCGGAAGTTCTTCGGGGGTCGTAATGACTTGAAGCGGAGGAGGCAATTGGGAAACTCCTCGAGTGGCCCGTTTCCGGGCCCCGCCGTGAACCCGGCCTGTGGTACTTCCGGCCGTACCCTGTCAGACCTGTTCCAGCTCGGTCTTGACGGAGGTCGCGGCGCGGACGAAGGCGGCGACCTGGCGAGAGGTGGACTCCCGGTGCCAGGCGATCACGAGGGTGGCCGGCTCGGCGTCGAGGACAGGACGGCTGACCGTACCGGGTGGCAGACGATCACGGATCGATTCCGGGAGCACGGCAACCATCCGCCCGAGCCGGACAAGTTGCAGCAGTTGCCCGGTGTCGGTGACGAGGTGGCCGGTCACCTCGGGGCGAGACTCCGGCCAGCGGGGCTGGGTTCCGCCGCGCAGGTCGGCCAGGTACACCGTGGTGCGGGCGGTCAGGGGGTGGTCGTCCGGGAGTACCACGACCTGGCCTTCGACGTGGAGGTCGTCGCTGTCCAGGCCGCTCAGGTCGTTCTGCGGCCGGTGCAGCAGTGCGAGGTCGGCGCGGCCGTCGCGGACCATCGCGGCGCGTTCGCCGGCGCTGAAGGCGAGGTCGACCGGAACGGCGCCGGGGGTGGCAGCGTAGCGGTCCAGGATCGGCTGCAACAGGTCCGCGTCGCTGCCGGGTTTGAGCGCCAGGACCAGCCGCGGGGTGGTTGCCGCCGCCCTTCGCGCACGGCGCACCGCGGCGGCCACCGCGTCCAGTGCGACGCGTCCCTCGGCCAGGAACACCTCCCCGGCCGCCGTGAGGCGGATCCCGCGACTGGTGCGGTCCAGCAGGGTGAGGCCCATCCGCTGTTCGAGCAGGCGGATCGCCCGGGACAGGGGTGGCTGGGCGATGCCCAGCCGCTGGGCGGCCCGTCCGAAGTGCAGTTCTTCGGCGACCGCGACGAAGTAGCGCAGTTCCCGGGTCTGGACGTCCATACCCTGAGGGTATCGAGCGAGACCAGTCCGGTCCTGGCCTGGGGGGAACGACAGGTGGTTCGCTCACCACATGAGTGATGACGCAACGATCGCCCTGGTGACGGGGGCGAACAAGGGCATCGGGCGAGCCGTCGCGGGCCAGCTCGCGAGGCTCGGCATGACGGTGGTGGTCGGCGCCCGAGACCCGGAGAAGGGCGCCGAGGCAGTGGCCGAGATCAACGCGGCGGGTGGTACCGCGCACCCGATCGGCCTCGACGTGACCGACCAACGCGGGGTGAACGCGGCGGCCGAGCAGATCGCCGAGCGGTTCGGCCGACTGGACGTCCTGGTCAACAACGCCGGCATCTCCGGCGACCTCGGGGCGCAGGCGCCGGGCTCCGCGCACCTCGACGAGCTGCGGGCGGTGTTCGAGACGAACCTGTTCGGGGTCGTCACCGTGACCGAGGCGATGCTCCCGCTGCTGCGTCGTTCGCCGGCGGCGCGGATCGTGAACGTCTCCAGCGGAACCTCCTCGATGACCTGGACGACCGATGCCACCCACTACCTGAGCCGGCTGCCGGGGGCGCTGGCCTACCCGGTGTCGAAGACCGCGCTGAACATGCTCACCGTGCAGTACGCCAAGGCCCTCTCGGGCGACGGGATCCTGGTGAACGCGATCGCACCCGGCGCCTGTGACACCGACTTCACCAAGAGTGTGGCCGGCCAGCTGTCCCGGACAGCGGAGGACGGCGCCGCGATCGTGGTGCGGCTGGCCACCCTCGGCCGCGAGTGCCCGACTGGTGGCTTCTTCGACGACAACGGCAGGCTGCCCTGGTGAGCGGGTCGGAACGCAGGACGACGGGTGCCCTGAGGGGCAGGGCAGCGCTGGTCACCGGTGGCTCACGCGGAATCGGCGCGGCGGTCGTGCGGCGTCTCGCCGCCGACGGGGCAGCGGTGGCCGTCAACTACCGGATCCAGGCCGAACGGCTCGCCGCCGAGATCGACACCGCTGGCGGCCACGCCATCACCGTGCAGGGTGATGTGGCCGTGGCCGAGGAGATCCACCAGGTCGTCGAGACGGCCGCCGGGGACTCGGCGGGCTCGACATCCTCGTCAGCAACGCCGGGATCGAGCACTTCGGCGGCCTGGCCGAGCTGACCTCCGAGGACTTCGACCGCGTGTTCCACACCAATGTCCGCGGCCAGCTGCCGGCGGCCCAGAGCGCAGTGCGCCACATGGGCGCCGGCGGCCGTGCGGTGCTGACCTCCTCGATCAGCGCCCGCCGCGTCTTCGAGCGGCACACCCGGTACTCGGCGTCCAAGGCCGCCGTCGAGGCGGTGGTGCTCAACCTCGCCGCGGAGCTGGGACGCCGTGGCATCACGATCAAGGCGATCGCCCCGGGCGCGGTCACGACCGACATGTCCGCTTCCGCCGAGGCCGACTACTTCCCCGGCGCCGACCTCGCCGCGATCAAGGGCAGCGATCACCCGAGGTCATCCCTGTCGGGCGTTCCCCCAGCCCGCCGAGGTAGCGGCTGCTGTCGTGTTCCTCGTCTCCGAGGACGTCTCGTACGTCACCGGCAGAACCCTGGCCCGTCGACGGCGGCCTGCGCTGACAGGACTCATAAGGTGTCCGGCGAACGGGGCCGAGATCATTTTCGATTACGGGGTTGAAGGCCGTGCGCCGCGTCGCCTTTGGACATTCGTTTGCCGTCAAATGCTGACTGGGGTGATGGATTCGCCCAGCCACCGCGCGATGGCCACCATTCGGGCGTCGGTGCCGTGAGCCGGGGTGCAACGCAAGTTCGTGTCTCCCAACGACTTCATCGATCTGGCCGAGGTCGAGCAACGCCTTGCCGACTTCGAGTCGCGCTACAACACCACGGCGCGGCCGTTCCGGTGGAAGCTCACCCGCGGTGACCTGCGTGACCTGCTCACGCGCATCGATCGACACGAACAACGGGAGGCTGCCATCGACCTTCCGTCTGCTGCGTGATCAATCCCCCGAAGAACTTGCAGATCCAGACCACTTAGCCGGAACCGCGGCCGTCAGTTCACCGTGGACGGTTCGCCGGTGACGTCAGTCCCGGTGTGGCGGTCAGGCCGGGCGGCTCGGCGCGGTACAGCCGCGGCGCCGTAGATCAGCCGGAACTCTTCGGGGTGCCCGACCGCCCGGTGCCGGAACGCTTCGCCGACCGCCGGCACCCGGCCGACGGGATCGTCGGCCGGGTGCCGCGTCGCGGGGAGGGTTACGCGGTGCAGGTGACGGCCGGTGCGCCGTCACTGCCGGTCCAGCTGCCGAGCACCCCGAACTTGGTGCTGCCGCCGGCGGCGATGCTGCCGTTGTAGGTCTCGTTGGTCACGGTGTACGGACTCGCCGTGCCGGTGGCCCGGCCGTCCCAGACCTGGCTGATCCGCTGGCCGTCCGGGAAGGCGAGCGTCACCGTCCAGCCGCTGGTGGCGGTGCTGCCGTTGTTGGTCACCGTGACTTCACCCTGGAAGCCGCCGGACCACTCGTTGACCCTGGTGTAGCTCGCCGCGCAGCCGCCGCCCGGGTTGGCCGGCGTGCTCGTCGTGGTCGACGTACCGGGCGGCGGGGAAGTGGCGCTGCCGGTCGGGGCTGAGCACGCCGGGACCGGTGTCGTGTTGTCGCCGTTCTTGTAGAGGGTGATGCCGAAGCTGTTGCCGGAGCCGTTCGGCCGGGCGGTCAGCGTGCCCGTGGTGCCGGTCACCGTGGCGCCCCAGCTGTTCTGCAGGCTCTGGCCGCCGCTCAGCGGGATCGTGACGGTCCAGTCGTTGCTGCCGGTGACGTCGAGGTGCACGTTGAAGCGGTCCGACCAGTCCTCGGCGCGGGTGGCGGTGACGGTGCACCCGCCGGATCCGCCGCCCGGCGGCGTCGACGTCGTGGTCGGCGGCGTGGTCGTGCTCCCGCCGCCGCCGGCGGTGACGGTGATGTTGGAGCTGCCGCTGCTCTGGTAGCCCTCGGTCGCGAGGATCTCGTAGTTCGGGGTGCCGAGGTTCAGGCCGATGTTCTTCCAGGCGTTGAAGATGTTCGACACGGTGATCGTGCCGCCGGTGCGCTTGGCCTGGCGGATGGCCCAGTACTGGTCGAACGTGGCTGTGCCGATGATGGACGGCTGGTTGTAGCGGGTCGTCCGGTACAGGTCGTAGGTGCTGCCGTCGGTGGTGACCGAGCCCAGCCTGGTGGCGCCCGTGCTGGGGTTGTAGGTGCCGTAGTTGTCGACGATGTAGTACTCGACGAGCGGGTTCGTGGTCCAGCCGTAGAGGGACAGGTAGCAGTTGCCGTTGCAGTTCCACGAGCCCGAGTAGGTCACGCTCTGGCTGGTGCCGGGGTTCCAGCCGGTGCCGGCGACGACGTTCTGCGCGCCGGAGTTCCAGGTCAGGCTGTAGTTGCTGCCGGATCCCAGCGTCATCGTGGCGCCGCCGGCCTGCTCCCAGAAAGAGTAGAAGTAGCCGTTGTTGGTCCCGGTGGAATTGGACGTGACAACGGTGTCGGCGGTGGCGGTGCCGGGAATGACCGCGGTGAAGACGGCCACGGCGGCGGCACAGGCGAGGCCGACGAGCAGCCGGACTCGGCCACGCCTGCGCCCGGCGGACCGGACGGGTGCGTCGTTCATGGTGCGCATTCCTTCTCGTCGAGGGAGGGGGATCTCCGTCCCAAAGCTTTCGTCCGGGCCTCGGCGAGGGTCAAGAAGTTTCGGAGCAATTTCGGAGGTGGCGGGAATGGGAAAACGGGCCTGGTGCGCCGCTGCGGCGACGTTGGCGGTTCGGCCCGGTGGGCCTCGGGTAAACGCTCCACAAAGGACGGTTATGCGGTGGCCGGCCCGGCGCGGTCGAGTCGGCCGGCGAGGCGACTCGATGCACGTTGCCCGGAGTGATTCCGACGGAACGACCCGCGGCTGCGAAAATGCGCGAGGCACGGAAGGCGGGCCGCACAATGGGCATGACTCCTCGGGAAGACCAGAACCGGCGGCTGCTACGCGCCCGGGACGCCATGGACCGGGCCTTCGCCGAACCGCTCGACGTGGCCGCGCTCGCCCGGGTCGCGCCGATGTCCGCCACCCACTTCACCGGGAATTCCGGGCCACGTTCGGCGAGACGCCGCACCGCTACCTGCGACGGCGGCGGATCGAGCGGGCCGCCAAGGGCGTCGAGTTCACCGAGACGCCGACCCGGCAGCCGTACGGCATCGACTGCACCCTCCGGGACCCCTTCGGCAACCACATCCGCATCATCCAACCGGTCGACGGGCCGGTGGAGATCACCGGCGCCGACCGGGAAACCGGACCGCCGAGGCGTGACCGCGGGAGCCGCTCCTACTGCTGGACCACGAACGAAGCGACGACCGGCGCGTGGTCGGAGCCGGACTTGCTGACGTGCGTGGACGGATCGTCGGTCACCGACGGAAGGTCGTGGCCGTGGCGCACATGCACCTCCGGCAACGGCTCGACCAGCGCATGACTGACGAAGATGTGGTCGATCAGCTCACGCCGGCCGTTGTTGATCCGGGAGTACCGCTCGTCCGCCGGGATGAGCTGGGCGAGGTTCCAGAGGCGCCAGCGGTCGCCCGCGTCCGGGCGGTCGAAGCCCGTCGTGCCGATCTCGGACCCGGGTGGGCCGGCCAGGATCTGCGTCGTCGCCGCGGTCGCCTCGTCGTTGAGGTCGCCCAGCACGATGATCCGCTCCGCGTCGCTCGGCTTGAGGTACGTCGTGGCCAGATCGCGGACGGCCGTCGCTTCCGCCGTCCGGCGGTAGAGCGCGTAGGCGGCGTAACGGGCACGTTCGTCTTCGCCGTGGGGGACGAACCGGCCGCCGGGGTACGACAGCAGCTTGGACTTCAGGTGGCACGTGATCAGGGTGAACGTGCGGCCGGGCGCGACCGCCACGGTCGCCACCAGCGCCCCGCGGCCGAGCTGGTCGCTGCGCGCCGCGGGCGGGTCGGCGACCTGGACCGGCGCCAGCTCGGGTGGCAGCGTCGCGCTGTCGGCGACCACCTCGAGCCGGAGCCGGGACAGGAAGCCGACCCGGATTCCGCGGACGTCCGGGTGCTGGGACACCGCGGTCTGCCACTGCCCCGGCAGCAGCGCGGCCAGCTCCTCGAGCGCGGCGGGGTCGCCGACCTCCTGGACGGCCAGCACGTCGGGATCCACCGTCGTGATGGTGTCGCGCAAGGCTTCGAGCTTGGCCTCGTACGCGGCCTGGTCGGGCGGCCCGTCACCGCCGGGCCGGAACAGGTTCTCCAGGTTCCACGTGCCGATGACGACCATGGCGCCTCCCCGGGGCCTCGGTTCCGGTGACCGGCTGACCCGGCGCGCCGCGTACCGGAGTACTCGCCGGACGTCGGCGCGCAGTTACACGCGTCACCTGAATGCCGTAGCCTCAGCGGGACTCGGCCGGGCCGTAGCCGCCGCCTCCGCCGGATTCGCAGCGCAGGACGTCGCCGCGGCGGACACGCAGGCTGTTCACCTTCAGCATCTCCCTGGCTCCCGGGGTGCCCGGGTTCAGCACCACCCTCGGCGGCGCGCCCGCCTCGCCGCCGAACAGGCCCCACGCCGGCGTCACCGACCGCTCCCACCACAGCGACAGGTCCTGGTCGGCTTCCATCACGTACTCGCGGACCACGCCGTCGCCGCCACGCCAGCGGCCCGCGCCGCCCGAGCCGGTCCGGACGCGGTATTCGTTGACCCGCACCGGATACAGCGTCTCCACCACCTCGATCGGCAGGTCACGCAGGGAACCGTTGACGTTGTTGATCAGCGCCGTCTCGCCGTCGCTGCCCTCCCACGCGCCCCAGCCGCCGACGGTCGCCTCCAGCGTCACGAACGGTTCGCCGGTGCGCGGGTGCTGCCCGGCGAACTGCACGATCATCGAATCGCCGTAACTGGCCGCCGCGACCCGGTCCGGCATCGCCGGCGCGAGTGCGGCCACGACGAGGTCGATGAGCATGCCCAGGCTGGAGTAGTAGTACTGGCACGCCGCCGGCTCCCGCGCGCCGAGCATCGATCCGTCGCGCACCCGGACCTCCAGCGGCGCGAACGAACCGCCGTTGAGGCTCACCTGCGGCGAGATCAGCAGCTTGTAGCCCACCCGGGCGGCCGAAACGGCCTGGGAGCGGCCGCAGTTGACCGGGCCGGTGGCCTGGTCGGCACAGTCGGTGAGGTCGATCGTCATCGACTCGCCCGTGACGATCACCCGCACCCGCACCTTCAACGGCGTGTCCGGGTCGATCGCGTCGTTGTCCAGGTAGCCGGTCGCCTCGTACTCGCCGTCCGGGATCGCCGCGATCCGTTCGCGCTCCAGCCGTTCGGTCTGGGCGAAGATCTGCTCGCGCGCGGCGTCGACGGTTTCCGCGCCGTAGCGGGCGAACAGCTCGCCGAGGCGCCGCACACCCATGCGGGCACAGGCGATCTGCGCGCGCATGTCGCCGAGCGTCACGTACGGGAACCGCACGTTCGTCTCGATCAGCCGCAGGACGTCGGCGCATTCCACGCCACCCGCGACGATCCGCGTGGGCCCCATCCGCAGGCCCTCCTGGTAGATGTTCGTGGAATCCATCGACCCGCCGGGATCCTTGGAGCCCATGTCGATCCAGTGCGCGCGCGAGGTCGCGAAGCCGACCAGGTCGGCGCCGACGAAGATCGGCGCGTAGACCGTGCAATCGTTGAGGTGCGTGCCGCCGATGTAGGAGTCGTTGAGCACCCAGACGTCGCCGGGCTGCCAGACCTCCGCGCCGAACAGCTCCTCGGTGTGGCGCGTGCAGACTTCGAGGTTGCCGAGGAAGATCGGCAGCCCGGACGACTGCCCGAGCACCCGGTGCCGCCGGTCGAGCAGGGCGACCGCGCAGTCCTTGCCCTCGTAGATCGTCGGCGTGTACGACGACCGGATCAGGGTCATGTTCATGTCCTCGGCCGCCTGGATCAGGGCCGAGCGGATGATCTCGGTGGTGACGGGGCTGATGCTCACGCGGGGTCCTCCTGCAGGTGGTCGGCGGCCGCGAGGGTGATGACCAGGAAGCCGTGGTCCTCGACGGCGAGTTCGGCGTCCGGCGGGACGACCGTGGTGGCGGTTTCCTCGTGCACGATGGCCGGCCCGGGCAGCCGGCTGCCCGGCGTGAGCGCGGCCCGCGCCACGATCGTGGTGGGCAGGGCCTTCCCGTCGAACACGACGTCGCGCACGACCGGGTCCGGCTGTCCGGCCACCGTCTCGGCTTCGGCCGCCGCGCGGTCGACGACGCCGTGGCCGGTGGTGCGGATGGCGACGAACTGCACCGGGGCGCCCGGGGTGGCGTGGCCGTAGCGCTGGTGGTGGATTTCGGCGAACCGGGCCTCGATCGCGGACCGGAAACCGGGGCCGTCGACCGCGTCGGAGTCCAGGATCGGCACGGTCAGCGTGTAGTCCTGGCTTTCGTACCGCATGTCGACACCGTGCGTCACCGATCGGCGGTCTTCCGGGATTCCCTGTTCCCGCAACGCTTCCAGCGCCTGGTCGCGCAGCGAGTCGAGGGCGGTGCGCAGGGCGCGGGTGTCGAGCTCGGCGCCGGTGGCGAAGAACTGCAGGGTGAAGTCCCGGCGGACGTCGGCTTCGAGCATGCCCCACGCGGAGAACGCGCCGGGGAACCGCGGCACGATCACCTCGGTGATGCCGATTTCCCTGGCGATGAACGCCGCGTGCATCGGGCCCGCGCCGCCGAAGGCGAGCAGCGCGAACTGGCCCGGCTCCCGGCCGTGCTCGACGGTCAGCGTGCGGATCGCCTGCGCCATCTTCGCGTTGCCGACGTCGCAGATGCCGGACGCCAGTTCGACCGGCGCCATGCCGAGCTGCCCGGCGAGCCTCGCCACGGCGGCGTGCGCGGCGTCGAGGTCGAGGTCCATGCCACCGCCGGCGAAGGACGCCGGATCGACCCGGCCGAGGACGCAGTTCGCGTCGGTGACCGTGGCCTGGGTGCCGCCGCGGCCGTAGCACGCGGGGCCCGGCACGGCGCCCGCCGACTCGGGGCCGACGCGCAGCGCGCCGCCCTCGGCGTAGGCCAGCGAGCCGCCGCCAGCGCCGATCGTGTGCAGGTTGACCAGCGGCATCAGCAGCGGGAAGCCCTCCGCCTCGCCGTCCGGCGAGACGTCGGCCGCGTAGTCCATCACCAGCGAGACGTCGAACGAGGTCCCGCCCATGTCCACGCAGATCAGGTCGGGACGGCCGAGCAGCTTCGCCGCCGCGACCCCGCCCATCGTGCCGCCGACCGGGCCGGACAACAGCGTCTGCAGCGGGTGCCGGCGCGCGAACCCGGCGTTGACCAGGCCGCCGGAGGACTGCATGACGTGCACCGGCACGGGCAGGCCCTTTTCGGCGAACCGCGCCTCGATGCGGTCCAGGTAGCGGTGCACCGACGGGCCGGTGTAGGCCTCCAGCACCGCCGTCGACGTGCGTTCGTACTCCCGCCATTCCGGCGCGACCTCGTGGGAGAGCACGACCAGCACGTCGTCGCCGAGCTCGTCGCGCAGGATCTCGCCGGCCCGGCGCTCGTGCCCGGAATCGAGGTAGGAGAACAGGAAGCACACGGCGACGGCTTCGAAACCCTCCTCGCGCACGCGTTTCGCGACCAGCCGGACCGCGTCCTCGTCGAGGGGTTCGAGTTCGGTGCCGGTGGCGTCGAGCCGGCCGGCCACCTCCGCGACCGCCTCGGGCCCGACGAGCGGCACCGGCTTGCGGTAGTGCAGGTCGAACAGCCGGTTCCGGTTGCCGCGCGCGATCCGGTAGACGTCACCGATCCCTTGCGTGGTCAGGATCAGCACGTTCGCGCCGCGCCGTTCCAGCAGCGCGTTCAGCCCCTGCGTGGTGCCGTGCACGAAGAACTCGATCCCGGCGAACGGCAGGTCGAACCGCTCCAGCGCGCCGAAGACGCCGCGCGCGAGGTCGTCGGGGGTGGTGAGCACCTTGCCCGCGTGCAGCCGGTGCGTCGCGCCGTCGTGGACGACCACGTCGGTGAAGGTGCCGCCGATGTCCATGGCGACCCGGTAGGTCATGGGAACTCCTTGTCGGATGGGGGAAAACCGGTCAGGTGAGCGCGCGGCCCTCGGTCTCGGGCAGCGGCAGGACGGCGAGGAGCGCGACGACGAGGAAGGCCATGATCGAGGCGATGGTGAGCGAGGACGCGACGCCGTGGTCCATCATGGCGCCGATCACCGGCACCGAAACCGTGTTGGCCAGCAGGATCGCCGAGGTGGACCAGGAGTAGCCGACGCCGCGCAGCCCGGTCGGCAGCACTTCGGCCGACCACGTGTTCCAGATGCCCCAGGCGCCGAGGGAGAAGAACGCGAGGATCAGGTTGCCGGCGTACAGCTGCGCGGACCCGGTGGCGAGGCCGAACAGCACGCCGCCGAGCGCCGAGGCGAGCGCGAACAGCAGGAAGATCGGCTTGCGCCCGTGGCGGTGGGTCAGCCACGCGGCGAGCAGGTACCCGGGCACGGACACGACCTGCGTCAGCGCGACGAACCACAGCGCGCCGGACACGCTCAGCCCGCGGTTCTGCAGCAGCACCGGCAGCCAGGTCTGCAGGCCCCAGTAGCCCCAGCTGAACGTGAACGAGGTCAGCAGCATCGGCAGGAACCGCCGCCGCACGGGCGACCGGAAGAGGTTGCGCACCGCGCCCGCCTCGCGGTCGGCGTCTCCGGTGGAGAACGTCGTGCCGGCCGGGATGTCCGCGCCGAACCCGCGCAGGACGGCGGCGGCTTCGGCGTGCCGGCCGCGCCGGGCGAGCCAGTACGGCGACTCGGGCACCCAGCGCAGCACGGCGAAAGCCCACAGCCCGGCCAGCGCGGCGACGACGGCGACGGCGCGCCAGCTGATCGTGCCGAGCGACTGGCTCACCCCGATGCACAGCAGGGTGCCGACGGGGAAGCCGATGCTGAGCGCGACGGCGCCCTGGCCACGGCGGGCGGTGGGCAGCAGTTCGAGGAAGTACGGGAACGTCACCGCGTAGACACCGCCGAAGGCGACCCCGGACAGGAACCGCAGCACGACGAACGGCCAGAACGCGGGCGAAAGCCCGGCGGCCAGCGCGAGCACCGCGTAGAGCAGCAGGCTGGCGACCGTGACGCGGCGGCGGCCGAGCCGGTCGATCAGGCCGCCCCACAGCAGCGCGCCGGGCACCATGCCGAACGCGACCGCGGACAGGGCCCAGCCCAGTTTCGTGTTGTCGACGCCGAAATCGCCGGCGATGCCGGTCGAGACGTAGACCAGCCCGACCTGTTCCCAGGCCTCGACGACGAAGGCGAAGAACAGCACCGAGCCGGCGAGCCAGTGCCGCCGGGTCAGCCGCATGCCGGTGCAGACGTCGCCGACGGTCGGTGCGGTGGTCGCGGTGGGCGGGGCGGGTTCGTGCGGGGCGGCCATGGCGCCTCCAATCATCAAAACGTTTTGATGAGCTTTGCGGCATCAAACCCGCGCGTCGGCGCGGTGTCAAGGCCCCGCCGGGCGATACTGGGCCGATCGGGAGGCGGTGAAAGGGGAGCGACGGTGAACGCGGCGGCGGCCGGGCGGCCGGTGACGATCCGGGAGGTCGCCGAGCGCGCCGGGGTCTCGATCAGCACGGTCTCGCACACGTTTTCCGGGCGGCGGCCCATTTCCGCCGCCACCCGCGCCCGGGTCCGGGAGGCCGCGGCGGAGCTGGGTTACGACCCGAACCCGAGCGCGCGCTCGTTGCGGACCGGCCGGTCCGGCCTGGTGGGGCTGATCCTGCGGCCGCGCTACGCGGTCTCCGGCACGCCCGACCGCGCGGAGACCTTCAACCGGCTGGTCGGCGCGGTCGCGACGGAGGCGCTGCGGCACGGGACCGGGCTGATCCACGTGCCGGACCTGCACGACCCGGCGGTGGCGAGCGTGCCGATGGACGGCTGCATCGTCGCGCACCCGTACGGCGGCGACACGGCCCTGGCCGAGCTGCTGGGCCGTGGCCTGCCGGTGGTGACGGTGGAGGAGGACCCGGACCGGCCGGACCTGCCGTGGGCGGTCCGGCTGGACTACCCACCGGTGGTCGAGGCGCTGCTGGACCACCTGCACGCCCAGGGCGCACGCGAAATCCTGCTGCTGTCCGGCACGGAGGACAACGCGTGGAACCGGCGTCCGCGCGAGACGTACGCGGCGTGGTGCGCGCGCCGCGGTCTGCGGCCGCGGACGGGTTTGCTGAGCGAGGGCCTGAGCATGCCCGACGCGGCAGAGCTGGTGCAGCCGTTGCTGGCGGGACCGGACCGCCCGGACGCGATAGTGGTGGCGACGAGCGACTTCGCGGCACTGATAGCCGAGGTGGCGGCGGCGCGGGGCCTGCGCATCCCGGAGGAGCTGATGCTGGCCGCGCTGACCGACAGCGAGCACGCCCGCGCCGGCCATCCTCCGATCACGGCGATGGACCTGACCCACGAGGCGCTGGCGGAGCGCGCGGTGGAGCTGATGCTGGCCCGCCTGTCGGGCGCGGAAACGCCGGACGGCCCGGTGTTCCTGACCCCGGACTTGCGCCTGCGGGCTTCGACCCGGCGCAAGAGCTGACGCGGGGCGGGGAAGAGAACTCGCAACCTTCCGGACCGTCGAGGTTAACGCCAATAGCATTCGCATTTCGGGCAGGCGGCGCGTCCGCGCCGTATTCGCGTGGTGGCGCGGGCTCAGTACGTGAAACATCTTGACTCGGCACCCGAAGTTTCGTATGAGTGCCCGGTTTACGGACGACCGTGGGATGCGACGAAAGTCGGTAAAAGGCCACCCTGGTTTCGTTACACGCCAAACGTGTGATCCTGCCGACCACGTGCTCCGGCATTGCGGATCCGATGGTGTTCCCACGGCTGTCACGGGAAAATGCACGTGCTTCCGGGTGATCCGTCCGGTTGCCCGGGGAGGCCTTTTTCGCCGTTCCCGCTGTTCTCGCGGTTGCCGGTGATTGTGGTGATGATCCTTTTCCGTCCGCGCTCCGCTTGGCGGGACAGGTACTGCCGAGTAAGGAGTTTGAGGGCCGATACCGGTGGGAAGACTGGGGCGGCAGTATCGCTGCCGGGTTCGCGGAGGGAGCAGGCGCACGTGGTCGTCCGGCCGTTCCGAAATGGCGTTGCCGATGTCGCGACAGCGCGTGTTCGCGAATGCGGATCCGCCGTTGTCCGAATCCCACTATTGGCGGTACTGACGATCACGGTGCACCCGGCAGCGTAAGTGTTCCGACCGGCGGGGGGTCGCCGGGTTGTCAGGGGGCTGGACGGCCGCGGTACGGGTGTGCGCTATTTCCCGTCAACCGCCACGACAAGCTCGGAAGGTTCGCTCGGATGCAGTTCCGGAGAGACGGTCAGGACGACGTGCACAGAAGCTCGCATTTCCGCCCGGTACCGGCGGCGCGGCTGGACGCGCTTCTCGCGCGGCTCGCCCGCCGGTACCGGGTCCCCGGTGCGCAGCTCGCGGTGGCGCAGGGTGACGACGTCACCTTCGCCCAGACCGGTGTCCGGCACCGCGACCGGCCGGAGCCGATGCTGGCCGGCTCCGCGGTGCCCGTCGGTTCCGTCACCAAGCTCGCCACCGCGACACTCGCGATGGTCCTCGTCGCCGACGGCGACCTGGACCTGGACGAGCCGGTGGGCGACGTACTCGGAGCACCCGGGCTGCCCGTGTCCCTGACCACCCGGCGGCTGCTCAGCCACACCAGCGGCCTCCCGTCGGACCCGGCCGAAACCGCCGGTCCGCTGCCGAAAGAACTGCGGTCCGCCGCTCCCGTCTGCCCGCCGGGGACGGCGTTCTCCTACTCCAACCTCGGGTACGCACTGGTCGGCTCGGTGATCGAGGCCGTCACCGGGATGGGCTGGCGCGAGGCGGTCGACGCGGTGGTCCTGCGTCCGCTGAAGATCGACCCCGTCTTCGTCGGCGACACCGCCGTCGTCTCCGGGCACGCCGGGGACCGCCCGGTCGAGCAGGTCCTGCCGCCGATGCTCGACGCCGCCGGGGCGCTCGCGATGAGCGCCACCGACCTGGTCGCGCTGGGCCGGGTCCACCTCGGCAAGCCGGGGCTGCTCGACGTCGTCACCGCGGCCGACATGCACCGGCGCGTCCCGGTCGCCGCGCCGTTCGGCCTCGCCGACGGCTGGGGCCTGGGCATCGCGCACTTCGGCGACGAGGACACCGGCTGGCTCGGCCACGACGGCACGGCCGACGGGACCTCCTGCCACCTGCGGATCGACCAGGCCGGCGCCTGCGTCGTCGCGCTGACCGCCAACGGCACCACCGGCGTGGACCTGTGGCACGCGCTGGCCGGTGAGCTCGGTGAGCTCGGCGTCGAGCTCCCGCCGCGGCCCGGCCGGTCCGCCGCCGCGTCCACGATCCCGTTCCCCGCCGGCGACTTCGGCACCTACCGCAACGGCGCCATCGACTACGCGATCACGCCGGACGAGGGCGGCGCGCGGCTCGTGGTGGACGGCGAGGTCTTCCCCGGACTCGTGCTCCACGCCGATCGCACGTTCACCGTCCGCGACCCGGCGACCGGCCGGGTGACACCCTGCGGCCGCTTCCACGGCGAGCCCGGCGCGGCGACCGCGGTCGAAATCGGCGGGCGGCTGGCCGCGCGCTGCTGACCCGTTCTCCCCCTGTCCTCCCCGCCCGTTCCGGCGGGGCTCCCCGTCGTGCCCGGAAGGTAGCGAAGACGATGACCGTGCAACACAGACCGGCCGCACCGGCCACCGGTGGCCTGGCGCAGTGGTTCGCCGCGCGGGCGCGCTCGGCACCGGACGCGGTGGCCGTCGACGGGGCCGGGACCCGGCTGACCTACCGCGAACTGCGCGAGCGGGCCGGCCGGCTCGCCGCCCACCTCGTGCGGCTCGGGCTGCGGGCCGAGGACCGGGTCGGGATCCTGCTGACCCGGTCCGCAGAGCTGGTGGTCACCGAGGTGGCCGTCGTGACGGCCGGGGGAGCGTACGTACCCCTCGACGGCCGGGCGCCGGACGCCAGGCTGCGGTCCGTGCTCGCCGACGCGGGCGTGTCGATCCTGGTGACCGACGACCCGGCCCGGGCCGCGAGAATCCACAGTGGACTCCTGCTGCGGGTGGGTGAGCCGCTGCCGGAGCAGGAGTTCGTGCCGTCCGGCGGAGATCCGGATCGCCTGGCCTACGTGATGCACACCTCGGGGTCGACCGGGACGCCCAAGGGGGTCGCGGTCCGGCACCGCGACGTGCTCGCCCTCGCCGCCGACCGGCGCTTCGCCGGCGGCGCCCACGAGCGGGTGCTGCTGCACTCACCGGTCGCGTTCGACGCCTCGACCTACGAGCTGTGGGTGCCGCTGCTCACCGGCGGCACCGTGGTCGTCGCGCCGCCCGGCGACCTCGACGTCGAGACGCTGCGGACCGTCCTCACCGGACACGCCGTGACAGCGCTCTGGCTGACGGCCGGGCTGTTCCGGATCGTCGCCCAGGAGGCACCGGACTGCTTCCGGGGCGTGCGCGAAGTCTGGACCGGCGGTGACGTCGTCCCGGCCGAGTCCGTCCGGCGCGTGCTGCGCGCCTGCCCCGGCCTGACCGTGGTCGACGGGTACGGCCCGACCGAGACGACGACCTTCGCCACCGCCCACCCGCTGCCGTCGGCGGACCGGGTGCCGCCGTCCGTGCCGATCGGCCGCCCGCTCGACGACGTGCGCGCGTATGTCCTCGACGCCGGCCTCACCCCGGTCGCCGACGGCGAACCCGGCGAGCTCCACCTGGCCGGCGCCGGGCTGGCCCGCGGCTACTGGGGCCGGCCGGGCGCGACGGCGGACCGGTTCGTGGCCGACCCGTCCGGCGCGCCCGGCGAGCGCATGTACCGCACCGGGGACCTGGTGCGCCGGACGGGCACCGGCGAGCTGGAGTTCCTCGGCCGGGTCGACGAGCAGGTGAAGGTGCGCGGCTTCCGGGTCGAGCCGGGCGAGATCGAGACCGTGCTCGCCGCCGCTCCCGGGGTCGACGAGGTCGTCGTGGTGGCGCGTGAGGACCGGCCCGGCGTCAAGCGGCTGGTGGCGTACGTGGTGGGGGAGCCGGGCGACCTCGCGGCCGTGGCGGCGGCGGCGCTGCCGGACTACCTGGTGCCGTCGGCGTTCGTCGTGCTCGACGCCCTTCCGTTGAGCGGCAACGGGAAAGTCGACCGCCGCGCCCTGCCCGCGCCGCCCGCCGAAGCCGGGGAAGGCGCCGAGCCGCGGACGGACACCGAACGTGCCGTGGCGGGTGTCCTGGCCGAGGTGCTGGGCGTCGACCGCCTCGGCGTGGACGAGGACTTCTTCGCTCTCGGCGGGGATTCGCTCCTGGCCGTGCAGGCGCTTTCGCGGCTGCGCCGGGAGTTCGGCGCCGGGTTGCCGGTGCGGACGCTGTTCGACGCGCCCACCGTGGCCGCGCTGGCCGGCCTCGTCGAAAACGCGCCCCTCGGCGACTCCGCGATCCCGGCCGCCCCGCCCTCGGACGTGCTCCCGCTGTCCCCGGCCCAGCGGCGGCTGTGGTTCCTCGACGAGCTGACCGGCGGCAGCGCCGAGTACAACACCGGCGCCGGGCTCCGGCTCTCCGGCCCCCTTGACGTCGACGTCCTCCGGGAAGCGTTGTCGTCGCTGTGCGCGCGGCACGAATCGTTGCGCACGACGTTCGGGGACGGCGTCCAGCGGATCGCGCCGACCGGGGAGATCCCGTTGCGCGTCGCCGGGGAACCGCCCGACGACGACGTGCTGAAGGCCGAGCTGAGCGAGCCGTTCGACCTGCGGACGGGCCCGCTGACCCGGGCCGTGCTCTACCCGCTCGGGCCCGGCGAGCACCTGCTCCTGCTGTGCCAGCACCACATCGTCACCGACGGCCGCTCGATCGGCGTGCTCACCGGCGAACTCCTCGACTTCTACAGCGGCGTCACCCCGCCGCCGCTGACCCTGGGCTACCGCGACTACACGCACTGGCGGCTGAAGTCCGCTTCGGACGATCAGCTCGGGTACTGGCGCGAAACCCTGGACGGCATCGAGCCGCTCGCCGTGCCGACCGACCGGCCTCGCCCGTCGCGTCGCTCGACCGAAGGCGCCGTGCACCGCCACGACCTCCCGGCCGGGCTGGTGCGGCGGCTGACCGAGGCCGGCCGTCCGCAGGGCGCCACGCTGTTCATGACGCTCGCCGCCGCCGTGCAGGTGCTCCTGAGCGCCTACAGCGGGCAGCGTGACGTCGCCGTCGGCACCGCGGTCGCGGGCCGGGACCGCGCCGAACTGGAACCGCTGACCGGCTTCTTCGTCAACACCCTCGTCCTGCGCTCGCTCGTGGACGGTGACCGGCCGTTCGCCGAGTTCCTGGCCGGGTTCCGGGAGACCGTGCTGGCGGCGTTCGCCCACGGCGACGTGCCCTTCGACCGCGTCGTCGAAGAAGTCCAGCCGGACCGCGACCCGTCGCGGACGCCGCTGGTGCAGGCCGTCGTCGTCCTGCAGAGCCCGCTCGTGCGGCCCCGCGAGGCCGCCGGGCTGCGGGTGACCGAGTACGAGCTGCCCCGCCCGTCGGCGCGGTTCGACCTGGTCGTGGAGTTCTGGCCGCGCCCGGACGGCTTGCGTGTCACCGTCGAGTACGCGACCGCGCTCTTCGACGCGGCCACGATCGAGCGCCTGACGAACAGCCTCGAGACCCTCCTTGCCGGGATCGCCGCCGATCCGGCGCGCCCGGTGGGCGAGCTTCCGCTGCTCACCGACGCCGACCGCCGGTTCCTGCTGCCGCCGGCCGCCGGGCAGGAGATCGCCGGCACCGTCCCGGACCTCTTCGACCGCCGCGCCGCCCGCCACCCGGACGCGCCCGCCGTGGTGGGCGACGTGGCACTGACCTACCGCGAGCTGCAGGCCCGCGCCGACCGGCTCGCGCGGCGGCTGGTCCGGCTCGGCGTCCGCCCCGAGGACCGGGTCGGCGTGCTCATGGACCGCTCGGCCGCCCAGGTCGTCGCCGTGCTGGCGATCCTCAAGGCCGGCGCCGCCTACCTCCCGCTGGACCTGCGGGCTCCGGCCGGCCGCCTGCGGCCGGTCCTGCACGGCACGCCGGTGCTGCTCACCGACGAGCGGTGGCGGGACACCGCCGCGGCCGTCCACACGGCATCGTTCGTCGTCACCGACGTCGACGAACCTTCGTCGCCGCCGGAGATCCCGCTGGACCCGGAAAACCTGGCGTACGTCGAGTACACGTCGGGCTCAACCGGCGTGCCGAAGGGCGTGGCCGTGCGGCACGCCGACGTCGCCTCGCTCGCCGCCGACCCGCGGTTCGCCGGCGGGGCCCACGAGCGGGTGCTGCTGCACTCGCCGCTGGCCTTCGACGCCTCGACCTACGAACTGTGGATCCCGCTGCTCAACGGCGGCACGGTGGTGGTCGCGCCGCCCGGGGATCTGGACGCCGGCACGCTCCGGCGGCTCACGGCCGAACACCGGGTCACCGCGCTGTGGCTGACCGCCGGGCTCTTCCGGCTCTTCGCCGAGGACGAGCCGGGCTGTTTCGCCGGGCTGCGCGAGGTCTGGACCGGCGGCGACGTCGTGCCGCCGGCCGCGGCGCGCCGGGTGCTCGGGCACTGTCCCGGGCTCACGGTCGTCGACGGCTACGGCCCGACCGAGACGACCACCTTCGCCTCGTCGTTCCCGATGCCGTCCGCGGCCGCGGTCCCGGACGTCGTGCCGATCGGCACGCCGCTGGCCGGCACGCGGGTGTACCTGCTCGACGAGCGGCTCCGGCTGGTGCCGCTGGGTGCGCTCGGCGAGGTCTGCATCGCCGGGGCGGGGCTCGCCCGTGGCTACTCCGGCCGGCCGGGGGCGACCGCCGAGCGGTTCGTCGCCGACCCGTTCGGGGCGCCGGGGCAGCGGATGTACCGGACGGGCGACCGGGGCCGGTGGCGCTCCGACGGCACCCTGGAGTTCGCCGGCCGGGCCGACGACCAGGTGAAGATCCGCGGCTTCCGCGTCGAACCGGCCGAGGCCGAACGCGCGCTGGCCGCCGAGCCGTCGGTGGCCCAGGCGGTCGTGGCCGTCCGCGTCACCGGCGCGCGCAAGCAGCTCGTCGGGTACGTCGTCCCGGCCGAAGGGTCCACGGTGGACACCGGCGCGCTCCGCGGTGCGCTGGGCCGAACCCTGCCGGACTACCTGGTGCCGTCGGCGATCGTCGTGCTGGACGCGTTGCCGCTCAACGCCAACGGCAAAGTGGACCGGCACGCGCTGCCGGAACCGCGGTTCGAACCCGCCGCCGAGCGGGGACCCCGCACCGAACGGGAAGCCGTCCTGGCCGGGATCTGGGCCGAGGTGCTGGGGGTCGAGCGGGTCGGCGTCGAGGACAACTTCTTCGCCCTGGGCGGCGATTCGATCCTCAGCATCCGGGTGAGCGCCCGGGCGCGGCGCGCGGGCCTCGCCGTGACCACGGCCGACCTGTTCCGGTACCAGACGATCGCCGCGCTCGCCCCGGTGGTCGGCGAAGCGGCGGCGGGTGCCGAGCGCGGGCCGGTGAGCGGGGACGTCGTGCTCACCCCGATCCAGCGCTGGTTCTTCGCCACGTCGGCGGTGCCGGACCGGTTCCACCAGACGATCGCGGTCCGGCTCGCCGCCGGCGTCGACGAGGCGCACCTGGCGAGGGCGCTGGCCGCGCTGACCGAACACCACGACGCCCTGCGCATGCGGTTCGAGCCCGACGGCGACGACTGGTCGCAGTACAACACCCCACCGGGCGATGGCCATTCGCTGCTGCGCTGGTCACTGTCGGGCGAGCCCGGCCGGCGGGTGCTGAGCCTGGCCGCGCACCACCTCGTCGTCGACGGCGTGTCGTGGCGGCTGCTGCTGGAAGACCTCGACCGGGCCTACCACCGGGCGGACCCCGGCCCGCGGACGACGTCCTTCCGGGACTGGGCCGCGCGGCTGGCCGCCCACGCCGAGGACGGCGGCTTCGACGACGAGCTGCCGCACTGGCGGAACCTGCCCGAGCCGCCCGCGATCCCGGTCGACGGCCACGGCGCGAACACGGTCGGCCGGGCCCGCGAGGTCACCGTCCGCCTCACCGCCCAGGAGACCCGGGCGCTGTTGCGGCAGGTGCCCGTGGTCTACCGGACGCAGGTCAACGACGTGCTGCTGACCGCGCTCGGCCGCGTGCTGCGGGACTGGACCGGGCACGTTCCGGTGATCGACCTCGAGGGACACGGCCGCGAGGAGCTCTTCGACGCCGACCTGTCGCGGACCGTCGGCTGGTTCACCAGCCTGTTCCCCGTCGCGCTGGACGTCCCGGACGACTGGGGTGCCGCCCTGAAGTCGGTGAAGGAGCAGCTGCGCGCGGTGCCGCGCAAGGGCATCGGCTACGGCGCCCTGCGCTACCTGACCGGGACGGCGCCCGTCGTCGACCCGCCGGTGAGCTTCAACTACCTCGGGCAGTTCGACCTGCCCGGCCGGCTGTACGCGGGCCTGCACCGCGAGCTGTCCCTCGACGCCGACCCCAGCGATACCCGCACCCACCTGCTGGAGGTCGTCGGCCGGGTCGACGGCGAGGTCCTGGAGTTCTCCTGGACCTACGCCGAAGGCGTCCACGAGGAAGCCACCGTCACGCGGCTGGCCGAAGGACTGCTGGATGCGCTGCGGGCCATCGTCGCGCACTGCGCGGAGCCGGGCGCGGGCGGCCGGACGCCGTCCGACTTCCCGCTCGCGGGCCTCGACCAGGCCAGCCTCGACACCCTCGTCGGCGACGGCCGCGAAGTCGAGGACATCTACCCGCTGACGCCGATGCAGGCCGGCATGGTCTTCCACGACCTGGCCCAGCCCGGCGAACGGGTCTACTTCGAACAGATCTCGTTCACCCTCGACGACGTGCCCGACCCGCGCCGCCTCGGGGAGGCGTTCCAGCGGATCGCCGACCGGACGCCGGTGCTGCGCAGCCGGATCGTGTGGGACGGCGTGCCGCAGCCGCTCCAGGTGGTGCAGCGCACCGCCGAACTCCCGGTGTCCTATCCGGACTGGTCCGCTGTGGACGGTGAAGCCGGGTACCTCGCGGCCGACCTGGCCGAGGGGCTCGACCTGGCGAAGGCGCCGCCGGCCCGGCTGGCCGTCGCCCGCGTGTCCGCCACGGCCGTGCGGGTGATCTGGACGTTCCACCACGTGCTGCTCGACGGCTGGAGCGTCTTCGGCGTCCTGAACGACGTCGTCGCGCTGCTGCGCGGCGAAGCACCGCCGCCACGGCGGCCGTTCCGCGAGTACGTGGCCTGGCTGGCCGCCCAGGACGACACACTCGCCGAGACGTACTGGCGTGCCCAGCTCGACGGCGTGCACCCGACTCCGCTGCCCGGGGACCGGGCTCCGGGACGCGTCCACGCGGCCAGCTCCACCGGCCGCGTCCCCGTCGAACTCGACGACGACGCGTCGGCGGCCGTGTACGCCTTCGCCCGACGCCACCGGCTCACCGTCAACACCCTCGTCCAGGGGGCCTGGGCCGCGCTGCTGGCCCGCTACAGCGGCGAGCCGGAGGTCTGCTTCGGCGCGACGGTGTCCGGGCGCCCGGCCGAGCTGCCCGGCGCGGACGACATCGCGGGCCTGTTCATCAACACGCTCCCGGTGCGCGTGCGGCTCGACCGGGACCGCGGGGTGGCGGCCTGGCTGCGCGACCTGCAGGCCGCGCAGGCGGAGTCCCGCCGCTTCGGGCACGTCGGCCTGCCCCGGCTGCAGGCGTGGAGCGGCAGCGGCGGCAGCCTCTTCGACAGCATCGTCGTGTTCGAGAACTACCCGGTCGACGAGATCTCCGGGCTCCGCGACGTCCGAGCGGCCGAGCGCACCAACTACCCGCTCGGGCTGGTCGCCTACCCGGGCCGCCGGCTGTCGCTGGTGCTGAACCACGACCCGTCGGTCATCGCCCCGGCGGCCGCCACCCGGCTCGCCGGGCACCTGGAAGCGCTGGTCCGGGGCATGGTCGCGGCCCCGGACACGCCGGTGACCCGGGTGCCGATGCTGTCCGGCGCCGAGGTCCGGCACCTGCTCGCCGAGCGGAACGACACCGCGCACCCGGTACCGGCGGCGAGCGTGCCCGAGCTGTTCGCAGCGCGCGCACGCCGTCACCCCGACGCGGTCGCCCTCGTGACCGACGGGCAGCGCGTCACCTACGGCGAGCTCGACGTCCGGGCGAACCGCCTGGCCCACCGGCTGCGCGAGCTGGGAGTCGGGCCCGAGGACCGGGTGGCGGTCCTGCTGGACCGCTCGCCCAAGCTCGTCGTCGCCGAGCTGGCGATCCTCAAGGCGGGCGGCGCCTACCTGCCCTTGGACCTGCGGGCGCCGGCCGACCGGCTGCGGCTGCTGCTCGCCGAAGCCGGAGCCCGCGTCCTGGTGGCCGACGCGACCTGGCTGGCGACCGCCCGTGAGGTTCACAATGGACCGATCGTCACCGGCGCGGACGACGCTCCGGAGACGGCGCCGGAGGTGACCGTCGAACCCGGCCGGCTCGCCTACGTCATCTACACCTCCGGCTCGACCGGCCGGCCCAAGGGCGTGGCCGCACGCCACTGCGACGTCGTGGCGCTGGCCGCCGACCGGCGGTTCGCCGCGCACGACCGGGTGTTGCTGCATTCGCCGCATTCGTTCGACGCCTCGACCTACGAGCTGTGGGTGCCGTTGCTCAACGGTGGCACGGTGGTGCTGGCGCCGCCGGGTGATCTCGACGTCGACACCCTCGGGCGGACACTCACCACGCACGGCGTCACCGGCGCCTTTCTGACCACCGGGCTGTTCCGGCTGGTCGCGCAGGAAGCCCCGGAGGTCTTCGCCGGGTTGCGTGAGGTCTGGACCGGCGGCGACGCGGTGCCCGCGGCTGCTTTGCGGCGGGTCCGGGAAGCCTGCCCGGACACGCTGGTCGCCGATGTCTATGGCCCCACCGAAACCACGACCTTCGCGACCGTGCACCCGTTGCCCGGCGAGGTTCCCGACGTCGTGCCGATCGGGAAGCCCCTGGACAACACCCGGGTCTACGTCCTCGACGGCGACCTGCGGCTCGCCCCACCGGGCGCGCCCGGCGAGCTGCACATCGCCGGGGCCGGGCTGGCGCGCGGGTACCTCGGCCGGCCGGGCCTGACCGCCGACCGCTTCGTCGCCGACCCGTTCGGGCCGCCCGGTGAGCGGATGTACCGCACCGGCGACCTCGTGCGCTGGACCGACGACGGCGTGCTGGAGTTCGTCGGCCGCGCCGACGAGCAGGTGAAGGTGCGCGGCTTCCGCGTCGAGCCGAGCGAGATCGAAGCGGCGCTCGGCGCGCACCCGGGCGTCGAGCAGGCCGCGGTGCTGGCCCGCGCGGACGGCGGGGTGAAGCGCCTGGTCGCCTACGTCGTGGGCGAGACCGAAGGGCTCGCGGAGTTCCTGGGCCGCACGCTGCCGGACTACATGGTGCCCGCCGCGTTCGTCCGGCTGGACCGGTTCCCGGTGAACGTCAACGGCAAGCTCGACCGGACCGCGCTGCCCGCGCCGGACTTCGGCGGCCGCGGGCACGTGGCCCCGCGCACCGATCGCGAACGCCTGATCGCCGGGATCTGGGCCGAGGTGCTGGGCGTCGAGCGCGTCGGCGCGACCGACGACTTCTTCGCCCTCGGCGGCGACTCGATCCTCAGCATCCAGGTCGTGTCCCGGGCCCGCCGCGCCGGCCTGGAGCTGCTGCCCGGTGACCTGTTCGCGCACCGCACCCCGGCCGCGCTCGCCGCGGCCGCCCGCACGGCCACCGCGACGGCCGAACGCGGCCCGGTCAGCGGCGCGGTCCCGCTCACCCCGATCCAGCGCTGGTTCTTCGCGACCCAGACCGCCGCGCCGGACCACTTCCACCAGTTCGTCCACCTGGGACCGGACCCGGTGGACGCCGGTGCGGCCCGCCGGGCGGTCGACGCGCTGCTGGCCCACCACGACGCGCTGCGGATGCGGTTCACCCACGACGACGACGGCCCGCACCAGCACAACGGCCCGGTCGGCGCCGAGACGCCGCTCGTCCGGCTCGAGGTGTCCGGCCACGACGTCGAGCTCGCCGTCCACCACCTCGTGGTCGACGGCGTGTCCTGGCGGGTGCTGATCGAGGACTTCGAGCGGGCCTACGAGCAGGCGCTGCGGGGCGAGCCGATCGACCTCGGCCCGCGCACGACGTCGTTCCGCGAGTGGGCCACCCGGCTGACCGGGCACGCCGAGGCGGGCGGCTTCGACGACGAACTCGACCACTGGCGGAGCCTGCCCGAACCGCGGCCGATCCCGGTCGACGGCGACGGCGACACCACCGTCGCCGGGATGCGCTCGGTCACCGTCCGGCTCCCGGCCACGGAAACCGGCGCGCTGCTGCGCGACGTCCCGCCGGTCTACCGGACGCAGGTCAACGACGTGCTGCTGACCGCGCTCGGCCGGGTGCTGCGGGACTGGACCGGGCACGTCCCGGTCGTCGACCTGGAAGGGCACGGCCGGGAAGAGCTGTTCGCCGACGTCGACCTGTCGCGCACGGTCGGCTGGTTCACCACCGTGTTCCCGGTGGCCCTCGACGTGCCCCGCGGCTGGGGCGCCGCGCTGAAGTCGGTCAAGGAGCAGCTGCGGGCGGTCCCGCGCCGCGGGATCGGCTACGGCGCCCTGCGCTACCTGACCGGCACGGCTCCCGCGATCGACCCGCAGATCAGCTTCAACTACCTCGGCCGGTTCGGCTCCGGGCGCCTCGAATCCGACGAGAGCCCCCGCTCGGCGCGGGCGCACCTGCTCGACGTCGTCGGCCGCGTCGAAGCCGGCGAGCTGGAGCTGACCTGGTACTACGCCGAAGGCGTGCACCAAAGGTCCACTGTGGACTCATTGGCCACCGCGATGCTCGACGCCCTGCGCGAGATCGTCCGGCACTGCGCCGAGCCGGGCGCCGGCGGCCGGACGCCGTCCGACTTCCCGCTGGCCGCGCTCGACCAGTCCGCGTTGGACGAGCTGGTCGGCGACGGCCGCGCGGTCGAGGACGTCTACCCGCTGACGCCGATGCAGGCAGGCATGGTCTTCCACGCCCTGTCCCAGCACGCGGAACGCGTGTACTTCCAGCAGGTCGGGTTCGTCCTCGACGGCGTGCGCGACCCGGCCGCACTGGCGCGCGCGTGGCAGCGGGTCGTGGACCGGACACCCGTGCTGCGGACGCGGATCGTGTGGGAGGACGTGCCCGAGCCGCTCCAGGTGGTGCAGCGCCACGCCGAAGTCCCGGTCACCCACCACGACTGGCGCGGCCGTACCCCGCAGGAGCAGGAGCGCGCCTGGCAGGACGTCCTGGCCGCGGACCGCGCCCGCGGCCTCGACCTGACCGAGACACCGTTGCTGCGCTTGATGCTGGCGCGCCTGTCCGAGACCGAAGTCCGCGTGCTGTGGACGTTCCACCACGTGCTGCTCGACGGCTGGAGCGTCTTCGGCGTGCTGTCCGACGTTTTCGCCGCGTACGCCGGCGAAGAGCTGCCCGAACGGCCGCCGTTCCGCGACTACGTGGGCTGGCTGGCCCGCCAGGACGACGCCGCGGCGGAACGGTACTGGCGGGCGGAACTCGGCGACCTCGTCGCCCCCGCCCGGCTGCCCTTCGACCGCGCGCCCGCGCAGGCCCACACCACCCGCTCCTCGCGGTGGCTGCGCGTGCCGATCGAGAACTCCGGGCGGCTGCGCGAGACGGCGCGGCGCGCCGGGCTCACGGTGAACACCGTCCTGCAGGGCGCGTGGGCCCTGCTGCTGGCCCGCCTCAGCGGTGAACGGGACGTCTGCTTCGGCACCACGGTCTCCGGCCGCCCGGTCGAGCTGCCCGGCGCCGACGACGTCACCGGCATCTTCATCAACACGCTGCCCGTACGGGTCACCGTCGCGGGGGACTCGGTGGCCGGCTGGCTGGCCGCGCTGCAGGCCCGGCAGGTCGAATCCCGCCGGTTCGGGCACCTGCCGCTGACGAAGCTGCAGGCGTGGAGCGGCGCTTCCGGCAGCCTGTTCGACAGCATCGTCGTGTTCGAGAACTACCCGGCCGACACTGCGGCCGCGCACGGGCTGAGCCTGCGCGACGTCGACGCGGCCGAGACGACCAACTACCCGCTCAGCGTCGTCGCCTCGCCGGGGGAGCGGATCACGCTCGACGTCGGCTACGACCCGGACCTGTTCGACCCCGCGACGGCCGAGCGGATCGCCCGGCAGCTCACCGGTGTCCTCGACGCCTTCGCCGCGGACCCGGGCCGGCCGCTGGACGACGTCGACCTGCTGACCGGCGCCGAACGCCACCGCGTGCTGGCCGAGTGGAACGACACGGCGCAGCCGCTGCCGGAAGGCGACCTGGCCGAGCTGTTCGCCGCCCAGGCCGGGCGCACGCCCGAAGCCACCGCGCTGACCGGGGACGGCGTCCACCTGACCTACGCGGAACTGGACGAGCGGGCCGGCCGGCTCGCGCGGTACCTGGTCTCGCTCGGCGCCGGGCCCGAACAGCTCGTCGCGGTGCTCATGGACCGCTCGCCGGAGCTGGTCGTCGCCGAACTCGCCGTCGTCAAGGCCGGCGCCGCCTACCTGCCCCTGGACACCCGCGCGCCCGCGCCCCGGCTGCGGACCCTGCTCAGTGGTGCGCGCATCCTGGTCACCGACGCGGACCGGGCCGAGACCGCCCGGACGCTCCACAGTGGACCGGTCGTCGTCCCGGACGGGCGGACCGCGGACGTGCCGCTGCCGGTGGCGGACCCGGACAACCTCGCGTACGTGATGTACACGTCCGGTTCGACGGGGACGCCGAAAGGCGTGGCCGTGCGCCGCCGCGACGTCGTGGCGCTGGCCGCCGACCGGCGGTTCGCCGCGCACGACCGGGTGTTGCTGCACTCGCCGCATTCGTTCGACGCCTCGACCTACGAGCTGTGGGTGCCGTTGCTCAACGGTGGCACGGTGGTGCTGGCGCCGCCGGGTGATCTCGACGTCCACACCCTCGGGCGGCTGCTGACCACGCACGGCGTCACCGGCGCCTTTCTGACCACCGGGCTGTTCCGGCTGGTCGCGCAGGAAGCTCCGGAGGTCTTCGCCGGGTTGCGTGAGGTCTGGACCGGCGGCGACGCGGTGCCCGCGGCTGCTCTGCGGCGGGTCCGGGAAGCCTGCCCGGACACGCTGGTCGCCGATGTCTATGGCCCCACCGAAACCACGACCTTCGCGACCGTGCACCCGTTGCCCGGCGAGATTCCCGACGTCGTGCCGATCGGGAAGCCCCTGGACAACATGCGGGTCTACGTCCTCGGCCCGGACCTGCGGCCGGTGCCGCCCGGCGCCCCGGGCGAGCTCTACGTCGCCGGGGCCGGTCTGGCCCGCGGCTACCACGGCAGCCCGGGCCTGACCGCCGGCCGGTTCCTGCCCGAGGTGTTCGGGCCGCCGGGGGAGCGGATGTACCGCACCGGCGACCTCGTGCGCTGGACCGACGACGGTGTGCTGGAGTTCGTCGGCCGCGCCGACGAGCAGGTGAAGGTGCGCGGCTTCCGGATCGAGCCGAGCGAGATCGAAGCGGCGCTCGGCGCGCACCCGGGCGTCGACCAGGCCGCGGTCGTGGCGCGCGCGGACGGCGGGGTGAAGCGGCTGGTCGCCTACTTCACCGGCGAGGCGGACGACCTGGCGGAGTTCCTGGGCCGGACGCTGCCGGACTACATGGTGCCCGCCGCGTTCGTCCGGCTGGACCGGTTCCCGGTGAACGTCAACGGCAAGCTCGACCGGAACGCCCTGCCCGCCCCGGACTTCGCCGCGGCCGGCACCCACCGGCCGCCGTCGACCGAGGCCGAGCGGGCGCTGGCCGCGATCTGGGCGGACGTGCTCGGCGTCGGGCACGTCGGGGCGGAGACGAACTTCTTCGCCCTCGGCGGCGACTCGATCCTCAGCATCCAGGTCGTCTCCCGCGCCCGCCGCGCCGGGCTGACGCTGCTGCCGCACGACGTCTTCCGGTATCCGACCCTGGCCGCGCTCGCCGCGCACGCGGGCGGCGGCGACGGGCCGCGTGCCGAGCAGGGCCCGGTCACCGGCGAGGCGCCGCTCACGCCGATCCAGCGCTGGTACTTCGCGAACCAGCCCGCGCGGTTCGACCAGCGCCTGGTCGTCGAGTTCGCCGACGACGTCGACGAGCGGGCCCTGCGTCGCGCGCTGGAGGCGGTGTGGGCCCACCACGACGCGCTGCGCCTCCGGTTCGAGGGCGGGCGCCAGCACGGCGAGCCGGTGTGGCCTGCCGAGCTGCTGACCGGCGAGGTGTCGTTCGACCTCGGCCGGGGGCCGCTGCTGAACGCCGTCCTCGACGGGCGGCGGCTGCTCCTGGCCGCCCACCACCTCGTGGTCGACGGCGTCTCCTGGCGGATCCTCGTGGAGGACCTGCTCGCCGCCTACCGGGGCGAGGACCTCGCCCCGAAGACGACGTCGTTCCTCGCCTGGGCCCGGCGGCTGGCCGAGCACGCCGGGGCCGGTGGGTTCGACGACGAACTGGACCACTGGCGCGCGTTGCCGCCGGTACCGCCGTTGCCCGCCGACGGCGAAGGCCCGGCCACCGTCGCCGGCAGCCGGGAGGTCACCGTCCGGCTCACCGCCGGGGAGACGCGGGCGCTGCTGCACGACGTCCCCGAGGTGTACCGCACCCAGGTCAACGACGTGCTGCTGACCGCGCTGGGCCGGGTCCTGCGGGACTGGACCGGGCACCCGCCCGTCATCGACCTGGAAGGGCACGGCCGGGAAGAGCTGTTCGGCGACGTCGACCTGTCCCGGACCGTCGGCTGGTTCACCACGATGTTCCCGGTCGCGCTCGACGTCCCCGACGACTGGGGCGATGCGCTGAAGGCGGTGAAAGAGCGGCTGCGGGCGGTGCCCCGGCGCGGCATCGGCTACGGCGCGCTGCGGTACCTGACCGGCACGGCACCCGTGATCGACCCGCCGGTCAGCTTCAACTACCTCGGGCGGTTCGACGACACGACCGGCGGGCTCGACGCCGACGTCGACCCGGCGGCGCCGCGCACCCACGTCCTCGACGTCGTCGGCAGGGTCACCGGCGGCGAACTGGAGCTGACCTGGTCCTACGTCGCCGGCGTGCACCACCGGAGCACCATCGGGGACCTCGCCGAGCGGATGCTGACCGCGCTGCGGGAGATCGTCGCGCACTGCGCCGAGCCGGGCGCGGGCGGCCGGACGCCGTCCGACTTCCCCCTGGCCCGGCTCGGCCAGTCCACTGTGGACGAGCTGGTCGCGCAGGGCGCCGAGGACGTCTACCCGCTGACGCCGATGCAGGTCGGCATGGTGTTCCACGGGCTGTCCCAGGCCGCGCAGGGCCTGTACTTCGAGCAGGCGACCTTCGTCCTCGACGGCGTCACCGACGTCGACCGGCTCGCCGAAGCGTGGCAGCGGGTCGTCGACCGCACGCCGGTCCTGCGCACGGCGTTCGTCTGGGCCGGGGTCGACGAGCCGGTCCAGGTCGTGCACCGCGCGGTCACCCTGCCGGTCCGCCGTCTCGACTGGACCGGCCTGGACCACGAGGAGGAACTGCGGAAGCTCCTCGCCGAGGACCGCGCGGAAGGCCTCGACCTGGGGACCGCGCCACTGGCCCGGGTCGCGCTGGCCCGGCTCTCCGCCACGGAAGTCCAGGTGCTGTGGACGTTCCACCACGTGCTGCTCGACGGCTGGAGCGTCTTCCAGGTGCTTTCGGACGTCTGCACGGCCTACGCCGGGCAGCCGCTGCCCGCGCGGCCGCCGTTCCGGGACTACCTCGCCTGGCTGGGCCGCCAGGACCAAGCGGACGCCGAACGCTTCTGGCGTGCCGCGCTCGACGGCGTCGAGGGCCCGGCCCCGGTGCCCGCCGACCGCACGCCGGCCCCCGGCCACGCGCCCTGCTCGGCCGAATGGCTGCCGGTCAAGCTCGGCGGCCCGGCCACCGCGCGCCTCGACGCGTTCGTCAAGCGCCACGGCCTGACGCACAACGTCGTGCTGCAGGGCGCCTGGGCGCTGCTGCTGTCGGTCTACAGCGGACGCGACGACGTCGTGTTCGGCGCCACCGCGTCCGGCCGCCCGGCCGAGGTGCCCGGCGTCGACGACATCACCGGCATCTTCATCAACACCCTGCCCGTCCGCACGACCGTCGACCGCCGCGCCCGCGTGGCGGACTGGCTCGCCGGGCTGCAGGCCGCGCAGGCGGAGGCCCGCCGGCACGGCCACGTCCCGCTGGCCCGGGTCCAGGGCTGGGCCGGCCTGCCCGGCGGGGCCGACCTGTGCGCGAGCCTCGTCGTGTTCGAGAACTACCCGATCACCGGCGCGTCCGCCGGGCACGGCCTGGCCGTGCGCGGCCTCTCGGCGCGCGAGACGACGAACTTCCCGCTCACCGTGGTCGCTTCGCCGGGCGCCGAGCTGTCGGTGGACGTGGGCTACGACCCGGCCCTGTTCGACCCCGCGACGGTGACGCGCCTGGCCGGGCACCTGCTGACCCTCGTTCGCGAGCTGACCGCCGACGGCGACCGGCCCGTCGGCGCGGTCACCATGACGACCCCGGACGAGACCCGGTTGCTCGCGGAGTGGACGGCGACCGGCGACGAGCCGCCCGCGGTGTCCCTGCCCGCCCTGTTCGCCGAGCAGGTCCGCGCCCGGCCGGACGCGATCGCGGCCGTCCTCGGCGGCGAGGTGCTCAGCTACGCCGAGCTGGACCGGCGGGCCAACCGGCTCGCGAACCGTCTCGCCGGGCTGGGCCTGCGGCCGGAGGAGCCGGTCGGCCTCGCCGTGGACGGCGCCGGCGCCGTGGTCGCCGAGCTGGCCGTGGTCAAGGCGGGTGGCGCCTACCTGCCGGTCGACACCCGCGCGCCGGCCGAGCGGCAGCGGCTGCTGCTCGACGGCGTCCGGTTCGTCGTCGCGGCGCGGGAGTTCCCGTTCGGGCAGACCGTGCTGCTGTCCTCCGTGGACGACGAGTCCGCGGCGGATCCCGGGATCGCCGTCGACCCGGACCAGGCGGCGTACGTCATGTACACGTCCGGCTCCACCGGCGTGCCGAAGGGTGTCGTGGTGCGCCACCGCGACGTGGCCGCGCTGGCCGCCGACCGGCGATTCCGCGGCGGCGCGCACGAGCGTGTCCTGCTGCACTCGCCGCTGGCGTTCGACGCGACGACGTACGAGCTGTGGGTGCCGCTGCTGGGCGGCGGCCGGGTGGTCGTCGCCCCCGGCGAAGGCATCGACGCGCCGCAGCTGCGGGACCTGGTCCGCGAACACGGCGTGACCGCGATGTGGGTCACCGCCGGGCTGTTCCGCGTGCTCGCCCAGGAAACACCGGACTGCTTCGGCGGCCTCCGCGAAGTCTGGACCGGCGGCGACGTCGTCCCGGCCGCTTCGGTGCGGCGCGTGCTGGCCGCGTGCCCGGGCCTGCGGGTCGTCGACGGCTACGGCCCGACCGAAACCACGACGTTCGCGACAGCGCACCCCATGGCCGGCGCCGTGCCCGACCGGGTCCCGATCGGCCGTCCCCTCGACGGGGTGCGCGCGCGAGTCGTGGACCCGGACCTGCGGCCGGTGCCGCCGGGCGTGCCCGGCGAGCTGTGCCTGGCGGGCGCGGGACTGGCCCGCGGCTACCGCGACCGGCCCGGTCTCACCGCCGACCGGTTCGTGGCCGACCCGGCCGGGGCGCCGGGGGAGCGGATGTACCGCACGGGCGACCTCGTCCGCTGGAGTGCCGGAGGCACCCTCGAATTCCTCGGCCGGCGGGACGACCAGGTCAAGCTCCGCGGCTTCCGCGTCGAACCCGGCGAGGCCGAAGCGGCGCTGGCCGCCCACCCCGGCGTGGCGCAGGCCGCGGTCGTGGTGCGGGAGGACCGGCCGGGCGCCAAGCAGCTGGTCGCGTACGTCGTGTCCGATGTGGACGCCGGGGTGCTCCGGGAGTTCCTGGCCGGGACGCTGCCGGACTACCTCGTGCCGTCGGCGTTCGTCCCGCTCGACCGGCTCCCGGTGAGCGCCAACGGCAAGCTCGACCGCCGCGCGCTGCCCGCCCCCGCCGCGCCGGAGGCGAAGCACGCCGAACCGGAGACCGAGACCGAGCGCGCGCTGGCCGGGATCTGGGCCGAAGTGCTCGGCGTGGAACGCGTCGGCGCCGAAGACAGCTTCTACGCCCTCGGCGGCGACTCCCTGCGCAGCCTGCACATCGCGGCCAAGGCCAGTGCCCTCTTCGACGTCCGGCTCACCCCGGCGGACGTGCTGACCGCGCGCACGGTCGCCGGGCTGGCCGGCACCGTCGAGGAACTCATCCTGGGCGAGCTGGAAAGCCTCGCCTTCGACCAGGAAGCGTGAGGACTGCTCGATGACCACGTCCCGACAGGACCGCATCGCGGCGCTGCCCGCCCACCTGCAGGAAGCGCTGCGCCGGCGGATGGCGGGAGCGGGCGCGCGCACGCCGGAGATCCCGGCCGCCGCCGACCGCTCCCGCCCGATCCCGCTGTCGTCCGCGCAGCGGCGGCTGTGGTTCCTCAGCCGGCTGCGGCCCGGCGACCCGGAGTACAACAGCGCGTTCGCCCTCCGCCTGACCGGCGAGCTGGACGTCGGCGCGCTGGCCACGGCGCTGCGGCTGCTCGTCGCCCGGCACGAGCCGCTGCGCACCACCTTTGCCGAGATCGACGGCGAAGGCGTGCAGCTCGTCCAGCCGCCGTACGAGGTACCGCTCCCGGTCGTCGACGTCGCCCCGGAAGACCTCGACGCCGTGCTGCGCGAGGAGTACGTGCGGCCGTTCGACCTCGAGCACGGGCCGCTGCTGCGGGCGGTGCTGGCCCGGCTCGGCCCGGCCGAGCACGTGCTGCTGGTGTGCGTACACCACATCGCCACCGACGGCGCCTCGATGGGCGTGCTCACCGAGGAACTCGGCCTGCTCTACCGCGACGGCGAGCGCGCCGGGCTGCCGCCGCAGCCGCTGCAGTACGCGGACTTCGCGCTGTGGCAGCACGACCGGCCGGTCCGCCCGGCGGGGCTGGCGCACTGGAAGCGGCAGCTGTCCGGGATCACGCCACTGGACCTGCCCGCCGACCACCCGCGCCCGGCCACTCGCGGCACCGCGGGCGCCGTCCGCGAGTTCACCGTCCCCGACGACGTCGCCCGGCAGCTCACCGAGCTGGCCCGCACGGCGGAAACCACGCTGTTCACCGTGCTCGTCGCCGCCTGCCAGGCACTGTTCGCGCGCTACACCGGGCAGGACGACATCGCGCTCGGCACCGTCGTGCAGGGCCGCGACCGGCCGGAGCTGGAACGGGTCGTCGGGTTCTTCGTCAACACCGTCGTCCTGCGCTCGGCCGTGGACAGCGCCGCCTCCTTCGCGGGCCACCTCGCCACCGCCCGGCAGACCGTCCTGGACGCCTTCGCCCACGACGACGTCCCGTTCGAGGAACTGGTCGACGCCGTGCACGCCGGCCGCGACCCCGGACGGCACCCGCTGTTCGACGTCATGGTGCTGCTGCACAGCGCCGGTGGCGGACCGTCGTTCCCCGGCCTGGCCGCCGAACCGGCCGACGTCGGCCGGAGTTCCGCGAACTTCGACCTCTCGATCGAGTTCGAGGAATCCGGCGGGCGGCTGGCCGGGCTCGTCGAGTACAGCACCGAGCTGTTCGCGGCCGCGACGATCGACCGCCTGGTCACGCACCTGCTGCGGCTGCTCGGGGGCGCCGCCGCGGACCCGGGCCGCCGGATCGCCGACCTGCCCCTGACGACCGGGGCCGAGGAGGCCACGCTGCTGGAGTGGGGGAGCGGCACGCTCGACGTCCCCGCCACGACCGTCGTCGACCTCCTCGGCCACCAGGCGCGGACCCGCCCGGACGCGACCGCGCTGGTCTGCGGCGACGTCCGGCTGAGCTTCGCCGAATTCGCCGCCCGCACCGACGCGCTCGCCGCGGACCTGGCCGCGCGTGGCGCCGGGCCGGACCGCGTGGTCGCCGTGCTGCTGCCGCGCTCGGCCGAGGCGATCATCGCGCTGTTCGCCGTGCTCAAGGCGGGCGCGGTGCACCTGTCGATCGACCCAGGGCTGCCGGGCGAACGCATCCGCGTGCTCCTGGACGACACGCAGCCGGTGGTCGTCCTGGACAGCGCTCTCGTGCCCACCGGCGGGCCGGGACCGGCCCGGCCCCACCCGTCGGACGCCGCCTACGTCATCCACACCTCCGGCTCGACCGGCACGCCCAAGGGAGTCGTCGTCGAGCACGCGGCCCTGGTCAACCTCCTGGTCAACCACCGGCGGGTGTTCGGCCGCGAGCCGATGCGCGTGGCGCTCACCGCGACGCTGTCGTTCGACACGTCGTGGGAAGGCCCGGTGCTGCTCGCCGACGGCCACGAGCTGCACCTGATCACCGACGAAACGCGGCTCGACCCGGCCGCGCTGACCCGGTACGTCCGCGAGCACGGCATCGGCTTCCTCGACGTGACGCCGTCCTACCTGCGGCAGCTGCTGCCCGCCGGGCTCCTCGACGGCGAGCACCGGCCGCGGTTCCTGATGGTCGGCGGGGAGGCCGTGGACCGCGAGCTGTGGCGCGAGCTCGCGGGTTCGGCGACCGAAGCGCACAACTACTACGGGCCGACCGAGTCCACTGTGGACGCCACGTGCGCCCCGGTGACCGGGGACCGGCCCGTGATCGGCCGCCCGCTCGGCAACGTCGGCGCGTACGTCCTCGACGAGCACCTCCGGCTCGTCCCGCCGGGCGTGCCCGGCGAACTGTGCCTCGCCGGGGCGCAGCTGGCCCGCGGCTACCTCGGCCGGCCGGGCCTGACCGCGGACCGGTTCGTGGCGAACCCGTTCGGCGGCCCCGGGTCCCGGCTGTACCGCACCGGCGACCGCGTCCGCTGGACGGCCGGCGGGCAGCTGGAGCACCTGGGCCGCACCGACGACCAGCTCAAGGTGCGCGGCTTCCGGATCGAGCCGGGCGAAGTCGAAGCGGCGTTGCGGCCGTTCGTGACCGACGCCGCGGTGGCCGTCCGCGGCGGACGGCTCGTCGCCTACGTGGCCGGGGACGCCGAGTTCGCTCACCTCAAGGCCGAGCTGGCTCGCACGCTGCCGGCGCACCTGGTGCCGTCGGCGTTCGTGCGCCTCGACCGGCTGCCGCTGACCCGGCACGGCAAGCTGGACCGCCGGGCCCTCCCGGAGCCGGAGCTCGCCTCGGCCACGGAGTACGTCGCCCCGCGGGACGAGCGCGAGCGGCTGGTGACCCGGGTCTGGGCCGAGGTCCTCGGCGTCGGGCGCGTCGGCGTCGACGACGACTTCTTCGACCTCGGCGGCGACTCGCTGCTCGGCATCCGGGTGGTCTCGCGGCTGCGCGACGAACTCGGCGCCGACGTCCCGGCCCGGCTGGTCTTCACCGCCCCGACCCCGGCGCGGCTGGCCGCGCAGCTGCCCGAAGCGACGGCCCCGCGGGCGGCGATCCCGCTCCTGCCCCGCGACGGCGGGCGGCTCGAAGCGCCCCTTTCCTTCGCGCAGCAACGGCTCTGGTTCCTCGACGAGTTCGAACCGGGCAGCACCGAATACGTTTCGCCGACCGCGCTGCGCCTGCGCGGCGAACTGGACACCGCGGCGCTGAACCGGGCGCTCACGGCGCTGGTCGCCCGGCACGAGTCGCTGCGCACGACGTTCGCGACCGTCGACGGCCGCGGCGTCCAGATCGTGCACCCGCCGTACCCGGTCGAGGTCCCGGTGCGCGACGGCGACCTCGCCACCGCACTCGGCGGCGCGACCGGCCCGGTCGACCTGCGCACCGGCCCGCTGCTGCGCGCCGCGCTCACCCGGCTCGCCCCCGGCGACCACGTGCTCACCCTGGTGCTGCACCACATCGTCACCGACGGCTGGTCCTCGGGGTGCTGCTGAGCGAGCTGGCCACGTTCTACCGGGCGTTCACCCGTGGCGAGGATCCCGCCCTGGCGCCGTTGACCGTGCAGTACGCCGACTACGCGGTCTGGCAGCGGGCACGCCCGGAGTTCGACGCCCAGCTGAGCTACTGGCGCCACCGCCTCGACGGCGTCCCGGTGCTGGACCTGCCCACCGATCGGCCGCGCCCGGCCGTGCGGACGAAGAACGGCGCGCTGCGCGAGTTCGCCGTCCCGGCCGGCACCACCGCCCGGCTCAAGGAGCTGTCCCGGCAGCGCGGCGGCACGCTGTTCATGACCCTGCTCGCCGCCTGCCAGCTGCTGTTCGCGCGGTGGTCGGGGCAGGACGACGTCGCCGTCGGCACCGTCGTCAGCGGCCGCGAGCGCACCGAGCTGGAAGGTCTCGTCGGGTTCTTCGTCAACACCCTCGTCCTGCGGTCCACTGTGGACCTTCGACGCGGGTTCGGCGCGTTCCTCGACGACGTGCGCGACACCGTGCTGGACGCCTTCGCCCATCAGGACGTCCCGTTCGACCGCGTCGTCGACGACCTGCAACCCGAGCGGGACACCAGCCGCACCCCGCTGTGCCAGGTGATGGTCGTGCTGCACAACACCCCGGACGCCCGGCCCGCGTGGCCCGGGCTCGAGGTGCGGGAGCTGGCCCCGCCCGTCGGCACGGCCGGGTTCGACCTGGCGGTGCACTTCCAGGAAACCGCCGGGCGGCTCGACGCCGTCGTGAACTACAACACCGACCTGTTCGACGCCGCCACGATCGGCCGGTTCACCGGCTGGCTGCGCACCCTCCTGGACGGCATCGCCGCGACGCCGTCACGGCCGCTGGCCGCGCTGCCGTGGACGACCGCGGCCGAACGCGACCTGGTCGTGCGCGAGTGGAACCCCACGGCCGTCGCCGGGCCGCAACCGGCGCTGCCCGAGCTGTTCGCCGCCCAGGCCCGCCGGACGCCGGACGCGGTCGCCGTGACGCACGAGGGCACCGAGCTGACCTACCGCGAACTGGACCGGCGGGCGAACCGGCTGGCCCACCGGCTGATCGCCGCAGGCGCCGGGCCGGACCGGCTGGTGGCCCTGCGGCTGCCGCGCTCGGCCGACCTCGTCGTCGGAGTCCTCGGCGTGCTCAAGTCCGGTGCCGGGTACCTGCCGATCGACCCGGACCTCCCGGCCGCGCGCGCCGAGGCGATGCTGGCCGACGCGCGGCCGGTGTGCGTCGTCGACGACGTCACCGCGGACGACCGGCCGGACACCGACCCCGGCGTCCGCGTGGACCCGCAGAACACCGCGTACGTCATCTACACCTCCGGCTCCACCGGCGTGCCGAAGGGCGTCTTGGTGCCGCACGCCAACGTGACCCGGCTGTTCGCCTCGACCGCGCACTGGTTCGGCTTCGGCGACCAGGACGTCTGGACGCTCTTCCACTCCTACGCGTTCGACTTCTCGGTGTGGGAGCTGTGGGGCGCGCTGCTGCACGGCGGCCGGCTCGTCGTCGTCCCGCAGGAAGCCGTCCGCGCGCCCGAGGACTTCCTGGCGCTGCTGGCCGAGCAGCGGGTGACCGTGCTCAACCAGACGCCGTCGGCGTTCTACCGCCTCGGCACGCTGCCGTCGCCGCCACTGAGCCTGCGGTACGTCGTCTTCGGCGGTGAGGCCCTCGACCCCGCGCGGCTGGCGGACTGGCGCCGCCGCCACCCGGACGGCCCGCGGCTGGTCGACATGTACGGCATCACCGAAACCACCGTGCACGTCACGCACCGGGTGCTCGACGACGACCGCGCCACCGTGGGCGTCCCGATCCCGGACCTGCGCGCCTACGTCCTCGACGCGCAGCTGCAGCCGGTCCCGCCCGGCGTCACCGGCGAGCTGTACGTCGCCGGCGCCGGCCCGGCCCGCGGCTACCTGAACCGGCCGGGCCTGACCGCGGCGCGGTTCGTCGCCGACCCGTTCGGCCCGCCCGGCACCCGGATGTACCGCACCGGCGACCTGCTGTGCTGGACCGCCGGCGGTGAACTGGCCTACCGCGGCCGCGCCGACCACCAGGTCAAGATCCGCGGCTTCCGGATCGAGCCGGGCGAGGTCGAAGCCGCGCTGATCGCGCACCCGGACGTGACCGGCGCCGCCGTCGTCGCGCACGGGACCGGCGACACGCGCCGGCTCGTCGCCTACCTGACCGGCACCGTGCCGGGAGCCACCGCGCTGCGGGAGTTCCTCGGCCGCACGCTGCCCGCGCACATGATCCCCGCGGTGTTCGTCGGCCTGGCCGAACTGCCGCTCAACGCCAACGGGAAGCTCGACCGCAAGGCCCTGCCCGAGCCGGGCGCGCGCACCGAAACCCGGTACGTGGCCCCGCGCACGCCGGAAGAGGCGACGCTGACCGAGGTGTGGTCGGCCGTGCTCGGCGTCGAGCGGGTCGGCGTCGAGGACAACTTCTTCGGCCTCGGCGGCGACTCGATCCTCAGCATCCAGGTCGTCGCCCGCGCGCGCCGGGCGGGGCTGGGGATCTCCTCGAAGGATCTCTTCCGGCACCAGACGGTCGCCGAGCTGGCCAGGGTCGCCAAGCCGGACACCGCACCCGCGCCCGTCGAAGAGCCCGGGCCCGCGCCGCTCGGCCCGATCCAGTCGTGGCTGTTCGAGCACCTGGCCGACCCGTGGCGGCTGACCATGTCCGTCCACGTCGTACTGTCCTCCGTGGACGTTCCACGCCTGGCGGCGGCCGTCGCCGCCGTCGCGGAGCGGCACGACGCCCTGCGCATGCGGTTCTCCCGGGCCGGCGGGGCCTGGCGGCAGGAACCCGCGGCCGCGGAGCCGACCGGAATCCTCCGGCACGTCGATCTGTCCGAAGTGGACGACGTCACGGCCGCGATGCACGCCGAAGCCGTCCGCGCGCAGACGTCGCTGGACATCGCGAACGGCCCGGTGTGGCGCGTGGTGCTGTTCACCTTCGCCGACCGCCCGCCCCGGCTGTTCCTCACCGCCCACCACCTCGTCACCGACGGCGTGTCCTGGCGCATCCTGCTGGCCGACCTCGAACGCGCCTACCGCGGCCAACCGCTGGAACCCGTCGGCGGTTCGTTCACCGGATGGGCCCGGTCGCTGGCCGCGCACGTGGAATCGGGACGGCTCGACAGCCAAGCCGGCTACTGGGAAACTGCCTGCGCCGGTGTGCGGACGGAACTCCCGGTCGACCGGGACGGCCGCAACCGCGCGCGATCGGCGCGCGCGGTCTCGGTGTCACTTGGCCGGGCCGAGACCGCCGCGCTCCTGCACGACGTGCCCGCGGCGTACCGCACCGAGGTCAACGACGTCCTGCTGAGCGCACTCGGCCGGGTGCTCGCGGGCTGGACGGGCCGTCCGCGCGTGGCCGTCGCCGTGGAAGGCCACGGGCGCGAGGAGATCGCGGCCCCGCTGGATCTGTCCCGCACGATCGGGTGGTTCACCGCCCAGTACCCCGTGGTGCTCACCGTGCCCGGCGGGGACTGGGGTGCCGTCCTCAAGGCGGTCAAGGAACAGCTGCGCGCGGTCCCGGACAAGGGCGCCGGCTTCGAAGCCCTGCGCTACCTGAGCCCGCCGGACGCGCCCGGAGCGGCGCTGCGCGACGTCCCCGCGCCGCGGATCTCGTTCAACTACCACGGCCGCTGGGACGTCGGCGGCCCCGGCGACGGCTGGTACCAGGGCCGCGGTGAGTCACTCGGGCACGACAGCGACCCGGACAGCACCCGGCCGTACCTGCTCGACGTGGTCGGCGTCGTCGAAGCCGGCGAGCTGCACCTCACCTGGGAATACTCCGCGGAAGTGCACGACGAGGCCACCGTCCGCGCGCTCGCCGGGCAGCTGGTCCAAGCACTGGCCGAAATCGTGGACCACTGCGCCGTGGCCGGCGGCCGCACGCCGTCGGACTTCCCGCTCGCCCGGCTCGACCAGGCCGCCGTCGACCGGCTCGCCGGGGACGGCCGCGACGTCGAGGACATCTACCCGCTCACCCCGCTGCAGGCCGGGATGGTGTTCCACAGCCTGGTCGACCGCGGTTCGAGCGCGTACTTCGACCAGTTCCGCCTGCGCCTCGCCGGGGTCCGCGAGCCGCGGGCGCTCGCCGAAGCCTGGCAGCGGGTGGCCGACCGCACGCCGATCCTGCGCAGCAGCATGGTCTGGGACGGCGTCGACGAACCGCTCCAGCGCGTCCACCGGCACGTCCGGGTGCCGGTCGGGCACCACGACTGGCGCGGCCGCACCCCGGCCGAGCAGGAACGGGCACTGGCGGAGCTGCTCGAAGCCGACCAGGCGGCGGGCATGGACCTGACGGCACCGCCGCTGATGCGCCTGGAAATCGCCCGCGTCGTCGACGACGAGGTCCAGCTGGTCTGGACGTCGCACCACGTCCTGCTCGACGGCTGGAGCACGGCCCAGGTCTTCGGCGAGGTCGTCGAGCAGTACGCGGCGATCGCCGGCGGGCGGACGGCCGAGCCGGTCCCGCGCCGCCCGTTCCGCGACTACCTCGCCTGGCTGGCGGCGCAGGACCACGCCGAAGCGGAACGACACTGGCGCGCGGCGCTCGGCGACTTCGCCGCGCCCACGCCGTTGCCGTACGACCGCCGTCCCCGGGAAGCCCACCGCGCCGAGTCGGCCGCCGAAGTACGCGTCGAGCTGTCCGCCGCGGAGTCGGCCCGGCTGCGGGAAGCCGCCAAGGCGGCCGCGCTGACGGTGAACACGATCGTCCAGGGCGCCTGGGCCCTCCTGCTGGCCCGCCACAGCGGCGAATCCGACGTCCTGTTCGGCACCACGGTGTCCGGGCGCCCGGCGGAGCTGCCCGGGGTCGAGGCGATGATCGGCATGTTCATCAACACCGTGCCGACCCGCGTCCAGGTCCACAACGGACTTCCGATCGCCGGATGGCTGCAGGAGATCCAGGCGCGCCAGGCCGAAGCGCGGCGGTACGACTTCCTCGCGCTGCCGAAGCTGCAGGCGTTCACCGCGGTCCCGGCGGGCACGGCACTGTTCGACAGCGTCGTGGTCTTCGAGAACTACCCGATCGAGGACAGCGCGCAGGACGGCGTGCGCGTGCTGGACGTCAGCTCGCTCGACACCACGAGCTACCCGCTCAACCTCACCGCCTTCCTGCACGACCGGCTGGGCCTCGAGCTGTCCTACGACCCGCGCCTGTTCGACGAGGCCACGGTGCGGCGGCTGGCGGACCGGCTCGCCCGGCTGGTCCGCGCGATCGCCGCCGGTCCGGACCGCCGCGTCGGGGAGCTGTCGCTTCCGACGTCCGAAGAACGGCGGGAAATCCTCGAAACCGGAGCGGGCGCGAAGCTCGACGTCCCCGCCGGCACGGTCCTGGACGTCTTCGAAGCGACGGTCGCGCGGATCCCGCACGAGACCGCCCTCGTCTTCCGCGGCACGCGGCTGACCTTCGCCGAACTCGACGCGCGCGCCACCGGGCTGGCGCGCCGGCTGACCGCCGCGGGGGCCGGCCCGGAACGCGTCGTGGCGATCCGGCTGCCGCGCTCGGCCGAGGCGGTCGTCGCGATCCTGGCGGCGTTCAAGGCGGGCGCGGCGTACCTGCCGATCGACCCCGGGCTGCCCGAGGAGCGCGTCCGGCTGCTGCTCGAAGACACCCGGCCGGTCGTGGTCCTGGACGGTTCCGAGCCGCGGGCGGGGACGGACCCGGCTGCCGCGTCGCGCCCCGGCCCCGCGAACGCCGCCTATGTGCTCTACACCTCGGGCTCCACCGGACGGCCGAAAGGCGTGGTCGTCGAGCACCGCGGGCTGGCCAACCTGCTCGCGAACCACCGCGGCGTGTTCCTCGGCGGGCCGCGGACGCGGGCCGCGCTCACCGCGTCGTTCTCCTTCGACACGTCGTGGGAGCCGCTGCTCGCGCTGGTCGAGGGACACGAACTGCACGTGCTGGACGACGACACCCGGCTCGACCCGCGCGCCGCCGTCCGGTACGTCCGCGACCACCGGATCGACCTGCTCGACCTGACCCCGACCTACCTGCAGCAGCTCATCGGCGCCGGACTGCTCACCGGCGAGCACCGGCCGCGCACGGTGCTCGTCGGCGGCGAAGCGACCGGCGAGACGCTCTGGCGGGAGCTGGCCGGATCCGGCGTCACCGCGCACAACTACTACGGCCCGACCGAGGTGACCGTCGACGCCACGCACGCCCGGGTCGCCGGCGGACGGCCCTCGATCGGACGGGCCCTGGGCAACCTGGCGGCCTACGTGCTCGACGCGGCCGGCCACCCGGTGCCGCCCGGCGTCCCGGGAGAGCTGTTCCTCGCCGGGCCGCAGCTCGCCCGCGGCTACCTGAACCGGCCCGGCCTGACCGCCGGCCGGTTCGTCGCCGACCCCTTCGGGCCGCCCGGGACCCGGATGTACCGGACCGGTGACCGCGTCCGCTGGACGGCCGGCGGACAGCTCGACTACCTCGGCCGCGTCGACGAGCAGGTCAAGATCCGCGGCTTCCGCGTCGAGCCGGGCGAGATCGAGGCCGTGCTCCGGCAGCACCCGGCGGTCACCGACGCGACGGTGGTGGCCCGCGACGGACGGCTCGTCGCCTACGTCGTCGGCGAGACCCGCGGGCTGCGGGCCTGGCTGCGCGACCGCCTTCCCGAGCACCTCGTGCCGTCGGCGGTGGTGGCCATCGACACGATCCCGTTGAACCGCAACGGAAAGATCGACCGCCGCGCGCTGCCGGCGCCCGAGCGGGACGCCGGAGCCGAGTACGTGCCGCCGCGGACGACGACCGAACGGCGGCTCGCCGCGATCTGGGCCGACGTCCTGGGCGTCGGCCGCATCGGGGTCACCGACAGCTTCTTCGAGCTGGGCGGGGACTCGATCACGAGCATGCGGATCACTTCGCGGGTCCGCGAGGAGTTCGGCATCGAGGTCTCCCCGCGCGCCCTGTTCACCGCGCCCACGCTCGGCCGGTTCGCCGGCGGGCTGCACGGGGCACCGGAGGCGGCACGGGCGATCCCGGCCGTGCCGCGGGACGGCGCCCTCCCGCTGTCCTTCGCCCAGCAACGGCTGTGGTTCCTCGACGAGTTCGAGCCCGGCAGCACCGAGTACGTCTCGCCGACGGCGTTGCGGCTGCGCGGCGAGCTCGACCTGGCCGCGCTGCGCCGGGCGCTGAACGCCGTGGTCGCCCGGCACGAGTCGCTGCGGACGACGTTCGCCACCGTCGACGGCCGCGGCGTCCAGCTCGTGCACGAGCCGTACGAGGTCGGCCTGCCGGTCGAGGACTTCGCCGAAGACGCGCTGGCACGGGAGCTGCGGGAGCCGTTCGACCTGCGTACCGGCCCGCTGCTGCGGGCGCGCCTGTTCCGGCGCGCGGACGGCGAGCACGTGCTGCTGCTCGTGCTGCACCACATCGTCACCGACGGCTGGTCGTCCGGTGTGCTGACCGCCGAGCTCGACGCCTGCTACGCCGCGTTCGCCCGCGGCGGCGAACCGGACCTGCCGGAGCTTCCCGTGCAGTACGCCGATTTCGCCGTCTGGCAGCGGGAGTCCCTCGACGGCCCGGTGCTCGCCGAGCAGCTCGGCCACTGGCGCGAGCGCCTCGACGGCGTGGCGCCGCTCGAGCTGCCGACCGACCGCCCGCGCCCGCCCGTGCGCACCACCGAGGGCGACTGGGTCGAATTCACCGTGCCGGCCGAGGTGACCGGGCGGCTCAAGCAGCTGGCGGGAGACGGCGACGGCACGCTGTTCATGACGCTGGTCGCCGCCTGCCAGGTGCTGCTCGCCCGGTGGGCGGGCCAGGAGGACGTCGCGGTCGGCACGGTCACCGCGGGCCGGGACCGGCCCGAGCTGGAGCGGCTGATCGGCTTCTTCGTCAACACACTGGTCCTGCGGTCCACAGTGGACGCGCGACGGCCGTTCCGGGAGTTCCTGGCCCAGGTGCGGGACACGGTCCTCGACGCCTTCGCCCACCAGGACGTGCCGTTCGAACGGGTCGTGGACGCGGTCCAGCCGGTCCGCGACTCCAGCCGAACCCCGCTGTTCCAGGTGATGGTCGCCCTGCAGAACACCGGCGACCGGCCGGGCGGCGGCGCACTGGCGGCCGAGGAGGTCGCGCTGCCGATGACGACCGCGACCTTCGACCTGCTCGTGCAGTTCGAGGAGCACGACGGCGCGCTGCGCGGGGCGATCAACTACAGCACCGGCCTGTTCGACGCGGCCACGATCGAGCGGGTGGCCGAGCGGCTGCGGATCCTGCTGAGCGAAGCGGCGGCGCACCCGGACCGGCCCGTCGGCGACCTTTCGCTGTTCCTGCCCGGCGAACGCGAAGCAGTGCTGGCCGCTGCCCCGCGGCACCCGCAGCCGGACGCCGTGCTGCCCGCCCTGCTGCGCCCCGGCTCCGACGACGTCGCCGTGTCCGACCACCGCGTTTCGCTCAGCCACCGGGAACTGGACGTGCGCGCCAACCGGCTGGCGCACCGGCTGATCGCCGCCGGAGCCGGGCCGGAGACCCGGGTCGCGGTGCTGCTGCCGCGGTCGGCGGACCTGCTGGTGGCGCTGCTGGCGGTGCTCAAGACCGGCGCGGCCTACGTCCCCGTCGACCCCGGCTACCCGGCCGGCCGGATCGCCTACATGCTCGAAGACGCACGTCCGGTGTGCGTGGTCGACGACGTCGACGCGCCCGGTTTCCCGGACCACGCCCCGGAAGTGGCCCTAGACCCCGAGCACCCGGCGTATGTCATCTACACGTCCGGTTCGACGGGCCGTCCCAAGGGCGTGGTCGTGAGCCACCGGGCGGCGGCGAACTACCTGCGCTGGGCCGTCGAGGCGTACCCGGGCCTGGGCGGCACGGCCGTGCTGCACTCCTCGGTGTCGTTCGACCTCACCGTGACGACGTTGTTCGGCCCGCTGCTGGCCGGCGGCCGCATCCGGGTCGGCGAGGTGCTGGAGACCGAGCCCGTGCCGTGCACGTTCCTCAAGGCGACGCCCAGCCACCTGGCCGTTCTCTCGGGCGACCCGCGCGACCTCGTCGTCGGCGGCGAACAGCTGCTCGGCGACGTGCTGGACCGGTGGCGGCGGGAGCATCCGGGCGCGACGGTGATCAACGAGTACGGGCCGACCGAGACGACGGTCGGCTGCATGGAGTACCGCGTCGAACCCGGCGACCCGGTCCCCGCCGGCCCGGTGCCGATCGGCCACCCGATCCGCAACACGCGGCTCTACGTGCTCGACGCGGCGTTGAACCCGGTCCCGGCGGGCATCCCCGGCGAGCTGTACATCGCCGGCGACGGGCTCGCCCGCGGCTACCTCGGCCGGCCCGGGCTCACCGCGTCGCGGTTCCTCGCCTGCCCGTTCGGGCCGCCGGGGGAGCGGATGTACCGCTCCGGCGACCGGGTGACCCGGCGGCCGGACGGCGAGCTGGTCTACCACGGCCGCGCCGACGAGCAGGTCAAGATCCGCGGCCACCGCATCGAGCCCGGCGAGATCGAGGCCGCGCTGCGGGCGCACCCCGCCGTCACCGACGCGGCCGTGCTGGCGCGGGACGGGCGGCTGATCGCCTACGTGGTGCCCGACGCCGAGCCGGACCTGCGGGAGTTCCTCGCCCGGTCGCTGCCGGACTACATGCTGCCCTCGGCGATCGTCGCGCTCGACGCGCTCCCGGTGACCCGCAACGGGAAGCTCGACCGCGCCGCGCTGCCGGACGCCGATCCCGAAGAGCACCGGTACGTCGAACCGGACGGGCCGGTCGAGACGGCGCTGGCGGCGATCTGGGCGGAGGTGCTGGGCCGCGAGCGGGTCGGGGCGCGCGACAACTTCTTCGACCTGGGCGGGGATTCGATCCTCAGCATCCAGGTCGTGCACCGGGCCCGGCTCGCCGGACTGCGGATGCGGTCGAAGGACCTGTTCACCCACCAGACCGTCGCGTCGCTGGCGACCGTGGTCACCGCGGCCGACGAAGTCCAGGAGCAGTCCGAAGCCGTCGTCGGCGAAGTGCCGCTCACGCCGATCCAGCGGTGGTTCCTCGACGCCGGACCCGCCAATCCCGCCCACTTCACCCAGTCCGTGCTGCTCGAGCTGGCCGGGCCGCCGAACGAGGAGGCACTCCGGCAGGCGCTCGACACCGTCGTCGCGCACCACGACGCCCTGCGCCTGCGGTTCACCCGGGACGGTGCGCAGTGGCGGCAGCACAACGACCCGCCGGAACCGGCGGCGCCGCTGCGCACAGTGTCCACTTCGGACCCCGAAGCGGTCGCCGACGAGGTGCACGCGAGCTTCGACCTCGCGCGGCCACCCCAGCTGCGGGCGGTCCTGTTCGAGGGGGCGCCGCCGAGGCTGTTCCTCGCGGCGCACCACCTGGTCGTCGACGCGGTGTCGTGGAGCATCCTGCTGGAAGACCTCGACCGGGCGTACCGGCAGATCCAGGCGGGGGAGAAGGCGGATCTCGGCCCGAAGACGACGTCGTTCCGGGACTGGGCGCTGCGGGTGCGCGCGTTCGCCGAACGCGGCGGCCTCGACGACCAGCGCGAGTACTGGGCGCGGGAGCTGCCGGACTGCGCCCTCCCGCTCGACCACACCGGGACCAGGACGGCCGCGGCCGGGTCCGTGCCGGTGGAGGTCGGCGAGCGGGACACCGACGCCCTGCTGCGGCTGGCCCCCGGGGCGTACCGGACGCGCATCAACGACGTCCTGCTCAGCGCGCTGGCGTGGGCGGTCTGCCGGTGGACCGGGCGGGACTCCGTCGCGATCGACCTGGAGGGGCACGGCCGGGAGGAGATCTTCGACGGCGTGGACGTGTCCCGGACGGTCGGCTGGTTCACGACGTTGTTCCCGGTCGGCCTGACAATCGACCCGGCCGCGGACTGGCGCACGCTCGTCAAGTCCGTGCGGCGGCAGCTGCGTGCGGTGCCCGCCAACGGCTTCGGCTACGGCGTGCTGCGCTCCTACCGGTTCCCGGAGCTGGGCGCGAGCACCCCGCAGCTGGCGTTCAACTACCTCGGCCAAGGCGACGGCACGGGCAGCGGCGACGGCCTCTTCCGCGCGTCGCACCCGCCGATCGGCCGCGAGCAGGACCCGGCGAACGTGCCCGCGCACTCCCTGGAGGTGGTCGGCGGCGTGCGGGCGGGCCGGCTCGAGTTCTCCTGGTTCTTCCGGCCGGACCGGCACGGCCGCGCGACGGTCGAGGCCGTCGCCGCCGGCTTCGCCGAAGCCCTGCGGCGCATCGCCGCGGACTGCCGGGGGGAGCGGGCGTGAGCGCGCCGAGCAAGGAGAAGCTGTCCCGCAACCGGGACTACCGCCTGCTGTGGAGCGGCCAGGTGGTGTCCGAGGCCGGGTTCAGCACCACGACGATCGCGTTCCCGCTGCTGGTGCTGGCGCTCACGGGCTCGGCCGCGCAGTCCGGGCTGGTGCTGGGCGCGGTGGCGATCGCGCAGCTGGTCGCCGGGCTGCCGGCCGGCGCGCTCGTGGACCGGTGGCCGCGCAAGCGGATCATGCTCGGCTGCGAGGCGGCGCAGGCGCTCGCGGCGGCGAGCCTGGTCCTCGCCCTGTGGTGGGGCGTGGCCGGCGTGGCGCAGCTCGTCGTCGTCGCGGTGGTGATGGGGCTGTGCCGTGCGTTGTTCGAGCCCGCCGAGGAGGCCAGCCTGCCCCGGCTGGTGAGTACCGAGCAGGTGTCCTCGGCGGTGGCCCTGAACGCGGCGCGGACGAGCGCCGGCCAGCTTTCGGGCACGGCGCTCGGCGGCTTCCTGTTCGCGCTGGGCCGGTTCGTCCCGTTCGCCTTCGACGTCGTCGCGCACGTCGTCGCGTTCGTGTCGCTGGTGTTCGTCCGCCTGCCCGCGCGCGGCGAGCCGGCGGAGGAGCGGCCGCCCGCCCACCTGGGCCGGGAGATCGCCGAAGGCCTGCGCTGGGTCTGGCGGCAGCCGCGCGTGCGCGTCACGGCGGTGTGCGCCATCGCCCTGAACCTGTTCTTCGCCGCCTACTACCTGGTGATCATCGTGCTGGCCACCGAGCGAGGCGTGCCGGCAGGCGAAATCGGCGTGATGGCCGCGATGCTGGGCGGCGGCGGCATCGCCGGGGCACTGGCCGCGCCGTACCTGCACCGCCGGTTCCGGCCGTACGTGCTGATCATCGGGGTGTTCTGGGGCCTGACCCTGCTCACACCGCTGGCGGCGGTCGTGCACAGCGGCTACCTGATGGGGCTGCTGTTCGCGGCGATGGCGTTCCTGGCCCCGGCGGCCAACACGACGATCAACACCTACCAGCTGCTCTACACCCCCGACGAGCTGCGCGGCCGGCTCGGCGGCGTGCTGGGGGTGACGGGCGGGCTGGCCGCCGCGCTCGGCCCGGCACTCGGCGGCTGGCTCGTCGACGTCCTGCCCGGCCCGGCCGCGGTACTCACCTGTGCGGGGGCGATCGCGCTGGTCACCGTGCTGACGACCGTCAGCAGGACACTACGTGGCTTCCCCGACGTGATCGAAGAGAACACCGACAACCCGAAGGAGCCCTGATGGACGAGAACACGACCTTCCAGGTCCTGGTCAACGACGAAGGCCAGTACTCGCTGTGGCCGGCGGACAAGGAGGTACCGGCGGGCTGGCAGCCCGACGGAAAGCGCGGCACGCGGCAGGAGTGCATGGACCACGTGGACGAGGTCTGGACGGACATGCGTCCCCGCAGCCTCCGGGAACGGATGTCCGCCGGGTGAAGCCGCCGCGGCCCGGGCCTCCGCCGGAGGTCCGGGCCCTGCCTGCCGGTGCTCCGGCCACGCCGGGCCTCTTGCGCCGGATCCTGGGGTGCTGATGATCGGTGACCGGCGAGCAAGGCGTCGCCGGCCACGAACATGCGCGTGCTGACGGGCCGGCGTGGGCGACGGGTTTCCGGATCAGGGGAGTGACCGGGGCAGTCCGAACGGCGGGAAGTGGTCGGCGCCGAGGAACGACGTGATCTCGGCGATCCGGCCGTCGCGCACGGACAGCACCGTGATCGACCACGCCTCGTGCGGGCCGGCGGCGTCGGCCCCGACGTAGAACGCGATCGCCGGCTGGCCGTTCGCGCCGGTCAGCCGGTACCGCCAGCTCGGGCAGCGGGTCATCGGCACTTCGACCGCGAAATCGGTGACCGCCGCGATGCCGCGGTACCACTGCGGCAGCGGCGGCATCGACCAGGTGACGTCCTCGGTGAGCAGCGTGACCAGGGCGTCGGTGTCGCCGCGGTCCAGTGCGTCGGCGAACCCGGTCACCAGTTCCCGCAGCCGGGTGTCGCCGATCGTGCGCAGCGTTCGCTGCTGGGTCCGGTCCGGGACCTTCTGCGCGACGATCCGGCGCGCACGGGCCAGCGCCGAATTCACCGACGTCGTCGAGGTGGCCATCATGGCCGCGATGTCGGCGGCCGAAAACCCGAGGACGTCGAACAGCAGCAGCGCCGCCCGCTGGTTGCCCGGCAGGTGCTGGCACGCCGCGACGAACGCCAGCTCGACCGCCTCGCGCTGTTCGTAGCGGGTGTCCGCCGGGCCGTCCGGGAGCCCGGCGTCGGGATAGGGGCCCAGCCAGGCCAGGTCGGTGCGGGGGCGCTGGTCGAGTACCGCACGCTCGCTGGACGGGCCCAGGTCCACCGGGAGTGCCCGCTTCCCCCGCGCGTCGGCCAGGTCCAGGCAGGTGCGGGTGGCCACGGTGTACAGCCAGGTGCGCAGCGAGCTGCGGCCCTCGAACCGGGCCAGCCCTCGCCAGGCCCGCAGCAGCGCTTCCTGCACGGCGTCGTCGGCGTCGTGGACCGAGCCGAGCATCCGGTAGCAGTGGGCGTGCAACTCCGGACGCAGCGGCGTCACCAAGCGGGCGAACGCGGCGTCGTCCCCGCCACGGGCGCGGGCCAGGTCGGCCTCTCCCGTGGCCGGGCCGGAAAAAACTTCGTCCACAAGCGACGATTCTGCCCCACGGCCGCGGTCTCACCCGTGAACGACCACGTCAACCGCTCCGGAGGCTGCTCATGACCCCGCCCGAACACCCGCACCGGCCCGCCTGGTTCGACATCTCGACCCCGGACGCCGCGCGGGCACGGCGCTTCTACCAGGACCTGTTCGGCTGGCCGAGCAACGTCCTCGACGACACCTACGCGCTGGTCGGCGACGCGGACGGCCGGCCGGCCGGCGGGATCGGCCAAGCCGGCCCGGACAGTCCGTATGTGGGCTTCGTCGCGTACTTCCCCGTCGACGACGTGGACGCCGCCCTCGCCCGCGCCGAGCAACTCGGCGGCACCCGCGTGCTGGCGCCGGTCGACACGCCCGTCAGCCGCATCGCCGTGTTCACCGACCCCGACGGCAACCACGTCGGGCTGATCAGCCGCTGACAGGAGCGTCACCCGATGAACCAGCCAGAACCGGCCACCCGCCGCCGCGCCGCGACCGGCACGTGGTCGCAGATCCACGCCGAACGGGCCGCACTGGCCGCCGACCTCGCCGAGTGCACCGACCGGCAATGGGCCACGCCGTCGCTGTGCGAGGGGCTGACCGTCCGCGAGGTGCTGGCCCACCTGACAGCGGGCGCCAGCCTCAACGCCGTGCGGTGGATGGCCGGGGTGATCCGCTGCCGGTTCGACTTCGACCGGCAGGTCGCCATGCGGCTGGCCGAGCAGCTGGGGGCCACCCCCGCCGACACGCTCGCCCGGTTCCGCCGCGTGCTCACCAGCACGACCAAACCACCGTTGCCGGCCGTGGCGATGCTCGGGGAAACCATCGTGCACGGCGAGGACATCCGCCGGCCGCTGGACATCCGCCGCGACTACCCGATCGCCACGCTGACCACGGTGGCCGACTACTACCGCGGCTCGGACCTCGTCGTCCTGGCCAAGGGACGCGTTCGCGGCCTGCGGCTCACGGCCACCGACGGCCCCTTCGACACCGGATCGGGACCGCTCGTGTCCGGCACCACCCTGGCCCTGATCATGGCGATGACCGGCCGCACGCGCTACCTCGACGAACTCGACGGCGACGGAGTGGCCATCCTGCGCGACCAGGGCACGACGCGGTGACCATGACCCGGCGTGGCAGCGACCCGGCCGGCAGTGGCGATCTCGGCGGACGTGAGCAAGTCGATGACGGTGCGGCGGACCGATCCTCGGTCACCGGCACGACATCGCGCCCGGCCGCGGGCACCGCCGTCCGACACGCCGAGAAAATCTGTGCCGGCTGAAGTAGACATTCGAAGCCGGGTGTGTGTAGTGTTCTGGTCGTACCGAGAAAGACAACGTCAAGCAGGCGCGGGAGAGGACGTAACTACCCGCGAAGTGAGACAAGACGGTCAGGCAGTGCGGGGCCGATCGAGGAACAAGGCTCCGGCTGGTGATCGGAAGCAGGTTTGTGCAGTTGCAGGACCGGTCAGGTGGCCGGGGCCGATCAGTGGACGGGGCTCCGGGCAGTGACCAGCGGCGTCAGCGTGCTGGGACCGATCAGTGGAAGGGTTCCCGTCGGTGACGTTCGCGGCAGTAGCAGTACCCAGCAAGTGGAAAACACCGGAAAGAAGGGACGGGAACCATCATTGGATCGCCCGCGGCGGCGGAGTAGTGCCGCGCGGGTGCCGTAGTTCCATCGAGTTCGGAGGTGGTGCTCGGTCACGAATGAGCGATCCCCGCGTGATCCGGCTTTCGGCCGGGCGCGGGTGCAGGAAGCCGGCGGTCGCGCCGGTTGACAATGGTGTAAACCCAACCCTTGAGGACCCCGGGTGCCGTGCACGGCACCCGGGGTCCTTTGTGATGCGGAGGTGGAATGATTCCTGAGCAAGAAGGACCGGCCACGCCCGGCGCGGCCGACAAGTTCGACGACGAGCACTACCCCGGCTACACCATGGGCCGGGCCGCGGACATGCTCGGCACCACCCAAGGATTCCTGCGCAGCCTCGACGAGGCCGGCCTGATCACGCCGCAACGCTCCCCGGGCGGGCACCGCCGTTACTCCCGCCACCAGCTGCGCCTGGCCGCCCGCGTGCGGGAACTGGTCGACCAGGGCACCGCCATCGACGCCGCCTGCCGCATCGTCACCCTCGAAGACCAGCTCCACGAAGCCCAGCGCCTCAACCAGTCCCGGCGCCTCGACACCGTGGACTGACTCGGTACGCGAGACCGCTTCGGTCGGCGCTCGCAGCACTGCGGCGCCGACCCACCGTTCTCCTCGCGGCCGAGTGCGACGCCGGGGAACCGTAGTACGGAGCGTGTCAGAGCACGGTGGAGGCGCACAGTGCCGCCCGCGCGGGTGCGCCTTCTGGGTTGGGGCCACGCACCAGCGGGATGAGCTGCTCGCGCAGACGCTCTGCATGCGGTCGGCGGCCGGGCGCTGGCCCGCGGCTCCGTGGCCACCGCGCTCGGCGTCCACGGCCTGACCGCGACGCTGAGGGTGGTCATCGGCTGCTGATGCTGCGCGAGAGCCACTCCGGCGCGGCCCGCCGGACCCCGCGTTCTGCGGATCACCCGACGGTGCTCGCTCTACAGTGAGCCGATGAGGGGATTCCTGGCTCACGGTGTCCGCCCGGAACGGGCCGGACGACGTCCTCGACGGTGACAGATGCTCTTCTTCCGGATCGAGAGCTGGCGTGGCGCGGCCTGCTACGCGACGTGGGTGTTCTTCGTCCTGTACTGGTTCGCCGGGGTCCTGTTCCTGGTGGCCGAGCCGGGACTGTCCCAGCCCCGGCTGTGGTCGGGGCTGATCGGCGGGCTGATCGGCTGGCTTGCCGGGTTGTCGGCCGTGTCGGACGTGAAGAAGGTGCACGCGGTGCCGCCGAGCGGGCGAACCCGGGCGACCGCGGCGTTGATGGCCCTGCCCGGTGGCCTGCTCGGAGCGTGGGGTGACATCGTCGACCTCGGCTCGTCCGTCTTCGTCGGTTCGATACCCATGTTCCTGGTGCCCGCGGTGCCGATGGCCGGGTGCCTGGGCGTGGCCGGCTGGTCCCTCGCCGCGCGCCGGCGCCCGTCGCGGCCGGAAAGCCCGTCCACGGGGCGCCGCCCGCGCTGATCGTGCAGTCCACCCACCAGGCGCTCGTCCCGCACAGCGCGGGCGTCGCCCATGGCGGCACAGCTGCCCGGCAGTGTCGTCCTCAGCCGCGAAGACGACGACTACAGCATGTTCTTGCTGTCTCGGTGCGTGCGCGACGCGGCCAACCGCTACCGGACCACCCGCGCCCTGCCCGCCCCCGGCACCACCTGCACCGACTGACATCCCCCCGGAATGCGGGGAACCACCATGACCACCGCCCGGATCCGCCTGCTCGTCGCCGCCGTCCTTGGCCATCGGCGGGACGACGGCCGCAGCGTCCACCCAGCCGGTCACGGACCACCAGGTACCCGCCAAGAGCCCGAAAGCGATGCTCGACGCCTGGCTCCGCCTCTGGAACGGCGGCTACTCCCAGGCGCCGGGCATCCGAGTTCGCCGTTCACGCCGCCCTCCTGGACGGAGGCGACGGCAGCCGCAGCCGCGGCGCGGACGGGCTGGTGAACTGGATCGCCCAGACCCGCGCCGCCTTCCCCGACCTGCGCTTCACCGTCCAGGTCGAGCCGTTGGTCGCCGGACGTCACGCGTCGCTGCGCTGGACGGCCACGGGCACGTACGCCGGCGGCTTCCCGGGGGCCAAGGCCCAGCCCGGCACGATCGTCACCTCCACCGGCACCGACACGCTGCGCATGGACGGCGGCAAGTTCGTGGAGTACTGGCTCAACTCCGACACGCTGCAGCTCCTCACCCAGCTCAAGGCACGGTGAGCACCGCGAACCCGGGGCGCGCCTTCACCGATCAGAAATCGGTCCCCACGTCGTCAGTTCTGGTAGCCCCCGCGCAGCGATGGAAGGATCGACGACCATGACCGAGGCCAGACCGCTGGGCGCCGACGAGGCCGCGTTCATCGCGGTGGCCCGCTCGGGCGACCCAGCGCGGTTCGCGCTCATCACGGAACGCCACCGACGTGAGCTGCAGCTCCACTGCTACCGGATGCTCGCGAGCTACGAGGACGCCCAGGACATGACGCAGGAGACGTTCCTGCGAGCGTGGAACAAGCGGGAGTCGTTCAAGGGCCACGCTGCCCTGCGGACCTGGCTGTACCGGATCGCGACGAACGTCTGCCTCGACTTCCTCGAGAAGCGCACGCCGCTACCGGCCGAGCTGCCGGACCTCGGCTTCGAGCTGCGGTACCTGCAGCCGTACCCCGAGCGGATGCTCCCCGAGGACCCGCAGGAGTCGGCGGTGGCGCGGGAGACGATCGAGCTGGCGTTCATCGTCGCCGTCCAGCACCTGCCGCCGCGGCAGCGGGCCGTGTTCGTCCTGCGCGACGTCCTCGGCTGGCCGGCGTCGAAGGCCGCCGACGCCCTCGAGCTGACCGTCGCATCGGTGACCAGCGCACTGCAGCGGGCGCGCGTGACGATGCGCGAGCAGCTGCCCGGCCGCCGCCTCGACTGGCGGAGCCCCGCCACTCACGAGCTGTCGGACGACGAGCGCGGCGTGGTGAGGTCGTACATCGACGCCCATGAGCGCAACGACCTCGCCGGGTTGACGTCCCTGCTGCGCGACGACCTGCGCTTCGCGATGCTGCCCGATCCGGGCACCGTGACCACGACGGCCGGGGACGCGGTCGACGGCTGGATCTCCGGCGGGCTGTTCCAGCACGGCCACGACGACTGGCGCGGTATCACCACGACGGTCAACCGCATGCCCGCCGCCGCGCTGTACCTCCGCACCCCCGGCGACCCGGAGTACCGGCTGTTCGCCGTCGCGGTCCTGCACGTCGTCGACGGGAAGATCGCCGAGCTCACCGGATTCGACGCCGCCGGCAAACCATGGCTGGACCTGCCGCCGACGCTGTAATCGCATACGTCACCGAAATCACCCGCCGAATGAGCAGCCCCGCCGGCATGGCCGGCGGGGCTGCTTCACGGCCGAGGGTGAAGATGCCGGCCCGTGCTCATCGCCTCGTCTCGTATCGGGTCAGCACCACGCCGCCGGGAAACGTCCGCGTCTCCACGAGGTTCAGGTTCACCCAGCTGTCCAGCGCCGTGAAGAACGGCGTGCCCCCGCCCACCAGGACCGGGTAGGTGGCCAGGGCGTACTCGTCGATCAGCCCGGCCCGCATGGCCGCCGCGGCGAGCGTGGCGCCGCCGATGCCCATCGGCCCGCCGTCCCCGGCCTTGAGCCGGGTGATCTCGGCGACCGCGTCGCCGGTGACGAGGCGGGAGTTCCAGCCGACCTCGCCGATCGTCGAGGAGAACACCACCTTCGGGGTGTCCCGCCAGTTCCGCGCGAACTCGATCTCCGCCGCGGTGGCGCCCGGCTGCTCGTCGCCGGTCGGCCAGTAGGAGCTCATCGTCTCCCACAGCCTGCGCCCGTACAGCGTCAGATCGATCGCCCGCTCCCGGTCGAGCCACCACTGGAACAGCTCGTCACTCGGCGGCCCGCTCCAGCCGATGTCGACGCCGGTCGCGGCGATGTAGCCGTCCAGGGTCACGTTCATGCCGAAGATCAGCTTCCGCATCATGCCATCCTTCCCTGAGTCGATCTCACCCGTACAGACGGGTGCGGCGCGGAAACCTGATCGGTGCCGCCATCGGCGTTCGCAGGTAACCCCGGCGTTCCGGGCCGAGCGCCGCGGCGTTCAGTGATGCGAAGCCGCGGGAGCCCCGACGAGCTCGTTGACCAGTGCGGCGGCGGGCAGGTAGTGGACCTTGAACCCCGCCTCCGCAGCGGAGTTCACGGCCTTCGCACTCGATGAACGGCACGGGCCAGACCTGCTCGATCGCGGCGTCGGCGGCTTCCTCGGTGATCCGGTCCTGGCCGTGGGCGGTGGTGCGGGTCATGACGTCTTCCTTGCTGCGGCGGCGGAGCCACGCGATCAGGTGCGCGTGGCTCATACGCCGGTGCAGCAGGCGAAAGCCGCCCTCCTCCCGCTCGCCGATGACGCCCGGCGTGGCGCCACTCCCGGCGTGCCTGTGCGGGCGGCCGATGGGGCCGCGTCCGGCGGCCGATCGGGCCGAGGGCGTCGAACGCCCGGATCACCGTCCGCCGCGCTCGTAGCGTGCGGGACATGACGACTACACCTCGCAAAGTCGTGGTCAACGTTCTCGACTACGGCGCCGTCGGCGACGGCGTGCAGGACTGTTCGGCCGCCTTCCAGGCCGCGGTCGACGACCTCCGTCCCAAGCCCGGCACGGAGAACCTGATGGGCGGGACGATCCTCGTGCCCGCCACGAAGGACTGGTACCAGTTCGAGCGGTCGGTGATCGTGGACGTGGCCAACGTGCGCTTCGTCGGGGACGGCCCGGAAACGACCGTGCTCGAATCACGCAAGGAAATCCCGCCCCTCGTCTTCGGGCTGCTCCGCGGTACGCGCGCGGCGCCGCTGAGCGTCGCGCACTGGGCCGACCTGGCCGGCGTCCTCGATCCCGCCGCCGGGCAGCGCTGGGGCTACCGGACCGGCGGCCCGGACGCCACGGCCACGGTCACCTTTCCCTGTTCCCCGTTTTCCCTCGGCCCCCGGGTGGGTTACGCGGGCTGGGCGGGGCTGGAGCAGTTCACGCTGGACTTCGTCGTCAAGAACAACAGCGGAGACCCGTGGGGCAAGACGAAGGTGCCGCTGTTCGGGCTGGTCGACGAGGACACCCGGCCGTCGCCGTTCGGTGTCTGGCTCACCGACGACCATCCCGAAGCGCCGGTCCGGTTCGGCTTCACCACGGACGACGGGCTGTACCGCGAGATCGGCGTCCCGCTGGCCGACGCCGCCGAGCCGGTGCTGCGGTGTTCGCTGCAGCTGGACTTCACCACCGGCGAGGTGGCGGCCTGGGCCGGCCGGGTCCAGGTCTCGCCCGACGTCGACCTGCTCAACGTCCGCTGGGCGGGTCCCGGCGCGAACGTGCGGTTCGCCGGGAACCACTACGCGTCGTTCAACCTGGGTGTGCTGACTTCGCTCGCGGACGGCCAGTCCGCGGCGATCGACCGCTACGACTTCCCGGCCACGCCGGATCTGACCTTCGCCGCGCTGCGCGTCTCGTCGGTGGCGCAGTACCGGAACCTCGCCGCCGGCACCCCGCAGCAGACGAAGACGGCCGCGGTGACCGATCTCGACTGGCTCAACCCCGGCCCTGGCGTGTTCGGCGTGCTGCCGATGAACGAAGGACCCACGACGGACCAGGCCCTCGACGGCGCCGTGCCCGATCTGCAGGTGCCCTGGATGTCCGACGCCGCCCGCACCGGTCACGGGCTGTTCCAGGTCAACCCGCCGGGCCCGACGGACGCGACCGCGGCGAACGGGCTGGAGAAGCTGACCGTCAACTGCGGTCGCACGGTGGCCGAGCCCGGGAACAGCAATTACGGCCAGTGCGTGGCCGTCGGGCACTCGTTCGGCCTCGAGCTGCGCGACTGTCTCCTGCAGTACGGGGCCCAGGGCCTGAGCAGCCTCAACATCGTCAACACCTACCCGGTCCGCATCGACTCCTGCCGGTTCGACGCGCAGAGCGACGCTTCGATCTACGCCTACGCCCTGATGGCCTACGGCCGTGACCTCAAGTTCTCGAGCCCGGGCCGGCACGCGGTGAAGGCGGTGAACACGACGATCGCGCTGCGGGACGTCTTCTGCGAGCCGTCGTTCGCCGGAGACGACTGCGAGACGGTGGTCCGGCTGATCAATTCCTCCGGAGAGTTCGACAACTGGACTTTCGACTTCGAATACACCACCAACCCGGTCGGCAGCTATTTCCACGCCAGCATCGGGAAGGAGGTCATCGGCCGTAACCTCGCGCTGGCGATCCGGGACGTCCAGGCGGGGACTGCCGGGCCGGAAGCGGTCGGCGTCCGGCTCGTCTCGGGCGATTCCGCGGGCGGGCTGGCGACGGTCCTGCGCGGGCCGAGCTGGTGCTCGATCGAGCGGTCGTTCACCAGCACGACGTCGGCCGGGCTGGCCGCGATCGCCGCCGTCGACGGGCCGTTGTGGCAGGGCACGTTCACCGGGCCGGCGCCGGTGCGGCCCGAACTGGTGCGCACGGACGCGTCGCCCGGCGCGTCCGCCCGGATCGGCGCCGGCTTCGTCCCGCCCGCGCGGACGGTGCCGCGGCCTCCGGGTCCGGACCCGATCCGGAGCCTGCCCGGCCTGCTCGGCTACTACCAGGCCGATTCGGTGACCGTGCCGGGCTCCGGGGGAAAACCGGTGGCCCCGGCCGACGGCACGCCGATCACCGTGCTGACCGACCTCGGCCCGCGGGGAAACCACGGACAGCTGCACGGGAACCCGGCGATCCACGAAACCGACGCCGTGAACGGCCGGGCGGCGCTGCGCTTCACCGGCGGCTGGTACACCTTCCCGGCCATGCGGGGCAGCGGAGCGGTCACGCTCTTCCTCGTCCAGCGCGGCTACCCGGTGATCGACACCGCCCCGGTCGGCGAAGGCACCCTGCGCCAGTTCGGCGGCTTCTGGCAGGTCGGCCGCAAGATCGCCGCGCGAGCGGCGAGTTCGACCACCGACTGGGCGCTGTACACGGCCCGCTACGAGCCCGAGTCCGGTGTCTTCGACCTCTGGGCCAACGGCCGCCGCTACGACACCCGCCGCCACCCGACCGCCGGCAACGCCGTGATCGACCAGGCGACCCTGGGCGCCTCCGGCAACGGAGGCCAGACGTTCCCCGGCACGTTCGCCGCGGCCGCCGTCATCGGCGGCGCCCTGCCCGACGACCAGGTCGACCTCGTCCACCGGTACCTCCTGAACCAGCACGCCATCCCGGTCTGACGTCACCGGCTGCCGGCTTCGGGATCGACGGCGGATGCGCACGGGCCCATCCCTGCCGGCGTGAGCCCGCCGAGGAGGACCAGCACGGGCGACGTGCCGGTCGGCGATGGCGCTGACCACTGTGGACGGTGCGGCGACCGGCGCCGGATTCCGGCTGGTCGGGGACGGCCACCGGCCGAGCACCGTGACCGGCATGCCGATCCGCTGCCCCGCCGAACGTTGCGCCCGGCCGCCGCGCCCGCGATGGTGGTCGGGTGGATGCCGAAGTGCTGATCGTCGGGGGCGGACCGGTCGGGCTCACCGCCCGGGCACTGCTCGACCGGTGGGGCGTGCGGACACTGCTGGTCGAGAAACGCGCCGAACTCTCGCCGTTCCCGCGGTCCCGGCTGGTCAACGTCCGGTCGATGGAGATCTACCGCGGCCTCGGTCTCGACGCCGCGATCACCGCACGGGCGTTCGGCCCGGAGTACGGGCGCGTCCGCTTCCGCGAAACGCTGTGCGGTCCCGACCTCGCGTCCGCGCCCATGCTGGGCGTCCACGACCCGGTGCCCGAGTCGCCCGCGCTCGGCGTCGTCACGTCGCAGGACCGGCTGGAACCGGCGTTGCTCGCCGCGGCCGGCGACCCCGTCCGGTTCGGGGTGGCCCTGGCCGGCGTGGCCGAGGACGCCGACGGCGTCGTCGCGGTGCTCGGCGACGGCAGCCGCGTCCGCGCGCGGTTCCTGCTGGCCGCGGACGGCGCGAACTCGACCGTCCGGGACCTGCTCGGGATCGGCGCCGAGGGGCCCGGGACGCTGGGCAGCTTCACGACCGTCGTGTTCGACGCCGACCTGGGCCACATCGAGCCCACCGGTGTCTGCTTCACCCCGCACGGCTCGCTGGTCCCGGTCCATCCCGAAGGCGGCTGGGCCTGGTTCGGCCCGACACCGGCGGACACCGGCTGGGCCGGTCACGTCTCGCGTGCCCTGGGCACGGACGTCGAGGTCGACGTGCAGCGCGTCCAGCAGTGGGTGATGACGGCGTTCGTCGCCTCGAGCTTCGGCCGCGGCCGGGTTTTCCTGGCCGGGGACGCGGCCCACGCGGTCCCGCCGCTCGGCGGGCTCGGCCTGAACGCCGGGATCGCCGACGTCCACAACCTGTGCTGGAAGCTCGCGGGCGTGCTGCGCGGGTGGGCCGGGCCCGGCCTGGCGGCGACGTACGAGCCGGAACGGCGTCCGGTCGCGCACCGGACACTCCGGCAGGCCGTGGCGAACGCGCGGCTGGCCAGGCAAGCCCCGGCGGGCGAACTGCCGTGGTCGGAGCAGTACTTCGCCCAGCTCGGCCTGGTCCTCGGGACCGCCTACCGCTCCGACGCCGTGCTCGGGCCGCCAGACCCCGCCGAGCCGGGGACCGGCTACGTCCCGACCGCCGAACCGGGCCACCGCATGCCGCACTTCTGGCTGGCCCCGGGCCGGTCGACGCTCGACGCCTGCACCGGCGGCTTCGCCGTGTTCACGGATTCGACCTGGGAACCCGCCGGGCCGTGGCCGGTGCGCGTCGAGCGGATCCCGGCCGGGCGCTGCGGCCTCCCTCCGGGCGGCGCCCTGCTCGTCCGGCCCGACGGATACATCGGTGCCCGCCTGCCGGACGTCTCGGACCTGCCCGAAGCGCTGACCACGCTGTCGTCACCCGGCGGAAGGCCGGCTCGCCCCGCGAGCGGGCCCGATCGCCGCAGCGGACCAGCGCGGAGAACCTGATCCGGACACCGGCCGAGGAGCCCGGCGAACCCGGGTGGTCAACCGCGCCGGGAGGACACGATCACGACCTGCTTCCCGCGCGTCGCCCGGCGCCGCTTCGAGGCGGTCCCGGGCAGCGCGCGGTGGCTGGACCTGCTCGGCATCGCCCGGCGGATCCCCGTCAAGTCCTCGGCCAGGCCGAATCGCTGTGCGCCGACGGCGCCCGGCCACGGACCGGTCAGCGGATCGGGTTCGGCGTGATGTCCTGGGCGAACAGCTGGCCGTTGAACTTGCCGACGTGGACGTGGTAGCCGCGGCCCCCCACGTTCACCGTGATGTGCGGCCGCGGGTCGGCGCCGCCCGCCGCGCCGCCGAGGCCCCCCTGGTGGATGCCGGCCGTCTGCTGCCAGCCGCGGCCTTCCCGCATCTGCTTCAGCAGTTCCTTCGCTCGGCGCCCGGCCTCGCCCTTCTGGCCGGCGAGTTTCTCCAGCAGGCCGACGAACCGCTTGTCGTTGATCTCCTGGACCGGCACGTTCGCGTTGCCGTGGAACACCGGCTGTCCCGGGCGGTTGTTGGCCAGCACCGGGTTGTTGGACTTGCCGCCCTTGCACTTGCCCTTGCGGCCCTTGAGCCCGACCGGGTCGAGCCAGCCGGTCGGGTTGCGGACGTAGGCGTGCGGGTTGGTGCCGCCGCCGAGCCCGATCGGGTCCGGGCTGATGTACCGCCCGGTCTCCGGCTCGTAGTACCGGTTCACGTTGTAGTGCAGGCCCGTCTCGGCGTCGTAGTACTGGCCGGGGAACCGCAGTGGCGTCGGCGCCGCCCCCGCCGTCTGCACGCCCCACAGCGTCTGCGCCGAGTGCCAGGCCACCTGGCCGGACTCGTCCACCAGCTCCGCCGGGCTGCCGATGAGGTCGGCGACGACGGCGTGGAACTGCTCGTCGACGCCGCCGTCCGCGCGGGCGCGCCGGTCGAGCACGCTCACCGGCACCGGCCGGTCCGGTTCCCAGTCCCAGGTCGTGACCCGCGCCGGCGCGCCGGCCGCCGTGACGATCTCCTCGGCCGGGACGATCCCGTCCCACACGAAGACCGTCTCGGCGGCGACCGTGCCGTCCGGGCCGAGCAGCCGCTTGGCGATCCGGCGCCCCAGCGCGTCGTAGGCGTACCGCCACTCGCGGCCGTCCGGAGTCCGCACCTGCTCGAGGCGGTCGTCGGCGTTCCAGCCGAAACTCCAGCCGGCGGGGCCGCCCGGCTGCTGCCGCCAGGTCAGGCGGCCCAGGTCGTCGTAGCGGTAGCGGACTTCGCCGGCGCGCCGCACCAGCGTCCCGGTGTACTCGCGCGGCCCCGCCGCAGGGTGGGCGGACCACTCCGCGACGGCGATGTTGCCCAGCGCGTCGTAGGCGTAACGCTCGCTGCCGCCCGGCCGCTGCAGCCCGATGACCCGGCCCAGCCGGTCCAGCGTGAACTCGCGGCGGCCCGACAGCAGGTCGTCCACGCCGGCGAGCACGTCGTCGGCCCGGTGCCGGTACGCGCGCCGCTGCCGCGGCCGCCCGTCCGGGCCCGTGACGACCTGCTCGAGGAGCCGGTCGTTGGCGTCCCACGTCTGCGCCAGCGCCGCGGCGCCGAAGACCCGGCCGATCTCGCGGCCCGCCGCGTCGTACGCGAAGCGGATCGACCGGCCTGCCGTGCTCAGCTCGGCCGGCGCGCTCGCCGCGTCGTAAGTCCAGGTGCTCGTGACGCCCGAGGCGGTGCGGCGCACGGTCCGCAGCCCGCTGCGGTCGTATCCGGAGCGGACTTCCCGGCCGTTGCACGTCTCGGCGGCCACGCGGCCGAGCCGGTCGTAGGTCAGGGTGAGGTCGGCGTCGGCGTTGGTCGCGCGCACCAGCCGGTCCGCGGCGTCGTAGGCGTACGTCGTGACGCTGTTGCCGCGCCGCTTTCCGGTCAGCCGGCCCAGGGTGTCGTAGGTGTAGGTCGTCGGCTCCCCGGCGCCGGTGGCGCTTTCGACCAGCTGGCCGGCGGCGTCCCGGCGGTAGGTGACGACCCGGCCGTCGAAGTCGGTCTCCCGCACGACCCGCCCGGCGGCGTCGTAGTCGATCCGCCACTGCGCGCCCGCGGCGTTGGTGACCGAGACGAGCCGCAACTCGGTGTCGTAGCCGAACCGCGTGCGGCTGCCGTCCGGGGCGATCTCGCACACCGGCAGGTCGAACGGCCCGAAGTCGGTCCGGGTGACCGCGCCCGCCGCGTCGGTCCGCTCGATCGCGTTCACTTCGCCGTCGTAGGTGAAGCGCTCCACGGAACCGTCCGGCGCGATGCGCTTCCACAGCTCGCCTTCGACCGTCCACGCGAACTTCGTCGTGTGACCCGCCGGGTCGGTGACGGACTCGACGCGGCCGAGCCGGTCGTAGGTGTAGGACGTGCGCCCGCCGGCCGGGTCGAGGACCGTCCGCGGCTTGCCGAGCGCGTCGCACTCGATCCCGGTGGTGCGGCCCTCTTCGTCGGTGAACGAGCTGAGCGCGCCGCCCGGGCCGTAGCCGTAGCGGCGGACCCCGCCCGCCGGGTCGGTGGTCGCGACGAGCCGGCCCGCGTCGTCGTATTCGTACGCCCAGACCGCGCCGTCCGGCTCGACCGTCGCTTGTGGACGGCCACGCCGGTCGTACCGGACACTGCGCACGCTGCCGTCCGGGCGGGTTTCCGACGTCCGCCTGCCGTGCTCGTCGTAGCCGTAGCGGGTGACGCGGCCCAGCGGGTCGGTCACCGCGAGCAGCCGGTCGTGCCGGTCCCACTCGTAGGCCGTGACGCCGCCGAGCGGGTCGGTTTCGCGCACGAGCTGGAAGTCTTCGTTCAGCTCGTAGGTGGTGGTGTGACCGAGGGAGTCGGTCGCGCGGTTGACGCGGTTTTCCCGGTCGTAGGCGAAGGTGTAGCTGAGGACTCCGCGCGGTCCGGTGCCGCGGACGCAGCGGCCGCGTTCGTCGTAGGTGAACTCGTAGCCCCAGCCGTTGCGGTCCTGCCAGCCGGTGATGCGGCCGGCGTCGTCGCAGGTGAACCGGTACGGCCGTCCCGAGGAGTTGACCACCTCGACCAGGTTCGCCCGCTCGTCGTAGGCGAACCGGGCGAGGGTGACGCGGTCGTCGTCCCGCTCGCCGACGGAGGCGAGCTCGGTGATCCGGCCGTCCACTGTGGTCACCGCGACGCGGTGCCCCGCCGAGTGCCGCACTTCGCGCAGGGTGCCGTGCGCGTCGCGGTCGAAGACGATCCGGTTGCCGTCGGCGTCGGAGATCGCCGAGAGCCAGCCGATGTCCCCGCCGGCGGGGAAGTGCAGGACGCGGCCGAGGTCCGGCTGCTCCATGACGTACTCGTCGCCGAGCCGCCGCAGCGGCCACAGCGGGCCTTCGACCGGCGCGACGGCCGCGGCGCCCGGGACCGGGTAGACCAGCAGCGTGCCGTCCTCGGCGGCGAAGTCGACGCGGCCCGCGGTCGTCTCCAGGCGCTGGTCGGCGGTCGACGCCCAGGACCGTCCGAAGTGGACACCGGTGCGGTAGCCGGAGAAGTGGGCGCGCTCCAGCAGCAGCGACAGGACGCCCTCGATCTCCACGTCGGTCTGGGCGAGCATCATCCGCCCGGTCGTCATGTCGATCGGGTCGCCGCTGCCCGGGCGGCAGCCGGCAGGGGTGGAATTCTCCTTGGGCGTCTGGTTGTGGTCGGACAGCCCGCGGTCGCGCGGCTTGCCGCCGCCCTTGCCGCCGCCGGAACCCTCGGCGCCCGGCCCCCTGCCGGCGCCGGTGGTCGTGGTCGCGCCGTTCGACGACGACGTGTCATCCGGGCCCTTGGACGCAGGCGGCGGGTCGTTCTTCGGGCCCCTGCCGGGGCCGTCCTCGGCGCCGGACGGGGTGGTGCCGTCGCCGTTCGCGCCCGAGGGGGTGGTGCCGTCGCCCTTGGGCCCGTCCGGGCCTTTGGGGTTGCCGTTGATGTCGGCGTGCTTCGGCGGCGGCGCGGCTTTGCCGGGTTTGATGTTGCGCAGTGCTTTGGCCGCGTCGCCGAACAGCGACCCGGCCTTCTTCAGCAGCGGGATGAGGGCCTGGAGGGCTTTGACGAGGCGTTTGGTCAGGTCGGCGATTTTCGAGGCGGTTTTGGCGACGGCACCGATGACCTGGGGGACGACCCAGGTCAGCCCGATGCCGAGGGTGAACACGACCTGCAGGGCCCAGCTGATGAGGTGGCCGATGAGTTCGGCGATGATGTCGCGCACCAGAGCCCGCACGGCCGCGACCACTTCGCCGGCGGTCTTGACGCCGCTGGAAGCGCCTTCACAGCCTTTCCGGGCGGTTTCCAGGAGGGTGACGGTGTCCTGGGCCCGCTGCCGGTAGGTGTCGGCGGCGGGGCCGGTCCAGGACGCGGTGTCGGTCTTGACCATGCCGGTCAGGTCTTCGCCGATGCTGCCGAGCTCGGTGGCGATGTTCTTCCAGGTTTCGGACTGGGCGGCGATTTCGTCGGCGTTGCCGGTGAGACCGTCGAGGGCTTCTTTCAGCGGGCCGACGTGTTCCATCAGCCAGCCCACCCCGGCCGCCAGGATGGCGCCGAAGGGGTCCATCGCCATCGACAACGCGTCGAGCGCGGTCCCGACGGCACCCATCGCCACGGACGCCCAGTCACCGCTCTCGATGGCCGACTTGAGATCGTTGGCCGATTCCAGCAGGGAAATGCCGGAATACGCCGTGGTGGAGTCCTTGGTTTCCGCGACGAGCGGGTTTCCCACTACGCGACCTTTCTGCCGGGCCGGGCGTCTCCACCGGATCCCGCATCACTTCGTCATGCGGCCGAGGTGGCCGGCGATCACTCGGCGGGAGGATAGCAACGCCGCGGCGGCCGGTGTGCGGATCGACGACCGGATGCCCGCCGGGACATCGTTCAGAGGACAGGAGGGCAACGCATCTCCGGCGTGATCTTCCGTATCACCTGGTGACACGTCCAGCGGCTTTGCCGTGGCCTCTCTGTTCAGCTCTGCGGGCTCAGTCCCGTCACGGCCAGCCGGAACAGCCGGTGCGCCGCGTCGGCGGGGTCGGGGTAGTGCTCCGTGGCCAGGGTGATGCCGACGGCCAGCGTGATCAGGTCTGCGACAGTGACGTCTGCGGCCACCGCGCCATCCTGCACGGCGCGGCGCAGCAGCGGGCCTGCCGCTTCCGCCAGCGTGGCCGAGCAGGTGTTCTCGTGCACCTGGGCCGGCTCGGCACTGTCGTACGCCAGCGCGGCCGCCAGTCCCCGGGCGGAGACGCAGTAGGCGACGACGTCACCCAGCCAGTCCACGAGCGCGGTCCGGCTGTCGCCCTGGCCGGCCAGTTCGCGGGCGCGGACGCACAGGGCCTCGATCCGGTTGCGGGAAACCGCCTTCAACAGCGCGCGGCGGGTGGGGAAGTGCCGGCGCACGGTCGCTGAGCCGACCCGCGCGGTACGGGCGATCTGCTCCATGGAGGCGTCGGCGCCGTGGGCGGCGACCTCCTTCTCGGCCACGGCAAGGATGCGCGCGTAGTTGCGCCGGGCGTCGGCGCGCTGGTGCCCTGGCATGGCATCGCCTCCAGGTTTGCTAAATGGCGGGGCCCGCCGTATCGTACTCGAGGGTAAGCGGCGGGCCCCGCCGTTTCCGGTGGCACGCTCAAGAGGAGCAGCATGTCCACAGATTCCGCGCCCGTCCTGGTCACCGGTGCCACCGGGCGGCAAGGCGGCGCGACCGTCCGGGCCCTGCGCGCGGCGGGCGTTCCCGTCCGCGCGCTGGTGCGCGACCCGGCGACCGAGCGGGCGAAAGCCGTCCGGGCGCTCGGCGCCGAACTGGTCACCGGCGACCTGCACGACCGCGATTCCCTGATCCGGGCAGCCGGCGGCGCCCGCGCCGTGTTCTCCGTCCAGATGCCCGCTTTCACCGCGGACGGCCCCGACTTCGAGGGGGAGCTGACCCAGGGCGTCAACCTCGTCGAGGCCGCGAAGGCCGCCGGAGTGCCGCAGTTCGTGCACACGTCCGTCAGCGGCGCCGGCCGGCACACCGAAACCCCCGGTTGGGCCGAAGGCCGGTGGGCGCCGATGGAGCCCTACTACGCCACCAAAGCCGGAATCCAGCAGCGGGTCCGCGCAGCGGGCTTCGCGCACTGGACGCTGATCAAGCCGGGCTTCTTCATGGAGAACTTCCTGCCCTCCATGGCTTTCCTGTTCCCGCGCGGCATCGAGGGCGGCCTGGTGAGCGTCCTGAAGCCGCGGACCCGGCTGTCGCTCGTGGCCGTGGACGACATCGGCAGGGCAGCCGCGGCAGCCATCGCCGGACCGGAGCGTTTCGACGGTGTCGAGCTGGAACTGGCGAGCGACTACCTGTCGATGACCGAGATCGCCGAGGTCCTCTCCCGCGTGCTGGGCACCCGGGTGTCCGCGCCGGACATGACCGAAGAAGAGGCCCTCGCCGCCGGAATGCCGGCGATGGGCGCCGCGCACGAGATGATGAACGTGGCCGAGAAACCCGCGCGGCCCCAGTACGCCAGGGATCTCGGCATCCCGCTCACCAGCTTCGCGGAATGGGCACGGGACCACCTGAGGGCCTGGCATGTCGAAAGGACCGTTCATGCACGAGGAGCACTCTCTCTTCGCCCGGGCCGCGGAGCTGGCTGCCGTATACGTGGCCGGTCTGGGTGATCGGCCTGTCGCGCAGCCTGTCGACCTCGCGGTCTTGAGGAGGGCTTTCGGGGAAGAACTCCCCCGCGAGTCCAGCCCTCCTTACGCCGTCATCGACGAACTCGCTCGCATCGCCGAAAACGGACTCGTGGCGACGGCGGGGCCGCGGTTCTTCGGGCTGGTCATCGGCGGCGCCTTGCCGTCCGCGGTCGCGGCGGACATCCTCGCGGCGGGGTGGGACCAGAACAGCTTCAATCCCGCTCTGTCGCCCGCCGCGGCCGCCGCGGAGGACGTCGCAGGCGGGTGGCTCAAGGAACTCCTGGGCATTCCGGCCACCGCGTCGACCGGATTCGTCACCGGAGGCCAGGCGGCCAACACGGTCGGGCTCGCGGTGGCACGTCACCACGTGCTCGCGCAAGCCGGGTGGGACGTCGAACGGGACGGGCTCGCCGGCGCGCCCGCTCTCCGAGTCGTCGCGAGCGCCGAGCGGCACGCGACCATCGACCGCTCGCTGAGGTTGCTCGGTATCGGTACCAGGGCGATCGAGGAGGTGGCCGCGGGTCCGCAGGGCGCGATCGACGTCGCGGACCTGGCCAGGGTACTGGCCGCAGGCGCGGGCGCCACGATCGTCTGCCTGCAGGCGGGGAACGTGAACACCGGTGCCTGCGACGACTTGCGCGCCGCCTGCACGCTCGCGAAGCGCCACGGTGCCTGGGTCCACATCGACGGTGCGTTCGGGCTCTGGGCTGGTGCCAACCCCGCGACAGCGACGCTGGTCGACGGCCTGGAGCTGGCCGACTCCTGGGCGTGCGACGGTCACAAGTGGCTGAACGTCCCCTACGACTCGGGCTTCGCGTTCTGCGCGCACCCGGCACTGCACGCCGAGACCATCGCCTATCGCGCTCCCTACCTCACCGGCTCTGCCGAGTTGTCCCGGATGGGTGACCTCACGCTCGAGGCATCGCGTCGTGCACGGGTGTTCGCGGTGTGGGCGGCCTTGCGGGAGCTGGGGCGCGACGGTGTGGCCGAACTCGTCGACCGGTGCTGCCGGCTGGCGCGTCTGTTCGCCGCGATCCTCGCCGAAGGGGGTGCCGAGATCGCCAACGACGTCGTCCTGAACCAGGTACTGGTGGGGTTCGGCGACGACGACCGGACCGATGCGATCATCGAGGCGGTTCAACGTGACGGCACCTGCTGGCTGGGCGGTACCACCTGGCGTGGTCGCCGCTACCTGCGGATCTCGGTCTCCAACTGGTCGACCACCGAGCCGGACGTCGAGCGCTCGGCCGCGGCGATCCTCCGGGCGGCGGCGCACTGATCGGCTCGCGCTCCAGCGTGGCGGACGCCGCGCCACACCTCCTTCGATGAAGGAAGAACGGGGATCCGGCCCCGACGCGCTCGACGCGCCGTTCTACGGTCCCAGCGCTTCGAGATGCCGCTGAGAGCGGACCACACTGTGCGGCATGAGCGAGCTCCTCGTCCGCCGGTCAGAGCGGCGGGGGAGCGAAGACCGGGGTCAGCGCCGCCGGAGGTGCCGCGGCGGTGCCCGGCGAGGCCGTCGCGAGCGGGCCGGCGAGTGCGTTGCGGACGAGGCGCTGGGCGGTCGCCAGGATCTCCTCGAGGCTGCCGCGGGCCGGGTTCCACCACTCCGTCGCCCAGTTGACGGCCCCGAGGAGGAACATCCGCGCGGCGCGGGGGTCGAGCTCCGGGTCGATTTCGCCGGCCTCGACGCCGGTCTGGATGAGGTCGCGCCACATCCGGCCGCTCGCGCGCTGGCGGTCGAGCTGGCGGGCCCGCATGTCCGCCGGAAGCTGGCCCATCGTGCGCATCGCGGCGGCGGTGTAAGCCGATTCGGTCAGCACCATCTCGAGGTGGGCCGCGAAGGCCGCGCAGATCCGGTCGAGTGCCGAGGCGTCCGGGGGCAGCTCTTTCAGGCGCCGGACGACGTTCTCGTGGGCCAGGCGGTCGCCGATGTTGACCACCTCTTCGAGGATGGCCTCCCGCGAGTCGAAGTAGTAGTAGACGGCCGGGACGCGCAGCTCGGCCAGTGTCGCGATCTCCGAGACCCGGGTGCCGTCGAAACCCTTGCGGTTCAACAGGTCCGCGGCGGCGTCGAGGATGCGCCGCCGCGTCTTGTCGGACTTGCGTTCACGCCGCTCGGCGCCGTCTGCCTTCGTCACCTGACCGTCCTTCCCGGGGTCGCCGCACGAAAAATCTACCGGGTGTTCGAAGAAGTCGCCAACCTCCTCCGGGGCTTGCCAATTTTTCGAGAGAGTGTTAGAAAATGAGGACTCATCGCGCTGACCTGCGGCGACAGGTCGATGCACGGTGAATATGAAATATATTCCACACAGTCAAGTGGCTCACGGCGTCCGAGCGCCGGCGGGACGCGACCCGAGGAGGACCCATGCCGCCCACCCTGCGGACCCCGATCTGCGACCTGCTGGGGATCGAAGTGCCTCTCATGCAGGCCGGCATGGGCAACGTCGCCTACGGGCGCCTGGCCGCCGCGGTCGCGAACGCGGGCGGGCTCGGCTCGATCGGCGGCATCGACATCACTCCCGAGCAGGTGGACGAGGAGATCCGGCTGTTCCGCTCGCTCAGCGACGGCCCGCTCTGCGTCGACCTCGGCTTCCCGGCGAACGCCCCGAAGGGACTCTCCGACGTGCAGGCGCCGGACCTGCCCGGACCGCTGCGGCAGCTGAAGCGGGAACTGGACGAGCGGGGCGTCGAGGTCGTGCCGACCACCGACCAGGCGATCAGCCTCGCCGACAACAAGCGGAAGCTCGAGATTTCCCTCGACCACGGCGTCGAGGTGATCGCCTGTGCCCTGGGCACCCCGACGTGGGTGGTCGAGGCGTGCCACGCCAAGGGCGCGAAGGTGATGAGCATCGTCGGGCTGGCGAAGCACGCGCGCAGCGCGATCCGCAACGGCACCGACGTCGTCATCGTCCAGGGCACCGAGGGCGGCGGCCACACCGGCGACGTCGGGCTCATCACCCTCCTCGCGGAGGTGCTGGAGTTCTCCACGGTGCCGGTCGTCGCCGCGGGCGGGCTGGTGAAGGGCTCGCAGATCGCCGCGTGCCTGACCGCGGGCGCGCAGGGCGCGTGGGTCGGCACCCGGTTCCTGGCCACCCGGGAATCGGGTTCGGAGGACGTCTTCAAGGAGGCGGTCCTCGAAGCAGGCTACGACTCGACGCTGCGGTCGCTGCTGTTCGACGGCCTGCACGTGCGGATGCTGCGCAACCGCTTCACCGAGGTCTGGGAGGGGCACGAGGACGAACTGAGCCCGTACCCGGTCCAGCGGGTGCTGACCATGCCGTTCAAGTACGCCGCCATGCGCGCCAACCTGAAGTCGCACATGAGCCTGCCCTCCGGCGCGGGCGCCGGCATGATCACCGATCTCCCCGGGGCCGCCGAGGTCCTCGACCGGCTGGTCGAGGAGACCGTCGAAGCGTTGCGGCGAGTCGAGAAGACGGTGGAGTTCCGCTGATGCCGGGCCCGCTGGCAGGCGTCAAGGTGGTCGAGGTCGGGTCGATCGGACCCGGGCCGTGGTGCGCCATGATGCTCTCGGACATGGGCGCGGACGTGCTCCGCGTCGACCGCGCCGGGCACGTGCGCGAACACGTTCCCGGCGAACGGTCCTACGAGTTCGCGACGCTGCGCGGCCGCCGATCGGTCGGCGTGGACCTGAAACGTCCCGGTGGTGCGGAGGTCGTGCTGCGCCTGGCCGAGCGGGCCGACGCGCTGATCGAGGGCAGCCGGCCCGGCGTGGCCGAGCGGCTGGGGATCGGGCCGGACGCGTGCCTGGCCCGCAATCCCCGGCTGGTGTACGGGCGGATGACCGGGTGGGGCCAGGACGGCCCGCTGGCGCACCTGCCCGGGCACGACCTGAACTACCTCGCGCTCAGTGGCCTGCTGCACGCGATCGGACCGGCGGACCGTCCGGTGCCGCCGCTGAACCTCGTCGGCGACTACGGCGGCGGTGGCCTGCTGCTGGCGTTCGGGATCGCGGCCGGGCTGATCGAGGCCGCCCGCTCCGGCCGCGGCCAGGTCGTCGACGCGGCCATGCTGGACGGGGCCTGCCTGCTCGGCACCCTGATCCACGGGCTGCGGCAGGTCGGCGAGTGGCGGGACCGGCGGGAGTCGAACCGGCTCGACGGCGGCGCCCCGTTCTACGGCACCTACGAAACCGCCGACGGGCGCTGGGTCGCGATCGCGGCGAACGAACCGCGGTTCTACGCGGAGCTGCTCGACGCGCTCGACCTGGCCGAAGAGGACCTGCCGGACCAGTTCGACGAACGCCGCTGGCCGCAGCTGCGAGCCCGGTTCGCGGAGACCTTCCGGACCCGCACCCGTGCCGAGTGGGTCGAGACGTTCCGGGACCGGGACACCTGTTTCTCCCCGGTGCTGACCCTCGACGAGGCACGCACCCACGAGCACGGCGTGGCGCGCTCGGCGTTCGTCCCGGTCGACGGGGTGCTGCAGCCCGCGCCGGCGCCGCGGTTCGGGCGCACCCCAGGAGCGGTGGCGGGCCCGGCCGCCGTGCCGGGCGAACACACCGAAGAAGCCTTGCGGGACTGGGGATTCAGTCCCGCCGAGATCGCGGGGCTCGCCGCGGCGGACACCGTCGTCCAGGCCGAGGTCCGGAAGGAGAGTGCGGTCCGATGAGTGTGGTGGACAACCGCGAGCAGCTCGTGGTCGGCGGCGACCTGCGCGTGCCGCGGCCGGACGCGCTCCTGATCGGCGGCGAGTGGCGGCCCTCGGCCGGGCACGAGCGCACGACAGTCGTCTCGCCGACGACCGAAGAGGTCGTCGCCGAGGTCGTGGCGCCGTCGGCCGAAGACGCGGATGCCGCGGTGACAGCCGCGGCCGAAGCGTTCGCCGGGCCGTGGCCGCGGTGGCCGGTCAGCCGCCGGATCGAAGTCTGCGGGCGGTTCTGCGACCTCCTGGAAGAGCGCGCGGACGAGATCGGTCTCGTGTGGGCGGTGGAGGCCGGGATTCCGGTGCGCTGGAGCCGCACGCTGCACCGCTTCGCCGCGAAAGCGGCTTGGCGGACCGCGCTGGAGGTGGCCGAGGAGGCGCTCGCGCCCGAGACCCGGACGACCCCGGTCGGCGAGGTGCGGATCGAGCGGGACCCGGTCGGGCCGGTGCTGGCGGTGATGCCCTACAACGGCCCGCTGACCACCGTGGGCAGCAAGGTCATCCCCGCGCTGCTGGCGGGCGCCCCGGTGGTGGTCAAGTCCGCGCCGGAGTCGGCGCTGATGATGCGGATCGTGGCCGAATGCGCGGCCGCGGCGGGGTTTCCGCCGGGGGTGCTGAGCATCCTGTCGGCCGACGTCGAGGTGTCGCGACGCCTGGTCGCGGATGCGCGGTTCGAGATGATCTCGTTCACCGGCGGACCCCGGACCGCGTCGGAAATCCTCCGGCAGAGCGCGGATCTGCTGCCGCGCACGGTGTTCGAGCTCGGCGGCAAGTCCCCGGCGGTGCTGCTCGACGACGTCGACCTCGACCGGGCGCTGCGGCCACTGGTGGCCGGGGCGATGAGCGGCGCCGGCCAGGTGTGCGCGGCGCTGTCGCGGGTGCTCGTCCCCGCCGCGCGGCACGACGAGATCGTCGACGCGCTCGCCACGGCCTACCGGGCGCTGCGGATCGGCGATCCGCGCTCGAAGGACACCGACCACGGCCCGCTCGCCACCCGCGCCGCGCTCGACCGGACCCGCCGCGCCGTGGCCCGCGCCCGCGAGCAGGGCGCGACGGTCGTGGCCGGCGGGGGCCGTCCCGAGGGGTTCGCCACCGGCTGGTTCCACGAACCCACGCTGCTGACCGGCGTCGCCGAGGACCACGACGTCGCCCGGCACGAAGTCTTCGGCCCGGTCACCGCCGTCCTGACCTATGACGACGTCGACGACGCCGTCCGGATCGCGAACGACACCGAGTACGGTCTGGCCGCGAGCGTGTTCTCGGCGGACCGGGAGCGCGCGCTGGCGGTTGCCCGCCGGATCCGCGCCGGGTCGGTCGCGCTCAACACCTTCGGGCCCACGATGGCCGCGCCGTTCGGCGGCGTGAAGCGCTCCGGCTGGGGACGCGAATGCGGCCCCGAGGGCCTGCGCGAGTTCACCGACACCAAGCAAGTGCTGTTCGGCTGACGGCACCGGAAGGACGAGACATGGGCAACGAAGTGGCACTGGTGACCGGCGGGGCGAGCGGCATGGGCCGGGCGACGGTGGCCCGGTTCCTCGGGCGCGGGTTCAGCGTGGTCATCGCCGACCTCAACCGCGAGGTCGCCGAGCGGACACTCGCGGAGCTGGACGCGGGCGACCGGGTCCGGTTCGTGCACACCGACGTCAGCGACGAGGCGCGGTTCGAAGCCGCGATCGGCGAGACGGTCGAGACGTACGGGCGGCTCGACGTGCTGGTCAACGCCGCCGGGGTCGGCGGGGCGTTCGGCCCGCTGACCGAGATCGAGGCGGACGACTGGGACTACACGTTCGACGTCGTGCTGCGCAGCGTGTTCCTCGGGACCAAGCACGCCGGTCGGGTCATGCGCGCCCAGGGCACCGGCGGCGCGATCGTCAACTTCGGCTCGGTGGGCGCCTTCGCGGCCGGAGCCGGGGTCCAGGCCTACTCGGTGGCGAAGGCCGGGGTCCAGCACCTCACCCGGATCGCCGCGCTCGAATACGCCCCGGACCGGATCCGGGTCAACGCGGTCGCCCCCGGCATCATCACCACCCCGCTGATCGGCCTGACCGCCGAGGACCTCAAGCCGGTGCTGGGCACGGTGCAGCCCCTGCCCTACGCCGGGGAGCCCGACTACGTCGCCGGGGTCGTCTCGTTCCTCGCCAGCGACGACGCGCGGTTCATCACCGGCGAGATCGTCACGGTCGACGGCGGCATGATCGCCGCCGGGCCGCAGCTGGGGAACCTCGTCAACAACAACCCCGCGCTGCGCGGCCTGGTCGGGGTCAACCGGGGCAGCACCGGCGAGAAGTCGAGCGTGCACCGCACGGTGGACGTCGCGGGCGGCACCCGGTGACCGCGGCCGGGCCGTCGATCGCCGAGCGGCGGGCGGATCTGGAACGGGAGTTCGCGCCCTGGCGCCCGCGGACGCTCGACGAGCACTTCGAGCACGCCGCCGCCCGCTTCGGGCCACGCCCGTACGTCATCGCCGGCGACCGCGTGCTCACCTACGACGACGTGCTGCACCAAGCCCACCGGTTCGCCGACGGGCTGGCCACGCTGGGCGTGCGGCCCGGCGACCACGTGGCCGTGCTGATGGCGAACTACCCCGAGTACGCGCCGCTGAAACTGGCGATCTCCCGGGCGGGCGCGGTCGCGGTGCCGCTGAACTACCTGTACCGCACCCACGAACTCGGGTTCGTGCTCCGCCAGTCCTGCGCCCGCGTGCTGATCACCATGACGTCGTACCGCGACCTGGACTACCTGGCGATGCTCGACGAGCTCGCGCCCGGCTGGACCCGGGCCGGGTCCATCGGGTTCGGCGACCTCGAGCGCGTCATCACCTTCGACGCCGAAGGGCGAGGCGAGGGCCGGGACGGCGTGGCCGACGTCCCGGAGCTGGCGCGGATCGGCGCGCAGAACCCGGGGGCGGCACCGGGTGGCCGGCGCCACCCCGACCAGATGTCGGACATCATGTACACCTCCGGGACGACCGGCGAACCCAAGGGCGTCCAGCTGAGCCACGACGCGCTGCTGCGCCAGGAGTACGGCTCGGCGTTCTGCCGCGCCCTGCCGGACGGCAACCGCGTCGTGTTCGCCCTGCCCTGCTACCACATGTTCGGCTACGAGCACGGCGTCCAGGCGACGACGTTCGTCGGCGGGGCGATGCTGCCGCAGCCGCGCTTCGACGCGGGGGAGTACCTGCGCGCGATCGAGCGGCACCGGGTCAACGACGTGCTCGCGGTCCCGACGATGAGCGTCGCGCTCGTCGAACACCCCGACCGCGCGAACGTCGACCTCTCGTCGCTGACGAGGATGCTCTCCGCCGCGGCGGTCGCGCCGACGTGGCTGTGGGAGCGGATCCGCGACGACCTCGGGGTCCGCGAGCTCACCACCGCGTACGGGATGACCGAGGTCGCCGGGGCGACGGTGATGACGCAACCGGACGACCCCCTCGAAGTGACCGCGTCCACCGTCGGCCGGCCCAAGCCCGGCGGGGCCGCCGCCGGGTCCGCCGGGACGGTCGCCGAGTACCGGATCCTGGATCCCGTCACCCACGAGCCCGTCCGGCCCGGGGAAACCGGCGAGCTCGTGTCACGCGGGCCGACGACCATGCTGGGGTACTGGAACCGTCCCGACGCGACCGAAGCCACGCTCCGGGACGGCTGGCTGTATTCCGGCGACCTCGGCCGCGTCCTCGGCGACGGCTCCCTCGTCATCACCGGCCGGTCGAAGGACGTGTTCAAGAGCGGCGGCGAACTCGTGATGCCCAAGGAAGTCGAGGATTTCCTGACCACCCGGCCCGGCGTCAGCCAGGCCTTCGTCGTCGGCGTGCCGGACGACCGCTGGGGCGAGGCCGGGTGCGCGTTCGTCGTCGCGGAGCCGGGCGCGACGCCCGATCCCGGGCAGCTGCTCGAAGCCTGCCGGTCGGCGCTGGCCCGGTTCAAGGTGCCCCGGCACGTCTTCGTGCTCGACACCGACGCCGTGCCGCAGACCCCGACGGGGAAGGTCCAGAAGTTCAAGCTCGTGCCGATGGCGCAACGGCTGCTCGGTGCGGACGCGGCGGCCGTGCGGGCGCTGAGCCCGGCCGAGCCGGCCTAGTACCGAAACGGATCCAGTGAGGAGAGATCAATGGCGATCACCAACCCACGCCCGGCCGAGCCGACGTTGTCGGTGAAGCGGGAGAGCGTCGAGGGAACGTGCCCCGGCTGCGGCGCGCGGAAGCTGCAGGCCTACCCGGTGCTGTCGGAGGCAGGCTGGTTCGACGTCGTCAAGTGCGCGGAGTGCCTGACCGACGTGCGGCGCACCCCCGGGCCGAAGCTGGGTCCGATCGAACTGCTGTCGGACCGGATCTGAGGTGGCGGACATGGCTGAGCGCAAGGGAATGATCGGCGTCGACGTCGGCGGCACGTTCACCGACATCGTCTCGATCACCGGCGGCCGGATCGAGACCGTCAAGGTGGCCACCAACGTCACCGAAAGCTACAAGGCCGTGCTGGAGGGAGCGTCCGAAGTGGACGTCGCCGCCGCGGCCGCGTTCAACCACGCCAGCACGCACGGCCTCAACGCGATCATCACCCGGCGGCTGCCCAAGATCGCGTTCCTGACCACCGAAGGCCACCGCGACATGCTGGACATGGCGCGGGCGTGGCGGCCGGCCGAGGCCAACACCGATCCCCGCTGGCACCGCAGCTTCGGCGACGTGACCGCCCCGGTGGTGCCGCGCTACCTGCGCCGCGGCATCCGCGAGCGCCTCGGCGCCGACGGGTCGGTGGTGATCCCGCTCGACGAGGAGCAGGCCCGTGAGGAACTGCGGATCCTGGCCCGCTGCGGGGTCGAGGGCGTCGCGATCTGCCTCCTCAACTCCTATGTGGATGGAAGCCACGAACGGCGCCTGCGGGAGCTGGTCGCCGAGGAGATCGGGGACGTCGCGTGCTCGATCTCGAGCGAGGTCTCGCCGCTGGCCCGCGAGTACCCGCGGGCCTCGACGACCGTCGTCGACGTCCTGATGAAGCGCATCTACGGCCCCTACACCCGGGAACTGGCCGCCGGGCTGACCGGCCTCGGGTTCACCGGGGACCTGAACTTCGCCGACTGCGCCGCCATGCTCGCCCCGGTGGACGTCGCGATGCAGCGGCCGTCCCGGATCGTCTTCTCCGGCCCCGCCGCGGGGACGGTCGCGTGCGCGCACCTGGGCGAGCTGATCGGCGAGCCGAACCTGATCTGCACCGACATCGGCGGCACCTCCAGCGACATCAGCGTCGTCACCGGCGGAAAGCCGTTCGTCAACACGACGTTCGAGCTGGAGCACGACCTGATCGTGAACACACTCTCGAACGAGATCGTGAGCGTGGGCGCCGGCGGCGGCAGCATCGTCAGCATCACCCCGACCGGCGAGGTGAAGGTCGGCCCCGAGAGCGCGGGCGCCGATCCCGGGCCGGCCTGTTACGGCCGCGGCGGCGAGCAGCCCACCACCACCGACACGTTCCTGATGCTGGGCATCCTCGATCCCGACCGGTTCGCCGCCGGACGGTCACGGCTGGACCCCGGCCTCGCCCGGGCCGCCTTCGAGAAGCTCGACACCCAGGCGACCCTGGCCGAACGCGTCCGGTTCGCCTACCGGATGGCGCTGAACAACGTCGCCGAAGGCATCGTCGACGTCCTGGTCAAGAACGGCGTGGACCCGCGAGACCACGCGATGGTCGCCTACGGCGCGGCCGGGCCGATGATGCTGCCCGGACTGCTGGAGCAGATGCACGTCAAGAGCGTGATCGTGCCGCCGCACCCCGGGCTGTTCTCGGCGCTGGGCCTGGTCAGCGCCGACCAGGTGTACGCCGACAGCCGCACCGCGTATGCGGTCCTCACGCCCGACGCGGCGGACGAGATCGACGCCGTCTACGCGGGCATGGAGGAGGCGATGACGCGCGCTCTGGGCGAGGACGCCGAGCGCGTCACGTTCACCCGCTCCTTCGACGGCCAGCTCATGGGGCAGGTCTGGGAGACCCCGTTCGTCGAGGTGCCGAACGGGAAGATCACCCCGGAAGCCGTCGAGACGATGATCGCCAACTTCCACGACGGCTACGAACAGCGCTCCGGCAACCGCTTCGAGGGCATGCCGGTGCAGGGCGTCACCTACCGCCTCACCGCGGTCGTGCCCACGCCGAAGGTCGAGTACCCGGAACCGCCGGCCCGGCCCGCGGGGGAATCCGCCGAGCCGGTCGGCACGATCACCATCCGGTACCTGGAAGAGACCGACCTGAGCGCCGGCGAGTACGAGCGCGACAGCCTGATGCGCGGCGACGTCATCGAGGGCCCGGCGGTGATCCGGGAACCGATGTCGACCACGTTCGTGCCGCCGGGCCTGACCGCGACCGTCGGCCGGATCGGCGAGCTCGTCATCACCCGCGTCGAAGGAGCAGGGAAATGAGCACGACATTGCTGCGGGACCTGACCGACGAGGAGTTCCTCGACCGCTACGACTGCGACCGGTTCACCGCGTCGGTGCTGGCCAACCGGCTCCGGTACTCGGCGCAGCACGTCACCACCGGTCTGCTGCACCGCGCCTTCTCACCGATCATCGCGCTCTGCTACGACTTCGCGGCCTGCGTCTGCGCGCCGCCCGAGCAGGACTACGCGATGAGCGCGGTGACCAACGGGTTGTCCATCTTCCTCGGCACCATGTCCGCCGGCGTGCGGATCGCCGTCGAGGAGTTCGGGCCCGAAAACCTGGTGCCCGGCGATCTGCTGATCTGCAACGACGTCTATCGGATGGGTAACCACTACAACGACGTCTGCTTCATCCGGCCGGTGTTCCACGACGGGAAGATCGCCAGTTTCATCGCGTTGCGGGCGCACCAGCTCGACGTCGGCGGCATCGCCCCGGGCGGGTTCTCCGCCGCCAAGCACAACATCTACGAGGACGGCCTCTCGATCAGCCCGCGGTTGCTCTACCACGCCGGGAAACCGGTGCGGGAGACGTTCTCGCTGATCTTCGACAACGTGCGGATGGCCGAGCTGATGCTGCCGGACTTCCACACGATGCAGAGCTGCTGCGCGCTCGGCGAGGGGCTGATCCAGGAGATCATCGGGCGCTACGGCATCGAGGCGTACCTGGGCAGCCTGCGTTACGCCTGCGACGCCTCCGCCGAGAGCATGCGGCAGGCGTTCGCCTCGATGCCCGACGGTGACTACTCCGCGAGCGGTTCCCTCGACGCCGACGGCGTCGACGACAGCGAGGAATACACGGTCGCCCTCACGCTGCGCAAGCGCGGGGAGCGGCTGGAAGCCGACTTCAGCGGCTCGTCCCGGCAGGCCCGCACCTGCATCAACGCGGGCGCGCTCGACGCCAAGACCGCCGTCGGTGTCGGCCTGAAGATGTTGCTGTCGCCCGAAAGCGAGTTCACGTCCGGCACGTTCCGCGACGTCGATCTCGTGATCCCGGCCGGGTCGATGGTCAGCGCGCTGCCCCCGGACGGCGCGGTCTTCTGCTACTACGAGGTTTCCGCCCTCATCAACACGGTCCTGTGCCGGGCGCTGGGCTCGGTCCTCGGCGAAGCCGCGCTCGGCGGCGACTTCGGCGCGGCCTACGTGCACAACGCGTACGGTGTCGGTCCCGACGGCACGCCGTGGATGTGCTCGGCCATGGCCGGCGGCGAGCACGGACCGCGAGGCGGGTCCAGCGCGGGTGACGGCGACGGCTTCTCGTGCAGCTACATCTTCAACCTGATGTCGCCGTCGAGCGAGTCCCTGGAGGCGGACTTCCCGCTGCGGATCATGCGGCGGGAGTTCCTCCCCGACACCGCCGGGCCGGGCGCGAACCGCGGCGGCGCCGCGGTCGCGAAGGACGTCCTCTACACGCAGCCGGGCCAGCACCAGACCATCCCGCTGCGGTTCCGCCACGCGAGCGGCGTCGGCGTGCGCGGCGGGGGTGACGGTGCGCTCGGCGGCGTCTGGGTCTTCGGCCGGGACGGCGCCCCGACGAGCGGCCCGGAGACCCTGCTGCCCACGGACGAATCCGCCTACGCCGCGGCGGTCGCCGTCGCGGGCACCCTGGATCCCGTGACGCGGGCCCCGCAGGTGGGCGGCGAGTTCTTCTACTACGGCCGGGATCCGGGCTGGGCCACCCAGGCCGGTGCGACCTGGCGGTACGTGACCAACGGGGGCGGCGGCTGGGGCGACCCGCTCGACCGCGACCCGCAGTCGGTCCTGCGCGACGTCCGCGACGAGTACGTGACGCTCGCGGCCGCCGAGCGGGAGTTCGGGGTCGTGATCACCGGCGACCCGCACGCCGATCCGGAGGGTCTCGTGCTCGACGAGGCCGCCACGGAGAAGGTACGGGCCGCGCGGCGATGAGTTCCCGGTCTCCGGCACCCGCGGGTGCCGGAGACCGGGGCTCGCTAGAGGTTCTCGGCGAAGAAGCTCTCGAGCTTCGCCACGGCCTGGTCGACGTACTTCGGCTGGTCGTAGAGGTCGTAGTGGCTCGCGCCCTGGACCACGAAGATGTCCTTCTTGGCCGAGCGGGCCCGGTCGAACAGCTCGAAGCCGTCCCGGTAGGACCCGAACGCGCCCGGCACGTCGCCGACGATGACCTGCAAGGGCTGCGTCAGCAGCACTTCGGCCAGGTGGAAGGCGTCGAAGCCGACTGCCGCCTCCAGGCCGGAGAAGCGCAGCTTGTTGGGCGAGCCGGGCTGCTGGCCGCGGGGCGTCCGGTAGTACTCGACGGCGTTGACGATGTCGACGTCGGTGACCCCGGCCTTCTCCCGCTCTTCCGGCGAGGACGGGATGTAGGTCGTGATGTGCGGCTCGGCACCGCGCGCTTCCGCCGTCCGCTGCCTGCCGATCGCTTCGAGCGTGGCCACGGCGGCGTCCGGGCTCAGGTCGCCTTCGCGCATGAGCCGCCCGTAGTTCGCCGCGACCACCGTGCCCAGCGCCTTGATCCGGTGATCGGTCATGGTCGCGTTCGCCGCGTAGCCACCGCCGCCGCAGATGCCCACGACGCCGATGCGGTCCTCGTCGACGTAGTCCAGGGTCACGAGGTAGTCGACCGCGCAGCGGAAGTCCTCGACGCGGGTGGCGGGGTCTTCCAGGTAGCGCGGTTCACCCCCGCTCGCGCCCTGGTGGGAGGCGTCGAAGGCGAGCGTCACGTAGCCCAGCGCGGTCAGCCGCTCGGCGTAGATCGCGCCGGACGTCTGCTCCTTGCAGCTGCTGATCGGGTGGGCGCAGATGATCGCCGGGTACTTCTTCGCCGGGTCGAAGCCCTCCGGGACGCGGATGTCCGCGGCGACGTCCCAGGTGCGGTTCTTGAAGGTCACTGATTCCACGGTGTCTCCTTCCGGGTCACGCGGTCAGGTGCTCGCCGAAGAAGCCGGTGAGCTTGGCGACCGCCGGGGTGACGTACTGGTCCTGGTCGTAGAGGGCGACGTGGGTGGCGCCGTCGATGACGAACAGTTCCTTGGGTTCGTCGGCCTTCTCGATGGCTTCGCGGCTGAAGTAGCCGGTGTCGGCGTCCGAGCCGATGATCATCAGCAGCGGGCGCGGGGCGATCAGCTTGATCATCGCGTAGGAGTCGTACTGGGCGATCTGGTCGATGCTGCGCAGCGGCCACTCGTTCGTGGAGTTGGCGTGCCCGCCCCGCGGGGTGCGGTAGTAGTCCTGGGCCTCGCGGTACAGGGTCGGGGCTTCCTCGAGGCCTTCGGGGCTCTCCGGCGCCCAGTTCTGCACGGCCGGGGCTTCGCCGCGGGCTTCGGCGGTGCGCAGGGCACCGGCCTGGTCGAGCATGGCTTGCAGGACCTCGGGGCCCTGGGTGCGGCCGAGGCCTTCGACCAGCAGGCTGCGGATGTCGACGGCGCTGACCGTGGCGACCGCCTTGATCCGGTGATCGGTCTGCGCGGCGAACGGGACGTACCCGCCGGACGCGCAGATGCCCAGGGCGCCGATCCGGGTGGGGTCGATGTCGTCGCGGGTGGTCAGGTAGGTGACCGCGGCCCGGACGTCCTCGGCGCGTTGGAACGGGTTCTCCAGCCCGCGCGGCTGGCCTTCGCTTTCACCCTGGTACGCGGCGTCGAACACCAGCGTCGCGAAGCCTTCGCGAGCCAGGCGCTCGGCGTAGATGCTCGCGGTCTGCTCCTTCACCCCGCCGCCGGGGTGGGACACGACGACGGCGGGCAGCGGGTCGCCGGTGTGGTCGTCGGGGGTGAACAGCAGACCGGCCAGGGCCAGCCCGGCACTGGGAAAGGTGACGTTCGTCTTCATTGCTTCAGCTCTTCTTTCGCGACGGCGAATTCGTCGGCCGGAGTTCGTGTCGCCCGGCCTCGCCATCGAGGCTCACACGGGCGGCGGACGCCCACAATGGGCCGGATCCAGCCTGGGACACGATTGGCCCCGGCAACCACGGTCCGGCTCTGCGACACTGGGTTCATGACCACCGACGACCACGCGGGAGAACTGGGGGAGTTCCTCAAGGCCCGCCGGTCCGAGGTCAGCCCGCGGATGGCCGGGCTGCCCGAGACCGGCACCAAGCGGCGGGTGAAAGGCCTGCGCCGCGAAGAAGTCGCGATGCTGGCCGCGATCAGCACCGACTACTACACCCGCATCGAACAGGGCCGGCGGCCGGCTTCCGCGCCGGTGCTCGACGTCCTGGCCCGCGTCCTGCGCCTCGACGACGCCGAACGCGAGTACCTGTTCGAACTGGCCGGAAAGGACGCTCAGCGGCCGCGTCGCCGGACGGCCCAGACGGTCCAGCCGCAGTTGCGGCGGCTGCTCGACGAGCTGACCACGAGCCCCGCGTTCGTCCTCGGCCGGCGCATGGACATCCTGGCCTGGAACCGCATGGCCGCCGCGCTTCTGATCGATTTCGCGCAGATTCCGGAGAAGCGGCGGAACTACGTGTGGCTGCTGTTCTCCGAGCCCGCGTTCAAGGCGCTGCACGCGGACTGGGCGCCGATGGCCCGCACCGCCGTGGCGATGCTCCGCATGGAAGCCGGCCGGAACCCGCACGACCAGCGGATGGCCGCGCTGGTCGGTGAGCTGTCCGTCCGGCACGAGGACTTCCGCCGGTGGTGGGGCGACCACCACGTCACCGCCCGCGAGCGGGGCAGCAAGCTCCTGCGGCACCCGGTCGCCGGTGAGCTGACCCTCGACTGGGACGCGCTCACCTGCGCCGGTGATCCGGAGCAGCAGCTGGTCGTCTGGACCGCCGAGCCGGGCACGCCGTCCCACGACGGCCTGCGGTTCCTGTCGTCGTGGGCGGCGAGCGGCGATCGGTCCTCAGCGGATCGGTGACGCCTGCACCGTCGCAGTCACGGATGCCGTTCCCGCGCGGGTCCGGCCGCCCGGTGTCGTCAGACCCCCTGCGTGGCGGGTTCGCCGGTCACGGACGCCGCGCTCTGGCCGGACTTGCGGTGTTCACGCAGCAGAAGACCCGCGACGACCGAGACGAGCGCGGCGCCGCCGTTGTAGAGGGCGATGGTCGTCCAGCTGCCGGAGGCCGTGAACAGGGCCGCGGAGATGAGCGGGGCGAACGAGCCGCCGATCACCGCTCCCACGCCGTAGGCGACGGCCATCGCGCTGTAGCGGATGGACGCGGGGAACGCGTGGGCGAAGAACGTGGGCTCGGCGGCCGAGTTGGCGCTGACCGCGAGGAACAGCAGCAAGCCGCCCGCGACCATCGGCAGGTAGCTGCCGGTGCCCAGCAGCGGGTAGAACGCGAACGGCGTGAGGACCAGGGCGATCGCCGACACCACGAACGTCCGCCGGGCACCGAACCGGTCGGCGAGCACGCCGAAGAACGGGGTGCTGAAGATGTAGACCGCGGTCAGGATCAGCAGGATCGACAGCAGGGTCGTCTTCGGCTGGTGCAGCACGCCGGTTCCGTACGTCAGTGAATAGACGGTGACGACGTAGAAGTTGACGTGGGTGCCCAGGCAGCAGAGCATCACCAGGATCATCGGCTTCCAGCCCCGCTTGACCGCGTCGAACAAGGGCACACGCTTCACCGCCCGCGCGTTTTCCACCCGGACGAACTCCGGGCTCTCCTCGAGCCGGAACCGGATGTAGAGGCCGACGATGACCAGTACCGCGCTGAGCAGGAACGGCAACCGCCAGCCCCAGCTGAGGAAGGCGTCACCGGGGAGCCGGCCGAGCAGCAGGAACAGCAGATTGGCCAGCAGCAGACCCCAGCCGGCGCCGGAGTTGACGAACGCGCCGGCCAGCCCGCGGCGCTTCTGCGACGAGCTTTCGATGCTCATCAGGAAGCCACCGGCCTGTTCGCCGCCGAGCGCGAGGCCCTGGAGCAGCCGGCACAGCACGAGCAGCACCGGGGCCAGGACACCGATCCGGTGGTAGGTCGGCAGCAGCCCGATCGCGACGGTGCCCACGCCCATGAGCATCATCGTCACGAACAGGACCCGCTTGCGGCCGATGCGGTCGCCGAGGTTGCCGAACACCGCGGCGCCGATCGGGCGCATCAGGAAGGCGATCGCGAAAGTGGACAGCGAGAGCAGGACTCCCGCGGCCGGTTCGACCTGGGGGAAGAACAGCTTGCCGAACACCAGTGAGGCGGCGACTCCGTAGACGAGGAAGTCGTAGTACTCGACGGTGGTGCCGACCATGCTCGCGACCACGGCCCGGCGGCCGGAGGATCGGGGTGCGGGCGGGGATTCCGGCGTCGTCATCGAACGCCCCTCTCCGGGTGGGGGTGCGGCGGGAAAAGCGAATTGCGGTGCAGCGTAAGCAGGACCACAGGGGCGATCAATTCGGAGTTCCCGAACCGCCGCTTCGGATTTGCGCAATAGGATTGCCGTGGCGGTCCGCGTAACATCCGGCTGATGGGAGAGTGCACGGAAACATCGAATTCCGGTGGGCCGCTGGCCGGGGTGCGGATCGTCGAGCTGGGGGGTGTGGGACCGACCCGGTTCGGCTGCATGCTGCTGGCCGACCTCGGCGCCGACGTCGTGCGCGTCGAACGCCCGCCCGGCTACGACGGCGGCGCTCCCATCGACCCCCGCCACGACCTGATGAACCGCGGCCGGCGCAGCACGACCATGGACCTCAAGCACCCGGCCGCGGCCGGCGCCGTCCTCCGCCTGGTCGAGCGGGCCGACGCGCTGGTCGAGGGCTTCCGGCCGGGCGTGGCCGAGAAGCTCGGGCTCGGCCCGGACGAGTGCCGGGCGGCCAACCCCGCGCTCGTCTACGCCCGGATGACCGGCTGGGGGCAGGACGGGCCGCTGGCCCGCGCGCCCGGCCACGACGTCAACTACATTTCGCTGACCGGTGTCGTGCACTCGATCGGCGAGGCCGGCGGCCCGCCGGTCATCCCGCTGAACCTGGTCGGCGACTTCGGCGGTGGCGCGCTCTACCTTGCCCTCGGGGTGGTGTCGGCCCTGCTGGAGAGCCGCCGGTCGGGGCAGGGGCAGGTCGTGGACGCGGCGATGGTCGACGGGTCGGCGTCCCTCATGACGGCGTTGTACGGTTTCCGCGCGGCCGGGTACTGGAGCGACGAGCGGGGCACGAACCGGCTCGATTCCGGCGCGCCCTGGTACCAGGTCTACGAAACGAAGGACCGCGGCTGGATCAGCATCGCCGCCAACGAGACCCGGTTCTGGCGGGCCACCCTCGACCTGCTCGGCTTCACCGAGGACGAACTGCCGGACCAGCACGACCGCGACCGCTGGCCGGAGGTCAGGGACCGCTTCGCCGCGGTCTTCCGCACCCGGACCCGCGACGAGTGGTGCGCCCTGGCCGAGGGCCGCGAGGTGTGCCTGACGCCGGTGCTGTCCATGGCGGAGGCGCCGGCGCACCCGCACCTGCGTGCCCGGGGGACGTTCGTCGAGGTCGACGGCGTCGTCCAGCCCGCGCCCGCCCCGCGGTTCAGCCGCACCCCGGGCGCGATCCGGTGCCCTCCGGAGGCGCCCGGCCACGAGGTGCTCGCCGACTGGGGCTTCTCGGCGGACGAGGTGACGGCCCTGCGGGCCGCCGGCGCGCTCGGCTGAAACCGGTTCGGTTCCGGCGAACCGGCGATTCGGGAATCATCAATTGGCTTGCCGGTCCGGCCGGATTAGCCTTGGCGAAACCGCGATGGGAGCACGAATATGTCCGCGAATTTCCTGAACGAGTCGCAGGCGGCGTGGCTCGAAACCGTGAACGACTTCATGGACAACGAGATCACCGTCGAGTATGTGCGCAACTGCGACTTCGAGCGCCGGTATCCGTACGAGGCCTACGACAAGATCGCCGCGCAGGGCTGGCTCGGCATCCTCATCCCGGAGTCCGAGGGCGGCTCCGGCGGGGACATCTTCGACTACTCGCTGATGGCCGAAGGCCTCGGCAAGTTCGGCTTCGACTTCGCCTGCTCGGTGCTCGTGCCGACCTTCACCGCGATGAACATCGTCAAGTACGGCACCGCCGAGCAGAAGGCACGTTACGTCAAGCCGTTCATCGACGGGCAGATCCGGTTCTCGGTGTCGATCTCCGAGCCGGACGCCGGTTCGGACGCGGCGAACACCAAGACCCACGCCCGTCAGGACGGAAACGGCGACTGGATCGTCAGCGGCTCGAAGCTGTGGTGCAGTGGCGCGGCGGCGAAGGACACGGTCATCGCCATGCTGGTCCGGACCGGCAAGGACGACAAGCACGGCGGCCTGTCCGTCCTGCTGATCCCCAACGACACCCCCGGTCTGGACATCCGGAAGCTCCCGACGCTGTCGCGGCACGCGACCGGCACCACCGAGATCTTCCTCGACGAGGTCCGCGTGCCGGCCGACGCGCTGCTCGGCGAGGTCGGCCAGGGCTGGAAGATCATCACCGAGCACCTGGAGCTGGAGCGCTGCGCGGTGGCCGCGGCCTACGTCGGCAACGCGCAGGAGGCCGTCGACAACGCGAACCGCTACGCCCACCAGCGGACCCAGTTCGGCAAGCCGATCCGCGAGTTCCAGGTGCTCAAGCACATGCTGGCCGAGAACCAGACGCGCGTCGACGCGGCCCGGCTGCTCTGCTACCGCGCCGCGAAGATGAAGGCGGACAACCTGCCCGCCGCCCGCGAGACGTCGATGGCCAAGCTGTACGGCTCGGAAACGCTGAAGGCGTGCGCGCTGGACGGGATGCAGATCCTGGGCGGCTACGCGAACCTGCCCGAGGGCGACATGGAGCGCTACCTGCGCGAAAGCGTCCAGTCGACGATCGGCGGCGGCACCTCGCAGATCCAGCGCACGATCATCGCGAAGTCGATGCGCCTGCCCGCCTGACATCCGGAAAGGACGGATCAATGGAGATCAACAACCGCATCGACCTGCCCTACGACGAGCTGGAGGTCGGGCAGACCTTCCGCTCCGGCGGCCGCACGGTGACCGAGGCCGACGTCGTCAACTACTGCGCGCTGACCGGCAACTGGATCGAGATCCACTCGAACAGGCACTACGCCGAGCAGACCCGCTTCGGCAAGCGCCTCGTGCAGGGCTCGCTGACGTACTCGATCATGACCGGCCTGATCCAGTTCGGCCCGTCCATCCAGGCCAACTACGGCATCGACAACCTCCGCTACCTCAAGCCGGTGGCGATCGACGACACCCTCTACGTGGTGGCCGAGGTCGTCGCGAAGAAGGAGAAGGACGACAAGTACGGCGTCACGACCTTCCTGATGAAGGCGCTCAACCAGGACGGGTACGTGGTCCAGCGCAGCGAGTGGAGCCTGCTGATGCTGCGCCGCCGCGAGGATCTCGAAGCGCTGCTGGCGGCATCGCTGCCCGCGGAGCGGCCATGAGCCCGGTCGCGGCGATCGTCGGGATGGGCGACGCCTACGCGTCGAAGGCCGACCGGAAGGATCCGCTGCAGCTGGCCACCGAGGCGACCGTCGCCGCGCTGGCCGACGCCGGGATCGGCAAGCACCAGGTGGACGCGGTGTTCACCGGACGCTCGCCGTGGGCGGACAAGCGGTCGCAGTGGAGCAACATCTTCATCTCGCACCTGCAGATGCCGGTCACGCTGAACAGCGAGATCACCCTCCACGGCGCCGGCCTGACCTCGACGATCGCGGTCGCCGCGCAGATGATCGCCGCCGGCGCCGCCGAGTACGTGCTGTGCGTGCAGAGCGACGCGACCGAACTGTTCGTGGACGCCGTCGCGATGGGTTCGGAGGCCGACTCCGACCCGCAGTTCGAGGTGCCATACGGGCCGACGATCCCGTCGCTCTACGCCCAGGCCGCACACCGGTACTTCCGCGAATTCGGGCTGACCGAAGAGGATCTGGCCGACGTCGTCGTCGCCGACCAGAGCTGGGGTGCGCACCACCCGCACGCCGCCAAGCGCAAGCACGGCGAGATCGACCGGGAAACGGTGCTGTCGTCGCCGTACGTCGCGACGCCGTTGCGGCGGTGGATGTGCTCGACCTGGGGCGGCGGCACCGGCGGCGCGCTCGTCGTGACGTCACCGGAACGCGCGAAAGAAGCCCGTGATCCGGTGTGGGTACTGGGTTACGGCTCGGCGACCACGCACGAGTACCTCACCGACCGGGTGAACATGCGCGACGGCCGGTTCGCCGGGCTCGGCGAGTTCCCGAACCTGACGCACACCGCGACCGTCGAGGCGGCCCGGCAGGCGTACGCCCGCTCCGGGCTGACACCGTCCGATGTGGACATGGTGCAGATGTCGGTGAACTTCGCGCACATGGGCCCGATCATCATGGAAGACCTGGGATTCGCGAAGAAGGGCCACGGGATCGACGTCTACCGCGAGGGCCGGACCGGTGCCGACGGCGACCTGCCGACCGACACCAACGGTGGCTGGCTGTCGTTCGGCCAGCCCGGGATCTCGTGCAACATGGACAGCCTCGTCGAGGCCGTCCGCCAGCTGCGCGGGACCGCGCTCGGCCGCGCACCCGCGCGGCGGCCGCGGACGGTCCTGGTCCAGGGCGCGGGCGGCATGCTGGCCGCCGCGGGCGTGGTGCTGCTGTCCGGCGACGACTCGGGGAGGCCGTGATGTGGCCACAGCCCTACCGGCTGCTCGACGCCGAGCCCTACTGGGCGGCGCTCGAAGAGCAGCGGCTCACGTTCCAGCGGTGCGGAGACTGCACCGAAGTGGTGTGGCCGGCCCACTCGTACTGCCCGCATTGCTCCGCGCGATCGTTGACGTGGGAAGAGTCGAGCGGACGCGGCACGGTGTGGTCGTTCAGCACGGTCATGCGTGGCCCGACGCCGGTGTGGGCCGCGATCGTGCCCTACACCGTCGGGTTCGTCGAACTGGCCGAGGGCTACCGCCTCTTCAGCCAGATCGAGGCGGAGCCGGACACCGTCGAGATCGGCATGCCCGTCGAGGCGCGGTTCGTCCGGCGCGGGGCCCAGACGCTCCCGGTGTTCGCGCCGGTGCCGGAGGGATGACATGACCGGACCGCTCGACGGCGTGCGGATCCTGGATCTGACGTCGAACTTCATGGGGCCGTACGCGTCGCTCCTGCTGGCGGACATGGGCGCCGACGTCGCCAAAGTGGAATCCCCCGAGGGGGACACCACGCGCGGCGTCGGCCCGCACCGCCATCCCGGGATGGCCGCGATCTTCCTGCACCTCAACCGGAACAAGCGCAGCCTGGTCCTGGACCTGAAGCACCCCGGCGGACGGGCCGCGCTGCTGCGCCTGCTGCGGTCCGCGGACGTCCTGCTGCACAGCCTGCGGCCGGCGGCCATGCAGCGCCTGGGCCTGTCCTACGCCGAAGTCCGGGAGATCAACCCGCGGCTGGTGTACTGCGGGTGCTTCGGATTCGGCCAGAACGGCCCGTACGCGGCGAAGCCCGCCTACGACGATCTGATCCAGGCCGCCGTCGGCATGCCGGTGCTGCAGAGCCGCGGACAGGGGGAGCCCGCGTACGTGGCGACCGCGATCGCGGACCGCGTAGTCGGGATGGCCGCCTCGTCGGCGGTCGCGATGGCGTTGTACCACCGGGAACGGACCGGGCGCGGCCAGGAGGTCCAGGTGCCGATGTTCGAGACGTTCGCGCACTTCGTCCTCGGCGACCACCTCTACGGACACACCTTCGTGCCGCCGATCGGGAACTGGGGGTACGCCCGGATGATGAACGCCGATCGCCGGCCTTACCGGACGCTCGACGGCTACCTCGGGGTCAACATCTACACCGACCGGCACTGGCAGCGGTTCTTCACCGCGGTCGGCCGGGCGGACCTGGCCGCGGATCCCCGGTTCGCCGGCATCCACGGCCGCACCGAGCACATCGGCGAGCTGTACGCGTTCCTCGCCGAGGTGTTCGCCACGCGGTCCACCGGCGAGTGGCTGGAGCTGCTGACCGAGGCCGACATCCCGGCCATCCGGATGCACACGCCGGAGACGGTGCTCACCGACCCGCACCTGACCGAGGCCGGGTTCTTCACCGAGGAGGACCACCCCTCGGAAGGCAGGCTGCGCACCATCGGCATTCCGCAGCAGTGGAGCGAAAGCACCCCCGAACTGCGGTACCCGGCGCCGCGGCTCGGCGAGCACACCGAAGACCTGCTGCGGGAATCCGGTTTCGGCGACGACGAGATCGGCGAGCTGGTCGCCTCGGGCGCGGCCCGGATCGGAGTGCGTCATGACGCGTGAACTGCCCCTGACGGGCATCGTGGTGGTGGAGCTGAGCGACAGCGCGTCCGCTCCGTTCGCCGGCAAGATCCTGGCGGAGCTCGGCGCCGAAGTGTGGAAGGTGGAGCGCCCGGCCGGCGACTCCGCGCGGGGGTGGGGGCCGAGCCAGTGGAAGGGCGACGGAGCCGCGTTCCACGCGCTCAACCGGGGCCGCCGCTACCTGAGCCTCGACATCAAGGACCGCGAGCAGCTCGCGACGCTGCACCGGCTGATCGCCGAGCGCGCCGACGTCTTCCTGCACAACCTGCGGCCCGGCACCGCGGCCCGGTACGGGCTGGACGCGGAGAGCCTGCGGGTGACCAAGCCGGAGCTGGTCCATTGCGAAATCGGGGCGTTCGGCAAGGCCGGGCCACTGCGCGAACTGCCCGGCTACGACCCGCTGATGCAGGCGTTCGCCGGGATCATGGACATCACCGGCGAGGCGGACGGCGCACCCGTGCGCGCCGGGGTGTCGATCGTGGACTTCGGGACCGGGATGTGGGCGGTGATCGGCGTGCTGGCCGCGCTGCACCGCCGGCACGTGAAGCACACCGGCGCCACCGTGGACGCCTCCCTGCTGGAGACGGCGATCGCGTGGATGTCCGTCGGCATCGCCGGGTACGAGGCCGACGGCAACCCCGGCGGGCGGCACGGGTCCGGGGTGGCGTTCATCGTCCCCCACCGGGCGTTCGCCACCGAGGACGGCGCGTTGATCGTCAGCTGCGCCAACGACCCGCTGTTCGCCCGGCTGGCCGCCGCGCTCGATCACCCGGAATGGGCGGCCGATCCGCGCTTCGCCACCAACGCCGCGCGGCTGGCGAACCGGACCGAGATCGACCGGTTGATCGGGGAACGCCTCGCCACGGGCACCAGGGCGCACTGGCGGCACCGCCTGGAGGCCGCGGGGATCCCCTGCGCCCCCGTCCAGACAACGGCCGAACTCGTCGCACACGAACAGACCCGGGAACTCGGCATCATCGGCAGCCCGGAAGCCGGCGAGATCGGCGTCGTCGGGCTCCCGCTGTCCTTCGACGGCATGCGGCCGCCGCCGCTGCACGCCGTGCGCGAAGTCGGCGCGGACAACGAACTGCTCGGCTCGGTCCTGCCGACCCGGGCCTGACTCCCCGCAGGAGGAAGAACGTCATGGCAGCCCCGTATTCAGCGAACCACTGGAGCGCGATCGAATCCGCGCCACCCGAGCAGGCGAGGGCCGTGCAGGACGAGCGTCTCCGGGAGCAGGTCGCGTACCTCGCCGAGCGGAGCGCGTTCTACCGGCGGAAGTTCGCCGAAGCCGGCGTGGACCCGGCGAAGGTCCGCACGGTCGAGGACCTGGCGGAGTTTCCGTTCACGGAGAAGCAGGAGCTGCGCGACAGCCTGGCGGCGTCGCCGCCGCTGGGTACGCACGTCGCCGCGGAGGACATCGTCCAGATCCAGGCTTCCTCGGGCACCACCGGCAGCCCGTCCTACGTGGGCCTGACCGCGAGCGATGTGACGACCTGGTGCGAGCTCGGCGCCCGGGCCCTGTACGCCAACGGGTTCCGGCCGGGCGACCGGCTGCTGCACGCGTTCGGGATGAGCAAGGGCTTCGTCGGCGGCCTGCCCATCGTGCAGATCCTGCAGTACATGGGCATCGTGGACATCCCGATCGGCGCCGAGGCCGGCGCGGAACGGCTGCTGCGCGTCCAAGCCGACCAGCGGCCGAACGCCCTGATCGGCACCCCGTACTTCCTGGCCTACCTGGCCGAGCAGGCGCCCCGGATCGTCGGGCGGGCCGCGCGGGACCTCGGCGTCCGGGTGATCAGCGTCGGCGGCGAACCCGGCGGCGGCCTGCCCGCGGTCCGCGAGAAGCTGGAGACCCTGTGGGGCGCGACATCGCGCGAAATGCTCGGCGGCACCGACATCGCCTGCACCTACTGGGGTGAATGCGAGGCCGCCGACGGCATGCACTTCCTGTCCCCGGACCTGATGGTGGCCGAGCTGATCGACCCGGACACGGGCGAGCAGGTCGCCCCGGTGGCGGGGGCGCGGGGAGAGCTCGTCTACACCGCACTGCGGCGGCAGGCGTCACCGCTGCTGCGGTTCCGGACCCGCGACCACGTCGTCGTCACCGGCACCGGCTGCTCCTGCGGCCGGACCGGCTACAAGATCCGCTGCGTCGGCCGCACCGACGACATGCTCATCGTCCGCGGCATCAACGTCTTCCCGTCCGCCATCAAGCAGCTGGTCGCCGAACTGACCTCGGGCGAACTGCGCATCCGCCCCGATTTCGACGGGCACTCCACCCAGCAGTCGCTACCGGTCGTGGTCGAACACCCCGACCCCGCCGACACGCGGCTGCCCGCCGTCCTCGAAGAGCGGATCCGGTCCGCGCTCAACGTCAAGACGACCGTCACCCTCGTCCCGGAGGGCACGCTCAAGCGGCCCGACCACGTGAAGGTGAACCTGGTCGAGCGGGTCGCGCCCGCCTGAGTTGTCGGCCGCCGGTCGAAGAGGTTGAATCCGGGAAGGAGGTGGTCGGTGGGCACGTTCAACAGGATGCACCTGATCCGGCAGGTCGACCTGCTCACGCTGCGGTTGTTCCTCTCCGCGGTCGAGGAGAAGCAGATCGGCCTGGCCGCGATCCGGGAGAACGTGTCCGCGTCGACCGCCACCAAGCGCATCCACGACCTGGAGCACATCGCGGGGCTCGAGCTGCTGGAACGCACCCCGCGGGGGGTCGTGCCGACACCCGCCGGCACGGTGCTGGCCCGGCACGTCCGCAAGATCTTCGGCAGCCTCGAAGACATCCGCTCCGAGATCGCCGCGTTCACCGAAGGAATGCAGGGTGATCTGACCGTCGCGTCGGCGCAGTCGATCATCGCGCCGTTCCTCGCGCGGGAACTCGGTGAATTCGGCCGTCAGTACCCGAAAGTGCGGTTGATCGTCCACGAGATCGAAAACCGGGAGATCGTGCAGGAGGTCGCGCGCGGGGAAGCGGATCTCGGGCTGTTCGCCGCCGCCCACGAACTCGACCTCACCGGCGTCGACGTCACGCCGTACCGCCGCGACCGGATCGTGGTCGCCCTGCCGCGTGACCACCGGCTCGCCGACCGGCTGAGCGTGACGTTCGAAGAACTGCTCCCGGAGAACGTCATCGCCGTGGGCCCGATGGTCAATGCGTTCCGCGCGGCCGCGCGGCGGCTGGGCCGCGAGTTCGAGCCCGGCCAGAGCGTGCGCACCGGCGGTGTCGCGCTCAGCCTCGTCCGGGCCGGCCTCGGCGTCACCGCGCAACCGGAAAGCCTGGTGGGCCGCGAATTCCTGGACGGGATCGCGGTCGTCGAGCTGGCCGAGCCCTGGGCGGAGCGCAAGGTCCACCTCGCCACGGCGGCGGGACGGCGGCCGGGCCCGGCCTGCCGCGCCCTGATGGAACAGCTGCTGGACCGCCCGGCCGACGATCCGAGCTGATCTCCGCCCGGCGGTTTCCAGCTGCCGAATCACCGGTTCGGGAATTCGCGCTTGAATGCCGAACGGACCCGAATTACGGTGATGAAATCCGCGGGAACAACGTTTCCGAAAGAATTGCCGTTCCCGGCCGGTGCGGTGCCCGGAGCGCAAGGAGACAGCATGCTGCTCAGCTACGACGACGTGGCGAAGGCCCTGGCGGCAGCCGGAGTGCCGGCGGTGCTGGAACGCTCGGTCGCCGGCGCGGTGGCCACGGCCGGGGAGCTCGGGATCCCGCTGGTCGTCAAAGTGGTGAGCCCGGCTCTGGCGCACAAGGCCGACGTGGGTGCCGTGGAGCTCGACGTGCGCGGGCACGACGCCGCGGGGCGGCTGGCCGAGCTTGCCGGGAACCTCGCTCTGGGTCGACGGGGCGTGGCAGATCCTCGTCCAGGAGATGGTGCGGCCCGCCGCGGCCGAGGTCTTCGCCGGGCTCAAACGCGATCCGGTCTTCGGACCGGTCATCGTGGTGGGCGCCGGTGGAACGCCGGTCGAGCTGCGGGGCTGCCGGAACTGGCCCGTCGCGGCCTCGCCGCGCCGAGACCGGCGGGCATCCCGCTGTCCGGCGACCCGGCACGGGCGCTGAAGGCGGTCAGCTTCGTCAACGGGACGGGGGCACGGCGGTGAGCAGGCTCGACGGGAAGGTCGCGATCGTCACCGGCGGCACGGGCGGCATCGGCCGGGGCGTCGCATTGAGGCTCGCCGCGGGCGGAGCGGCCGTCGTGCTCAACGGCCGGGACGAACGGAAGGCGGACGCGGTGCTGGCGGAGATCGCCGAGCTCGGGGGGACCGGGCATTTCGTGGCGGGCGACGTGCGATCCTCCGCGGACATGGCGGCGGTCTCGGCGGAAGCTGCCGCGCGGTTCGGCGGCGTGGACATCGTCGTGCCGAGCGCCGGGGGCAACGACGACGAGGCCCGCACCACGGCGGTGCGCGGCCCGTTCGCGGGCCTCGACCTCGACCGGGTGACCGCGTTCGTCGGCACCGCCGTCGGGGCGAAGCTGAAGGTCGTCCAGGCCGCGGTTCCGCACCTGCGTGCCCGCGGCGGCGGCAGCGTCGTCTTCGTGACGTCGGAGGGCGGCCGGGCGCCGACTCCCGGCCAGACGGCCATCGCCACCTTCTCCGGCGGGCTCATCACGGGGAGCAAGGTCCTCGCCAAGGAACTGGCCGACGACCGGATCCGGGTCAACTGCGTGTGCGTGACGGTGGTCCGCGACTCGCCGTCCTGGACGGCGGCGTTCGAGCGAAAGGATGCGGTGAGCGACCGGCACCGCCGCCAGTACGAGAACATCATCGAGCGCAGCCCCCTCGGCGTCGCCGCACCGCAGGATATCGGCGACGTGGTCGCGTTCCTCGCCTCCGACGAATCCCGCTACCTCACCGGCCTGTCCGCGAGCCCGACCAGCGGCCTGACCATCCACTGAGGAGGGACGTGTGCTGCTACCAGACGACCTACAAGACCACTCGCTGCGAGGACATCGTCATCCCAGAGACTCCATGGGCGCGCCGGCCGGTGAGCATGCCGGACCTCGAGGTCCGGGTCGCCGCCGCCCCACACCGCATGGCGGTATATGACAAACGAGCCCATCGTGGCTGGATCGTAGTGACGCTCGCCCGTGCTCGGCGGCATGAGCGGAGGCTCGGCCCGTTCAGACCAGTCCGTAGGTCAGCTGGACGACACCGTTGCCGAAGGCCGTGGTGGTCTTCAAGGTGAGCGGGAAGTTCGGGCCTTCGGCGGGGAACAGGCGCTTGCCGGTGCCCACCACGACCGGGTAGAGCAACAGCTTCAGCTCGTCGACAAGACCTTCGGACAGCAACCATCGGACGGTCGTCCCGCTGCCGCTGGTCATGATGTCGCCGCCGGATTCCGCCTTGAGGTCGCGGATGGCTGATGCCGGGTCGTCGGGCAGCAACGTCGAGTTGCTCCACGTGACCTCGGACAGCGTCGTCGAGAGGACGTACTTGCGGGCGCTGTTCATGAAGTCGGCACCTTCGTCGTCCTCGACGGTGCGCTCGGGCCAAGCGGCCGCGAAAGCCTCGTAGGTGACGCGGCCGAGGAGCATGGTGTCGGCGGCGGCCATGCCGGCGTCGACGGACGCGGCGATCTCGTCACTCCAGTAGGGAAGGGACCACTTGTCGGGAGCTTCGACGACGCCGTCGAGCGAGATGAACAAGTTCGACACCAGTTTGCGCATGTGATCGTCCTTTGCCGCAATAGCTCCATTTGTCAGTGCGCGGTGACCCTACCGCGATCACGGGCGGCCACTCCTGCTTCCGGGCGTACCGGGCGACCGACGTCGGCGAGCACCCGCGCGCTCGTCGCCGTCGCCACCGAGCTCGATTTCGGCCCGCCTGTAAGTGTCGCGACCGGTGCTCACCCGGCAGAGCCACGCGCTGGAGCGGCTGATCGGCTGTCCGCTTCCGCTGCGTTCGGCCCACCGCGTCGAGCTGACGACGGCCGGTGAGGCGCTGCTCACGGCAAACCCGGCCTGCCGCAGGTGCGGGAGGCCTACGAGGTCCTCAACGCCCAGTTCCGGTGCCGGAGGGCACCGGCCGGTGCGGGCCGGCGGTGTGTCCGCGCCGGTCGTGCCGGCGGGCGTGGGCGGCTCGCCAGGCTCGCTGCACCTGCATGGCGGCGGATTCATCTCCGGCTCCGCGTTCGGTTACCGGCCGCCGCCCGGCGCCCGGCCGCTGCGACCGGCGCCACCGCGGTGCTGCCGGACTAACGGCTCGCACCGGAGCACCCGTTCCCGGCCGCACTGGACGACGCCTTCCTCGCCTACCGGTGGCTGCTCGATCAGGGCGCCGACCCGAGCGAACTGCTCATCAGCGGCGACTCGGCCGGCGGCGGGCTGTGTCGCTCATGGTTAAGCTCGCCCGCGAGGGGCTGCCGCAGCCGGGGCGGGCGGTGCTGCTGTGCCCGTCGGTCACCGTTGTGATACCCCCCCGGCAGCGAAAACGTCCGCCCATCGGCATGAGCGGACATAGCGCGGCGTGGTCCGCGATGCGTTCCCCACTGGTGGAGGCCACGAAGGGCTGCGGGCGCGCCAGTTCCGCTGATCGAGGAGATCCGTCCGGTGGTAGCCGCTTGGACACGGCCGGTGCCCGGTTGTTCACGGCCCGCGCGGCGGATGCGTGAAAACGGCGATCCTCCGTGCCGCCAGCCACTGGGACGAGGTGGTCACCAAGCTGGGGAACGAGCACCTTCGCCGCCACGGCCTGCGGCACACCGGGCCGACGTGGTTGGCTGGCTCAGGTGTGCCGATCACCGCGCACAGGCGGTGGTCGCTTGCCCGAGCCTCAGCCCGCTGCCCGGCAGGTCCGAACGACGACGGCGATGTCGCCTGACCAGCGAGGTTCGTCATGGGGTGACCTGACCTGAACGCTTTGGGCGGGCGTTGGCAAAGACGGGGTGTCAGGGCGAAGCAAACCCGAGGAGCTTCATGTCGTCAGACGCGGAACTGATCGGTAGGTCGCTGCGCGGAGACAGCGATGCCTTCGTGGAAGTGATCAGCCGGCACGAGACCGCGATCGGGAACTATCTGGCGCGCAGAGTGGGGCGGCAGGCCGCCGAGGACGTGCTCGGCGATGTGTGGGTGGCGGCTTACGAGTCCCGTGCGAACTACGACCGTTCGTATCCCGAAGCCAGGCCTTGGTTGTACGGCGTCGCGCTGAACAGGCTGCGCCGGCACTGGCGGTCCGCGCCGGCCGAGGAGCCCGCGTCGGACCTGACCGGCGTGGCGAGTGACTGGGATCCCTGGCCGGCGGTGGATGCCCGCGTGGACACGCAGGCACTGCTGAGCAAGGCACTGGCTCGGCTCAAACCGGAAGAGCGGGAAGTGCTGGGCCTGGTCGCCTGGGAGGACCTGACCGTCGCCGAGGCCGGGCGGGTGCTCGACATTCCGGCCGGCACGGCCCGCCGCCTGTTGCACCAGGCGCGTAAGGCGTTGCGTGAGGCCCCCGAAGTGGTCGCGCTGCTGCAAGTCCCGACAACGTGAAAGACAACTCATGGACGAAATGGATCTCATGAAGAACTTGCGTGACGTGCCGTCCCCCGGTCCCGAGGCCTATGACCGTGCCCGCACGGCACTGCGGACGGCGATGGACGAACCCGTGGCCACGGTCGTGCGCCCGAAGCGCTGGTTCTCCTGGCCCAAGGTCGGTGTCGCCGCCGTGGGTGCGGCAGCCGTCGCGGCGGCTGTGGTGATGGCTACGTCAGGCGGCAGCGTCCCGGCCGGGCCGTCCGACGCGGCCCCGCAGGCGGTCGAGGCACCGCTGGTGAAGCTGGCCTCAGCGGTCCAGGCGGCCGGCACGCAGCCAGGAGACGCGTCGCTGATCATCAACACGAAGTTCGGGCTGGACAACAAACCGGACCAGTACTACACCCTCTACACCGACAAGGGCCAGCAGTTCACGGGCGACTCGGCGAAGTCCCTGGCGGACGCAGTGGCCAAGGGCCAGGCCGAGCCTGCTACGCCGTACGACGGGAAGGTGATGGCGGCGGCCCGTCTCGCCGCGAACGGCGACGTGGACAAGGCCAGGATCGCGATGATCACCGCGGCCAACAATGCTCTGGGCGTCGGCCTGAGCCCCGCCGAGGCCGACAAGGCCTGGGCGGACGCCCAAGCGGAGAACGCTGAGATGCTCCGCAAACACGGCAAGCCGGTTCCGGCCCCCAAGCCGCGTCCCACGGGCAAGGACCTGGAAAACCTCATCAACAACCACTTGTGGAGCAACGCCGAACACGCGCTGTTCGCCAACGCCGCCGACGCGGAGGTCCGCGCGGGCGTGCTGAAGCTGTACGCGACCATCCCGGACATGATTGTCGGGAAGACCAGCGTCGACGGGCAGGCCGCGCTCACCCTCACCGCGCCCCCCGCCATCCTGGGCGGCAGTACGGACGTCCTCACCATCAACGCCGACAACGGCCTGCCGATCCGTGAGGAGATCACCTCGGCGGAATCGTCCAAGCGCTACGTGGTGAACTACAAGTCCTCCCGCGTGACCCTCGCCGACGTGGCCGCGGGCAAGATCTGATCCGCGTACCGACTGTCTTGGGAGGGACCGAGATCATCTCGGCCCTCCCAAGACAGTTCTGTCTGTGCGCCGCCGCCGTTCTGCGTCCGGTAGCTGCTCGTCTGCCGGAGTAGCGCGAGTCGTGGGGCGCGACCTTTGCACCGTCGCGCCTGAAATGCGTGTCGTCGGCGGAGGAGTCGCGCACGTCGGCATGACCGGACATCGGCGTCAGGCTTCGCCCGTGACGTCCAGGAGCAGGTCACCCCGGCGACACGAGCAGCCGGTCTGGGGCGGTCGCTGGTGATGCCGCGAGGCAGAACCAGCCGGCCGCATACCCCTGATCGGTCAGCTGCCGTTAGGTGTCAGCCTTCGGCTCGAGCCGGTCGGGAAGCCAGTGAAGACATGGCTGCAGATCGAGAAGCCGAGTGACAGTCGCGGTGCTTCCGCCGGGGTCGTCGGCGGGCTGAAACGTCGCACCTGTCCGCCTCGGCGTCACGGCGCGGCAAGCCCTCGCCGCGAGGCAAACACGCATGAGCCGATCATGCTGTCTGCGTCTGGTCTCTCCGCCGACCGACTCCACCGGTGGATAACGCTGGGGTGGAGCCCGTCGGGCAAGACTTGGGAATAGGCGGTGACCGACCAGCAAGGTTTGACACTTAGAGTTCTAACACTTAGAGTCTTAAGTGTCCTGATCGGAAGGAGTACGAGATGCATGCGAAGCAGCCAGGAATGGTGCTGAAGGTCAAGGCGAAGCCCGGGATGGGGGACGAACTGTTCAAGGCTTGCCACGAGCTGCACTTCAACGGTGACCCCGACGGCCCCGTCGACTGGGTCCTTGCTCGCTCGGACGAAGACCCGGACCTCATGTGGGCCTTCGAGTTCTATCGCGACGACGCGTCGTTCGACCGCCACTACTCGAGCCCGGCGCTGCAGGAAGGGCGGCTCGATGAAGGGCACCGGCGGATCGCCGACCTCGTCGCCGACGGCGCTGAGGAATGGGGGGTCCGGACGCCGGTGCACATCGTCTCGTGCAGTTGAGGGTTCGCAGGATGGATGCGCGAGAGCCGGCGCCGACCAGCAGCCTCGACCTGATGCGCTGGATCGTCTGGGCACAGCGGAAAACCGGTGAGGAATGGATCCGGGAGCGCGGGCTCAGTCATGGGCAGAGTGCCGCGCTCGTCTACCTGGTCCGGAATCCCGGTGCGATCCAGCGTGACATCGCCCAGATGAGCCGCACGAGCGAGGCAAGCGTGTCCAGCCTCCTGCAGGGGCTCGAGCGGCGTGGTCTGGTCGAGCGGCGCACGGACCCCGGCAACGAGCGCAGCAAACGCGTCTACGCGACACCGGCGGGAAGCGAACTCATCGCCGGGTTCGACACCGCGATGACCGGCGTCGAGGAGACGATCCTGGCGCCGCTGGACCAGGCGGAGCGGGCCACCCTGCGGGCCCTGCTCGCGAAAATCGCCGCGGATCTGCCGCAGTCGGCGCCGTCCTGACTGAGCGCGTGGCCCGCCCGCGCTTGGCCGGAACGATCGCTGGTGACGACGATGGACGAGCGTTCGCGCTGCTCGACCCGACGTGGAGTTCCGCGGCTCACGAGCGGATTTCGGGACTGGGTTCGAAGGCAGGCATGTTCCCCGGCACGCATGGCCGCCAGGCCATGCTGGGAACGGCGCGCTCCGCCCGGGTGACCTCGCCGAGAGCGGCGCGTTCTGCGGGGCGACCACCGCCGCGGTCGCGATCCTGATCGCGGCCTTCGTCCTCCACCGACACCTTCGTTCCCACCATCTCCGCTCCCGTGTCCGGTTCGATCCGTCGGCGCAAGCCGTGCTCGCGGGTGGGTGGCCAAGTCGGCCGGCGGCGTGCGGGTCGGAGCCGGAGTTCGGGAAGCTGTTGATGAGCGTGGAGGGGCGCGAGTCGGTGACCGGGGTGCTCAACAAGCTCGTGTACCCGGACGTCGAGATTCGGCGGGCGGCATCCCAGGGCGAAGTGTCCTCCGTCGGTGGCGAAGGTGATGTCTCCTCGGCACCGAAGGAACAGCGGTAGCCCGGCTTCGAGATCGCATACCACAGTCGCCGGACGCACGTGCAAATTCCTATGCATCGCGCACCGCGGTGTCACGGCAGCGGCTGTTCAGGCGAATTGTCATTGAATTGTCCAGTCGTTGTGAGCAGGTGGTCAACAAGTGTCAAATCGGCGGTCGACCTGGGCATATCTCAAGTGAAGTGCGTTGTCCATGCCTCGAAGTGCGGCCTCGGGTGCAAGTTGCAAGCAGCAAAATCGGCTGATTCGCGTACACAGCTGGTAGTCGATGGGTTACGGTGATCGGTGCGGCTGACCCGTTGCGCCGGTCATTGCTCGACCGCTCGACGGATCGGTCCGGCCGATCGCCCGGTTGTCGGGAACTGGGGGACCGAGGGCACGCAGCGCTGAGCGGGAGGGGTTCACGCGGCCGTGACACAACCACACACTGGCGTCGATCCGTGGCTGGCGGGTGTCGACGTCGAGGTTCGGGACGGCGTCGGCACTGGCGGCGCAACTGCGGCGGGGACGGGGTTCAGCTTGTCCCCGGGTGAAGCGAACGCGATCCTGGCCAAGGCAACGAGCGCCTTCGACAAGCTGCAGGAATTGCAGCGGAAGGCAGAAATCCTGAAGCAGGTAAGTCCGGCGGCCGACGACCCTGCGAGCATCGCCTACAACGATCGTCTGGCGAGCGGGCATGGGGTCTTCGACGCGGCCGACAAGCACATCAACGCTGAGGCGGCCTACCTGGAGGAGCTGATCCGCAAGATCCGGTTGGCCCTGCGCCTGACTGGTCAAAGCGACAGAGAGGCCGCTCGCGAACTTGGCGCCCGGGGCGCGTCGTCCGGGGGTGTGGCGGGATGAACCGTTGGCAAGCCGTCGTGGTGACACTCGGTGTTGCCGCCCTGGTGAGCGGTTGTTCGCTGCAGGGCGGCTCCGCCGGTACATCCGGGAAGGCGATGCCCGCACCAGACGGTCACAACGCGTCGGTACCGGGTCTGCCCTACGCCGGTGCCCCGAAAGTCAACGACCCCCTACCGGCGTCTGTGCTTTCCGGTGATCCCTGTACAGATGCTCTTACCCCGGACCAAGTTGTCGCCGCCGTCGGCATCAGCGTGGCAGGTCACCGGGAAGATCTCGCGGAGATCGGGCCTGCTTGCTCCTGGTCCAATCAGGACACCGGAGGCTCGGTCGGAATCTCGTACACGGTGAACACCCATGTCGGACTCAGCGGTGTCTACGCCAACACGCGACCCAAATCGGCGGTCTGGCGCCAGATTCCGGACGTCCAAGGCTTCCCGGCGGTCGTGCACGCCGGAACCAAAGGGGAGGAAATCCCAGTGGGGTTCTGCCAGGCGAGCATCGGCCTGGCCGACAGCATCTCGATCGATGTGAGTCTTACTCTGGGGGAAAGCAAGCGAAGCATCGAGGACGCATGCAGCCTGGTTCCTCAGATTGCTGAGATGACGGTTGCGACGCTGAAGGCGAAGGCGGGCTCGTGATGTTTCCTTTTGACCAACTGGGAGTGGCTGCGCACGGGGTGGTTCGTGGAGCCCACGAGGCAGGTTCGGCGCTGGTGCGGACCGCGCAGGACGCCGTGGAGTGGGCCGGCGATCTCTTCTCCGGCAAGGCGGCCGTTCAGGCGATGACCGTCCCGACCGTCGTTGAGCGGGTGTTGGCGGGGAACAGCTCCAGCTGGACCGCGAATGGCGTCGAGGCCGGGAAGGTTGCCGCCGAGCACTACGCGATCGCCGGGGAGTTGACGGCGATGCTGAACAGCCTCGAGCCAACGTGGACAGGCAGGGGGGCGGAACAGGCGAAGCAACGGACCAAGGCGTTCAGTGATCTGGTCGAGCGCGCGGCCAAGACGCTCGGTTCGAACGGCACCAATGTCGCCGACGCCGCATACGGTTTCGAGCTGGCGAAGCGTTCGATGGAGCCGATGGGACCTCGGCCGGAAAGATCGTTCTTCGACGCCGCGACTCCGTGGGACACTGACACAGAGGATGCCATATCGGTCTACAACGCGAAGGCGCAGAAGAACCTGGAAATCTACAGTGCCTACGTGGAACATCTGGACAGCCAGGGCCAGCGCCTGTCCGGAGACTACGGCCAGGTCACTCTCGGAACTTCGGCTGATCCAGTGACCGTGAAAGCGGTCGACTCACGCAGCATTGCCGATGCTCGCAGGGAAAGGTCGATCGAGCCTCCCGGTGACACCGACGATACGCCGGTGGTCGATCGGCAATCGATGGTTCGCGTTGATCCGGGAAGGGTTACCGAACCTCGGGAACATGACCCCTACGCACCTGCCGCGACCACTGGTGTCGTGGCTCAACCGGGTTACACCCGAACCACGGGGCTGACCCCGCCGTCCGGCGTGCAGGATGCGCGAGCATTCAGTGGTCTCCCTCCGCTTTCGCAGCTCGAACGAGCTGCCGGTAGTTCGGTCTCCGACTCGAGCGGAGCGCGATCGCCGCTCATCGGTTTCCCGTGCTCACCGCTCTCATCGGCACCGAATGCCGCTTTGCGGCGTGGGGTGGTCGACGAAGTGGGCAATGAGCCTCGAAGGGCGGGGGTTGGCCCTCGCTTCTCCGGCAGCGGCAGAGCCTCTGGAAGGCCGGGGCCGGAACTTGCCGGGGTCGGTCCTGCGGGAGGCGGCCACCCGTCGGCTGAAGACGAAGAACATGAACGCAAGTACGTTCGTGACGACGACAGCGTCTTCGCAGACGTCGAGGAAGGGCTCGTCGATCCGCGCACCGGCCTTGCCCCGGTCCCGCCCACCCTCGGAACCTGACGCCCTTCGTGTGTCCCGGCATCGGCCTTCCCCGCCTGTTGTCCTGCATCACGGAGCGTGCGTCGTGGCTGTCATCGACAGACCCATCATTCTGCCCAAACTCGCCTTCCTGACTGCCTGGAGCATGATCGGAGCAGGAGAGTTGCCGCCCGCGTTCGGTACCGGCTTGTACCACTGGATCACTGCGGACGGCCGTCGCGAGCTGGAGGTCAAAGCCATGGCGGCGTTGACCGACCTGGGGCTGGCACGAAATGGCCGGCTGAACGCGTTGTGGCGGTCGACTGCGGCTGTGCTCGCCGGTGCCAGCCGCGAATACTACGCCTTCAGCAACTTCGCCGATGGGCTTTCCTGCTCGGTACTCCTGGCGGCGCGGGACGGCGACGCTGTCCGGGCGATCGTTGACGACAACGTCGTGGCCCTCGAGCCCGTGGCGGACAAGTGGTTGGCCACAGCGCTCCTCGACACGCTGCCCGAGACGCCGGCCGCCGACATCCCCCGTGCGGTCTTCAATCGATCGCAGGAACACGATTTTCCGTCGCTGGAGCAGGTGATGCAACGACCCCGCCGCGCGGTACACCAGATCTACGTCGCCCGCCGCGACGGTGGTGGCGAGAGACGGCGGAGCACGCCGATCACCGCGATCGACCTGGAGCCGGACGGCCGTGTACTGGCCTATGTCGACAATGAGGACAACCTCGTCCTGTTGCCGGCCGGCGCACGCGAATTTGTCTCGACGTTGAACAAGACCTATGCGGAACTCTGAAACTTCAGCGTCGCAGGGAGGCGAGAACTCCCTCGACGAGTTGCTTCGCCTTCGCACAAGAAGTGCGGGTCGGCTCACCCGCCGGACCGTTGTACAACGTCGCCACACCTTGAGTTGGTGCGACGTCGACGATTATCTGGCATGAAGTGAAGCTGCCGTCGTTTCCCTTGCTGAGTACCCACTCACCGGCCGGGTAGCCGGCCGCGGTGGTGGCTTTGACCTGGCTACCAGGGCCAGTGACGAGGGGCAGCGGCCGTGCCTTCGGATAGAAGCGGACTTCCGCCGCCGCTGACAGCGGTGGTGCGCTCGAAAGCCGGCATTCGGACTGGTCGCCTGCGCCGACAAGGACGGTGTCGTGGGCGTCTTCGCGCTGGGGCAGACCGAGCTGCGTGGTGAGGTCTCCGGGCACGCCCGAACACGGCGACGCCAGGTAGCGGGCCACGTCCAGGGGAACGGCCGACGTCGACGGCGCCGTCGCCGACGTCGTCGTTGGCGGTGAAGCCGGTCCGGTGCAGGCCACGGCACCTACGGCGACCATGAGGGCCAGGGCGGTGCGGCGGATCGTGTCAGCCATCGAGCCGCCTCTGGATCGGAGTGTCCGCCGCGCCGAGACCTGCGGGACCGTGCTGCTCGACCAGCTTTCGGTGTTCTTCGTCGACCTTGGGTTCGAACTCGGCGACCGGTCGGTCCACCGAGGAGAAGCCCTCATAGTGGAAGGTCGGCGACGTGACGGTGATGCTCGGCGGCATCGGGGCGAAGAGCTCGTTCTTCTCACCCAACAGGTCGCGTTCGGCTTCCTGCACCTTTACGAGGGCGCTGCGGACGATGTCCTGGTAGCTGGTCAGGACCTGGTCTTTGGCGGTCTTGTAGCCGGACGCGACGTCGGCGAACTTGTCGCCATCCACAGCCAGCTGCAGGCCCGCGGATGACGCGCCGATGACAACACCGGCGCTGGCAGTGAACCAGGCCCCACCGGTGGCGACGCCGAGTACTGCCGAGACGACGCTCGCGCCAACGGAGATTGCGATCTTCGTGTCAGCGTCGGCGTGCTGCTGCAGCGCCTTGGCGACGGCTGCGCTGGTCGCGTCGGCGACCGCGACGTAGTCCCGGCGCGCTTGCACGGAGGCTGCCAGCAGGATCGCGAGCGACTCGACGGTCTTGATGAGGTAGCCGGCTTGCTGGCCGAGAAACGCCTGGATCATCGAGATCTGGTGCCGGAAGGCGTCCGCTCCGTCGCCTTCCCAGTCCTGCACCGAGTAGTCGATCTTGCGGAAGGCATCGATGATGTCGGTCGAGGTGCGCTGGTCAAGGGCGCGACCGACCTTCTTCATCCGTTCGAACTCGTCGATGATCTTCTGTGGATCCAGGCTGATGACTTTGTCGGCGTCGTCGAGCAGCCCGCGCAAGAGCACTGCGCCGCCGCCGTTGGGGTAGGCCTCCGGTGAGCCGAGCCACTTGCCGTCGGGCTGCTCGTCATCGAAGAGGTCGATGAGCCGACGCGCGGCCCGGTCGGCGGCGGAGCGCACCTCGTCGTCGGTCTTCCATTCGCCGCCCATTGCTATGCCTGCCCGTCGGCGCGGCGGTACAGCGCGGCGATGGCTTTGGCGGCTTCGGCTGTGGCGTCGACCACTTCGATGCCGTGTTTCTGCCTGGCCGCGATTTCATCTGTGAACCGGGCGTAGGCCAGCTGGAAGTCGTTGACCGCGTCGAGTGAGCCAGGACCGGCCAGACCTTCGTGTGCGGTCAAAACCGGGAGTTGAGATCCCATGATGTCCCGCAACGCAGGAAGCGCGTCGTCGCCCACGCGTTGCAGCTCGTCGACTGCGACCTTGAAGCCATTCCCCACGGGGCCTCCCCACCCTCGTACAGGTCATGTCAACTCACCATAGCTGATCGATTACGGAGCGCAAGTAACTCGCGTCACGGTCCCTCCTTCTGCGTCGGTGACGTGGGTGGGTCTCCTGGCCACCGACGGAACGACGAGGGGGTGATCTCGGCAGGCCGCGGCCTTCTTGCGGGAAGCGCGCTTCCACGGTGCCGGTGCTTCCGTCTCGGCAATCTGAGCCTGCTCGTGGGCGGTGATCACCTCGGCGGAGAGACGTCCCCGCTCGGAGACCTCGTGGCCGTTGGCGTTGGCCCATGCGCGGATTCGCTGGTTGCGCCGCCGGTCCGAGGTCGTGGTCGTCGTCGACTGGCCGCTCGCGACGCGGACCTTGCGGCCGCCGATGCGTCGGCCGGCGGCGACGTAGCGGGCAAGTTCGTTGCGCAGGGCGGTGGCGTTCTGGTCCGAGAGGTCGATCTCGTAGGTGACGCCGTCGAGGCCGGACTGAACGGTCTGGGCGGCGGTGCTGCCGTCGATGTCGTCGAGGATCTCGACGAGGACTTTCCGGGCCATTGCGTGCTCCTCAGGTGGGGTTCGGACAAGAACGTGAGCCGGGGGCGGTCCGCACAATGTGCAGTGTTCTTGAGGAGAGTGTATCCAGCTCTAGGCCGGAAAGGAAAAATCACCCCCGTCCAGGTGTATCAAACGCTCACAGCTTCCCGTGTCTGATGGTGCGACCGTTCGCCGTGCCGCTCATGGGAGGAGAAGCCGCCGTGCATCGACAACCGTCCTCATCGGACCCGCATGTCGCGCGAGCCGAGCTGGTACTGGCGCGCCCTGCGAACTTCCCCTCGCGTGCTTTGCCTATCCGTCCGGGTGATGCACTCCAGACACTCGCGAAGCCTTGGGTGACGTCCGGGTCGACCTCGGTGAATCGGTGCAGATCTGTCTCGACCTCATCCCGCTGACGCCGGCACGTATCCGGCACCTTGCCCGCTGCGCAGAGACGCATTCTGGCGGAAACGACTTGAGGTCGTTCGGCGTAGTTGCGGACGTCGCCGCGGAACTGCTTGGGGAGTTCTTGCCGATCGCGCGTACGCAGGCCGGTGGCCGTCGACGAAATGCGACACCATCCCCTCGACGAGTGACGAACAAGTTTGTGACGACGAGCCGGTATTCGCCATTCAGGTCCTGATCCGCTGCGTCTCGGAGATCCCCGGGCGGGCCCAGTCGCACCTGCGCAGCGTCATCGGTGCGTTGGACATCTTCCGCGGTGAGAACTACTGGCGAGTCCGCGGGTCCTCGGCTGGCACTTCGGTGCGGACACCCCGTTGGTGCGTCGGCTGTTCGACCGGCGCTTCCGGACCGGGCTGGCGAAGGCGCGGCCAGGATCGCTGGTGACGACCAGCGAGATCGCCGGCCTGCTGAAGCCGCCGTCCGGACGCTGCCGGTCGCCGGCGATCGCCCGCAGCCGCGGCTGGGTTCTCCCCGCGCCCCGGGAGGTCCCGACGTACCGGCCGGGGACGGGCCTGGTGCGGCTCGGGTATGTCACCGATGTCAACGGCGACGATTGCTTCGTTGGTGTGCCCCTGCGCGAGATGCTGTTCTCCGCTCGGTTCGGCAAGGCCGGGTTCGGGAAGACCGAGGAAGCCCTGGTGCAGGCCATCGAGATCGCCCGGCTCGGCGGCGGGGTCTGGTTTCCCGACCCGCACGCTGACGGCTGGAAACGCGCCAAGCCGTACTTGTCGGACCCGGCGTTGCGGGCGCGGCTGTGGGAGGTCAACCTCGACGTCCGCGGCCGGGGCAAACGTTTGCCTGGCTGGAACCCGCTGAGTATGCAGGGCTTCACCGAGTCCGACATCGAAGACCGTGTCGACGCGGTCGTGACCTCGTTCGACGCGGCGCTCGGCTGGGGTGACGCGGCGCCGCGGCGAAGTCGATCCTGACCAAGGCGTGCGAGGCCTCTGCTACCTCGCGATGCGGCTGCCCGCCGACGATCTTCCAGATCCCGACGCTGCTGGACGACGAGACCTGGCGGGAGTCGATCCTCCCCGTACTGAAGCCCTCCGTGCGCAGGTACTGGACGGACTCGTTCCCCAAGCTGGCCCCGGACGCGACCACTGTGGTCACCAACATCATCAACCGGTTGCGGACCAGCCCGACGCTGTCGGCGTTCCTGGGCTCGTCGGTGACGACCTACGACGTCCGGCGGGGGATGGACACCGGGCGGATCGTGTTCGTCTGCACCACCGGCAGCGGCGAGACGAACAAGCTGATCACCTCGTTCATGATCCACGACCTGTTCCGGGCCGGCCGCTCCCGCGCGGATACGCCGGTGGAGCGGCGGCGCAGGTGCGACGCGTTCGTCGACGAGCTCGCCGCGGTCGACGGCGCCTCCCGCGGCTACCTGGCCGCGATCCTCGAGCAGCTGCGCAAGTACCGGGTCGCGCTGCGCGCGACGAACCAGATGCCCGACCGGCTCTCGGCCGAGACCCGCCGGGCGCTGCTGCAGAACCAGTCGCTGTTGATGACCTCGGCCGCGGCGATCGACGGCGTCCCGGCGGACGCCATCAACCTCGATGGCGAACGCGTCGTCCTCACGGTCAACGCCGGACGACGGCTCGTGTCGGCCGGTGACGACATCCGTGCGCCGTGGACTACGGCGAGAACGTGCCTCTGCGCATCCTGACCACCGAGGAGGCCAAATCCCGCTGCATCGATAGCACCGGTGCGAAGCCGATCGGCAGGAGTCCGGTCCTGAGCTGGTCGCGGCACATCCGCCAGGTGGGAAGGTCTCGTCAACCCGGCGGGCCGCGCGGCGAACAAGGTGGTGATCCCGCGCCGGAGGTAGTCGTGAGGGCGGCGCTGCGTCCAGGGCGGCGGCCGGCGGGTTCGTCGCTCGAAGGTGGGCAGAGTCTCGCGGTCGACAGTGACAAGACTCCGAACGCCGGGCCTCCGGATCCGATGCTCCGATCTTGATCACTGGATCGAGGAGCAAGAGGAAGACACCTCTAACGTCGAGGTCGCCGCGCACGTAGCCGTGCCGGCTAACGGACCGTGCGCGGGAGACTCGCTTTCTGCACCCACAGCCGCGCCACCGAAGTCACCCGATCACTCCGCGGCGGGCTGCCTCGACCGTTCGCGCAGTGCTGACCGGCGGCCGGCTCGACCGGGCGAACGGGTTGCTATGCCTTTGCTCGTGGTGCTCGCCAGTTCCGCATCTCGCGCCGAGCGCTGCCGCCCCTCGTCCTGGTCCCAATGCGCATGAGAACTCACTTCCTGATGGACAAAATCCACTCGTCGATCAAATCGAGTTGGGCCTGGATTTCCTTGATCAGCTGCTGGGCATCCTTGGCTCGCACATTTATGGTGTTACCGAGATCTACTCTCGTCATGCCCTCGTAGGGAGGGTTCAAGTCGTCGCAAAGGCTTTCTATCTTGGCGTCCAAGATCAACTTGAGAAACGTTGCCGACGAACCCGTCTCCTTATCTGCGCTTTCGTAAATGTCATCACTTTCATTGAGTGAAGCACTCTCGTCGCCCTCATCCTCGACGTCGCTTTCATTCCAGCTGGTGACAATATCAGAGGAATCGTATTCGTACTCTGAACTGTCAGACTTCTGGGGTGTCCAGTCTGAAACCGTGCCGACTTTCGACCGGAGATTGTGCAGCAGTTCCACGAGCTTGCGGCGATAGTCAGTGCTTTCGTGCCACGTGACCAGAAAGCGCCAAGTCGAGCTTCGCATCACCCGGGCCCGCACTTCGTCTTTGCTTGCATGCAGGAGACGCAGTGCGGCGGAAAGCTGGTCGGCCGTTGGGCTGATCCTGGGTGATTCCCGCACTGAATACAGCAAGTTCTTATCCTGAGAAAGGATGGCACTTGCGGTGGCCTGGTTCATGGCGCACAACTTGATGTACGCGGAGAGCGGATTGACCCTCACCTCCTCTATGAATTGCTCATATGCGGCCACTATGTAATCATGGATTCGTTCTTGTTCGACGTTTCTCGGTGGGTTGGTACCAAGTTTTTGGGCTTTTGTATCAGCTCGGCACCCGTAAAACAGGATGTACTCTTCTGTGACGACATTGAAGATCCCCGTGCAGTCAGGACTGTGTAGCCACGCACCTTGCCTCTCGACGTATTTCCAGCATTTATTCGGATCTGAGCAAATTGCCGATACCGGAATGCTTCGGCCGGCGGTGTAAGGAGTGCCGGCAGCTAGAATCATGTAATGCTCGTCTTCCTTGATCTCGTCATCGCTGAGCGGCGTGAGCTTTATGTTCGTGAAGGTATCTCCGGCGGACAGCTGCTCTGCTGTCGAGAAGTCTCTGTAGAGTAGCAGGCGGTACATTTCGTCGGTCCGCAGTATCTTTCCGTTTGGCGTGAACATGACCAGTCGTCTGCCTTTTGGGACAAAAGTGTGATTACTGTCCAGAGTTCCATGTCCGAAAATAGCGGCCACGCCGTCGATGGTCGAGTCATCTTCCGGTAATCCTGTTTCCGGTAGTTTATGCACGGCCATTTGGCGCGATTCGCGATGCAGATTCCAGTCCATGCTAAAGTGTTTGTAGTATTCCAGAATTTCGCGCAGCGCGTCCTCTTTCGAGAATATCTCAGTTCCGCCGATAAGGGGCGAGAAAAACTCGACAAAGTCGTGAGGTGTCACTGAAGCGAAAAGGTTGTAATCGATGTCAAACTCTTGTCCGGTTTGTTCAGAAATCCACCAGGCAAAAGCTGGACCTATGACCGAGTAGTCGTTAATTGACTCGTACGTGGACGGTAAGTACGCGTCATATTCGGAAATATAGTCAGTCCAGTGGCTCATGCAAACCTCCACGAGGCTAGGCGTCGTCGATGGCGAGTACAATCGAAGGAAGAACCCGGCGTCTCCACACTGCTCGATCGAGCAACATGCGAGGAATCACCCGAAAAGCGTAACCCGCGATAGATGGTGGATACCGCGCGACGACTCATTCGGGCGCAACGGGCGTGCGTTACCTCGGGTTTGCCGGAGAATAGCGAGTTAGAGAACATGCGCACCTTCCCGGGACCGCGCGCGGTCAGCGAATGCTTGAACAGGGGTGACCAGCGGGTTCGGAGGGCGCCGAGCGTCCGGAACACGTCAAAGGCGGCATAAACCGTCATACCGTAGTCCTTGACGAGGTCATGCTTGGACAGTCCGAAGCAGTTTTCGGCCCACGCGGAGCGTTCGGTGTGGTCGAGGAAGACTCGCGGATCCGTCACTGGGACACTTCCCTCGCGCTGAGGCTCTGTCGGAAAGATAGTTCCGCCAACGTCGTACCGGCAGATCATCCAGCCGGTCCGACCGAGCACTTCGCGTGCCCGTAAGGGCAATCCCGCAAGCACCCGGGCTGCTGATCTGGAGGGGCGAAGCTGCACCAGGGACGCTTTGTCGCGTTTGGGGGTGTATCGAGACAGCGGTCGGGCTGCCGGAACGCACGCGGACCATGCAGGATCGCACTATTCGGTCCTCGACGACGCTCCGGCGGCGTGCAGATTGTCCGCATACTTCGGCATCCGAGGCTGAAACCGGTCAGGGAGGAGTCGATGCTCCGGTAGTTCACACAAGGGCGGTGCCGGACCCGGGTGTGTGTTGGCCGGGTCCCGCACTCGCGGGTGGGGATGGTGTGTGGGGTTACCTGAATTGGAAGACGGCGGTGTGGTCAGTGCCGTCGTTCAGTTGCAGGTGGAAGGTGCCGCAATCGCCGGCCCAGGCTTTGTTGGTCTTCCACACGTAGGTGTAGGTGTCGGTGGTGGCGTCGTAGCTGAGCCCGGAGTTGCTCGCGGTGTCAGCCGTGACGTCGTTGAGCTGGGTCGTGCAGGAATCGTAGCTGAAGGTGGGCGAGCCGGCGGCGAGGATGTCGAGGCCTTGGTCGCCGCCCAAGCTGAACTTGATCGGAATAGCCTGGCCGGCTTTGGCGACATTGGTCGCCGGGAGGTTCTGAACGGGCGACTGGAAGCCGGTGAAGGTGTAGGGCAGTTGGTAGGTGATCGTCACCTGGCCGTTGTCCCCTTCGTGGCGGCCGCTGGTGCCGATGCTGACGCTGCCCGCCGTGGTGTCCGCGTAGCTGGAACCGCCGCCTCCGCCACCCGCACCAGAATGTGATTTGGCACAGTCCGCTCCCCACTCTCCACCGCTGCCGCCGCCGAGGTAACCACCGCCCCCCGCGCCGCCGGTATGGCTGGGCGCTGGTGAATTGGCGCCGTGGTCGTCCCACGCAGTGGTCCCGATCTGGCCGGCGCATGGTCCATTGGCCGCGGTGCCGCCCGTTCCCGGACTGGTCGTGGTGGCACCGCCGCCACCGCCGCCTCCGGTAACGCTGGGACAGTTTCCGCCCGCGTTGCCGTTGGCGCCCGCGTCACCACCGTTACCCCCCACAACCGCGGACGACGGCAAACAGAGTCCATTTTCGCCGCCGCCTCCGCCGCCTCCAGCCACAATCACGCGTGCGCCGTTCCTGCCCGTCCATGGCCTCCATGGCCGCCGTCCGCGACGATCGTCAGGCTGCTCACCCCGGTTGGCACATGGAACGTGCCGTCCGCACTGTAGATGGTCGTCATCGTTGCTGGGGAGGCTGCGGCGAGGGCCGGGGTGAACGGGGCCACCGCCAACGCGGTCGTCAATCCGCCTGCGGCGAGCAGCGCGCCGGGTCTGCCGGCACAGTGGGTTCTGGTTCGGGATGAGGTAGGTGACATGAGGGAGCCTTTCACGGCCGAGGGGGACGCTGAGGGTGACGAAGCCCCGGAGCTGACCCGATCGGCCCGGGGGCCTCACTTGCAACGCACTCTGAGATTCAACCGCGGGCGCCGCTCAAACAAACTGCCCTGCCGTACTGCCCGGACAGGCAAACCGCAGTCAGCCGCGCAGACACAGCGAGGAAGACGTCAGTCTCCGGCCCAGCCATGGCTGCTTGGCCGGGCAGTCACCGAGCTGTTGACGTGGACATCAGGTTTACGAATTGGGCGCAGTTCAGCACGGCGGGTAGTACGCCGTGATGAGCTGACCTTCGCCGTGCTGCTGAGTGACGTTGTGATGGCCGATCTGAACCCCGGGATCGGAGCTCTGCTCGCCTGCGAGGCCACCCAGCCAAGCATCCGCCTCGGCGACGCAACTCAGGCAGCCCGCCACCGGACTGTGCGCTCGATCACGGCCACCGCCGCACTTGTTGGCCGGGTCGCGGGACCGACGTCATAGCTTGTCGTGGACCGCGAATAGACCGCGCTCGGCCGACTTTAGCCGCGCGCCGCCGGTTGTTGCCGGACGACGCAAGATCGACTCCTATTCAGGTTTCACCTGGTCAGAGTTCGTTTCTTGCTGGTCGCTGAGGGTGCCCCCGGCGCGGTTCCGTCCAGAACCCCACGGCGTGACAAGGACTGTGAGCTGCAGTTTTCTGGTGTCGTGGAGATCGAACGGCATCGACGGGGCAGCTCATCATGACGTCTTTGAAGCCGGAGAGTGAAAGGCTGTCACTTTGGGTGCAGTGCGTGTCTACGACCCTGGTGGCCCTGGGGGCAGCGTATGCCTCGTACCGGCACGGTCGGGACTTTGCTCTGCGCTTCGGCGCTGATGCGGCGACCGCGGCGATCTGGCCGTTGATCGTTGACGGGTTGCTGACGACGGCGACGGTCGAGCTGTGGAAGCCGAGCGGTGGACGGCGGTGGGCTGCGTGGGCAGCGTTCGGCTTCGGTATCTTACTCTCGTTGTGTGCGAACGTCGGCTCGGCTCCGCGGCTGTCTGTGTTCTCAATCGTGGTGGCGGCATGCCCACCGCTTGCTCTGCTCTTGGCAGTCGAGTTGTTGAACCGGGCACTGAAGCGTCATCGAGGTAGCGGCCGACTGCTGGAGGAAGGCTCGCAGGGGCGTGAGCTCGCCGACCGCCCACGGCTGGCAGCTCACTCTGCCGATTTGCATCCGGAGCTAGCCTCGCGGTGCGAGAAGTCTGCTGAGGAGCTGATGTGGGCGTACTACCTCGAGGAGCAAGCGGCTGGTCGAACCCCGACCGGCGCCGATCTTGATCGAATCGCTGGCACGAACAACTATGGGCGGCGGGTTCTGCGGCGATGGCGCGCCAGTGGTCATGGCCCCGACGGACGCGCAGCGTCGCGGCCTACGGCCGGACAGCGCCGGTCAGGTCTGACAGAGAAGGCCGCGGAGGACGAGCGAGGGGAAGTGCTGCAACCCGCCGGTTAAGAGTTGTGGTCTAGCTAGGCGTCCGGCCTGGTCGCCGCGTTCTGCGTCGGCGTCCGTGCAGTGGCTCCACGGGGGCACATGCTGCGAGCTGCTGGTCGCCGGTGGGAAGCCCGCGCTGGTCGCCAAGGTATGGCTAGCTCTACCTTCACGAGGTGGACTTGAGCGGATTGTCATCGCAGTGACGGCACGCCAGACTGGGTGGGGAGTGGGACGGGGTGATCGGGCTTCCGCCTAGGACTGGGGTTGGAGATGAGCGGGCTGGGCGCGCTTTCTGGCGAAGGATGCGATCTGCCGGCGCCGCTGGCTCGTTTGGCGCGGGGTCGAGGAACTGGCCCCACTTCTGACCGTTCTCCTGGGCTGTTACGGCGTGAGTTGTACGGCGGTGGTGTGCGGTCGCCGATCGGCTGCAGGAGGTTACCCCTCGTCAGCACCTGCGTCCTGTCGACGACAGGTAGCACTCGATAACGGGACTTAGGGGGAACAGCAATGCGTCGTCAGATCGTTTCGGGCCTGCTTGCCGCCTGTACTGCTCTCTCGGCGGTCGCATGTGACCGTTTCGCCGATGTTGGCTGCGAGAAGAAATCATGTCATTTCGACGTGTCCAGCGGAGGTAAAGTGGAAATCGGTGGGCATGAACTGCAGGTGCAAAAGGTGGGGCACAACTCTGTGACGTTGCTGTCGAACGGGGTCAGCATATCCCTGGTTCAGGGCATGAACGTCGACTTCTTAGGATATCACCTTCGCCTGGGGCAGGTCAATGGAGGTGAGGCGAATCTTGAAGTCGTCCGGGACTAGCTGGCGTCCGGGTAGGCGGTGGCGCGCGCTTCATTACGCGCGCCACCGAGGGGTGTCAGGCTTCCTGGTCATTCGGCCATCCGTGTCCGATCGCTCCAGTGGTACACGGCGACTTTTTCGAAGCCGTCATCAACGTACTCGCCGTGGTGTACAAAGTGCTCGTAGCCGCCGTTGAAGACGATCTTCACCGGTTCGCTCAGATCCGCCACGAGCCTTGTGCGTGATTCCTGGGGAAGGTGCTCGGGGCCGCCGATAAGGGAAACTTTCACGGCCGACATCAGGTTCTCCTTTTCGGATCGTGTCTGCGCCGGGAGGAGCCGGCAGTTCTGGTGAAAGGAAAAACTTGGTCCGTCTCATGGTCTTCGCTGGTATGACGTCGGGCAAGACCGTCGAAAGGGTAAGGGGTGCTGCAGGGGGTCTTCGGCGGTCAGTCCGCGAACGCCGTTCCTGCGGCTACGGAGCCGAGCAGTTTGATTACGGAGGGAGCGTGGGCTTTGAGGTAGAAGTGGCCGCCGGGGAAGGTTCGCAGCGTGAATACGCTGTTCGTGTGGCTCCTCCACGCGCGGACGTCCTCGAGGGGTGCCTTCGGATCTTCGGCGCCGGTGAGCGCATGAATCGGCGCTGCCAGCGCAGGGCCCTCGCGGAACCGGTAGGTTTCGGCCGCCTTGTAGTCGACCCTGATGGCGGGCAGCACCATGCGCAGCAGTTCGTCGTCGCCGAACACTTGCGCGTCGGTGCCGCTGAGAGCTTTCAGCTCGGCGATCAGCCCCTCGTCGTCACGCAGGTGCACGGTTTCCCGGCGGTGGCGTGATGGTGCCCGCCTGCCGGAAACGACCAGCGCCAGCGGAACGGTTCCGTCCTGCTCCAGGCGTCGCGCGACTTCGAACGCGAGCGTCGCACCCATGCTGTGGCCGAAGAGGGCGATCGGGCGGTCGAGCCAGGGGCTCAGCTCTGCTCGCACCGCGTCGGCGAGCGCGTCGATGCTGTCCAAACCCGGTTCGTGTCGCCGGTCTTGCCGTCCGGGATACTGTACGGCGAGCACCTCGGTCTTCGGGGAGAGCGCCCGTGCCACCGGGAAGAAGTAGCTCGCTGAGCCACCCGCATGAGGGAAGCAGAGCACTCGGTTCGAGGCGTTGTCCGCGGGATGGAACCGGCGTATCCACAGCCCGTCGTCGCGGGGTGTTTCCCTCACGGCAATGTCCTTCCTCTGCTTATGTCCGGTATGGCGGGACCCACTTTCTTGGGTTCGACCCTGGACGCGCCCGTGCGGGCGGTCAACCCCTGAAGCGGGTAGGGGTCCCCCTTGTCCACCTCCGCGGCATCAGCGGCTTGCTCGCGTGGCTCCGCTTTTACCTTTCTTTAATCGCTTCCGTGTATTGGCGGCGTGGCGCCGCCCGGTTGACTTGTCGCCTCTTGACCACGGCTTACCGGTTCTGGGTAAACTGTCCACTGTCGGGTAAGGGTGGATGAAAGAGCTGACGACGCTGTTGCACCAAGATGGTCGTGGGGGTTCCGGGCATGGGCAGGCTCGGTCTCGGTGTTCCACAGGCCGGTGCGCCTCTGACGCGGTAACGAGGCCGCGATCCCGCTACAGGTGGAGCTCTCGATGTACTGGGCGCTGGAGTTCCGTCGGGTGATTCGAGGCGTCATCTGAAACTTCAGCATAAGTTGAATTAAACGATGTGTTCGGGGTCATGGGGGGAGCCAATGATGCTTGTCGAACGCGAAGAAAATTTGGCGAGACTACGAGAATGCTTGGCCGGCCGGATGGCCGGGCGGGGCCAAGTCGTGGTCGTCACCGGCCCGCCCGCAACGGGCAAGACGATACTGATGCGAACGATCAGCAAGGAAATCATCGAGAGCGGCATGATCCTGCACGCGGCGACCGCGTCGGCGGCCGAACAGGACCGCCCGTTCGGCGTGCTTCGCCAGCTGTTCCCGGGCTTGTTCACCGGGGACTGGGCGGCCCCGCCGGGTCAGCAGAGGCACGATTGGCAGCCGGTCTTCGACCTGCTCTCCGACGAAGCCGCGGGGAGACCTGTGGTGGTCACCGTCGACGACGCTCAGCACGCCGATCTTCCTTCGCTGGAGGGCCTGCTTTACCTTGTCCGGCGACTAGGGTCGCTGCCGGTGCTGCTGATGCTCAACGAGTCTGTCGGCGCCTTCGCGCTGCCGACCCGGTTCCGCGTCGAGCTGCTTCGCCAGCCATGGGTCGCCCGCATGCGGCTCGCTCCCATTTCGTCCGACGGGGTGGCGTCACTGCTGAACGCGGAGATCGGCTCGAGCGCCGCGGCCGATGCAGCCATGCTCAAGGCAATGACGGGTGGCAACCCGCTGCTGGTGAGCGCGCTGATCGAGGATTCCGCAGCCGGGGGACAGGTCATCAGGCCGGGGGAGGCATTCGAGCACGCGGTGCTCACCTGTGTTTCCGCCGGTGGTCATGAGACGGCCGAGGTGGCAAGGGCACTCGCCGTGCTCGGCACGGCGGCGTCGCCGGTCACCGTGGCCGGCCTGGTCGATCTCCCGATCGAAACCGTAGCCCGCGTTGTGCGGCTGCTCACCGAGGCTGGGCTGGTCGTCGACGGCAGGCTCCGGCACCCCGCGCTGTGCTGCGCGATTCTGCAGAACGTCGATCTGGCGCACCGGGCTTCGCTGCACGCCCGTGCCGCCCAAACGCTGCACGATGAGGGACACGACGCGCGGTCAGTCGCGAGCCACGTTGTGCCGAGCAACCTCGAGCGCACTCCGTGGATGGTGTCTGTCCTGGTGCGTGCCGCTGCTGGCGCGCGGGTGGTCGGGGACTACGAGTTCGCCCTGCGCTGTGTCCAGTGCGCGCTGAACGCCGTCGAGGGAGACCGTGAGCGGGCCGTTCTGCTCGCCGACCAGCTGAAGGTTCAGTGGGACATCAACCCCAAGTCGGCGAGGCGGCTGCTGAGCGGCGTCGTGGCTGTCGCCGGGCACCTTGGCCCGGCGGATCTCGGCTTCCTGGTGCGAAGCCTGGTGTGGTACGGCCGGATGGACGAAGCGACCGAGGTGCTCGGGAGGCTCGGCGCTGCCCTTGACTGGTTCGACGACCAGGAGTTGGCCGAGGTGCGGTCCATCCGCCTCTGGCTGCGGATGTGGTGTCCGGCGCTGCTCGATCGGTTCGGTGCCGAACAGCTCCGGCGGCAGCGCACGGCGACGACCGGCCGGCCGCTGACCGCGCGCCCACCCACCGCCGAGCCGCTCGACCCGCTCGGTGACCTGGGGACCGCCCTGCGCCGCGCGGAAGACGTCCTCGGCAGCACCACCTTCGGCGCGGTGTCCCTTCCCGCCCTCCAGAACGCCCTGCTCACCATGGTTTACGCGGGCCGCGCCGACCTGGCGGCCGACTGGGCGGAGAGGCTGATCGCGAAGGTCGGCAGCGCGGCCACGCGTGCGGCGGTCCTCCTCAACGTGCGGGCCGAGATCGCGCTCAGGGTGGGAGATCTGCCGGACGCGATCGGCTATGCCCGGGACGCGCTGCGGCGGATTTCGCCAGAGGGCTGGGGCGCGGGTATCGGCGCGCCACTCGCGGTGTTGGTGTGCGCGCACAGCCTCCTGGGCGAGGTCGACGCGGCGGCGGAGTGGCTGGCCCACGAGGTGCCCGACTACCTCTACGAGACGACCTTCGGTCTGATGTACCTGCGGGCCAGGGGGGTGCTCCAGCTGGCCGTGGGGCGGCCGCGTGCCGCGTTGCGGTCATTCCTCCAGTGCGGCGAACTCGCGATCAGCTGGAAGCTGGACCTGCCGGGCATCGTGCCGTGGCGCACGGATGCTGCGCAGGCCTACCTGGAGTTGGGGGAAGCCGGCCGGGTGAGCCAGCTCGTCCGCGAGCACTTCGAAGCACGCGGCGGCGGAGGCCGGATGCGTGCCACCGGCTTGCGGCTGATGGCGGCGGCGACCGAGGGCCGGCAATCCCTGACCCTGCTGCGTGAGAGCATCGAGCTGGCCGAAGCTGTCCGTGACTGGGTGGAGCTGGTTTCCGGGCTGATCGCGCTGGGCGAGCGGCTGTGTGAGGTCGGGGAGCTGGACAAGGCGAGCGCCCTGGTCAGCCGAGCCAAGTCGGTCGCCGAGGAACACGGTCTCCGGCCGCTGTCCGAACGGCTGCTCGACCGGGTCGATGTCGGGCAGGCCCCCGACGAGCACATTCCCGAAGCCGCCGAAGCGCTTCTCAGACTGTCGGACGCCGAACGACGGGTGGCGAACCTGGCTGCGCTGGGCAGCACCAACCGGGAGATTTCGCGGAAGCTGCACATCACGGTGAGCACCGTCGAGCAGCACCTCACCCGTATCTTCCGAAAACTGAACGTGAGGCGCCGGTCCGAACTCCGGCGGGTGCTGAAGACCGACACCGCCGACATCGCGCTCGCCTCTTGCCACTGAAGCGTGCGGGGCGGCCCGGGCTGCTGTGTCCGGGCCGGCTTCGGCCGGAGCAAGAGGTTCTGCAGGTTCCCTCCCGGCTGACCGAGCAACCTTGCCGTGCAGCAGCGATGCCACGACCGGCTTTCCGGTCGTGGCATCGCCGTGCGTGCTTCCGGAATACCGGTCCGTCCCGGGAAGCGGAACGGAGCCGCGCCCGCCGCACCGGCCGGGAGTGCCCACGGGTTATTGGGGTTCCGCGCCCCGGACACCGCGGCGTGTGCCTGTTACGAACGCCGATTTCGCGTCGTGGTTCACTCCCCGGTCCGCCCACCCGTTCTTGTGAACTACCCGCGCTGAACGGCAACGAGATTCGCCGCCCTTGCCGTGCGGCGAAGGGCGGCGAATCAGGTCGGAAGCGCCTGTGCGGTAGCGCCCGGCCGGGTCTTCGCCCGGGGGTCGCTGCTGGCTGGTGGCTGGTCATTGGTGCAGCGGGACCAGGTCGTTGCGATTCAGGCGAAGCCCCTTGCGGGCCAGGTTCCAGCGACCGTAGCGCCTGCTCACGATCTGGATCAGCACGATCGCCACGATGAACTGGATCAAGGTCAATCCGGGGACGGAGTCGATCGGGAGCATGTAGGCGAAGGTGATGCGGACGATCCCGTCCAGCAGCAGGCCCAGACCCCAGATGACGTTCACGCCGCGCATGGTCTGCCGGATTTCCGGCGAGTTCGCCCAGTTCGCTTCCCATTTGGCCACGCCGGCGGCGGACGGCTGCAGGTTCATGATGCCCTGGAAGATGGCAGGCCGCCGGGGGGTCGTCGCCAGCACGAACAACCCAATCACGCCGGTGACGACCCCGCTCTTGGCGAAGATGAAGCGGGGATCTCCGGTGACCAGCGTGAGCACGGTGCCGATGACGAGCATCGCGATCGTGAACATGGCGATCGCGTCGGGCTTCCCTTCCTTCATGAGCTTGTACAGAACGGAAATGATCGCGGGCACGACACTGATCACCAGCGCCACGAGCGGAGAGAACTCGAGCGCGCGCAGGCCGTAGTACAAAGCGAGCGGAGCGCCTAGGCCGGTGATGACCGAGATGAGGAACTTGCGGCGCGCCGCGGCGGCGTGCAACTTTTCTTCTTCGGTGGCATCGGCCGGAAACTCCGGAGCCTGCTGACCGTCGGTCGTCGCCTTACGCGGGTTGGGGTGGTTGTTTCCGTCGGTCACTTTCTCCAGCTCCGATCCTCTGAGTTCCGGTGGGACGTGCCCCGGCCCGGCCATTGAAGGCTAAGGGGTGGTGCGCGCGGCGGCAATGCGCCTATCTCTCTGATACGGGTGGGGTTAGCTCCACCCTGGCCGGCCCCATCCGCGCCGACGGCGGCGGTGACTCCGGCGCTCCCCGCGGCCGGCTCCTGCCGCTGAACTGCGACTTCCGCGAACCCGCCCGGACGGCTGGTTATCTGGCTGCTTTCGCGAAGAAGTGTGCCCGGCAGTCCGATCCCAGCAATGTGAAGAACAGTGCCAGCAGAACCACGCCCTGCAACGTCTGGGCAGCACGGGTCCAGTCCGGAGAGCCGCCGGCGATCACCAGGTACGCCATCGCGATGCACCCGCCGAGGGTGAGTACGAAGAGCCGGACGTAGGTGCGGCGGCGCCTCAGAGGCAGGCTTCGGGCGATCCTCATGTAGACGACGGCCAGCGCGACGACCACGCCCAAGCGGATCCAGGTGAGCTTGGTCAGAGTGTCACGGGTTTTCTCGACGTCTTTCGGCGGAGCCGGCAGGTGCGCCAGCTGGTAGTCGACGACCTCCTGGAAGTGGAGGTACGTAAAGACACCGACGGCCAAACTGATCGCGAGATTGAGGTACATGAGAAAGACCACACGCCGTAATGCTCCCTGAGAGCCGCTGGGAATGGTCACAGTTTCATCCTTTGGGTACACGGACGCGCGGATTGCTTGCACATCGAACGGCTGGCGGTGCTCGGCCGGTATGCGCGTCAACGGCTCGGAGCAGCACCAATCTAATCGCCGGCCGGACGTCGCGGTAGTGGAGCTGACGGGAGTTCCGGGGTGGAGTTTTGCCCCACCCCTCAGCGCACCGGCCTCCGGCTGGCCGGCGCCGCGATGTGCCGTGTGGGCCGCGGACACCGCGCCAGGTGAGCGCCGACTGTAACGGGAAGAATAGGTTTTTTGGGGGGCCTGGGTGAACTCAGGACAAGCATCGCTATCCAGGGAAGGGCTTGGCGCGCTGAGCGGTCGCCGCTCGCTCTGCGAGGGTTCCACCCACGAACGGATGCCTCGGCCGCCGGCACGGGCCAGCGGCGTCGAAACGGGGTTCAGTGTGGGTCCTGGCCAGTGGCAACGCTTCGCCCTCGCGCTCGGAGAAGTTCGTGCCGTTGGCCGACACGTTGACATGAACCGGACAGAGGTAGGTTCGCCACCTGGGATCCGATGCCGGCGGAGTCCGGCGCAGCGGCCGCAGATGGTGGTGTGCTCGTGGGGAGGGGAAGCCGCGCAATGCCCGGCGCGTCGCCGAACCGCTGCCGGCCTGGCTGCCGTCGCCGAGGCGGGCACTGGCGCACGCCTACGGGAGAGCGCTCGCCGGGCCGTCCTCGGCCTGCCGGACTGGCAAGCGGCTGGCGGGAAGTCGAGCGCATCGTCGCCGGAAATCCTGGCCCGCGTTCGCGCCGCGGGCCGGCTGACATGTGCCGAATCACGGTCACCTCCAGGGACCGGATCGTCGAAGTGGTGGGAGTTCTCGAGCTCGACCGGGCCGACGGGCCCAGCGACACCAGTTCCGGACTACTGACCGAACATCGACGCGTTCGGAGGCTGGGTGGCGAAAACCAGCTCTGCCATACGCAAACTCGGAATGACGAAAGAAATGCTGATCGCCGGGGCTGCTCCAGTCGGTGGATTCCAGGACGCTGCCTGGGCTCGATCCGGAGCGCACCGACGGCCTGCTCGCCGGTGCGGCGTGGTGCGGGAGTACTCGATCGCATCACCCGGGGAGAAGCTGCGCGCGAGCTTGCTCTTCGCCGTAGCCGGCGTCCAAGCCGGACCTGGTCGGCGTGCGGAGGTTTCACGCGTGCGCGCGTCGGTGGAATCCCAGCACGCCGGCCAGCCCGGCGACCGCGAGGACACCGGTCAGGACCGCGATGGCCGGCAGCACGGTGATCGCTGCTTCGTCGGGCAGCAGTGCGGCACGAAGTCCTTCTGCCACGTAGGTCAGCGGGTTGACCGCGCAGACCGCCCGGAACCACGGTATGCCCGCCAGCCGGTCCAGCGGGAAATGGATGCAGCCGGTGAACGCGAGCGGCGGCAACGCGGCACCGAACACTGTCATCACCCGGCAGGGAGTCACCAGGCTGCCGAGCGCCAGCCCGGTCGCCGCGCCGGTGAGCGCGCCGAGCAACAGGATGCCGGACGCGGCGGGCGCCGAGGCGAGCGGCCACTGCACTCCGCCCAGCGCGACGAACCCGGCCGGCACTACCAGCGCCGCACTCAGCAGCCCGCGGAGCGCGCCGAGCAGGACCTTCTCCAGCGCGATCAGGCGGGTGTCCAGCGGTGCCAGCAGGCGGTTCTCGATCTCCCTGGTCCAGCTGAAGTCCACGGCGAGCGGTAACGCCGTCCCGTGCAGCGCGCCGATGAACGCACTCGCCGCGACGAGGCCCGGGAAGAGGACGTTCGCGTAACCGCCGCTGACGTAGCCGAGATCGGGGAGCAGCCTGCCGAACACGAAGAGCACACTCGGTGGCAGCAGGAGCGTCCGGGCCAGGAATTGCCGCCAGTGCCGGACACCGGCTTCGATGTCGTTCCTCAGCATGGCCAGAAAGGACAGAGCGCCGGCAGACAAGCGTACGCGGGCGGTCATTTAAGATCCTCCATCACATCGGCCAGCGTCACCTGGCCGCACAGCGCGCTGATGGTCGTGACACCGACGTAGCCGAGTACCTCGACGGCCTCCGCCAGCAGCCTCGCCGGATCTTCGTCGCAGCGCAGTCGGAACCGCAGCGTCGTGTCTTCCGCCGGGGACCGCTCGACGGCGCGGACCGACCGCATCCTGCCCAGCATCGAGGCCACCTCCTCGGCGCAGACACCTCGGAGCTGCACGGTGAGCACCAGCGTCCGCGGCCGATCGATCAGGGTGGCGGGTTTGCCCGTCGCCACCAGCTTGCCCCGGTCGAGCACGGCGACTCGGTCGCAGATGCCCTCGATCTCGTTCAGTTCCCGAGAAGCCAGCACCACCGTCACACCCTCTCGTTTGAGCTCGACGATCCGGTCGCGCAGGAAACCCCGCGCTGCCGCGTTCGTCGCGCGGGGCTCGTCAACGAGCAGGACGCGTGGATCGTGCATCAGCGCACGGGCCAGCATCACCCGCAGCGCCTCGCCCGGTGTGAGCGAGCCCGCTCGCGCATCGGCCACGGGCCGGAGTTCGAGTGATTCGAGCAGCTGGTCCGCGCGGCGCTCCCGGACCGGCCGGGAGATGAGGTGATAGGTCGCGTGAGCGAGCAGGTTCTGCCGGGTCGTCGCGGCAGGGTCGAGCGTGGTGTGGCCGGGCAGCAGTGCGAGCGACCGCCGGGCCAGGACCGGGTGGGCGGCCACGTCGGTCCCGCCGACCAGCACCCGGCCGCCGGTCGGCCGCAGCCGGGTGGCCAGCACGCCGAGAACAGTGCTCTTGCCCGCTCCGGCGAATCCGAGCACCCCGAACACTTCGCCAGGCGCCACCCGGAAACTCACCCTGTCGAGCGAAGGGGACATCGCCTGCGGGAACCGCTTGACCACCGCGGTGACCGTGATCGCGTCGCTCAACACTTCGTCGGCCGGGCGTTCATCGGGCCCCCTCGGGCGGAAATCCAGCCGGTGCGGAAAGACCGGGCCGAAACGAGTCGTTTCGACGGTAGCGGGCACCGGAAGGCCGTGGAAGGCGGTCCGGCGAGGATAGGGGCTGCGGTTGGCGGTACCCCTATTTTCGGCGCCGCGGGCGTTGCGGGGCCCCTGAGAATCAGCGCGAACGTGGGGCGGGCGGCGATGCCACGAGGTAACATGCGCCCGCCGGGTCCGAATGACCCGGCTGTGCTGGGGGCACTGATTTCGCCGCTGTCCGGGACGTCGCCGCGGTGGTCTTCGGGCAAAGACCGCGCCGGGCCGTGCCGGGGCTGTCGGGCTTGGCGCATTGGGGAATTCGATTTTGTTTGCGAGCGAATCATGGAACGATCGAACACACTTTTCGGCAGACCGTCTCGGCGGACCGCACTGACCGCGAGTGGCGTGGGGCTGCTTATGACCGTTGTCATGGCCGCGCCGGCCTCGGCGCAGCAGGGTGACGGTCTGGCCTCGACCCGGGCGAGGGCACAGGAGCTGGTCGCGCAGATGACCCTGGACGAAAAACTGTCCTTCGTCACTGGTGCTACCGATCCGAACTCGCTCGGTGAATCCGGGTACATCCCCGGAGTGCCGAGACTGAAGATCCCGCCGCTGAGGTTCGCCGACGGTTCGGCGGGGGTCCGGCTGGCCAAGCACGCGACCGCGATGCCCGCTCCGGTCGCGCTGGCGTCCTCCTTCGACCAGAACCTCGCCACCCAATACGGTGCCGTGCTGGGCAAGGAGGCGCGTGCGCTGGGCCAGGACGTCGTGCTCGCCCCGATGGCGAACTCGATTCGGGTGCCGCAGGCAGGGCGCAACTTCGAGACGTTCAGCGAAGACCCGCTGGTCAGCTCGCGCACGGCGAGCGGTGAAATCACCGGCGTGCAGAGTCAGGGCGCGATGGCCACGATGAAGCACCTCGCGGTCAACAACCAGGAAACCGATCGCCTGACGCTCGACGCCGTCATCGACGACCAGACGCTGCACGAGATCGAGCTCCCGCCGTTCAAGGCCGCGGTCGACGCGGGAGTGGCTTCGGTAATGTGCGCCTACAACAAGGTGAACGGCACGCCGTCGTGCGGCAGTCCGGAGCTGATGAACGAGATCCTCCGCCGCCAGTGGGCGTTCCAGGGCTGGGTTCTGTCCGACTGGCAGGCCACCGCGTCCACCGACGCAATCACCAAAGGCCTGGACCAGGAGATGCCCACCGAGAAGTTCTATGGCGGGGCACTGAAGAATGCCATCACCGCCGGTACCGTCCCGTTGTCCACTTTGGACACCGCGGTCACCAGGATCCTCACCCAGATGGCGCGGTTCCATCTGCTCGACGATCCGGCCCCGGCCCGGCCGGTGCGGGACGCGGCCGATGCGGCGAAGGTGGCCAAGTCGGTCGCCGAACGGGGGTCCGTGCTGCTGCGGAACGTCGACGGCATGCTCCCGCTCACCGGGGCGAACGCGAGCAGCATCGCGTTGATCGGTCCGGCGGCGAACACTCCGAAGATCGGTGGCGGTGGCAGTTCCCAGGTCGTGCCGGACACCGCGGTCGCGCCGCGGCAGACGATCAGCACCCGCGCGGGCACCGGCACGGTGTCCTACACGCCGGGCATCGACCTGGTCGGCACGCCGATCCCGGCCGCGTCGTTCACTCCGGCGCCGCCGTTCGCGGCGGACGGCACGGTCCGGCTGGCCGCCGACGGCTCGACCGACTACCGCGGCAGCCTCACCGTTTCGGTCACCGGCGACTACCGCTTCACCATGGGAGTGTCCGGCAGCGGGCTGGCCCTGCTCACGCTCGACGGTACGACCCAGTTCTTCACCTCGTCGGTGCCGGGCATCATGCGGCTGCACCTGAACGCCGGGTCCCATACGATCGGCATCACCCGGCTGCCCGGCGTCGGTTCCGGCGACCTCCAAGTGGTTCCGCGCTGGGTGACCCCCAACCAGGTGCAGGAGTTCTTCCAGCCGGCGGTTGAGGCGGCGAAGAAGGCGAAGACCGCCATCGTGTTCGCGTCCGACGACGACGCCGAAGGCACGGATCGGACCACGTTGACCCTGCCCGACTACCAAGACGAACTGATCGACGCGATCGCTTCGGCGAACCCGAACACCGTTGTGGTGCTGGAAACCGGATCGGCGGTGACCATGCCGTGGCTGCCGAAGGTCCGGTCGGTGCTGCAGATGTGGTACCCCGGTCAGGAGGGGGCGGCTGCTGCGGCGGCGTTGCTGTTCGGCGACTCGGAACCGGCAGGCCGGCTCAGCCAGACGTTCCCGACCGCGACGGATGCCACCGCGATCGGCGGCGACAAGCGCCGGTTCCCTGGCGTGGACAGGCAGGTGCAGTACTCGGAGGGCATCTACACCGGTTATCGCTGGTTCGCCGCGCAGCAGGTCAAGCCGTTGTTCCCGTTCGGGTTCGGGCTGGGCTACACGAAGTTCGCCTACAGTGACCTGAGCACCGTCTGGAATGGCCAGACCCTGGTGGCCTCGCTCACGGTGCAGAACATCGGCGATCGCACGGGATCCGACGTGCCCCAGGTGTACGTCGGCCCAAGCCCGGCACTCCGGATGCCGCAAGCGGCTTTCTCACTGGCCGGCTACACGAAGATCACGCTGGCCCCCGGGGCGTCGACCCGGGTGAAGATCACCGTCGACCCCGCGCAGCTGAGTTCGTGGAACTCGGAGACGCGGTCGTTCCAGCTCGGCACCGGCAGCAGGACGGTGTACGCCGGACCCTCGTCGGCCGACCTCGTGCTGCGCCAGAACGTCTCGGTGGGCGGAATCGGCACGGGCAGCCGCTGAGAAGCTCCGTTCGTGCGGGCCACGTCAACGCGGCCCGCACGAACGGGTTCACCCGCCGCGCGGGCGGTTGAGGTACGCGAGCACGGCGAGGACCCGGCGGTTGTCGTCGTCGGACACCGCCAGCCCGAGCTTGCCGAAGATGTTGGCGGAGTGCTTGCTGACCGAGCCTTCGGTGATGTGGAGGCGGGACGCGATCGCCGCATTGGACCGGCCTTCCGCCATGAGTTCCAGCACTTCGAACTCGCGCGAGGTGAGATCGGCCAGCGAGGTGGTGCGTTTGTTGCTGGCCAGCAGCTTGCTGATCACCTCCGGGTCCATCACCGTCCCTCCCGCGGCGACCTGGCGCACGGCGTTGATGAACTGGGTGCCGTCCAGCACCCTGTCCTTGAGCAGGTAGCCGACCGCGCCGGCCTCGTCGGTGAGCAGTTCCCGGGCGTAGAGCTGCTCGACGTGCTGGGACAGCACCAGCACGGGCAGGCCGGGCGTGCGCCGCCTGGCCTCCAGGACGATCCGGAGACCTTCGTCGGTGTGCGTCGGCGGTAGCCGCACGTCGACGATCGCGATGTCCGGGGTGTGCTCCTGCAGCGCGCGCTCGAGCTCTGGCCCGCTCTCCACTGCGGCGATGATCTCGCAGCCCTTGGCCTTGAGCAACGTGCTGATCCCGTCGCGGAGCAGGAAGAGGTCTTCGGCGAGGACGACTTGCATCGTTGGCTCCAACGTGGTCGGGCGGTCACCACGGGTGAGTCTACTGGGCAGGTGCCGTGCTGGGGTTCCGTAGGGGTTGGCGGTGCCATCCCGGCCGCGTTGGGTGGAGCCTGGGTGTCCTGGCCATCGGCCCGGACAGGAAACCACAGGCGACCAGGGGGATCTCCATGCCCGTTCCGCACGTCCGTCCGTTGTTGTTCGCCAGTGGTTCGGAGGCGGGCCGGATCAATCCGTTGCTGACGATCGCTGCCGAACTGGCCCGCGGGGACGGCGCCCCGCTGGTCTTCGCGTCGACCGACGACCGCCGCGCCGACATCGAGGCGCTGTCGCCGGCGTTGCCGAAGGCCATCCGGTTCGCCTCCCTCGGTGAGCCGGACGCCCGGCACCTGCCGCGTAACTGGGACGAAGCGATCTTCACCGCGATGACCGGTCCGTCGCGGGGCCGGGCCGCCGCCGACTACCTCGGCCGGGTGATCGACGCCGAATACCTGCAAGGCATGTACGATCGCGCGCTGAAGGTGCTCGACGAGGTCGACCCCGCGCTGATCGTCGTCGACCAGGACGCGCCGTACGTCATGGATGCGGCCCTGGCCAGGGGCATCCCGTATGTGATGAGCGTGCCCATCCCGGTGAGCGTGGTCTACGCCGAGCGCGTGCCCGCCGACTTCCCGAAGGCGTTCTCCGGGCTGCCGAGGAAGATGACGCCCGCCCAACTGGAGGAGAACGCGCGGTTCGAGCGTGAGCTGGGCGAGGCGCTCACCGCGTCGGGCAAGCTCGGTGAGTTCTTCAAGGCGCGGCTGGCCGGCGGCTTCCGGAATCCCGCCTGCGTTTCCTCCGCCTACGCGGACGAGGCCGTGTCGGTGCTGGGATTCTCCGTCTTCGGCGTGGAGTACGAATTTCCGGATGTGCCGGCCAACGTGCACATGATCGGCGCGGTCGTGCCCGAGCCGTCCGGTGAGCGGACCGCGCTGACCGGCTGGCTCGACGACCACGACTCAATCGTCTACATCGGATTCGGCACCATCATGCGGCCCACCGAAGGGCAGGTCGACGGGATCGTCCAGGCGGTGCGGAGGCTCCCGGGCGAGCATCACGTGCTGTGGCGGCTGCCCGCGTCGCACCAGCACCTGTTGCCGCCGGACTTGCCGGCGAACCTGCGGATCGAGTCGTGGCTGCCGTCGCAGACCGAGGTGCTGGCACATCCGCACGTCAAGGTGTTCTTCACCCACGGTGGCGGGAACGCGGTCAGCGAGGCCAGCTACTTCGGCAAGCCGATGCTGGTCATGCCGTTTTGGATGGACTGTCACGACTGGGCCGCGCGGGTCGTGGACTGCGGGGCCGGCCTGGCCATCCGGTACGCGCCCGAGCTGGACCCCACCGAGATCGCCGAGCGGCTCACGAACCTCCTCACGGACGAACGGTTCGCGAGCCGCGCCGGGTACTGGCGCGACCGCCAGCGCGCCGCGGGCGGCGTCAAGGCGGCGGTCGAAATCATCGAGCACCACGTGGCCACGCAGGCCACGCCGGCCGCGCGGGGCTGACACCCGCGCCGGAAGACTGGAGCAACGCTGTGCGTGTACTGGCCACGGTGAACGCCTCACCGTCCCACGTCCGCAAGTTCATCCCCTTGACCAGGGCACTGGCCGAAGCGGGGCACGAGATCCACTTCGTGACCTCCGAGCCGATGCTTGCCGAACTGGCGCGCGAACCGGTGACCGCGTCGCCGCTTCTGCCCAACGCATACGATGGCCTCGCGGCGCTTCTCAAGGGCATGGCGGCGGCGGAGGCCGCCGGCCACGCCGCCGCGGGTGGCGAACAGGACCAGACCGCGGGCATCAACCTGGTCTTCGGGCTGGGCGTTTGGCGGGAGATCCTGCCGCCGGTGCTCGACACCGCCCGCGAGTTCAAGCCGGACCTGGTGCTGCGGGACGACTTCGACGTCATCGGCTACCTGGTGGCCGAGCAGCTGGAGATTCCGCACGTCGCGATGTCCGGCGGCTCCACCATCCTGCTGGACCCCGCCCGGCTGGCCGACCCGCTCGACGCGCACCGCGAAGCGCTCGGCATCGCGGGCTCGGGCCGCGGCCTCTACGGCTACGGCCGGGTCGACTACCTGCCACCCGAATTGTCGTTCACCGCGCACGCCTGGCCAGTGGAGCTGAGGTTCCGGCAACCGGTGCTGACCCGGCCCGGTGAGGCGCTGCCGTCGTGGATCGCGGACCTGCCCGCCGGCAAGCCACTGGTCTACGCCGCAGTCGGCACCTCGCTGCCGATGCAGGCCAAGCTGAACCGCGAAGGCGTCCCGCTGCCGTCGTCGATCAGGCCCGAGCACGAGGTCGGGCTGATCCTCGCCACACTGTCCGAAGTCGACTGTGTGGCAGTGGTCGCGACCGGGGGCATCGGTGCGGACCTCCCGAAGGCCGAGCACGTCCACGTCGTCGACCACGTGCCCCAGCCGCTGGTGCTGGAGGCTGCCGACCTGTTCCTCAACCACGGCGGGTACAACGGCATCCGCGAGTCGCTGCGCGCCGGGGTCCCCATGGTGGTGCGCCCGCAGGGCAGCGACCAGCCGCGCAACGCCCAGCGGGTCACCGAGCTGGGCGTCGGGGTCGGCGTGACCGGTGACGACCCGGCGACGCTCGCCGAGGCATGCGAGACAGTGCTGACCGACGGGTCGTTCCGCGCGACCGCGAGCGCGGCGCGGCGGCGGATCCTCGCTCTGCCGGGTGTGGAGACGGCGCCGGAGCGGCTCGAGCGGATCGTGAACGGCGCGGGTGTCGCGTGACCCGCGGATCGGCCCGGCACACAGACGAGGCCATCGCCTCGCCTGTGTGCCGGGTCTTGGGGCGCTGCGGCTGGTACGAGGGTCCTGCCGCACCGCCCGCGCACTCCGCGAGCACGGACACTGGGGGACTGCCGTTCCGCGGAGGAGCCTGCCTGGTCAGGCGGTCAGGACGCGTTCGATCTCGTCGGCGGCGCGCGCCGCGCCGCCCGCGTCCCGGGTGAGCTTGCTCAGCACGGCGAGCCGGGACCGGGTGTCCTGGTCGGTTCCCAGCCGGGTCACGGCCTCGGCCAGCCGCGTCGCACTGATCTCGTCGTGCGCGATCTTGACGCCGGCACCGACTTCGACAATCCGGTCGGCCACTGCGTTCTGCTCCGGCATGCGCGGCACCGCCACCAGCGGGACGCCGAAGTACAGCGCCTCCATGGTGCTGCCCATGCCCGTGTGCGTGACGAACACGGCGGCGTGGCGCAGCACCGCCGTCTGCGGCAGCCAGGGGTGAGCTTCGATGTTCGCCGGGAGCTCGCCGAGCTCCTCCGGCCGGACCTGGTGGCCGGTCGAGAGCACCACATGCCACGGCAGGCCCGCGAACGCGTCCACGCAGTCACGGAGGAAGCTGCCGCCCTGGTGGTAGCGCAGGGAGCCCAGGGAGATCAGCACGACGGGCAGGCCGGACGCCGGCGGCGTCCAGCCGTCCGCCTCCGCACGGCTGCCCAGGCACGGCCCGACGAACACGACTTCGCCGTCCTCGAACCGGTCGCTGGCGTACTGGAACACCTTCGGCAGCACGGCGAGGTTCAGCGGCTCGGCCCGTGAGTAGAACTCGCCGACCGGCATGTCGACGCCGTGGTCGGTGAGGAAGCCCGCCAGCCGCGCGCCGAGCGTCTCGGCGATCCCGCTCTCTGCCCACATCTTCGCGACTTCGGGCATCCGTTCCAGGAGTGAGAACCGCTTGTTGACCGCGAACGACGGGAACAGCTGCACCGCGGGGACGCCCAGCTTGACCGACAGCAGCCGGGCCGGGGCCAGCACGGTCGTGTCGTAGAGCACCAGATCGGGCGGGTCGGCCGCGAAGCAGGCCTCCGCCGCTTCCGCGGCGGCCACGCTTTCCGCGAACTGCCCCTCGGACAGCGCGACGGCGTTGTCCCCGGTGATGTCGTCGAGGCCGACATCCGACACGCTGCGGCCGCCTTCGTAGCGCACGACCGCGGCGCCGGTAGCTTCGATCCGCTCCGCGAACTCGGCGGTGCTCACCCAGCTGACCCGGTGGCCGCGGCGGACGAGCTCTTCCACGATGCCGAGCAAGGGCGTGACATGCCCGGTGGCCGCGAAGCTGAACACGGCGATGTGGTCCGATGACACGGGTCTTCTCCTGATCGGGCGCTGGTCAGCCACGCGGTCGGCCGATGTCGGCGCACTGCGGGGGCCCGGCTGTCGGCGCTCCATCCTCGTGTTCCCCTCCCCGGCGCGCGGTCCCGGCGGGCTGCCGGTTCGACGTGACCGACAGTACGGATCGGCCACGGCCGGCGGAACCCGGCTGGGAACCGGAACCGACGGTGGTTAACTCCACCCGGTTACGGGCAACGTCGCCGTGGCGACGGTCGGGCCGCCCGGCGGGCTGGTGATGGTGAAGGTGCCGTCGAACGGGGCGAGCCGGTGGGCGATGCCGTCGAGCCCGCTGCCCCCGGCCGGGTCGGCGCCGCCCCGCCCGTCGTCGGTGACAGTGACGGTAAGAGTCCCTGCCCGCCATGAGAGGGCTATGTCCACGCGGTTGGCCCGTGCGTGCTTGGTCGCGTTGGTGAGCAGCTCGGACACCGCGAAGTAGACGGCCGTTTCGAGCGGATGCTCCAGCCGCCCCGGCAGGTCGACCCGGACACCGACGTCGAGCGGGCTGTCGATGGCGAGGGCGCGGATCGCGTCGGCGAGCCCGCGCTCGGCGAGCACCGGCGGGTGGATACCGCGCACGAGGTCCCGCAACTCCTGCATGGCCTGGCCGGCGGCTTCGCGGGCCTGCTCGGCGACGGCCTTGGCCGCTTCCGGGTCGGTGTCGACGAGGTCGGGGATCAGGTCGAGCTTCAGCCCGATGGCGAGCAGGCGCGCCTGCGACCCGTCGTGCAGGTCGCGTTCGATTCGGCGGAGCTCGGCCGCCTGCGCCGCCGTGGCCACCGTGCGCGTCCGGTCCAGGTGCGCCACCCGCTGGGCCAGCACGGTGCCCTTGGCGGGCGAAAGCATGAGCCTGGCCCACCGGTTGTGCGCCCGGAGCAAAGCGGGTGCCCACGAGATGCCGACGGCAAACAGGGCCAGCCCGGTGGCGATCCCGGTGAGCGGGTGGTGGCACCAGCCCGGCAGCGGGGGCAGCTCCGCCAGCAGCCGGTGCCACGGGCCTGCCGGGTCGTACCTGAGGAACAGCCCGGCGATCGGCCACCACAGCCACGGCCAGATCAACGCGAACAGGGCGAGCAGCGCCGGAACCATCAGCGGCAGCGCGAGCCCGAGCACCAGGACCGGGTCGGTGACCAGCCACAGCAGCTCACGCCGGGAGGCGACGTCCGACATGATCCAGCGCTGGCGCCGGATCTGCACCGGCCGCCGCCGGCTGCGGTAGAGCCGGTTGCCCTCGCGGTACAGGCCGTCGGGACGGGCCACCGGGCCCGCCGGCGGTGGGAGGTAGGCCTCGGGGATGGCGACCCCCGTCCATTCCGTGACCAGCCGGCGGCGCAGCTGCGCCAGCTCGCGGACCGGGGTCACCACGATCTCCCACCACAGCCAGCCGATGCCGAGTACGTGCAGCGGGACGACGCTGACGATCAACAGTGCGGCGACGGCGAGTTCGACGACGGCCATCGCGGCGACGGCGCCGAGCCGGCCGAGGGCCCGGCCGGCGCGAAGCCCGGCGCGGGCGGCGCCCCCGATCCGTGACCGTCCGGTGGGCGCGAGTAACCGCTTCGCCGCCAGAGCGTGCTGGCGGAGCGTTACCGGGCCGAGCACCAATCCGGCGGCGACCAGCGCCACGCCGGACACGACGGCCCAGGCACCCGCCGGTGTCGGTACGACACCGGCCGGAAGCGCGATGCCGGCGCAGAGGAGCGTCGCGGGCACGGCCATCAGCGGCGTGCCGAGCAGTGAGTCGAGCAGCAGCCAGGCGAGGTCACGCCAGGTGGCGTCGTCGTCGACCATCCAGCGCACGGTCTGCCGGTAGCGGGGGATGCGTGCACTGCGGTGCAGCTTCGTCCCGTCGCGGTAGAGTCCGTCCGCATCCGGCCGGGGCGGGGCCGGGGCAGGGGAGTACGGCTCGGGGATTTCGACGCCGGCCCAGGCACGCGCGAGTCGGCGCTGCAGCCCGGTCACCACGCGGGTCCAGCGCATCGACGCCAGGCGAGTGAAGCGCAGGTGGAGCAGGAAGCTCGCGTGGGCGGCGACCACCGTGAGCGCGAGCGCGCCCAGCTCCGCGACGCCGAGCGCGGACAGCGCGAGGCCACGCGCGGGCGCGAGCAACAGCCGTGCCCAGCGTCCCTCTGGCGTAGCCGGATCCGTGCGCACCGGTGGTACCTCCCCTCCGCTCGGTCGTGATCGGCACCCAGTCTGGCAGAAACAGGGATTTGAGCAGCGGTTCGCCGGGGCGGCACCGGCGGTTGCGGGAGGACGGCCGGGTCGGCCGGGCTGCGCGTTCGGTGATCACCGCCCGGACATACGCATTACTCGTCTAGGGGTTCTTGAGGGGTGGTTGGGCGCTCCGCGGCAAACGTAGCCTCACCATCGAACGAGTGACTCTCCCGATTCCGCGCCGCGGTTTCGTTTTTTCGTTCGCGCCGACGCCGACGAATTCAGCCGCCGGTTCCGGCGCGCCCGGATCGGGGACACGGGGGAACCTGCCGGAAGGTCTGAGAGGCGCGCGTGCGGGGAAAAGACATTGCGATCGTCGGATTGTCCAGCCGGTTCGAGGGCGGCGCCGGTGCGTCCGTCGCGGAACTCGCGGCCGAGATCGGAAACGGTACCGAAGTATTCGTCTGTGCCGATTCGGTGGAACTGCTCGCGCGGATCCGCCCCTTCTTCGGTGCGCCGGGAACCGTGGTCGACGGCGGGGCGCCGGCCGCCCTGCGCGCGGCCTGCGACCGGCTCGGCGACACCGGGTTCGCGGTGGTGGGCGCGGACGGCGCGGTGTTCCTGCTCAAGCCCGCCGAGCCGGGTGACCGGGCCCGGTGCCTCGTCCGGTCGGAGCCGGCGGCCGGCACCGCACGGGACGCGGCGGCGGGCGAACTGCCCGGGCTGGTGCGCGCGTTCTCCCGTCCCGGCCTGCCGGAAGTGAGCCTCGCCGCCGGCGACGGCACCGTGGTGCTCGGCCCGGCCGGCGCACCGCTCGCCTTCCTCTTCGCCGGCCAGGGCAGCCAGCGGCCCGGCATGGGCCAGGGCCTGCACCGCGACGACCCGGTCTTCCGCGCCGCCTTCGACGAGGTCTGCCGCCACCTCGACACCGAACTCGACGTCCCGCTCGCGTCGGTCGTCTTCGGCGACCTCACCGGGCTGCTCGACCGGACCGAATACACCCAGGCCGCGCTCTTCGCGCTCGAGGTCGCCCTGTTCCGCGCGGTGGTGGCCCGTGGTGTCCGGCCGGCCTTCCTGGCCGGGCACTCCATCGGCGAGCTGGCCGCCGCGCACGTGGCCGGCGTGCTCTCGCTCCCGGACGCGTGCGTGCTGGTCGCCGCGCGGGGCCGGCTCATGCAGGCGCTGCCGGCGGGCGGTGCCATGGTGGCCGTCCAGGCTGCCCCCGCCGAACTCGCCGGGACGCTGGCCGCGCACCCGGACGCCGAGATCGCGGCGGTCAACGGTCCGGCGTCGGTCGTCGTGTCGGGCGACGAAGACGCGGTGCTCGCGGTCGCCGCCGAATGGACGGCGCGGGGCCGCAAGACCACCCGGCTGCGGGTCAGTCACGCGTTCCACTCGGCGCACATGGACGGGATGCTCGACCGGTTCCGGGAAATCGCCGCCGGCCTGGACTTCCGGGCGCCGTCGATCCCGGTCGTGTCGAACGAGACCGGGGAGTTCGCCGTCGACATCGCGACGCCCGAGTACTGGGTCCGGCACGTCCGGCGCCCGGTGCGGTTCGCCGACGGCGTCCGCACGCTCGCCGCGGCCGGCGCGCTCGGTTACCTGGAGCTGGGGCCCGGCGCCGTGCTGAGCTCGCTGGTGCGTGACTGCCTCGGCGGCGAGGCCGCGGTCGCGGCCTCGCTCCGCCGTGGCCGTGACGAGTCCGCTTCGCTGGCCGCCGCGCTCACGGCGTGCCGGGAGATCCCGCGCGCCGAGCGGGCGCCGGCCGGGGACGACCTCGCCGTCCTGGTGCGGACCGAAGCGGCGCGGGTGCTCGGCGCTGCGCCGGACGCGGTGCTCGACGACCGGCCGTTCGCCGACCTGGGCATGGATTCACTGGCCGCGGTGGAAATCCGGGACGCGCTCGCCGCCGCGACGGGCGCCCGGCTGCCGGGCACCCTGCTGTTCGACCACCCGACGCCCCGCGCGCTCGTGCGGGCCCTCGCCGGGGACGGCGACGTCGGAGAGGACGCCCCGAGCCCGCTTGCGGCCGACGAGCCGATCGCGATCGTCGCGATGAGCTGCCGCCTGCCCGGCGGGATCGGGTCCCCGGAAGAGCTGTGGGCGCTGCTCGAGCGCGGGGATGACGCGGTCACCGCGTTCCCCGCCGACCGCGGCTGGGACTTCGGCGCGCTGTTCGGCCGCGCGCCGGGCGAAGCCGGGACTTCGGACACCCGGGAGGGCGGCTTCCTCGCCGACGCGGCCGGGTTCGATGCCGGCTTCTTCGGGATCTCACCGCGGGAAGCGCTGGCGATGGACCCGCAGCAGCGGGTGCTGCTGGAAACCTGCTGGGAGGCGTTCGAGCGGGCGGGTATCGACCCCGGTTCGCTGCGGGGCAGCCCGACCGGGGTGTTCGCCGGCACGAACGGCCAAGACTACGGCACCCTCCTGCTCGGCTCGCCCGGCGAGCTCGAGGGTTACCGAGGCACCGGCAGCGCGGCGAGCGTGCTTTCCGGCCGCGTCGCCTACACGTTCGGCCTCGAAGGTCCCGCCGTGACCGTCGACACGGCGTGCTCGGCTTCGCTGACGGCGCTGCACCTGGCGGTGCGGTCGCTGCGGGCCGGTGACTGCTCGCTGGCCGTGGTCGCCGGCGTGACGGTGCTGGCGACGCCCGCGAAGTTCGCGCAGTTCTCCCGGCAGGGGGGGCTGGCGGCGGACGGGCGCTGCAAGTCGTTCGCCGATGCCGCCGACGGCACCGGCTGGGCCGAGGGCGCCGGTGTGCTGCTGCTGGAGAAGCTGTCCGACGCGCGCCGCCACGGTCACCCCGTGCTGGCCGTGGTCCGCGGATCGGCGGTCAACTCCGATGGCGCGTCGAACGGCCTGACCGCACCGAACGGCCCGGCGCAGCAGCGGGTGATCCGGCGGGCGCTGGCGTCGGCCGGTCTGTCCACAGCGGACGTCGACGTGGTGGAGGCCCACGGCACGGGCACGAAACTCGGCGATCCGATCGAGGCGCAGGCGCTGCTGGCCACCTACGGCCGGAATCGTGAGCGGCCGTTGTGGCTGGGTTCGCTGAAGTCGAACATCGGGCACACCCAGGCTGCGGCCGGGGTGGCGGGCATCATCAAGATGGTGCAGGCGATGCGGCACGGGGTGTTGCCGAAGACCTTGCACGTCGACCGGCCGACGTCCGAAGTGGACTGGTCGGCGGGTGGGGTGGAGCTGCTGACCGAGGCTCTGCCGTGGCCGGAGACGGGGGCGCCGCGGCGGGCGGGGGTGTCGTCGTTCGGCGTGAGCGGCACCAACGCCCACGTCATCGTCGAGGAAGCCCCCGCGGTGTTCGCGGAATCCGACGTGGACGGCGAGGTGGGTCCGGTGGGGTGGCCGCTTTCCGCCCGCACTGAGACGGCACTGCGTGCGCAGGCCGACCGGTTGCGCGCGCGGGTCACGGCCGATCCGGGCCTGCGGATCGCCGACGTGGCCTTCTCCCTGGCCACCGGCCGCGCCGGGTTCGAGCACCGCGCAGTGGTGGTCGGGGACCGGGAGGCGTTGCTGGCGGGGTTGGCGGCGGTGGCTGCGGGTGAGCCGGCGGGGAATGTGGTGTCGGGTTCGGTGGGTTCGGGCCGGGTCGGGTTTCTGTTTTCGGGGCAGGGTTCGCAGGTGCTGGGGATGGGCCGGGACTTGCACGAGCGTTTCCCGGTGTTTGCCGAGGCTTTCGATGCGGTGTGCGCGCGTTTTGATTCGTCGTTGCGGGATGTGCTGTGGGGCACGGATGCCGAGTTGTTGAATCGGACGGTGTTCACGCAGGCTGGGTTGTTCGCGGTTGAGGTGGCGTTGTTCCGGTTGTTGGAGTCGTTTGGTGTCCGCCCGGATGTGCTGGTGGGGCATTCGATTGGTGAGTTCGCGGCGGCGCATGTGGCTGGTGTGCTGTCGCTGGATGATGCGTGTGTGTTGGTGGCGGCGCGGGGGCGGTTGATGCAGGCGTTGCCGGAGGGTGGGGCGATGCTGGCGGTGCAGGCCAGCCCGGATGAGATCGCGCCGGTTTTGGGTGATGGGGTGTCGCTGGCGGCGGTGAATGGCCCGGATTCGGTGGTGGTTTCCGGTGATGTGGGGGCTGTTGAGCGGGTTGCGGAGTGGGCGGTGGGTCGGAAGACGCGTCGGTTGATGGTGTCGCATGCGTTTCATTCGCATCGGATGGATCCGATGCTGGCGGAATTTGCTGCTGTGGCGTCTGGTGTGGAGTACCGTGATCCGCGAACGCCGATTGTGTCGACGTTGACCGGTGAGCCGGTGACGGCGTTCGACGCGCGGTATTGGGTGGATCAGGTGCGGGGCACGGTCCGGTTCGCCGATGCGGTGGCGGCCGCGGGCGCGGGGCGTTGGGTCGAGGTGGGCCCGGGTGCGGTGCTGGCCGGGCTGGTCGACGGGGTGGCGGTGCAGCGGGCCGACCGTGACGGGGTCGAGGCGTTCTTGACCGCGCTCGGCCGGTTGCACGTCGGCGGGGTGCCCGTGGACTGGTCGCCGCTGCTCGGGGATGCGCGCCGGGTGGATCTGCCGACGTACCCGTTCGAGCACCAGCGGTTCTGGCTCGACGCCGCCCCCACCGGCGACCCGGTCGACGACTGGCGGTACCGCGTGGCCTGGCGCCCGGTGCCCGCGCCCGCCTCGCCGCTGTCCGGCACCTGGCTGCTCGTCCACCCGGCGACCTGCCCGCTCGCCGGCCCGGTCGCCGCGGCGCTCACCGCCCGCGGGGCCCACGTCGTGGCGACGACCCTCGACGACCTGCCCGCCGAACCGGCGGACGCCGTGGTGACCACGCTCGCCGCCGACGGCCCGGCCGCGCTCGCCGGGCTGCTGCGGGCGCTCGCCGGCCGCGGCGGCGAAGCACCCGTGTGGTGCCTGACCGCCGGCGCCGTGTCCACTTCGGACCAGGACCCGGTCACGGCACCCCGCCAAGCCATGGCCTGGGGCCTCGGCGCGGTGGCCGCACTGGAGCACCCCCGGCTCTGGGGCGGGCTCGTCGACCTGCCCGAGCTCTTCGACGACACCGCCGCCGACCGGCTGTGCGCGGTGCTTTCCGGCCGGACCGGGGAGGACCAGGTCGCCGTCCGGGCGGCCGGGGTGCTCGCCCGCCGGCTCGTCCGCGCATCCCGCCTGGTCACCAGTACCGCGTGGCAGCCCCGCGGCACGGTCCTGATCACCGGCGGCACCGGCGCGCTCGGGGCCGAGGTCGCACGCAAGCTCGCCGCCGACGGTGCCGAACGGCTGCTGCTGCTCAGCCGCCGCGGCCGGGACGCACCCGGCGCCGCCGCGCTCGAAGCCGAACTCACCGCCGCGGGCGCGGCGGTCACCATCGCCGCCGTGGACGCGGCGGACCGGGACGCCGTCGCGGCCGTGCTCGCCGCCCTGCCGGCGGACCAGCCGTTGCGTGCCGTCGTGCACGCGGCCGGGGTGCTGGCCGACGGCGTCCTCGAATCCCTCACGCCTGAGCGGTTCGAGCCGGTGCTCAAGTCCAAAGCGGACTCCGCGTGGGTGCTGCACGAACTCACCGGAGACGCTGGCCTCGACGCCTTCGTCCTGTTCTCCTCCGACACCGGCACGCTCGGCAGCGCCGGCCAGGGCAACTACGCCGCCGCCAACGCCTACCTGGACGCGCTCGCGTCGTACCGCCGTGCCCGCGGCCTGCCGGCGACGTCGATCGCCTGGGGCCCGTGGGCGGAGGGCGGCATGGCGGCGCACGGCGCGGCCGCCGACCGGCTGCGGCTGCGCGGGCTCGGTGCCATGGCACCCGCGCTCGCCCTCACCGCGCTCACGGCGGCGATCGCCGACGGGGAGACCGCGCTGACCGTCGCCGACATCCGCTGGGACCGCTTCGCGGTGTCGTTCGCCGGCGCCCGCCCGAGCCCGCTGCTCGCCGAACTGCCGGAGGCCCGCCCGCCGTCGGCGGACCGGCCCGCCCGGCCGGTCGCGCGGAGCCTGCCCGAGCTGGTCACGCTGGTGCGCGCGCACACCGCGTCGGTGCTCGGGCACGCCGGACCGGCCGACGTGCCCGCCGGCCGGTCGTTCAAGGACCTCGGCTGCGACTCGCTGACCGCCGTCGAGCTGCGCAACGCGCTGGCGGCGGCCACCGGGCTGAGCCTGCCCGCCACCGCCGTCTTCGACTACCCGACCCCGGCCGCGCTGGCCGGGTTCCTCGCGGCGGGACCGGACGGCGAGGCCGGGGAACCGGTCGCCGCGGCCGCCGACGACGACCCGGTCGCGATCGTCGGCATGGCCTGCCGGTTCCCCGGTGGTATCCGCACCCCGGACGAGTACTGGGCGTTCGTCGCCGCGGGCGGCGACGCGATCGGCCCGTTCCCGGCCGGGCGCGGCTGGGACGCCGACGGGCTCCACGACCCGGACCCGGACGCGGCGGGCAAGTCGGTCACCCGCGAGGGCGGGTTCCTCTACGATGCCGACGAATTCGACCCGGCGTTCTTCAGCGTCTCGCCGCGCGAGGCGCTCGCCATGGACCCGCAGCAGCGGCTGCTGCTGGAGACGTCGTGGGAGGCGCTGGAGCGGGCGGGGATCGACCCGTCGAGCCTGCGCGGCAGCCGCACCGGCGTCTACACCGGCGTCAACACCCACGACTACGCCGAGCTCCTCGACGACGCCGGCCTGGAAGGGTTCCGCGGCACCGGGACGGCGTCGAGCGTGCTGTCCGGCCGGGTGGCGTACGTGCTGGGCCTGGAAGGCGCGGCCGTTTCGGTGGACACGGCGTGTTCGTCGTCGCTGGTCGCCACCCACCTCGCCGATCAGGCGCTGCGCCGCGGTGAGTGCACGCTGGCGCTGGCCGGCGGTGTGACGATCATGGCCACGCCCCGGCGGTTCGTCGAGCTGTCCCGGCAGGGCGCGCTGTCCGGGGACGGGCGGTGCCGCGCGTTCTCCGAGGACGCCGGCGGCGCCGGGTTCGCCGAAGGTGTCGGCGTGCTGGTGCTGGAGCGGCTGTCCGACGCGCGGCGCCACGGCCACCCGGTGCTCGCGCTGCTGAAGGGGTCCGCGATCAACTCCGACGGCGCCTCGAACGGCCTGACGGCCCCGAACGGGCCGTCGCAGCAGCGGGTGATCCGGCAGGCGCTGGCCGCCGCCGGACTGTCCACTCGGGACGTCGACGTGGTCGAGGCGCACGGCACGGGCACGAAGCTCGGTGATCCGATCGAGGCCCAGGCGCTGCTGGCGACCTACGGCCGGGACCGGGACCGGCCGCTGTGGCTGGGCTCGGTGAAGTCGAACATCGGGCACACGCAGGCCGCGGCCGGGGTCGCCGGGATGATGAAGGTGGTGCTGGCCATGCGGGCCGGGGTGCTGCCCGCGACCCTGCACGCGGCCGAGCCGTCGTCCCACGTGGACTGGACGGCCGGGCAGGTCCGGCTGCTGACCGGCGAACAGCCGTGGCCGCGCGGGCCGCGAGCGCGCCGGGCGGGCGTTTCGTCCTTCGGCATCAGCGGGACCAACGCCCACCTGATCCTGGAAGAACCACCGCCGGCCGAGCCGCGCGAACCGGAGCCGGACCGGCTGGTGCCGTGGCTGCTGAGCGCGACGTCCGCCGAAGCGGTGCGGACCCAGGCCGAACAGCTGCACGACCACGTGACCGCACGCCCCGGACTGTCCGTCGTGGACGTCGCCGCGACGCTGGCCGGCACGCGGTCGGGGCTGGCGCACCGGGCGGCGGTGATCGGCGCGGACCGGGAAGAACTGCTGGCGGGGCTGGCCGCGCTGGCCGCGGGCGAGCCGGGTGCCGAGGTCGTCACCGGCGTGGCGGCGGAGCCCGGCGCCGGACCCGTCCTGGTCTTCCCCGGCCAGGGCGCCCAGTGGCTCGGCATGGCCGTCGAACTGCTGGATTCCCACGAGGTGTTCGCCCGGCGGTGGGCCGAGTGCGAGCGGGCGCTGGCGCCCTGGGTGGACTGGTCGCCGACCGCGGTCGCGCGCTCGGCCGACCCGGCGGTGCTGGAGCGGGTCGACGTCGTGCAGCCGCTGCTGTGGGCGATGATGGTGAGCCTCGCCGAAGTCTGGCGGTCGGCGGGGGTCGAGCCGGCCGCGGTGATCGGGCATTCGCAGGGGGAGATCGCCGCCGCGGTGGTCGCCGGCGCCCTGTCTCTCGAGGATGGTGCGCGGGTGGTCGCCCTACGTGCCGAGGCGATCATCGAGCTGGCGGGTACGGGCGGGATGCTGTCGGTGCCGCTGCCGTCGGCCGACGTCGAGGCCGGGCTGGACCCGCGGCTCGGGATCGCCGCGGTGAACGGCCCGTCGGCAACGGTCATCTCGGGCGAAGCCGCCACCCTCGGCGAAGCGCAGGCGCGGTGGGAAGCCGAAGGCGTGCGCGTACGTCGGGTCCCGGTGGATTACGCCTCGCACTCACCACAGGTGGAGGCGATCCGCGAGCGGATCCTCGCCGACCTGGCGCCGATCCGGCCGTCCTCCGTGGACACGGTGTTCTTCTCGGCGCTGGAGAGCGCGGCCGTCGACGGCGCCGGGCTCGACGCGGGCTACTGGTACCGGAACCTGCGCGGCACGGTGCACTTCTCGGCCGCCGTGCTGGCCGCGGTCGCGGCCGGGCACACCACCTTCATCGAGGTTTCCCCGCACCCCGTGCTCACGCTCGGCGTCGAGCAGACCCTCGAGGCCGCGGACGTGCGCGGCGTCGTCATGCCGACGTTGCGGCGCGACCACGGCGGGCCCCGGCAGCTCTGCACCGCACTGGCCACCGCCCGCGTCCACGGCCTGCCGGTGTCGTGGGACTTCGGCCATCGGCAGGCCGTCGACCTGCCGACCTACGCCTTCCGGCGGGACCGGTACTGGCCGGACGCCGGCCTGCGGCGCGCGGGCGACGCGAACGGGCTGGGGCTGACCGAAGCGGGGCACCCGCTGCTGGGCGCCGCCGTGGCCGTCGCGGACTCCGGCGGGGTGCTGCTCACCGGCCTCCTCTCGACGCGGACCCACCCGTGGCTCGCCGACCACGCGGCCGGCGACGTCGTTCTGGTGCCGGGGACCGCGCTGCTCGAACTCGCGCTGTGCGCCGCGGACCGGACCGGCTGCGCCGCCGTCGGGGAACTGGTGCTGGAGCAGCCGCTCGTCCTGCCCGGCCCGGCCGCGGTGCGGGTGCAGGTTTCGGTCGGGGCGCCCGGTGAGGACGGCGGCCGGCCGCTGGCGATCCACTCCTGCCCCGACGGCGACGAGACCTGGACCCGGCACGCGACCGGGGTGCTCACCGGGACCGCCGTCGTGGCACCGCCCGAAGCACCGCAGTGGCCGCCCGCCGGCGCCCGGCCGCTCGAGCTGGCCGGCTTCTACGACCGGCTCGCCGGGGCCGGCTACCGGTACGGCCCGGCCTTCCGCGGCCTGACCGCCGTGTGGGAGACCGCCGACGCGGTGTTCGCCGAGGTGACGCTGCCGGAGGACCAGCGGCAGGCCGCCGGGCGCTACGGCATCCACCCGGCGTTGCTCGACGCCGCGCTGCACGGGCTGCGCCTGGCCTCGTTCGTGCCGCAGCCCGAGGCCGGCCGGATCCGGCTCCCGTTCTCGTGGACCGGCGTGAGCCTGCACGCGACGGGCGCCTCGACCGTCCGCGTGCGGATCACCCCGGCAGGCGAAGACGGCGTGTCGCTGCTGCTCACCGACGTGACCGGGGCGGTGGTCGCCGCCGTGGACACGCTCGTGTCGCGGCCGGTGGCACCCGGCCGGCTCACCGCGCGGGAAAACCCGCTGTACACCGTGGAATGGACCCCGGTCCGGCCGTCGGACGCCCCGGCGCCCCGGTGGGCGCCGTTCGCCGGGGACTTCGGCGAAGGAGCGGCCGTGCCCCCGGTGCTCGTCGCCGAGGTGGCTTCCGGCCCGGCCGTCGAGACCGTCCGAACCGGACTGGACCTGGTCCGCTCCTTCCTGGCCGACGAACGGCTCGCGAACGCGCGGCTGGCGGTGCTCACCCGCGACGCGGTGGCGGCGAGCCCCGGCGACCGGGTCACCGGGGTCACCGGCGCCGGGCTGTGGGGGCTGCTGCGCTCGGCGCAGTCGGAGCACCCGGGCCGGTTCGTCCTGCTCGACCTCGACGAAGGCGCGCGGTTCGACCGGGCGCTCGCCACGGCGCTGGAGCAGGACGAGCCGCAGCTGGCCGTGCGCGGCGACGCGTTGCTCGCGCCTCGCCTCGCCCGCGCCGGGGACGACCGGCTGCGGCCGCCGGACGGTCCGTGGCGGCTCGACGTGACGAAGGCCGGGACCCTCGACGACCTCGCGCTGATCGAGGCCCCCGAAGCGGTGCGGGCGTTGCGGGACAACGAAGTCCGGCTCGGCGTGCGCGCGGTCGGGCTCAACTTCCGGGACGTGCTGATCGGGCTCGGGATGTACCCCGACGCGGTGCCCATGGGGGCGGAAGGCGCCGGCGTGGTCCTGGAGGTCGGTGCGGCGGTCACGGACCTGGCGCCCGGGGACCGGGTCTTCGGCTTGTGCAGCGGGGCGCTGGGCCCGGTGGCGGTGGTGGACCGGCGGGAGATCGCCCGGATGCCGGCGGCCTGGTCGTTCGAGACGGCCGCTTCCGTCCCGGTGGCGTTCCTGACCGCGTGGTTCGCGCTCAACGACCTGGCCGGGCTGCGGCGGGGTGAGTCGGTGCTGGTGCACGCGGCCGCCGGTGGCGTGGGCATGGCCGCGGTGCAGATCGCCGGGCACCTGGGTGCCACGGTGTTCGGGACGGCGAGTCCGGCGAAGTGGCCGGCGGTGGGGATCGCGGAGGAGCGGCTGGCGTCTTCGCGGACGTTGGACTTCGAGTTCGAGTTCCTGGCGGCCACCGGTGGTGCCGGGGTCGATGTGGTGCTGGACGCGCTGACCGGCGAGTTCGTGGATGCGTCCCTGCGTCTGTTGCCGCGGGGTGGCCGGTTCGTCGAGATGGGAAAGAACGACATCCGCGACCCGGAGCTGGTGGCGAAGGAGTATCCGGACGTCGAGTACCGCTCGTTCGATCTGCGGGACGCCGGGCTCGATCGGCTGGCCGAGATGCTTTCCGAACTCACCGCGCTCTTCGAGAGTGGCGAGTTGCGGCCGCTGCCGGTTTCCGTGCGGGACATCACCGAGGCGCGGGACGTCTTCCGGACGATGAGCCAGGCCAAGCACGTCGGCAAGCTGGTGCTGCGGGTGCCGCGGAGCCTGCGCGACGGCACGGTTCTGATCACCGGCGGCACCGGCACCCTGGGCACGTTGCTCGCCCGGCACCTGGTCACTGCACACGGGGTGCGGGACCTGGTGCTGCTGAGCCGTCGCGGCCCGGACGCCCCCGGCGCGGGCGAGCTGTGCGCCGAGCTGGCCGGGCTGGGGGCGCGGGCCGAGGTCGTGGCGTGTGACGCCGCCGACCGCGGCGCCCTCGCGAAGGTCGTCACCGGCCTCGACCTGGCCGGGGTGATCCACGCGGCCGGGGTGCTCGACGACGGCGTGCTCGAGTCGGTGACCCCGGAGCGGCTCGAGGCGGTTCTGCGCCCGAAGGTCGACGCCGCGCTGAACCTGCACGAGCTGTGTGGTGACCTCGCCGCGTTCGTCCTGTTCTCCTCGTCCGCGGGCCTGTTCGGCCGGCCGGGACAGGCCGCCTACGCCGCCGCGAACACGTTCCTGGACGCCCTGGCCCAGCACCGCCGGGCACACGGACGGCCGGCGACCTCGCTGGCCTGGGGACTGTGGGCGGAAGCCAGCGGCATGACCGGCACCCTGTCCGAAGCGGACACCCGGCGGCTGGCCCGCCGCAGCACCGTCGCACTGTCCACAGAGGACGGATTGGCGCTGTTCGACGAGGCCCTGACCGCGGGCGAGCCGCTGCTCGCCCCCATCCGGCTCGACCTCGCCGCCTTGCGTGCCCAGCCGGCCGTGGCCCCGGTGCTGCGCGGGCTCGTGCGGCGCGTCACCCGGCGGCAGGCGGGCACGGTCACCGAAGCCGCTGCGGGCAGCCTCGCCACCCGGCTCGCCGGCCTCGCCGAAAGCGAAGCCGACCGCGTGCTGCTGAACCTGCTGACCGGCCACGTGAGCGCCGTCGTCGGGCACACCGCGCCGGACGGCGACCGCCCGTTCAAGGACCTCGGCTTCGACTCGCTGACCGCGGTGGAGCTGCGCAACCGGCTTGCCGCCGCGACCGGGCTGAAGCTGGCCGCGACGCTCGTGTTCGACCACCCGACCCCGGCCGCGCTCGCCGCGCACCTGCGTGCCGAGCTGCGGCCGGCCACCCCGCCGGCGACCGCCGAACGCGAACTGGACCGGCTGGAGGCGGCGCTGTTCGACGGCGACGGGCCGGACCCGGCCGTCGGGGCGCGGCTCGAAGCACTGCTGACCCGGTGGCGCGCCCGGCACCGGACCGGCGGCGACACCGAACGGGAGTTCCGGTCGGCGACCGACGACGAGCTGTTTTCGCTCATCGACGACGAGTTCGGCCTGACGTGACCGGTCCGCAGCGAGACGGAGAAGCCGCGATGAACACCGAAGACAAGCTCAGGGACTACCTCAAGCGCGTGTCGGAAGACCTGCGCGCCACCCGGCGGCAGCTGCGCGAACGCGAGGACGCCGGCCGCGAACCGATCGCCGTCGTCGGCCTGGGCTGCCGCTTCCCGGGCGGGATCACCTCGCCGGAACAGCTGTGGCGGCTGCTCGCTTCGGGCGGCGACGCCATCGGTGAGTTCCCCACCGACCGCGGCTGGGACCTCGGCGCCCTGTTCGACGACGACCCCGACGCGCCGGGCAAGTCCACCGTCCGGCGCGGCGGCTTCCTCGCCGACGTCGCCGCGTTCGACCCCGAGCCGTTCTCGATCAGCCCGCGCGAGGCGCTGGCGATGGACCCGCAGCAGCGGCTGCTGCTGGAGACGTCCTGGGAAGCGGTGGAGCGCGCGGGCGTCGACGTGACGACGCTCGCCGGGACCCGCACCGGGGTGTTCTTCGGCGCGTCCACCCAGGACTACCGCGGCCTGCTGGGCGCGGAAGGCGCCGACCTGGAAGGGCACGTCCTCACCGGGAACGCGTCGAGCGTGCTGTCCGGCCGGGTCGCCTACGCCTTCGGCTTCGAAGGCCCGGCGGTGACCGTGGACACCGCGTGCTCCTCGTCCCTGGTGGCGCTGCACCTGGCCATCCGCGCGCTGCGCGCCGGCGAGTGCGACGCGGCACTGGCCGGCGGCAGCGCGATCATGCCCACCCCGCGGATCTTCACCGCCTTCTCGCGCCAGCGGGGCGTGGCGGCCGACGGCCGGTGCAAAGCGTTCGCCGAGGAAGCCGACGGCGCCGGCTTCGCCGAGGGCGTCGGCGTGCTGCTGGTCGAGCGGCTTTCGGACGCCCGCCGGCACGGTCACCCCGTGCTGGCCGTGCTCACCGGCTCGGCGGTCAACTCCGACGGCGCCTCGAACGGGCTGACCGCCCCCAACGGCCCGTCGCAGCAGCGGGTGATCCGCCAGGCCCTCGCCGACGCCGGGCTGGCCCCGGCGGACGTCGACGTCGTCGAGGCGCACGGGACCGGCACGAGGCTGGGCGACCCGATCGAGGCGCAGGCGCTGCTCGCCACCTACGGGCAACAGCGCGATCGGCCGCTGCTCCTCGGGTCGGTCAAGTCGAACCTCGGGCACACGCAGGGCGCGGCCGGGGTCGCCGGCGTCCTCAAGGTGGTGCTCGCCTTGCAGCACGGCCTGCTGCCGAAGACGCTGCACGCGGACACGCCCTCTTCGCGGATCGACTGGTCGGCGGGTGCGGTGGAGCTGCTGACCGAAGCGCGGCCGTGGCCGGCTTCGGACCGGCCGCGGCGGGCCGGGGTGTCGTCGTTCGGCATGAGCGGCACGAACGCCCACCTGCTCGTCGAGGAAGCACCGGCCGTGACGGCGGACCCGGAGACCGAGCCCGCGCCGGCGGTCGTGCCGTGGGTGCTGTCGGGGAAGTCGGCGGCCGCGGTGCGGGCCCAGGCGCAGCGGCTGGCCGGGCACCTGGCCGAGCGCCCGGCGCTCACACCGGCCGACGTGGCGTATTCGCTGGCCACGACGAGGGCGCGGCTGGAGCACCGCGCGGTCGTGGTGGGCACCGGCCGCGACGAGCTGCTGGCCCGGCTGGCCGCGGTGGCGTCGGGGGAGCAGGCACCCGGCCGGGTCGTCGGCACCGCCTCCCGCCCGGTGCTGGTGTTCCCGGGGCAGGGTTCGCAGTGGGTCGGGATGGCGGTGGAGCTGCTGGATTCTTCGGAGGTGTTCGCGGCTCGGTGGGCGGAGTGCGAAACCGCGCTCAAGTCTTTTGTGGACTGGTCGTTGACGGAGGTGGCGCGTTCGGCTGATCCGGCGGTGTTGGAGCGGGTCGATGTGGTGCAGCCGCTGTTGTGGGCGGTGATGGTCTGCTTGGCCGAGTTGTGGCGGGACGCCGGTGTGGAGCCTGCTGCGGTGATCGGGCATTCGCAGGGTGAGATCGCGGCCGCGGTGGTGGCCGGTGCGCTGTCCGTGGTGGACGGTGCTCGGGTGGTTGCTCTGCGGGCGAAGGCGATCACCGAGCTGGCGGGTACTGGTGGGATGTTGTCTGTTCCGTTGCCGGTGGCCGAGGTCGAGGCCGGGCTGGATGCGCGGCTGGGCATTGCGGCGGTGAACGGGCCGTCGGCGACGGTCGTCTCGGGTGAGGTCGCCGCGTTGGATGCGGCGCAGGCGGCGTGGGAGGCCGAAGGTGTGCGTGTCCGGCGGGTGCCGGTGGATTATGCGTCGCATTCGGCGCAGGTGGAGGCGATCCGGGAGCGGATTCTCGCTGATCTGGCGCCGGTGTCCCCGTCCAGTGTGGACACGGTTTTCTTTTCGACCCTGACCGGTGGGGAGATCGACACAGCCGAACTGACGGCGGACTACTGGTACCGCAACCTGCGCGACACCGTGCGGTTCGAAGACGCGGTGCGCGCGGCGATCGCGGGTGGGCACACGGTGTTCGTCGAGAGCTCGGCCCACCCCGTGCTGACCGTGGGCGTGCAGCAGACCCTCGACGAGCTCGAGGTTTCCGGTGCGGTGGCGGCGACCCTGCGCCGCGACCACGGTGGCCTGCGGCAGCTCTACACCGCCTACGGCGAGGCACACAGCGCGGGTGTCGCGGTCGCCTGGGAGCGGCTGATCTCCGGCCGCGTGGTGGACCTGCCGACGTACGCCTTCCAGCACCGGCGGTTCTGGCCCCGCCCCGGCGGCGACGGCGGCGGTGACCCGCACGCGTGGGGACTCGCCACCACCGGCCATCCCCTCGCCGGCACCGCCGTCCGGGCCGCCGGCTCCGGCGCGCTCACCTTGACGGGCCGGCTTTCGCCGTCGGCCCAGCCGTGGCTGACCGAGCACGCGGTCCGCGGGACGGCGCTGCTGCCCGGCGCCGCGTTCGTCGAACTCGCCGCGCTGGCGGCCGCCGAAGCGGACTGCACCGTCGTCGAGGAACTCACCCTCGAAGCCCCGCTCACCCTGTCCGGCGAGGGCGGTATCGACCTCCAGCTCGGCGTCGCGCCGGAAACCGGCGACGGCCGCCGTGCCTTGACGATCCACTCGCGCCGGGACGGCGGGGAGTGGATCCGGCACGCGAGCGGCACGCTGACCCCCGAGGGCGGCGCGCCACCGGACCGGCCGGCCGCCTGGCCGCCCGCCAGGGCCACTCCGGTGCCCGTCGACGACATCTACCAGCAGTTCGCCGACGCGGGCTACGAATACGGCCCCGCGTTCCAGTGCCTGCGCCGGGCCTGGCGGCTCGGCGACGAGGTCTTCGCCGAGATCGTGCTCCCCGACGGCGAGCACGCCGGCGGGTTCGGCCTGCACCCGGTGCTGCTCGACGCCGTGCTGCAGGCCGGGAAGCTGCGTTCGGCGGGCGAGCCCGGCACGCCCCGGCTGCCGTTCGCGTGGACCGGGATCCGCCTGCACAGCCGCGGCGCCACGGTCCTGCGCGCCCGCGTCGGCCCGGCCGGCGCCGACGGCGTCCGGCTCACCGTGACCGACGGCTCGGGTGCCCCGGTGCTGACGGCCGCGTCCGTGGTTTCGCGCCCCATGGCGCAAAGCCGCCCGGACTTCCTCCACCGGCTCGGCTGGCACGCGGTCCCGGCCGGCCCGCGATCCACCGGGACGTGGGCGGTGCTGGGAACCGCCGAACACCCCGGGCTCGCCGCGCTCGACCCGGTTCCCGACGCCGTCGTGTTCCCGGTACCCGCCCCGGCGGACGGCACGCTGACCACCGGCGTCCACGACGTCACCCGGCGAACCCTGGAAACCGTGCGGGCTTGGCTGGCCGACGCGCGGTTCGCGCGGTCGAAGCTGGTCGTGGTCACCCGCGGCGCGGTGGCCGCCGGCGACGACGATCCGGTGGCCGGGCTCGCGCAGGCGGCGGTGTGGGGCCTGGTGCGCTCGGCGCAGTCGGAAAACCCGGGCCGGTTCGGGCTCCTCGACCTCGACGCCGAAGCGAGCTTCGAGCAAGCACTTTGGCTGGACGAGCCGCAGCTGGCCGTGCGCGACGGCGTTGTCCTGGCGCCCCGGCTCGTCCGGGCGGCGGCCGACCGGTTGCGGCCGCCGGAGGGCCCGTGGCGGCTGGACGTGACGAAGGCCGGGACCCTCGACGACCTCGCGCTGATCGAGGCCCCCGAAGCGGTCCGCGGGTTGCGGGACAACGAAGTCCGGGTCGGCGTGCGCGCGGTCGGGGTGAACTTCCGGGACGTGCTGATCGGGCTCGGGATGTACCCGGGTGCTTCGCGAATGGGTTCCGAAGGCGCCGGTGTGGTGCTCGAGGTCGGTGCGGCGGTCACGGACCTGGCTCCGGGGGATCGGGTCTTCGGGTTGTGCAGTGGGGCGCTGGGGCCGGTGGCGGTGGTGGATCGGCGGGAGATCGCCCGGATGCCGGCGGCCTGGTCGTTCGAGACGGCGGCGTCGGTTCCGGTGGCGTTCCTGACGGCGTGGTTCGCGTTGAACGATCTGGCCGGGCTGCGGCGTGGTGAGTCGGTGCTGGTGCACGCGGCGGCCGGTGGCGTGGGGATGGCGGCGGTGCAGATCGCGCGGCACCTGGGTGCGACCGTGTTCGCGACCGCGAGCCCGCCGAAGCAGGACGCCGTTCGAGAACTGGGCGTGGCCGCCGAGCGGGTGGCGTCTTCGCGGACGTTGGACTTCGAGCCCGAGTTCCTCGGCGTCACCGGTGGTGCCGGGGTCGATGTGGTGCTGGACGCGCTGACCGGTGAGTTCGTGGATGCGTCTTTGCGGTTGTTGCCGCGGGGTGGCCGGTTCGTGGAGATGGGCAAGAACGACGTCCGTGATCCGGAGCTGGTGGCGAAGGAGTATCCGGACGTCGAGTACCGCTCGTTCGATCTGCGGGACGCCGGGCTGGATCGGCTGGCCGAGATGCTCGCGGAGCTGGTGACGTTGTTCGAACGCGGTGAGTTGCGGCCGCTGCCGGTTTCGGTGCGGGACATCGGCGAGGCGCGGGCGGTGTTCCGGACGATGAGCCAGGCCAAGCACGTCGGCAAGCTGGTGTTGCGGGTGCCGCGGAAACTGGGTGACGGCACGGTCCTGGTCACCGGCGGCACCGGCACCCTGGGCGGCCTGCTGGCGCGGCACCTGGTGACCGGGCACGGGGTGCGGGACCTGGTGCTGCTGAGCCGTCGTGGTCCGGGGGCGCCAGGTGCGGACGAGCTGTGCGCCGAGCTGGCCGGGCTGGGTGCGCGGGCCGAGGTCGTGGCGTGTGACGCCGCCGACCGGGACGCCCTCGCGAAGGTCGTCGCCGGTCTCGAGCTGACCGGTGTCGTGCACGCCGCCGGCACGCTCGACGACGGGCTGGTCGGCGCGCTGACGCCGGAGCGGCTCGAGGCGGTCCTGCGGCCCAAGGTCGACGCCGCGCTGAACCTGCACGAGCTGGGCGGTGACGTCGCCGCCTTCGTCCTGTTCTCCTCCGCCGCCGGCGTGTTCGGCAGCGCCGGGCAAGCCAACTACGCGGCCGCCAACGCGTTCCTCGACGCACTGGCGGCCCACCGCCGGGCCCGCGGCCTGCCCGCGGTGTCCCTCGCCTGGGGCCAGTGGGCCGATACCAGCGAGCTCACCGAGACGATCGGCGAAGCCGGCCGGCTCCGGATGGCGCGCCGCGGTTCCCTCGCCTTGACCACCGAGGAGGCGCTGGCGCTGTTCGACGCGGGACTGGACGAGACGCTGGCCGTCCCGATCCGGCTCGACGTCGGCGCATTGCGGACCGGCGTCGCCGACGGCTCGGTGCCCGAGGTGCTCGGCGCGCTCACCCGCGAACTGGCCGCGCCCCGCACCCGGCGGGCCGTCGAAAGCACCGCGTCCTTCGGCGACCGCGTGGCCGGGATGTCCGCGGAGGACCGTGAGCGGGCCGTTCTGGAGCTGGTGCTCGGGCACGTCGCGACGGTGGCCGGGCACGGGGCGGCGGACACGCCGCGGCCGGAGCGTCCGCTCAAGGACCTCGGGTTCGACTCGCTGATGGCGGTCGAGCTGCGGAACCGGCTGACCGCGGCGACGGCCCTCCGGCTGCCGTCCACCCTGGCCTTCGACCACCCGACGCCGGCCGCGATCGCGGCCCTGCTGGCCGCGGAACTGGTGGGCGGCGACGGCGAACCGCCCGCGCTGGCGGCCGTCGACCGGCTCGACGAGCTGGTGTCCGGCCTGGCGGACGGCGACGACACGCGCCGCCGCGTGGTCTCCCGGCTGGAAGCGCTGCTGGGCAAGTGGCGGGATGGCGAAGCCGCCACCGTGGCCGGCTCGCTCGACGTGGCGACCGACGACGAGATCTTCGCCTTCATCGACAACGAACTCGGGTCCTGATCCATGCAGGCCCGCGCACCGCGAGGAAGTGGCACCAGATGGTGAACCAGGACAAGCTGCGCGACTACCTCAAGCGGGTGACGGCCGACCTGCACGTGGCCCGGCAGCGCATCCGGACGCTCGAGGAAACCGGCCACGAGCCGATCGCCGTCATCGGGATGTCCTGCCGGTTCCCCGGCGGCGTCGCCTCGCCCGACGAGCTGTGGCGGCTGGTCGCCGGCGGCGCCGACGCCATCGGCGAGTTCCCGGCCGACCGCGGCTGGGACCTGGCCCGGCTGTACCACCCCGACGCGGACCGGCCGGGTACCTGCTACACCCGGCACGGCGGCTTCCTGTACCGGGCCGCCGAATTCGACGCCGGGTTCTTCGACATGTCGCCGCGGGAAGCGCTCACCGTCGACCCGCAGCACCGGCTGCTGCTGGAGACCTCCTGGGAGGCCTTCGAGCACGCCGGCATCGATCCCGCGAGCGCGCACGGGAGCCGGACCGGGGTGTTCGCCGGCCTGGTCTACCAGGACTACGCGGCGCGGCTGCCTTCGGTGCCGGACGAACTCGAGGGGTACACCGGCAACGGCAGTGCCGCGAGCATCGCGTCCGGCCGGGTCGCCTACACGCTCGGCCTGCACGGGCCCGCCGTGACGGTGGACACCGCCTGCTCGTCGTCGCTGGTCGCGGTGCACCTGGCGGCGCAGGCCCTCCGGCAGGGCGAATGCACGCTGGCGCTGGCCGGCGGCGCGACGGTGATGGCGAGCCCGCGGCCGCTGATCGGGTTCAGCCGCCAGCGCGGGCTGTCGCCCGACGGGCGGGCCAAGGCGTTCGCCGAAGGCGCCGACGGTACGGCGTTCGCCGAAGGCGCGGGCATGCTCCTGCTGGAGAAGCTGTCCGACGCGCGCCGCAACGGTCACCCCGTGCTGGCCGTGGTCCGCGGATCGGCGGTCAACTCCGACGGCGCGTCGAACGGCCTGACCGCGCCGAACGGGCCCGCCCAGCAGCGGGTCATCGAGCAGGCGCTGGAGAACGCGCGGCTCACCGCCCCGGAGGTCGACGCGGTCGACGCCCACGGCACCGGAACCAAGCTGGGCGACCCGATCGAGGCCCAGGCGCTGCTGGCCACGTACGGCCGGAACCGCGAGCGGCCGCTGTTGCTGGGCTCGCTGAAGTCGAACGTCGGCCACACCCAAGCGGCGGCGGGGGTGGGCAGCCTGATCAAGATGGTCCAGGCGATGCGGCACGGGGTGCTGCCGAAGACGCTGCACGTGGACCGCCCGACGTCCGAAGTGGACTGGACGGTGGGTGCGGTGGAGCTGCTGACCGAGAGCCGCCCGTGGCCGGAGACCGGGGCGCCGCGGCGGGCCGGGGTGTCGTCGTTCGGGGTGAGCGGGACGAACGCGCACGTCATCGTGGAGCAGGCTCCCAGGGAAGCGGACGAGGAGATCGGCCGGCCGGCCGGTGTCGTGGCGGTGGGGTCACCGGGCCACTCGGCGGGGCGAGCGGAGTTGCCCGCTGCGGGAGCCGCGCGGCCGGATGGTGTCGTGCCCGTGGTCCTGTCGGGCCGGACGGCCGCCGCGTTGCGGGGGCAGGCTGCGCGGTTGCGGGCCCACCTTCTCGACCGGCCGGAACTGCGTGCCACCGATGTCGCCTTCTCCCTGGTCACCGGGCGGACGGCCTTCGAGGAACGCGCGGTCGTCGTCGGCGACCGCGAGGCGCTGCTGTCGGGGCTCGCGGCCGTGGCTGCCGGTGAGCCGGCGGCGCACGTGGTGTCGGGTTCGGTGAAGCCGGGCCGCACCGGGTTCCTGTTCTCCGGCCAGGGTTCGCAGGTGCTCGGGATGGGCCGGGATCTGTATGAGCGTTTCCCGGTGTTCGCCGAGGCTTTCGACGCGGTGTGCGCGCGTCTCGATTCCTCGTTGCGGGACGTGCTCTGGGGCACGGATGCCGAGTCGCTGAATCGCACGGTCTTCACCCAGGCCGGGTTGTTCGCGGTCGAGGTGGCGTTGTTCCGGTTGTTGGAGTCGTTCGGTGTGCGGCCGGATGTGCTGGTCGGGCATTCGATCGGTGAGTTCGCGGCTGCGCACGTGGCAGGGGTGCTGTCGCTGGATGACGCGTGTGCGTTGGTGGCCGCGCGGGGCCGGTTGATGCAGGCGTTGCCGGAGGGTGGGGCGATGCTGGCGGTGCAGGCCACGCCGGAGGAGATCGCCCCGGTGCTGGGTGATGGTGTGGCGCTGGCGGCGGTGAACGGTCCGGATTCGGTGGTTGTCTCCGGTGATGTGGACGCGGTCGAGCGGGTTGCCGGATGGGCGGCGGGTCGCAAGACGCGTCGGTTGAAGGTGTCGCATGCGTTCCATTCGCATCGGATGGATCCGATGTTGGCGGAGTTCGCCGAGATCGCGTCCACTGTGGAGTATCACGAGCCGGAGCTGCCGATCGTGTCGACGCTGACCGGTGAGCCGGTCACCGAGTTCGACGCGCGGTATTGGGTGGATCAGGTCCGGGGGACCGTCCGGTTCGCCGATGCCGTGGCGGCCGCGGGCGCGGGGCGTTGGGTCGAGGTGGGCCCGGGGGCCGCGCTGGCCGGGCTGGTCGAGGGAGTGGCGGTCCAGCGGGCTGATCGTGAGGGAGTCCAGGCGTTCTTGACCGCGCTGGGCCGGTTGCACACCGAGGGCGTCACCGTGGACTGGACGTCGCTGTTCGGCGACGCCCGCCGTGTCGACTTGCCGACTTACGCCTTCCAACGTGACCGCTACTGGCTCGAAGCCCCGCCGGTCGCCACGGACGACAAACTGCGCTACCGCCTTTCGTGGACGCCGGTGGCCGAGACGAACACCTCGCTGTCCGGCACCTGGCTCGTCCTCTCCGACGCCGGCCGCGAGGACCTCGTCACCGCGCTGACGGACCAGGGCGCCGAGGTCACCACCGTCCTCGTCCCCGACGGCACCGACCGTGCCGGGCTCGCCGCGCAGCTCACCGGCCCGTTCGACGGCGTCCTCGCCGAACTCGGCGTCGTCTCCCTCGCCACGGCGGTGCAGGCACTCGGCGACGCGGGCGTCACCGCCCCCGTGTGGGCCGTCACCCGCGGCACCGACCCGGCCGCGGCCATGGTGTGGGGGCTCGGCCGGACGATCGCCCGGGAGGTCCCGGACCGGTGGGGCGGCCTCGTCGAGCTGCCGCCGGTCGTCGGTGACCGCGCGGCCCGGCACCTCGCGGGCGTGCTTGCGGGCACCGAAGACCAGGTCGCGATCCGCGAAACCGGCGTCTTCGCCCGCCGGCTCGTGCGGGCCGGGGCGGACTCCGGGGCGGACTGGGCACCGGCGGGCACGGTCCTGGTCACCGGCGGCACCGGGGCGCTCGGGGCCGAGGTCGCGAAGTGGGCAGCCGGTCGCGGCGCCGGACGGCTCGTGCTGCTGAGCCGCCGGGGCGAAGCCGCGCCGGGTGCGGCGCGGCTGCGGGCGGACCTCGAGGCCGCGGGTGCCGAGGTGCGGTTCGCCGCGTGCGACGCGGCCGATCGGGGCGCACTGGCCGCGACGCTGGCCGGTGAGCGGATCTCCGCGGTCTTCCACGCGGCGGGCGTGCTCGACGACGGCGTCTTCGACAGCATGACGCCCGAGCGGTTCGAAACCGTCTTCGCGCCCAAGGTGACGGCGGCACGCCACCTCGACGAGCTGACCCGGGAGCACCCGGTGACGGCGTTCGTGCTCTTCTCGTCGTTCGCCGCCACGGCCGGCGGCCGGGGCCAGGCCAACTACGCGGCCGCCAACGCCTACCTCGACGCGCTCGCCGACCAGCGCGTGCGTGAAGGACTGCCCGGCACCTCCGTCGCGTGGGGCGCCTGGGCGGGCGCCGGAATGGCCGCGGGCGGCGAAGCGGAACGCCGGATCGACCGCGGCGGCCTGCTCCCGATGCCGGTCGGGACCGCGCTGGCCGTGCTGGGCCGGGTGGCCGAGGCGCCCGGCGGGATCGTCGTCGCCGACGTCGACTGGGCCCGGTTCGCCCCGGACTTCACCGCCGCGCGGCCGAGCCCGCTGCTCGACGGCATCCCCGAAGCGGCCGCCGGCCCCGCGCCGGCGAAGAAGCTCGCCGCGGTGCCGCAATCCGAGCGGCCCCGGGCCGTGCTGGGGCTCGTGCGGTCCCGGGCCGCCGCCGTCCTGGGCCACGCCTCGGCCGAGGCGATCCCGCCCGGTCGCGCCTTCCGCGAACTCGGCTTCGACTCGCTGGCCGCCGTCGAACTGCGCAACCTCCTGATGGCGGCCACCGGCCTGACCCTGCCCACGACCGTGGTGTTCGACCACCCGTCGGCGGCCGCGCTCGCCGAGTACGTCACCGGCCTGCTCGCCGGCGACGTAGCCGGCGAACCTGCCGTGGCCGGGCCCGAAACCGCCGTCGTCTCGGCCGAACCGGTGGTCATCGTCGGGATGTCCTGCCGGTTCCCCGGTGGCGTGTCGTCACCCGAAGAGCTGTGGGACCTCCTCGTGGCCGGCGGTGACGGCGTGGGGCCGTTCCCCGCCGACCGCGGCTGGGACGTCGCCGCGCTGTACGACCCCGAACGCACCCGCCCGGGCACGAGCTACGTGGCCGAAGGCGGCTTCATCGACGGCGCCGGCGAGTTCGACGCCGGGCTGTTCGGCATCTCGCCGCGCGAGGCGCTGGCGATGGACCCGCAGCAGCGGCTGCTGCTCGAGACGTCGTGGGAGGTGCTCGAACGGTCCGGGCTGGACCCGCTGTCCCTGCGGGCGAGCCGGGTCGGGGTGTTCGCGGGCACCAACGGCCAGGACTACCCCGGCCTGGTCGCCGGGGGACCCGAGGAGCTGGCCGGTTTCCGCGGCACCGGCGGCGCGGCGAGCGTGCTGTCCGGCCGGGTCTCCTACGCGTTCGGGTTCGAAGGCCCGGCGGTCACCGTCGACACGGCGTGCTCGTCCTCGCTGGTCGCGCTGCACCTGGCCGCGCAGGCGCTCCGCCAGGGCGAATGCACGCTGGCGCTGGCCGGCGGCGTGACCGTGATGGCCACGCCCGGTGCGTTCATCGGCTTCTCCCGGCAGAACGGCCTCGCCGCCGACGGCCGCTGCAAGGCGTTCGCCGAAGCGGCCGACGGCACCGGCTGGGGCGAAGGCGCCGGCGTCCTCCTGCTGGAGCGGCTGTCCGACGCGCAGCGCCACGGGCACCGCATCCTGGCCGTGGTCAAGGGTTCGGCGATCAATCAGGACGGCGCGTCGAACGGACTGACCGCCCCGAACGGGCCGGCGCAGCAGCGCGTGATCCGGCAGGCGCTGGCCAGTGCCGGACTGTCCACCCAGGACGTCGACGCGGTCGAGGCGCACGGCACCGGGACCCGGCTCGGCGACCCGATCGAAGCGCAGGCCCTGTTCGCCACCTACGGGCAGGACCGGGCCGAGCCGCTGCTGCTGGGCTCCGTCAAGTCCAACATCGGCCACACCCAGGCCGCGGCCGGGGTCGCTGGCGTGATCAAGATGGCTCTGGCGCTGCGGCACGGGCTCGTGCCACCCACCCTGCACGTGGACGCGCCGACGTCGCACGTGGACTGGTCGGCGGGCGGCGTCGAGCTGGTCACCGAGCCGGCACCGTGGCCGGAGACCGGCCGCCCGGCCCGGGCCGGGGTGTCTTCGTTCGGCATCAGCGGCACCAACGCCCATGTCATCCTCGAAGCCCCGCCTGTCGCCGAGGCCCCGGCCGCGGCCGCCGAACCGGCGATCGTGCCGTGGGTCCTCTCGGCGAAGACCGAGGAAGGCGTGCGGGCCCAGGCCCGGCGCCTCCGCGCGTACCTGGCGGAGCGGCCCGGCTTCTCGCCGCGCGACACCGCGTTCTCGCTCGCGACAGCCAAAGCCCGGCTGGACGCCCGCGCGGTCGTCGTCGGCGGCGACGACCTCATGGACGGGCTCGCGGCACTGGCCGACGGCGAGCAGTCACCCGCTGTGGTGGCGGGTGAGGTCATCGAGAGTGCTGGTCCGGTGCTGGTGTTCCCGGGGCAGGGTTCGCAGTGGGTCGGGATGGCGGTGGAGCTGCTGGATTCTTCGGCGGTGTTCGCGGCTCGGTGGGCGGAGTGCGAAACCGCGCTCAAGTCTTTTGTGGACTGGTCGTTGACGGAGGTGGCGCGTTCGGCTGATCCGGCGGTGTTGGAGCGGGTCGATGTGGTGCAGCCGCTGTTGTGGGCGGTGATGGTCTGCTTGGCCGAGTTGTGGCGGGACGCCGGTGTGGAGCCTGCTGCGGTGATCGGGCATTCGCAGGGTGAGATCGCGGCCGCGGTGGTGGCCGGTGCGCTGTCCCTTGAGGACGGTGCTCGGGTGGTTGCTCTGCGGGCGAAGGCGATCACCGAGCTGGCGGGTACTGGTGGGATGTTGTCTGTTCCGTTGCCGGTGGCCGAGGTCGAGGCCGGGCTGGATGCGCGGCTGGGCATTGCGGCGGTGAACGGGCCGTCGGCGACGGTTGTCTCGGGTGAGGTCGCCGCGTTGGATGCGGCGCAGGCGGCGTGGGAGGCCGAAGGTGTGCGTGTCCGGCGGGTGCCGGTGGATTATGCGTCGCATTCGGCGCAGGTGGAGGCGATCCGGGAGCGGATTCTCGCTGATCTGGCGCCCGTCGAGCCGTCCACTGTGGACACGGTCTTCTTTTCGACCCTGACCGGTGGGGAGATCGACACAGCCGAACTGACGGCGGACTACTGGTACCGCAACCTGCGCGACACCGTGCGGTTCGAAGACGCGGTGCGCGCGGCGATCGCGGGTGGGCACACGGTGTTCGTCGAGAGCTCGGCCCACCCCGTGCTGACCGTGGGCGTGCAGCAGACCCTCGACGAGCTCGAGGTTTCCGGTGCGGTGGTGCCCACCCTGCGCCGGGACCACGGCGACCTCCGGCAGCTGTACACCGCCTTCGGCCGGGCATTCGTCCACGGCCTCCCGGTGGCTTGGGACACCCTCGTTCCCGGGCAGCGGGTCGAGCTGCCCACCTACGTTTTCCAGCGCGAACGCTACTGGGTGGACCCGGCCCCGGACGCGGACGCGCTCACCGCGGTCTCCGTCGCCTCCGGGCAGACCGTCCTCACCGGCGGCCTGTCGCTTCGGTCGCACCCCTGGCTCGCCGACCACGCGGTGCTCGGCACCGTGCTCGTCCCCGGCGCCGCGCTCGTCGAGCTGGCCGGTCGGGCGGGCGAGGAGACCGGCTGCGCGAGCGTCGACGAACTCGCCCTCGAAGCCCCGCTCCTGCTCCCCGAAGCGGACGGCGTCGAGGTGCAGGTGCTCGTCGAACCCGCCGGCCACGACGGCCGCCGCGCGGTCACCGTGCACGCCCGGCGAGCCGCCGAGGACGCGGACTGGGTCCGGCACGCGGCCGGCACCCTCGCCCCCGCGGACGCGGCCGAACCGGCCGCCGAGCTTCCCGCGTGGCCCCCGCGCGACGCGGCCCCCGTGCCGGTCGGCGATTTCTACGCCACGGCCGCCGCGGCCGGCTACGGCTACGGCCCCGCCTTCCAGGGCCTGCGCGCGGCCTGGCGCGCCGGTGACGCGGTGTTCGCCGAAGTGGCCCTCCCCGCCGAAGCCGGCGCCGCCACCGGATTCGGCGTCCACCCCGCGCTCCTGGACGCCTGCCTGCACGCGGCGAGCGCCGGCGGGCTGCTGGGCGAAGCCTCGGCGCCCCGGCTGCCCTTCGTCTGGTCCGGCGTGCGCGTGCACGCCGTGGGCGCCCGCCGGGTCCGCGTCCGCCTCACCACCACGGCACCGGACGTGCTGGCCGTGCTGGTCACCGACGAAACCGGCCTGCCGGTGGTCACCGTGGCCGAGCTGGCCGTCCGCGAGGTCGACCCGGCCCGCCTGCGGGCCGGCGGCGCCGGTTCGCTGTACGCCGTCCGCTGGGAACCGTTGCGCGAGAACCCCACGGTCACCCCGGCCGCGGTGGTCGAGCCCGCGGACGAGGTCGAAGCGCTGACCGCCGTCCAGGACTGGCTGGCCCGGACCGAGGACGGCCCCCTGGTGGTGCTGACCCGCAACGCCGTCGGCGTGCGGCCCGAAGACGCGGTCGACGGCCTCCGGCAGGCCGGGGTCTGGGGGCTGGTGCGGTCCGCCCAGTCCGAGCACCCCGGCCGGTTCGTCCTCGTGGACACCGACGGGGCCGTTCCCGACGGCGTGCCGCCGGACGAGCCGCAGCTGGCCGTGCGCGGCGGCACCGCGCACGTGCCGCGGCTGCGGCGGGTGGCGGCCACGCCCGAGCCGGCGTGGCCCGCCGAGGGGACGGTGCTGATCACCGGCGGCACGGGCCTGCTCGGCGGGCTCGTCGCCCGGCACCTGGTGACCGAGCACGGCGTCCGCGACCTGGTCCTGCTCAGCCGCAGCGGGCCGGACGCGCCGGGCGCGGCCGAGCTCGCCGATCTGCCCGCCGCGGTCCGGATCGTCGCGTGCGACGCGGCCGACCGGACGGCGCTCGCCGCGGTGCTGGCCGGCATCGACCGGCTCGCCGGCGTGGTGCACGCGGCCGGGGTGCTCGACGACGGCGTCGTCGCGTCGCTGACCCCGCAGCGGATGGCGGCCGTGTGGCGCACCAAGGTGCTGGCCGCCCGCAACCTGCACGAACTGGCCGGCGACATCGAGAAGTTCGTCCTGTTCTCCTCCGCCGCGGGCGTGTTCGGTGCCCCGGGGCAGGGCAGCTACGCGGCCGCCAACGCCTGGCTGGACGCCTTCGCGCAGCACCGGCGCGCCCGCGGCCTGCCGGCGGCTTCGCTGGCCTGGGGCCTGTGGGAGCGGGCCAGCGGCCTCACCGCGCACCTGGCCGGCGAGGAAGCGGCCCGCCGCGGGCGGGCGTCGGTCCAGACACTGTCCACAACGGACGGTATCGCGCTGTTCGACGCCGCGCTGGCCGCCGGCGAACCGGCGCTGGTGCCGGTGCGGCTCGACCTCGCCGGGCTGCGCCGCCGCGCGGAAACCGGTGCGGTGCAGCCGATGCTGCGCGGGCTGGTCCCGGCGCCCGCGCGGCGCGCGGCCGCCCCCGCGGACCCGCGACCGGGACTGGCGGCCGAGCTCGCCGGCCTCGCCGAGGCCGAGCGGCGCAAGGTGCTGCTCGACCTCGTCCGGGCCCACGCCGCGACCGTGCTCGGGCACGGCACCGCCGACGCCGTCGCACCGGGCCGGTCGTTCACCGAGCTCGGCTTCGACTCGCTGACCGCGGTCGAACTGCGCAACCGGCTCGGTGCCGCGACCGGGCTGAAGCTCCCGGCGACCCTGGTCTTCGACTACCCGAACCCGGCCGCGCTCGCCGCGCACCTGCTCACCGGCACGCTCGGCAGCGACGACGTCCCGGAGGCCCCGGCCGGGCCGGTGGCCGGCGATCCCGTCGCGATCGTGGCGATGGCCTGCCGCTTCCCCGGCGGGGTCACCACCCCCGACCAGCTGTGGGCGCTGCTCGAAGCCGGCGGCGACGCGCTTTCGCCGTTCCCCGCCGACCGCGGCTGGGACCCGGCGGCCCGGCCCGGCGGTACGGGCGGGTTCGTGCACGACGCCGCGGACTTCGACGCCGCCTTCTTCGGCGTCTCGCCGCGCGAGGCCCTCGCGATGGACCCGCAGCAGCGGTTGCTGCTCGAGACGTCGTGGGAAGCGCTGGAGCGGGCCGGCATCGACCCGTCGGGCCTGCGCGGCAGCCGCACCGGCGTGTTCGCCGGCCTGATGTACCACGACTACGCGAGCCGGCTGCCCGCCGTGCCCGACGAGGTGAGCGGCTACGTCGGGACCGGTACCTCCGGCAGCGTGCTCTCCGGCCGGGTGGCCTACACCTTCGGGTTCGAAGGGCCGGCGGTGACGGTCGACACGGCGTGTTCGTCGTCGCTGGTGGCCCTGCACCTGGCCGCGCAGGCCCTGCGGGCGGGGGAGTGCTCGCTCGCGCTGGCCGGCGGCGTCACCGTGCTCTCGCAGCCCGAGGTGTTCGCCGAATTCGCCCGGCAGGGCGGCCTGGCGGGCGACGGGCGCTGCAAGGCGTTCGCCGACGCGGCCGACGGCACCGGGTTCGGGGAGGGCGTCGGCGTCCTCGTGCTGGAGCGGCTTTCGGACGCGCGCCGCAACGGCCACGAGGTGCTCGCCGTGGTCCGCGGGTCGGCGGTGAACTCCGACGGCGCCTCGAACGGCCTGACGGCCCCGAACGGGCCGTCGCAGCAGCGGGTGATCCGGCAGGCGCTGGCCGCCGCCGGACTGTCCACTCGGGACGTCGACGTGGTCGAGGCGCACGGCACGGGCACGAAGCTCGGTGATCCGATCGAGGCCCAGGCGCTGCTGGCGACCTACGGCCAGGACCGGGAACACCCGCTCCTGCTCGGCTCGGTCAAGTCGAACATCGGGCACACGCAGGCCGCGGCCGGCGTCGCGGGCGTGATCAAGGTGGTCCAGGCCATGCGGCACGACCTGCTGCCGAAGACCCTGCACGTGGACGCGCCCTCGTCGGTGGTGGACTGGTCGGCCGGATCCGCCGAGCTGCTCACCGAAGCCCGGCCCTGGCCGGAGACCGGACGGCCCCGGCGAGCGGGGGTGTCCTCCTTCGGGATCAGCGGCACCAACGCCCACGTGGTCCTCGAAGCACCGGCCGCACCGGCGCCGCCGCCGTCCGGGGCCGCCGAGGACGGCTTTCCGGTTCCGTGGCTGCTTTCGGCCGCGTCGCCGGCGGCGCTGCGCGCCCAGGCCGCCCGGCTCGGCGCCTGGCTGGCCGAGCGGCCGGACCTGCGGCCCGGTGATGTCGGCTACTCGCTGGCGACCGGCCGGGCGGCGCTGGACCACCGCGCCGCGGTGGTCGCCGAAGACTCCGAAGACTCCGAAGCCCTGGTCCGGGGGGTAGCGGCGATCGCGTCGGGGGAGACGCCGGCCGGTGTCGTGCGTGGCTCGGCGACGGCCGATAGGGGCAACCTAGGGGTGTTGTTCGCGGGCCAGGGTTCGCAGCATTCGGGCATGGGCCGAGGACTGTGGACGCGTTTTCCGGTGTTCGCCGAGGCGTTCGACGCGGTCTGCGACCGGCTCGACGCGCACCTCGGGCGAACGCTGCGCGACGCGCTCTGGCAGCCCGGCACCGACGTCCACGACACCGCGATCGCCCAGGCGGGCCTGTTCGCGTTCGAGGTCGCGGCCTACCGGCTGCTCGAATCCTTCGGCGTCACCCCCGGCGTGCTGATCGGCCACTCCGTCGGCGAGTTCGCCGCCGCGCACGTCGCGGGAGTGCTGACCCTCGACGCCGCCGCCGCCCTGGTCGCGGCCCGCGGCCGGCTGATGGCCGCGCTGCCGGCCGGCGGCGCGATGCTCGCCGTGCAGGCTTCGGAGGAGGAGATCACCCCGCTGCTGGGCGAGTTCGGCGGTCGGGTGTCGCTCGCGGCCGTCAACGGCCCGCTGGCCGCCGTGGTGTCCGGCGACGCCGACGCCGTCGAAGCGCTCGGCGAGCGGGTGGCCGCGCTCGGCCGGAAGACCACCCGGCTGAGCGTTTCGCACGCCTTCCACTCCCACCGGATGGAGCCGATGCTCGCGGAGTTCGCCGCCGTTTTGTCCACTGTGGACTTCAAGGCGCCGCGCATCCCGATCGTCTCCACCCTCACCGGGAAGCCCGTCGACCAGGAGCTGTGTTCGCCGTCGTACTGGGTCGAGCAGGTCCGGGGCACCGTGCGGTTCGCCGACGCGGTCGGCGCCGCGGCCGGCCTCGGCGTCCGGGCGTTCGCCGAGCTCGGCCCGGCCGCGGCGCTCACCGCGCCGGCCCGAGAGGTGCTCGCCGGCTTCGACGACGAGGCCGTCGTCGTCCCCACCCAGCGCGCCGACCGCGAGCCCGGGCACACCTGGGTGAGCGCCCTCGCCGAGCTGCACGTGACGGGCACGCCGGTCGGCTGGGACGAGCTGTTCACCCCGCTGCGGCCGCGGCGGGTGGAGCTGCCGACCTACGCCTTCCAGCGGCGCCGGTACTGGCTGGAGGCCCCGGCGGACGCCACCGCGGTCCCGGCGGCCGAAGAGCGGTTCTGGGCGGCCGTGGATGCCGGCGACCTGGCCGCGCTCGCCGAAACTCTGCACGTCGAAGACGACACTCGGCTGCGGCCGGTGCTCGACGCACTGGGGCCGTGGCACCGGGAAAGCCGTGCCCGGTCGGCCGCGGACGGGTGGCGGTACCGCGTGCGGTGGGTTCCGGTCTCACCCGAGAGCGCCCCGCTGCCCGGGACCTGGCTGCTGGTGACGACGCCGGACACCGGCGAACTCGCCGCCAAGCTGAGCGCCGCGCTCACCGCCCGCGGTGCCGAAGTCGTGCCCTTCCCCTCGAATCGGCCGAAGACCTCCGCGAGCTGCCCGAAGTGACGGGCGGGGTGCTGTCGACGGCCACCGACGTGACGCTGACCGCGGAGCTCCTCCGCACCCTGGCCGGCCTCGGGCGCGAGGTGCCCGTGTGGTGCGTGACCACCGGCGCGGTGTCGGTCGGCGGCGACGAGCCCGCCGACCCGGACCGCGCGGCGCTCTGGGGTCTCGGCCGGGTGGCGGCGCTCGAGCTGCCCCGGGTGTGGGGCGGCCTGCTCGACCTGCCCGCCGAGTTCGACGGCGGCGTGGTCGCCGGGGTGCTCGCCGGCGGCGGCGAGGACCAGGTGGCCGTCCGCGCGTCGGGTGTGTGGGGCCGGCGCGTCGTGCGTGCCCCCGCGGCCGGCGGACGGCCGTGGTGCCCGCGCGGGACGGTCCTGGTCACCGGCGGGCTGGGCGCCCTGGGCGCCCGGGTGGCCCGCTGGGCGGCCGAGAACGGCGCCGAGCACCTCGTGCTCACCGGCCGCCGCGGCGCGGACACGCCGGGCGCGGCCCAGCTGTGCGCCGAGCTGACCGCGCTGGGCACCCGGGTGACCGTCGTGGCGTGTGACGTCACCGATCGCGAAGCGGTGCGGAAGCTCCTGGAGACGGCGGACCCGGCGGCGGTCGTGCACGCCGCCGGCGTGGCGCAGGCCGCGCCGCTGGCCGACACCCCCGCCGCGGAGTTCGCCCGGATTCTGGCGGCCAAGACCGAGGGCGCGCGGCACCTCGACGAACTGCTCGGAGACCGCCCGCTGGACGCCTTCGTGCTGTTCTCCTCGGTCGCCGGGATCTGGGGCAGCGGTGGCCAAAGTGCCTACGCCGCGGCCAATGCCGCCCTCGACGCGCTCGCCGAGCGGCGCCGCGCCCGCGGCCTGACCGCGACCGCGATCGCCTGGGGCCCGTGGGCGGACGCCGGCATGGCGGGCGACAGCGCCGCCGCGGCGGCGCTGCGGGAGCGGGGACTCGCCGCGATGGCCCCCGAAGCCGCGGTCGGGGCGATGGCCCGCGCGGTGGGTGAAGACGCCGCCGTGACGGTGGTCGCGGACGTCGACTGGCCGGTGTTCGCCCCGCTGTTCACCGTGGCGAGGCCGAGCGCGCTGCTCGGTGAGCTGGTCACGCCGGCCCCGGTGCCGGAGCGACCCGCCGAAGCGCCGCTGCGGGCCCGGCTCGCGGCGGCCGACGCGGCCGACCACGACCGGATCCTGGTGGCCGCCGTGCGCGCGGAAACGGCCGCGGTGCTCGGCCACGTGGACGAGCGGGAGGTCGACGTGCGGCGCGGTTTCCTGGAAATGGGCCTGGATTCGCTGGGCGCGGTGCAGCTGCGCGACCGGCTGGGGGCCGCGGCCGGCCGCACCCTGGCGGCGACCGTCACCTTCGACCACCCGACGCCGGCGAAGCTCGCCGCGCACCTGCGTACCGAGCTGCAGGGCGGCGGTGACCCGGCCGGCCTGCTGCTGAGCGAGCTCGACCGGCTCGAAGCCGCGTTCGCCGCACCGGACGCCGACGAGCTGACGCGGTCGCGGGTCACCGTGCGGCTGCAGGGTTTCCTGACCCGCTGGCGCCGGCCGGACGCCGGGCGCGACGACGCGCACGACCTGGAGTCGGCCACGGCCGACGAGCTGTTCGACCTGATCCACGAGGAATTCGGAAAGTCTTGAGCAAGCGGGCGCGAGCGGCTTGTCGGGCAAGAGAAGATGGGGGTTGTTCCCGTGGCGCGTGAGCAGAAGCTTCTCGACCACCTCAAGTGGATGACGGCCGAGCTCAGGCAGGCGAAGAGCAGGCTGGCCGAGCTGGAGGCCGTCGAGCGGGAGGACATCGCGATCGTCGCGATGGCCTGCCGCTTCCCCGGCGGTGTCGAGTCACCGGAGGACCTCTGGTCGCTGGTGCGGGACGGCCGCGACGGCTTCTCCGCGTTCCCCGCCGACCGGGGCTGGGAGGTCCCGGACGGCGCGAACGGCTTCGCCACCGGCGAAGGTGCCTTCCTGCACGACGCCGCCGAGTTCGATCCCGGCTTCTTCGGGATCTCGCCGCGCGAGGCCCTGGCCATGGACCCTCAGCAGCGGCTGCTGCTCGAGACGTCGTGGGAGGCATTGGAGCGGGCGGGGATCGACCCCGCCGTGCTGCGCGGCAGCCGGACCGGCGTGTTCGTCGGCTCCAACAACCGCGACTACGTGTCGCTGCTGGGCCGGGCCGCCGAGGACCTCGGTGGCTACGTGGCCACCGGCGGCTCGGCGAGCGTGTTCTCCGGCCGGATCGCCTACGCGCTCGGGTTCGAGGGACCGGCGCTGACCGTGGACACCGCGTGCTCGTCTTCGCTGGTGGCCCTGCACCTGGCGGCGCGGTCGCTGCGGGAGGGCGAGTGCTCGCTCGCGCTGGCCGGCGGGGTGACCGTGATGGCCACCCCCGGCGCGTTCGCCGAGTTCACCCGCCAGAACGGGCTCGCCGCCGACGGCCGCGTCAAGGCCTTCGCCGAGGCCGCCGACGGCACCGCTTGGGGTGAAGGCGCCGGCGTGCTGCTGGTCGAGCGCCTGTCCGACGCCCGGCGCCACGGGCACCCGGTGCTCGCCGTGCTGCGTGGCTCCGCGGTCAACTCCGACGGTGCCAGCACCGGCCTGACCGCGCCGAACGGGCCGGCGCAGCAGCGGGTGATCCTGCAGGCGCTGCTGGACGCGCGGCTGGCCGCCGACGAGATCGACGTCGTGGAAGCCCACGGCACCGGGACGACGCTCGGCGACCCGATCGAGGCGCAGGCGCTGCTCGCGACGTACGGCCAGGGCCGTCCCGCGGATCGTCCGCTGCTGCTCGGCTCGGTGAAGTCGAACCTGGGCCACACCCAGGCGGCCGCCGGCGTCGCGGGCGTGATCAAGATGGTCATGGCGATGCGGCACGGCCTTGCCCCGTCGACGCTGTACGTGGACGAACCGACGTCGCACGTGGACTGGTCGGCCGGCGCGGTGGAGCTGCTGACCGAGCCGCGGCCGTGGCCGGAGGCGGACCGGCCGCGCCGGGCCGCCGTCTCGTCGTTCGGCATGAGCGGCACCAACGCCCACCTCATCCTCGAAGCCGCGCCCGCCGCCGAACCGGCGGCCGCCGAGCCGCACGGGGAAGGCCTCGTGCCGCTCGTGGTGTCGGCGATGACGCCGGAGGCGGTCCGCGCCCAGGCGGACCGGCTGGCCCGCCACCTGCGCGACCGTCCGGACCTCGCTCCCGCCGACGTGGCGTTTTCCCTGGTGACGTCGAGGGCCGTGTGGCCGGAGCGCGCGGTCGTGGCCGGCGCCGATCGCGCCGGACTCCTCGACGGCCTGGCGGCACTGGCCGCCGGGGCGCCCGCACCCGGGGTGGTGACCGGGCGAGCGGTCGACACCGCCGGTCCGGTGCTGGTGTTCCCCGGTCAGGGTTCGCAGTGGGTCGGCATGGCGGTCGGGCTTCTCGACTCGTCGCCGGTCTTCGCGGCTCGGTGGGCCGAGTGCGAGACCGCGTTTTCGTCCTTGGTGGACTGGTCGCTGACCGGCGTTGCCCGCTCGAACGACCCCTCGGTGCTGGAGCGGGTCGATGTCGTGCAGCCGCTGCTGTGGGCGGTGATGGTCTGCCTGGCCGAGCTGTGGCGGGATGCCGGTGTCGCGCCTGTCGCGGTGATCGGGCATTCGCAGGGTGAGATCGCGGCCGCGGTGGTGGCCGGTGCGCTGTCCCTTGAGGACGGTGCTCGGGTGGTTGCTCTGCGGGCGAAGGCGATCACCGAGCTGGCGGGTACTGGTGGGATGTTGTCTGTTCCGTTGCCGGTGGCCGAGGTGGAGGCCGGGCTGGATCCGCGGCTGGGTGTTGCGGCGGTGAATGGGCCGTCGGCGACGGTGGTTTCCGGTGAGGTCGCCGCGCTGGATGCCGCTCAGGCGGTGTGGGAGGCCGCCGGGATTCGCGTCCGGCGGGTGCCGGTGGACTATGCGTCCCACTCGCCCCAAGTGGAGGCGATTCGCGAGCGGATCCTCGCTGACCTGGCGCCGGTGTCTCCGTCCAGTGTGGACACTGTGTTCTTCTCGACGTTGACCGGTGAAGCGATCGACACGGCCGAGCTGACCGCGGATTACTGGTACCGCAACCTCCGCGCCACCGTGCGGTTCGAAGACGCCGTCCGGGCGGCAGTCGTGGCCGGGCACACCGTGTTCGTGGAAAGTTCGGCCCACCCCGTGCTCACCGTCGGCGTCCAGCAGACGCTCGACGAGGTGGGCGCCGCCGGTGCGGTGGTGCCGACCCTGCGCCGGGACCACGGCGACCAGCAGCAGCTCTTCACCGCCTACGCGGACGCCTACGTCCACGGGGTGGCCGTCGCCTGGGAGAAGCTGACCCCGGGGCAGCGGGTCGACCTGCCCACCTACGCCTTCCAGCGCGAACGGTACTGGGTGCGGACCGCGCCGGGTGGCGCCGGCCTCGCCGCGGCCGGGCTCGGCACCGCCGGGCACCCGCTGCTCGGCGCCGTCGTGTCCGTCGCCGGTTCCGGACAGGTCGTGCTCACCGGACGGCTGTCCGCCCGGACGCACGGCTGGCTCGCCGACCACGCCGTGCTCGGTGCCGTCCTGGTCCCCGGCACCGCGCTGCTCGACCTGGCCGTCCGCGCCGGCGACCTCGCCGGCTGCGACACCGTCGAGGAACTGACCCTCGAAACCCCGCTCCGGCTGCCCGGCTCCGGCGCCCTCGCGGTCCAGGTCGTGACGACCACGGCGGACGACGGCCGCGTCGCCGTCACGATCCACTCCCGCCCGGACGACGCCGCCACCGACGACCCGTGGACCCGGCACGCCTCCGGCACCTTGACGCGCGTCCGCACCGGAACCGCCGGCACCCTCACCGCCTGGCCGCCCGCGGACGCCGAGCCGGTCGGCATCGACGGCTTCTACGCCGGTACCGCGGAGGCCGGGTACGGCTACGGCCCGGCCTTCCAGGGCCTGCGCGCGGTCTGGCGCGCCGACGACGTCGTGTTCGCCGAGGTCGCGCTGCCCGAGGCGGCGGGCGAGGCCGACGGGTTCGCCGTGCACCCGGCGCTCCTCGACGCCTGCCTGCACGCGGCGGGTGCGGGCGGCCTGCTGGCCGCCGACGGCGGCCCCCGGCTGCCGTTCGCGTGGTCTGGCGTCCGCGTGCACGCCGCGGGGGCCCGGCGCGTGCGCGTCCGGCTGACCGCCCAGGGCGCCGACGCGGTTGGCGTGCTGGTCACCGACGAAACCGGGCTGCCCGTGGTCACCGCCGACCGCCTCGCCCTGCGCGTGGCCTCCGGCGACCGGCTGCCCACGGCCGGCTCCCTCTACGAGGTGGCCTGGGAACCGGCTCCCGCCGAGGCGGCGGCGTGGACCGAGCTGGTCGAGCCCGCTGATCCGGTCCAGGCACTGGCGGCGATCCAGGGCTGGCTCGACCGGCCCGAAGGGCGCCTCGTCGTGGTCACACGGGACGCCATCGGCGTCACTGCGGGCGACGCCGTCACCGGCTTGGCGCAGGCGGGTATCTGGGGTCTGGTGCGGTCGGCGCAGTCGGAGCACCCCGGCCGGTTCGTGTTGCTGGACACGGACGGGGACGTGCCTGCCACCCTGCCGGACGAGCCGCAGCTGGCGGTCCGCGACGGCGCTCTGTACGTGCCGAGGCTGCGGCGCGCGGCGACCACCGCAGAGGTCGCGTGGCCGACGGAAGGCACGACGTTGATCACCGGTGGCACCGGCCTGCTCGGTGGTCTGGTGGCTCGTCATCTGGTCGAGCGCGGTGTTCGTGACCTGGTGCTGCTGAGCCGTCGTGGCATGGACGCGCCGGGCGCGGAAGAGCTGGCGAACCTGGATGCCACGGTCCGGATCGTGGCCTGCGACGCGGCGGATCGCGAGGCATTGGCCGAGGTCTTGAGCAGCATCGAGCACCTGACGGCGGTGGTGCACGCGACGGGTGTGCTCGATGACGGCGTCGTCGAGTCGCTGACGCCGGAGCGGCTAGGGACGGTGTGGCGGCCCAAGGTCGATGCGGCCTGGAACCTGCACGAACTGGCGGGGGACGTGGAGAAGTTCGTCCTGTTCTCTTCCGCGGCCGGGGTGTTCGGCGTACCGGGACAGGGCAATTACGCGGCGGCCAACACGTGGCTGGACGCGCTGGCCCAGCGCCGGCGCGCCCGCGGACTCCCCGCGACCGCCCTGGCCTGGGGATTGTGGGAACAGGCCAGCGACATGACCGCACACCTCGCCGGCGACGACAGCGGCAGGCTGGCCCGGTCCTGGGTCCGCTCTCTGTCCACATCGGACGGTATCGCGCTGCTCGACGCCGCACTGGCCGCGGACCTCCCCGCGGCCGCCCCGGTCGCGCTCGACCTCGCCGCCCTCCGACCCGGAGCGGCCCCCGCGCTGCTCACCGGCCTGGTGGGCAGTCCTCGCCGCCGGGTCGTCCGCGCCGAGACGGGAGTCGGCGGCCTCGGCGGGCTCGAGCTCGACGAGCAGCGGCGCACCGTGCTCGGCATCGTCCGCGCGCAGGTCGCCGACGTGCTCCGGCACACCTCGGCCGCGGCGGTGGACCCGCACCGCTCGTTCACCGAGCTCGGCTTCGACTCGCTGACCGCGGTCGAGCTGCGCAACCGGCTCGGCGCCGCGACCGGCCTGAAGCTGCCCGCCACCCTCGTCTTCGACTACCCGACCCCGGACGTGCTCGCCGAACACGTCCGGCGCGAACTGCTCGGCCTCGGCGACCGGGTCGTCACCACCGCGCCGCCGGCCGGCGCCGCCGCCGACGAACCGATCGCCGTCATCGGCATCGGCTGCCGGTTCCCCGGCGGGGTCGCCTCCGCCGCGGACCTGTGGCAGCTGGTCGAATCCGGCGGCGACGCGGTCACCGCGTTCCCCGCCGACCGCGGCTGGGACCCGGCGGCGCTGTCCGGCGCCCGCGAAAGCGGGTTCCTCCACGACGCCGCGGAATTCGACGCCGGGTTCTTCGGCATCTCGCCGCGCGAGGCCCTGGCCATGGACCCGCAGCAACGGCTCCTGCTCGAGACGGCGTGGGAAGCGGTCGAGGACGCGGGCATCGACGCGACGGCGTTGCGCGGCAGCCGCACCGGCGTGTTCGCGGGCGCCATGTACCACGACTACGCCACCCTCATGCCCGGGCTGCGCAAGGGCGCCGAGGGCTACATCGGCACCGGCAACTCCGGCAGCGTGGTCTCCGGCCGCGTCTCCTACGTGCTCGGGCTCGAAGGACCTTCGGTCACCGTGGACACCGCGTGCTCGTCGTCCCTCGTCGCGCTCCACCTCGCCGCGCAGGCCCTGCGTTCGGGGGAATGCTCGCTCGCGCTCGCCGGCGGGGTCACCGTGATGTCGACGCCGGGCCTGTTCACCGAGATGGCGGCGCAGGGCGGCCTCGCGCCCGACGGCCGGTGCAAGGCGTTCGCGGACGCGGCCGACGGCGCCGGGTTCTCCGAAGGCGTGGGCCTGCTGCTGGTCGAGCGGCTGTCCGACGCCCGCCGCAACGGACGGCGGATCCTCGCCGTCGTCCGCGGCTCGGCGGTGAACTCCGACGGCGCTTCGAACGGCTTGACCGCCCCGAACGGCCTGTCCCAGCAACGGGTCATCCGGGCGGCGCTCGCCGACGCCGGGCTCGGCACGCAGGACGTCGACGCGGTCGAGGCGCACGGCACCGGCACGAAGCTCGGCGACCCCATCGAAGCGCAGGCGCTGCTCGCCACCTACGGCCGCGACCGGGCGCACCCGCTGCTGCTCGGCTCGATCAAGTCGAACATCGGGCACGCGCAGGCGGCCTCCGGCGTCGGCGGCGTCATCAAGATGGTGCAGGCCATGCGGCACGGCGTGCTGCCGAAGACGCTGCACGTCGACACCCCGTCGTCCTTCGTGGACTGGTCGGCCGGTGCGGTCGAGGTGCTGACCGAGGCGCGGGACTGGCCCGAGACCGGCCGGCCGCGCCGCGCGGGCGTCTCCTCGTTCGGGATCAGCGGCACCAACGCGCACGTGATCCTCGAACAGGCCCCGGCAGCAGTGGTCCCCGTGCGGCCGGAGCCGCGGCCGGGACCGGTCGTGTGGACGGTGTCGGGCCGGACGCCGGAAGCCCTGCGCGCCCAGGCCGCCCGGCTCGGCCGGTTCCTGGCCGGCCGCACCGAAGCCCCGGCCGACGTGGCCTGGTCGCTGGCCACCACCCGGGCGCACCTGGAGCACCGGGCGGTCGTCGTCGGCACCGGCTCCGACTCCCTCCTCGCCGGGCTGGCCGGCGTGGCCGCGGGCGAACCGGCCGCGGTGACCGGCGTGGCCGGTTCGCCGGGCGCTGGTCCGGTGCTGGTCTTCCCGGGGCAGGGTTCGCAGTGGGTCGGGATGGCGGTGGAGCTGCTGGATTCTTCGGCGGTGTTCGCGGCTCGGTGGGCGGAGTGCGAAACCGCGCTCAAGTCTTTTGTGGACTGGTCGTTGACGGAGGTGGCGCGTTCGGCTGATCCGGCCGTGCTGGAGCAGGTCGACGTCGTCCAGCCGCTGTTGTGGGCGGTGATGGTCTGCCTGGCCCAGTTGTGGCGCTCGGCGGGTGTCGAGCCGGCCGCGGTGATCGGGCATTCGCAGGGTGAGATCGCCGCCGCGGTGGTCGCCGGAGCGCTGTCCGTCGAGGACGGGGCGCGCGTGGTCGCGTTGCGGGCCAAGGCCATCACGGAACTGGCGGGTACGGGCGGGATGCTGTCGGTGCCGTTGCCGGTGGCCGACGTCGAAGCCGGGCTGGACCCGCGGCTGGGCATCGCCGCGGTGAACGGCCCGTCGGTGACCGTCGTCTCGGGTGAGGTCACCGCGCTCGACGAAGCGCAGGCGCGCTGGGAAGCCGAGGGCGTCCGCGTCCGCCGCATCCCGGTGGACTACGCCTCGCACTCGCCCCAGGTGGAGGCCATCCGCGACCGCGTCCTCGCCGACCTCGCGGGGATCACCCCGCGCCCGGTCCGCACGGTCTTCGCCTCGACGCTGACCGGCGAGCCGCTCGACACCGCGCAGCTGACCGCCGGCTACTGGTACCGCAACCTGCGCGAGACCGTCCGGTTCGAGCAGGCCGTTCGCGCGCTCGCGGCGGCCGGGCACACGACGTTCGTCGAGGCTTCGGCCCACCCCGTGCTGACCGTCGGCATCCAGCAGACCTTGGACGCGCTGGAGGCCACCGGCGCCGCACTGGGCACGCTGCGCCGCGAGCACGGCGATCTCACCCAGGTGCTCACCGCGTACGCCGAAGCGCACGTCCTCGGCGTGGCCGTCGACTGGGCGGCGGTGTTCGCGGACGCCCGGCCGGTCCGGGTGGACCTGCCGACGTACGCGTTCCAGCGCGAACGCTTCTGGCCGCCGGCCCGGCCGGCCGCGGTCGCACTGGCCGCCGACTCGGTGGAGACCCGGTTCTGGGACGCCGTCGAGCGCGAAGACCTCGAAGACCTCGCGGACGCCCTGCACCTCGGCGACGGTGAACTCGGCGCCGTCGTGCCCGCCCTCTCGGCCTGGCACCGGCAGCGCCGGGCACACGCGACGGCCGACCGCTGGCGCTACCGGATCACCTGGAAGCCGCTCGCCCGCCCGGCGGACCGCCTGGCCGGGACCTGGCTGGTCGTCACCCCGGCCGGCGCGCGCCCGGCCGACGTCGTCACGGCGCTCGCCGCCCACGGTGCCGATGTCGTCGAGCTCGAACTCGCCCCGGGCACCGGCCGGGCGGACCTCGCCCGCCGCCTGGGCGAACCGGGCCGCGAGGTCGCCGGGGTCGTGTCGCTGCTCGCGGCCGACGAGACGCCGCACCCGGAGCACCCGGCGATGACGGCCGGGCTCGCCGGCACGCTCACGCTGGCCCAGGCGCTCGGCGACGCCGGTGTCCCCGCGCGGCTCTGGTGCCTCACCCGCGGCGCGGTCGCGGTGGCGGACGGCGAAGACCTGCCCCGGCCGCTGCAGGCCCAGGTCTGGGGGCTCGGCCGGGTCGTGGCCCTCGAACACCCCGCCCGCTGGGGCGGCCTCGTCGACCTTCCCGAAGTGATCGACGAGCGGGCCGCCGAGCGGCTGGCCTCGGTGCTGGCCGCGGCGGACGACGAAGACCAGCTGGCCGTCCGGCCGTCCGGGGTGTTCACCCGGCGGCTCACCCGCGCGCCGCTCGGCGACGAGCGGCCCGGCCGGACCTGGCAGCCGCGCGGGACCGTGCTGGTCACCGGCGGCACCGGTGACCTCGGCCCGCTGGTGGTGCGCTGGCTCGCCGGCGCGGGCGCCGGCCACATCGTGCTCCCGGGCCGGCGCGGCCCGGACGCGCCGGGCGTCCCCGAACTCACCGCCGAACTGGCCCGCTCCGGCGTGCGGCTCACCGCCGTCCGCTGCGACGTCGCGGACAAGGCCGCGCTGGCCGCGCTCCTGGCCGAGCTGCGCACGGCGGGCGACCCGGTGCGCGCGGTGATCCACGCGGCCGCCCTGATTGACATCGGCGCGATCGAAACCGCGACGCTCGCCGAGTTCTCCGCCGTGATGGCGGCCAAGGTGCTCGGCGCGCAGCACCTCGCCGAACTGCTCGACGGCGAAGAGCTCGACGCGTTCGTGCTGTTCTCCTCCATCGCCGGGGTCTGGGGCAGCGGCGACCACGGCGCGTACGGCGCGGCGAACGCCTACCTCGACGCGTTCGCCGAGCACCGCCGGGCCCGCGGCCTCCCGGCGAGCTCCATCGCCTGGGGCATCTGGCACGCGGCCAACGAGTGGACCGGCGCGACCATCCCCGAGGGCGTGGACCCGAGCCTCGTCCGCAAACGCGGGCTGCCGTTCCTCGACCCCGAGATCGCGATGAGCGCGTTGCGCCGCGAACTCGACCACGACCGGCCGTCCATCGCCCTCGCCGACGTCGACTGGGACAGGTTCGTGCCCGCGTTCGGCTCGGCCCGGCCGCGGCCGCTGATCGCCGACGTCCCGGAAGCGGCGGAGATCCTCGCCGCCGACCGGGTCGAGCCGGGCCCGGCCGCGGGCGAGCCGTCCGAGCTGCGCCGGGCCCTGGCCGGGCTGTCCGCGGCCGAACGGCGGCAATCCGTGCTGGAGACCGTGCGGGGGCAGGCCGCGGCCGTCCTGGGCCACGCTTCGGCGGCGGCCGTGGTGCCGGGCAAGGCCTTCCGCGACTTCGGGTTCGACTCGCTGACCGCGGTCGACCTGCGCAACCGGCTGGCCACCGCGACCGGGCTGAAACTGCCCACCACGGCCGTGTTCGACTACCCGACGCCGGAAGCGCTGGCGAACTACCTGCACGGCCGCGTCTTCGGCGCCGAAGCCGACGCGCCCGCCCAGATCGTCACGATCGCCGCCGACGACGAGCCGATCGCCATCGTCTCGATGGGCTGCCGGTTCCCGGGCGGGGTGGCCTCGCCGGAAGACCTCTGGCGGCTGCTGGAGTCCGAAGGGGACGCCGTGACGGAGTTCCCGGCCGACCGCGGCTGGGACCTGGCGGGCCTGTTCGACCCGGACCCGGACGCGCCGGGCAAGAGCCACGTCCGGCACGGCGCCTTCGTCGAGGGCGTGGGCGAGTTCGACCCGGCGTTCTTCGGCATCTCGCCGCGCGAGGCGCTGGCCATGGACCCGCAGCAGCGGCTGCTGCTGGAGGTCTCGTGGGAGGTGCTCGAGCGGGCCGGGATCGACCCGGCGTCGGTGCGCGGCGACCGGATCGGCGTGTTCACCGGCAGCAACATCAGCGACTACGGGCAGGCCGTGCTCCGGTCGTCGGCGGGCTCGGAAGGCCACGTGCTGACCGGCAGCGCGTCGAGCGTGGTCTCCGGCCGGATCTCCTACACCCTCGGGCTCGAAGGCCCGGCGGTCACCGTCGACACGGCGTGTTCGTCATCGCTGGTCGCGCTGCACCTGGCCGTGCAGGCCCTGCGCAACGGCGACTGCGAGCTGGCGCTGGCCGGCGGGGTCGCGCTGATGGCGGGTCCGGGCGCGTTCATCGCCTTCTCCCGGCAGCGCGGGCTGGCCGAGGACGGCCGCTGCAAGGCGTTCGCCGACACGGCGGACGGCATGGGCCTCGCCGAGGGGGTCGGCGTGCTGCTGGTGGAGCGGTTGTCCGAGGCGCGGCGCCACGGGCACCCCATCCTCGCCGTGGTGCGGGGTTCGGCGGTGAACCAGGACGGTGCGTCGAACGGGCTGACCGCCCCGAACGGCCCGTCGCAGCAACGGGTGATCACCCAGGCCCTGGCCAACGCGCGGCTGTCCGGTGCGGATGTCGACGTCGTGGAGGCACACGGCACCGGCACGAAGCTCGGCGACCCGATCGAGGCCCAGGCGCTGCTGGCGACCTACGGCCAGGACCGCGATCGGCCGCTGTGGCTCGGTTCGGTGAAGTCGAACATCGGCCACACCCAGGGCGCGGCCGGCGTGGCCGGCGTCATGAAGGTGGTGCTGGCCCTGCGGAACGGCCGCCTGCCCAAAACCCTGCACGTCGGCGCCCCTTCGTCCGAAGTGGACTGGTCGGCCGGCGCGGTCGAGCTGCTGACCGAGGCACGGCCTTGGCCCGCGGTGGAAACCCCGCGGCGTGCCGGCGTCTCGTCGTTCGGCATGAGCGGCACGAACGCCCACGTCATCATCGAAGAAGCCCCGGTGGCCGAAGAAGCCGAGGCACCTGCCGCGGCGCCGGTGACGCCGTGGGTGGTGGCCGCGAAGTCGGAGGCCGCGCTGCAGGAGCAGGCCCAGCGGCTGGCCGGGCACGTCGCCGGCCTTCCCGCCGCCGACGTGGCCTTCTCGCTGGCGACGACCAGGACCGCGTGGGACCGGCGCGCCGTGGTGATCGGCACCGGACCGGCCGAACTCCTCGACGGCCTGACGGCACTGGCCGGCGGCGAGCCGTCGCCCGCGGTGGTGACGGGTGCGGTGGTCGACGGCACCGGCCCGGTGCTGGTGTTCCCGGGTCAGGGGTCGCAGTGGGCCGGGATGGCGGTGGAGCTGCTGGATTCTTCGGAGGTGTTCGCGGCTCGGTGGGCCGAGTGCGAGACCGCGCTGTCGTCCTTTGCGGACTGGTCGCTGACTGAGGTGGCGCGTTCGGCCGATCCGGCGGTGCTGGAACGCGTCGATGTGGTGCAGCCGCTGCTCTGGGCGGTGATGGTCTGCCTGGCGGAGCTGTGGCGAGCCGCCGGTGTGGAGCCTGCTGCGGTGATCGGTCATTCGCAGGGTGAGATCGCCGCCGCGGTGGTCGCGGGTGCCTTGTCCCTTGAGGATGGCGCGAGGGTGGTCGCGTTGCGCGCCAAGGCGATCACCGAGCTGGCGGGGACCGGTGGGATGTTGTCGGTTTCGTTGCCGGTGGCCGAGGTCGAGGCCGGGCTGGATCCGCGGCTGGGTGTCGCGGCGGTGAACGGACCGTCCGCGACCGTGGTGTCGGGTGAGGTCGAGGCTTTGGATGCCGCGCAGGCGGCCTGGGAGGCCGAAGGCGTCCGCGCCCGGCGGGTCCCGGTGGATTACGCGTCCCATTCGCCCCAGGTGGAGGCGATTCGCGACCGGATCCTGGCTGAACTGGCCCCCGTGCGTCCGTCCAGTGTGGACACGATCTTCTTTTCGACCCTGACCGGCGGTCAGATCGACACGGCTGAACTGACCGCGGACTACTGGTACCGCAACCTGCGCGCCACCGTGAGGTTCGAGGACGCGGTCCGGGCGGCGATCGCGGCCGGGCACACGGTGTTCGTGGAAAGCTCGGCGCACCCGGTGCTGACCGTGGGGGTGCAGCAGACTCTCGACGACGTCGAAGCCGCCGGTGCGGTGGTGCCGACGCTCCGCCGCGACCACGGCGGCCTGCGGCAGCTCTGCACCGCGTTCGGCCAGGCGTTCGTCCACGGTGTGGCGGTGGCCTGGGAGAAGCTGACCCCGGGCCGGCGGGTGGACCTGCCCACCTACCCCTTCCAGCGCCGGCGGTTCTGGCCGGACACCCCCGCGGCGAAGCCGGGCGACCCGCACGGCCTCGGCCTCACCGCCACCGAACACCCCCTGGTGGCCGCCGCGATGACCGTGGCGGGCTCCGGCGAGCTGGTGCTCACCGGCCGTCTGGGCCTCGACACCCACCCGTGGCTCGCCGACCACGCCGTCCGCGGTTCGGTGCTGCTGCCCGGCACCGGCTTCGTCGAGCTGGCTGTCCGCGCCGCCGACGAAGCGGGCTGCGGGCTGGTCGAGGAACTCACCCTGGAAGCCCCGCTGGTGGTGCCCGGCAGCGGGGGGCTGCGCCTGCAGCTCACCGTGGACCCCGACGACGAGACCGGACGGCGCGGCCTGACGATCCACAGCCGGCCGGACGAGGATCCCGGCGCACCGTGGACCCGGCACGCGACGGGCGTGCTCGCCCCGGCCGCCGCCCCCGCCGGACCCACCGGGCTGGAAACCTGGCCCCCGCCCGGCGCGGCCCCGATCGACCTCGACGACGTCTACGGCCGCTTCGCCGGGCTCGGGTTCACCTACGGGCCGCTCTTCCGCGGCCTCCACGCGGCCTGGCGGGACGGCAACGACTTCTACGCCGACGTCCGCCTGCCCGCCGGCGGCCGCACCGACGGGTTCGGCCTGCACCCGGCCCTGCTCGACGCCGCACTCCAGGCGATGCTCGCGGCCGGGCTGGAAACCACCGAGGCCGAGGCCGTCGGGCGGCTCCCGTTCGCCTTCAGCGGCGTCACGTTGACCGCGATCGGCGCGACCGCACTGCGGGTGCGGCTCTCGCGGGTCGGCGAGGAGGCGATCTCGCTGACCGTCGCCGACGACACGGGCGCCCCGGTCGCGACGATCGATTCCCTGGTCTCCCGGCCGGTTTCGGCGGCCCGGTTCGACGCGGCGCGCCGTGGCTCGCTGTTCGCCGTCGGGTGGCACCGCGTCGAGCCGGGCACCGGCGGCCGCACCTGGGCGATGCTCGGCGAAGCCGCGGCCGACGTCCTCGTCACCGAGGTACCGCGAGCCGGCCTGACGGCGGCCGAGGTCCGCGCGGGGCTGACGGCCACGCTCACCACGGTGCAAAACTGGCTCGCCGCCGAGCAAGCCGCCGGGGCCCGGCTCCTGGTCGTCACCCGGGACGCGGTCGGCGTCCGCCGGGACGACCCGGTCGCCGGGGTGGCGGAGTCGCCCGTCTGGGGTTTGCTGCGGTCGGCGCAGGCCGAGCACCCCGGCCGGCTGGCGCTGCTGGACGTCGACGCCGAAGCGGTGCTCCCCGAAGTGCTGCCGTCGGTCGTCGCGCTCGACGAACCCCAGCTGGCCGTCCGCGGCGGCGAGGTGTTCGTGCCGCGGCTGGCCCGCACCGCCCCGGACGACCTCCGGCCGCCGGCCGGACCGTGGCGGCTCGACGTCACCGCGGCGGGGACGCTGGAGAACCTGGCCCTAATCGGCCACCCGGACGCCGGGCGCCCGTTGCGGGACAACGAAGTCCGGGTCGGGCTGCGCGCGGTCGGGGTGAACTTCCGGGACGTGCTGATCGGGCTCGGGATGTATCCCGACCCGGTGCCGATGGGCGCCGAGGGCGCCGGCGTGGTCCTGGAGACCGGTGCGGCGGTCACCGACCTGGCGCCGGGGGACCGGGTCTTCGGCTTGTTCAACGGCGCGCTCGGGCCGGTCGCCGTGGCGGACCGGCGGGCGATGGCCGTGCTGCCGGCGGGCTGGTCGTTCGAGACGGCGGCTTCGGTTCCGGTGGCGTTCCTGACCGCGTGGTACGCGCTGAACGACCTGGCCGGCGTCCGCGAAGGCGAGTCCGTGCTGGTGCACGCGGCCGCCGGTGGCGTGGGCATGGCCGCGGTGCAGATCGCCGGGCACCTGGGTGCCACGGTGTTCGGGACGGCGAGTCCGGCGAAGTGGCCGGCGGTGGGGATCGCGGAGGAGCGGCTGGCGTCTTCGCGGACGTTGGACTTCGAGTTCGAGTTCCTGGCGGCCACCGGTGGTGCCGGGGTCGATGTGGTGCTGGACGCGCTCACCGGTGAGTTCGTGGATGCGTCCCTGCGTCTGTTGCCGCGGGGTGGCCGGTTCGTCGAGATGGGCAAGAACGACGTCCGCGACCCGGAGCTGGTCGCCAAGGAGTACCCCGGCGTCCGGTATGAGGCGTTCGACCTCATCGAGGCCTCCCCCGACCGGCTGGCCGAGATGCTTTCCGAGCTCACCGCGCTGTTCGAACGCGGGGTGCTGCGGCCGCTGCCGGTTTCGGTGCGGGACATCACCGAGGCGCGGGACGTCTTCCGGACGATGAGCCAGGCCAAGCACGTCGGCAAGCTCGTCCTGCGCATCCCGGCCGGCCTCGCCGACGGCACGGTCCTGGTCACCGGCGGCATCGGCACCCTGGGCGCGCTGCTGGCGCGGCACCTGGTCTCCACGCACGGGGTACGGGACCTGCTGCTGCTGAGCCGTCGCGGCCCGGACGCACCCGGCGCGGACGAACTGCGGGAGGAACTGGAACTGCTGGGCGCCCGAACCGAGATCGTCGCCTGCGACGCGGCCGACCGGGACGCCCTGGAACAGGTCATCGCCGGTCGCGAGCTTTCGGCCGTGGTCCACGCGGCCGGGGTGCTCGACGACGGCGTGCTCGAGTCGGTGACCCCGGACCGGCTGACCGCGGTCCTGCGGCCGAAGGTCGATGCGGCACTGAACCTGCACGAGCTGTGTGGTGACGTCGCCGCCTTCGTCCTATTCTCCGGAGGAGCGGGCACCTTCGGCAGCGCCGGGCAACCGGCTTACGCGGCCGCGAACGCGTTCCTGGACGCCCTGGCCCGGCACCGCCGGGCACACGGGCTGCCGGCGACGTCGCTGGCCTGGGGACTGTGGGCCGAAGCCAGCGGGATGACCGGGCACCTGGCCGGGGCCGACCGGGCGCGGCTGTCGCGCGGCGGCATCCGACCACTGTCCACAGAGGACGCTCTGGCGCTGTTCGACGCCGGGCTGCGCGCCGCCGAACCGGCCGTGGTGCCGGTCGACCTCGACCTCGCCGCCCTGCGGTCGCGGGCCGCGGTCCCCGCGGTGCTGCGCGGACTGGTGCCGGCCGGCCCCCGCCGGGTGGTGGCCGCGGGCGAGGAGACCGGGCCGTCGTTCGCGCAGCGGTTCGAGGCGATCCCCGCCGACGACCGCGACCGGTTCCTCCTCGACCTGGTGCGCGGCCACGTGGCGACGGTGCTCGCCCACGAGTCCGCCGCCGCGATCGAGCCGGAGCGGGCCCTGAGCGAGCTCGGCTTCGACTCGCTGACCGCGGTCGAACTGCGCAACCGGCTCACGGCCGCGACCGGCCTGCGGCTGCCCGCCACGGTGATCTTCGACTACCCGACCTCGGCGGCGGTGGCCGCCCGGCTGCACGAGCTGCTGGGCGACGGCGGCGCCCCGCGGCCCGTGGTCGCGCTGCTCGACGAGCTCGGGCGGCTGGAAGCCACGCTCGCCGGGCTCGACGCCGACGGGGCCGCCGCGGTCGCCGCCGACGAACTGGCGGCCGACAGCGTCACCGCGCGGCTGCGCGCACTCGTCCGCGGCTGGACCGGCCTCCGGTCCGGCGACGGCGCACCCGGCGACGACCTCGAGCTGGCCGGCGACGACGAACTCTTCGAAGTGCTCGACAGCGAACTGGGCAGGTCTTCATGACGGACAACGGCACCCTGCGCGACTACCTCCGGCGGGCCACCACCGAACTGCGCGAAGCCAACCGGCGGGTGCGCGAATTCGAAGAACGCGACGCCGAGCCGATCGCCGTCATCGGGATCGGCTGCCGGTACCCCGGCGGGATCACGTCGGCGGACAGCCTGTGGGACCTGGTGGCGGCGGGCGGTGACGCCGTCACCGACCTGCCGGGCGACCGGGGCTGGGACCTCGACGCGCTGCTCGCGCCCGGGGCCGCGCCGGACAAGCCCGGCACCACCTACTCGCGGGCCGGCGGCTTCCTGCACGACGCCGCGGAGTTCGACGCCGGCTTCTTCGGCATCAGCCCGCGCGAGGCGATCACGATGGACCCGCAGCAGCGGCTCGTGCTCGAAACCTCGTGGGAGGCGTTCGAGCACGCCGGCATCGATCCGATGTCGGTACGCGGCAGCCGCACCGGGGTCTTCGTCGGGGCCGCGCCCTGCGGGTACGGCACCGGCCGCCGCACGGAGGCCGCGACCGCGGAAGGGCACCTGCTGACCGGCAACGCCACCAGCGTGGTGTCCGGCCGGCTCGCCTACACCTTCGGGCTGGAGGGCCCGACGGCCACCGTGGACACGGCGTGTTCGTCGTCGCTGGTCGCCCTGCACTGGGCCCGGCACGCCCTGCGCCAGCGGGAGTGCTCGCTGGCGCTGGCGGGCGGGGTCACCGTGATGCCGACCCCGGCGGTCTTCCTCGCCTTCAGCAGGCAGGGCGGGCTCGCGCCGGACGGCCGGTGCAAGGCGTTCGGCGACGGCGCGGACGGCTTCGGCCTCGCCGAGGGCGCGGGCATTCTGCTGCTCGAACGGCTCTCCGACGCGCGGCGCAACGGACACCCGGTGCTGGCCGTGCTCCGCGGCTCCGCGATGAACTCCGACGGCGCGTCGAACGGGCTCACCGCCCCGAACGGCCCGTCCCAGCAGCGGGTGATCACCCAGGCGCTGGCCGCGGCCCGGCTGTCGGCCCACCAGGTCGACGCGGTCGAAGCCCACGGCACCGGCACCCGGCTCGGCGACCCGATCGAGGCGCAGGCGCTGATCGCCACCTACGGCCGGGGCCGCGACCCGCGGCGCCCGCTGTGGCTGGGTTCGGTCAAGTCCAACCTCGGCCACACCCAGGCCGCGGCCGGCGTGGCGAGCGTGATCAAGGTGGTGCAGGCGATGCGCCACGGCGTGCTGCCGCGCACCCTGCACGCCGACGTGCCGAGCACCCGGGTGGACTGGCCGGACGGCACCGTGCGGCTGCTCACCGAGGCCACGGACTGGCCGGACACCGGCGAACCCCGCCGGGCCGCGGTGTCCTCGTTCGGGATCAGCGGCACCAACGTGCACGCCGTCTTCGAAGCGGCGTCCCCGGCGCCCGAGACGCCCGCGCCCGCCGTGTCCGGCCCGGTGCCGCTGGTGCTGTCCGCCCGGTCGGCGGCCGCGCTGCGGGCGCAGGCCGGCCGGCTGCGCGAGCGGCTGCTGGCCGCGCCGGGGCTCGACCGGGCCGACGTGGCGCACTCCCTGCTGACCGGCCGGGCCGCGCTGGACGAACGTGCCGTCGTCGTCGGTGCCGACCGGGACGCGCTGCTGGCCGGCCTGGCGGCGGTCGCCTCGGGCGCTTCCGCGGCGAGCGTGCTGACCGGCTCGGCCGGGCCGGGCAAGACGGCCTTCCTGTTCTCCGGACAGGGTTCGCAGGCGCTGGGCATGGGCCGGGACCTGTACGAGCGGTTCCCGGTGTTCGCCGAGGCCTTCGACGAGGTGTGTGCCCGGTGGGATTCCCCGGTGCGGGACGTGCTGTGGGGCTCCGATGCCGAGCTGCTGAACCGGACGGTGTTCGCGCAGGCCGGGTTGTTCGCGGTCGAGGTGGCGTTGTTCCGGTTGCTGGAGTCGTTCGGTGTCCGGCCGGACGTCCTCATCGGACATTCGATCGGGGAGCTGGCGGCGGCGCACGTGGCCGGGGTGTTCTCGCTGGCTGACGCGTGTGTGCTGGTGGCCGCGCGGGGCCGGTTGATGCAGGCGCTGCCCGAAGGCGGGGCCATGCTCGCCGTGCAAGCGTCCGAAGAGGACATCGGCCCGGTCGTCGCGGAGCTGCCCGGGGTGTCGGTGGCCGCGGTCAACGGCCCCGAAGCCGTGGTCGTCTCCGGGGACGTCGACGCCGTCGAGGCGGTCGCCCGGTGGGCGGGGGACCGCAAGACGAACCGGTTGAAGGTGTCGCACGCGTTCCACTCGCACCGGATGGACCCGATGCTGGCCGGGTTCGCGGCCGTCGCGTCCACTGTGGAGTACCACGAACCGCGGCTGCCGATCGTCTCCACGGTCACCGGGAAGGCCGCGAGCGCCGAACTGTGCTCGGCCGGGTACTGGGTGGACCAGGTGCGCGGCACGGTCCGGTTCGCCGACGCGGTCGGCGTCGCCGCCGCGGACGGGGTGACCCGGTTCGCCGAGGTGGGGCCGCAGGGCGTGCTGGCCGCGGCGGCCCACGGCGTGCCGGGCGCGGCCGGCGCGCTGGTCACGGCGACCCAGCTGGCGGACCGTGACGGCACCGCCACGCTGCTCACGGCCTTGGCGCGGGCGCACGTGCACGGGGTCGCCGTGGACTGGGCACCAGTGCTCGGCACCGCCCGGAACCGGGTGGACCTGCCGACCTACGCCTTCCAGCGGGAACGGTTCTGGCTGGACTCGGCCACCGGCCCTCGGGCGGGCACCTGGCGCTACCGGGCGACGTGGCAGCCGGTCCCGGACCGCGCGGCCGAGCTGTCCGGGGAGTGGCTGCTGCTTTCCGACGGCGGGTCCGCGGACCTGGCGACCGCGCTGACGGACGCGGGTGCCGGCGTCCGTCAGGTCGTGGTTCCGGCGGGGGCCGACCGAGCCGAGCTGGCCGAGGCCGTGGCGGGTGACTACGCCGGGGTGCTGGTGGCCCTCGACGTCGTGCACACCGCCACCGCGGTGCAGGCGCTCGGCGATGCCGGGGTGACCGCGCGGGTCTGGGCGGTGACCCGCGACGCGATGGCCGTCGACGGGCCCGGCGACCCGGACGCGGCGGCGGTGTGGGGGCTGGGCCGGACGATCGCCCTCGAGCTGCCCGACCGCTGGGGCGGGCTGGTGGACGTGCCCGCCGAGCTGGACGAGCGGACCGGGCCGCGCTTGGCCGGGGTGCTCACCGGCGCCGAAGACCAGGTCGTGGTGCGCGAATCCGGCGTCCGCGGGCGGCGGCTCACCCGGCTGGGCGGCGTACCGGGCGGCGACTGGACCCCGGACGGGACCGTCCTGATCACCGGAGGCACCGGAGCCCTCGGCGCCGAGGTGGCGAAGTGGGCCGTGGCGCGGGGCGCCACCCGGCTGCTCCTCCTCAGCCGCCGCGGGCCTGACGCTCCCGGCGCCGAGGAACTGCGGGCCGAGCTGTCCGGGGCCGACGTCCGGATCGTCGCCTGCGACATCGCCGACCGCGAAGCGCTCGCCGAGGTCTTGGCGGGCGAACGGGTCACCGCGGTCTTCCACACCGCGGGCGTGCTCGACGACGGCGTGGTCGACGGGCTCACGCCGGCGCGGTTCGCGACCGTGTTCCGGGCCAAGGTGACCGCCGCCCGGCTGCTGGACGAGCTGACCCGTGACCACCCGGTCTCGGCGTTCGTGCTGTTCTCCTCGCTGGCCGCCACGATCGGCGGGAGCGGGCAGGGCAACTACGCGGCCGCCAACGCCCACCTCGACGCGCTCGCCGACCAGCGGGTCCACAATGGACTTCCGGCGCTGTCGGTCGCCTGGGGCGCGTGGGCGGCGGCCGGGATGGCCGCCACGGGCGCCGCGGCGGAGCGGGTGGAGCGGGGCGGGATCGCCGCCATGCGGCCGGAAGCCGCACTGCGCGAACTCGGCAGGCTGATGGCGGCCACCGGGACCGTGACCGTGGCCGACGTCGACTGGCCCCGGTTCGCGCCCGCGTTCGCCGCCGTGCGGCCGAGCCCGCTGCTCACCGGCGTCCCGGAAGCCGCGCAGGCGATGGCCACCGAGGCGGACGCCGGCTCGCAGGCCGAGCGGCTGCGTGCCGCGTCGGCGGCCGAGCGCGGCCGGCTGCTGCTCGACCTGGTCCGGGCGCAGGCGGCCGCCGCGCTGGGACACGCGTCGGCGGGGGCCATCGCGCCCGGCCGGGCCTTCCGCGACCTGGGCTTCGACTCGCTGACCGCGGTCGAGTTCCGCAACCGGCTCGCCGCGGCGACCGGGGTCGCGCTGCCCGCGACCGCGGTGTTCGACCACCCGACGGCCACCGCTCTCGCCGGCCACCTCGAAGCCGCGTTCGGCGGAGACCCGGCCGAAGCGCTGCTCGAGGACTACGAACGGCTCGAAGCGGCGCTGCTCGGCGTCCCGGGATCCGAGGCGGCCGCCCGGATCGTGCTGCGGATGCAGAAACTCACCACCGCGTTGAAGGACAGCAGGCCCCTCGACGAACCGTCGGCGGTCCAGGACGTCGCGTCGGCCACCGACGAAGAGATGTTCGAGCTGCTGGGCAAGGAATTCGGAATCTCGTGATCGCGCTCGCCGGTGCCGGTGAAGCTGGGAAGAGGACCTGCGGATGACCAACGAAGAAAAGCTCCGGCACTTCCTGAAGCGGGCGACGGCCGACCTGCAGGACGCGCACCAGCGGCTTCGGTACTACGAGGCCAAGGACGCCGAGCCGATCGCCGTCGTCGCCATGAGCTGCCGGTTCCCCGGCGGCGCCGACACACCGGAAGACCTGTGGCGGCTGCTGGATTCCGGCGGCGACGCGATGAGCGCCTTCCCGGCGGACCGCGGCTGGGCGGACGCGCCGGGCAGCTACGTGCGCGTCGGCGGGTTCGTCCACGACGCGCCCCGCTTCGATCCCGAGCTGTTCGGCATTTCGCCGCGCGAGGCGCTGTCCATGGATCCCCAGCAGCGGCTGCTGCTGGAGACGGCGTGGGAGGCGTTCGAGCGGGCCGGGATCGACCCGCTTTCGCTGCGCGGCAGCCGCACCGGCGTGTTCGCGGGCAGCAACGGCCAGGACTACACACACCTGCTGGCCAACGCGGCGGACGACACCGCGTTGTTCGGCGGCACCTCGGTCGCGGCCAGCGTGGTGTCCGGCCGGCTGTCGTACCTGTTCGGGCTGGAGGGCCCGGCGGTGACGGTGGACACGGCGTGTTCGTCTTCGCTGGTGGCCCTGCACATGGCGGTGCAGTCGCTCCGCTCCGGCGAGTGTTCGCTGGCGCTGGCGGGCGGGGTGACGGTGATGTCGACGCCCGGAACCTTCGTGGCGTTCACCGAGCAGAACGGGCTGGCCGCCGACGGCCGCTGCAAGGCCTTCGCCGACGAGGCGGACGGCACGGGCTGGGGCGAAGGCGTCGGTCTGCTGCTGGTCGAGCGGTTGTCGGACGCCCGGCGCAACGGCCACCCGGTGCTGGCCGTGGTCCGCGGATCGGCGGTCAACCAGGACGGCGCGTCGAACGGGCTCACCGCGCCGAACGGCCCCTCGCAGCAGAGGCTGATCCGCCAGGCACTGGCCAACGCGCGCTTGACGGCCGACGAGGTCGACGCGGTGGAGGCCCACGGAACCGGCACCCGCCTGGGCGACCCGATCGAGGCACAGGCATTGCTGGCCACCTACGGCCAGGACCGCGACCGGCCGCTGTGGCTGGGTTCGATCAAGTCGAACATCGGCCACACCCAGGCCGCGGCCGGTGTGGCCGGCGTGATGAAGGTGGTGCTGGCGCTGCGGAACGGCAGGCTGCCGAAGACCCTCCACGCGCAGACGCGATCGTCGCAGGTGGACTGGTCGGCGGGAGCGGTCGAGCTGCTGACGGAGGCCCAACCGTGGCCCCAGGGCGAGCGGACCCGGCGGGCGGGCGTGTCGGCGTTCGGTGTCAGCGGGACGAACGCGCACGTGATTCTCGAGGAGGCACCGGCGGATGAGCTGGCCGGTGCTGCCGGGGCTCTTGGGCCGACCAGGGCCGCCGAGTTGCTCGAGGGCGCCGGGCCGGCTGGTGCCGCCGAGCTGCCCCAGGGCGCCAAGCGGGCTGGGTCGGTCGGGTTGGCCGGTGCTGCCGGTATTGCCGAGGCCGCCGGGCCGGTCGAGCGCGTCGAGGCTGGTTCGCCGGTGGTGCCGTGGGTGCTGTCGGCGAAGTCCGCGGCCGGGCTGCGGGCGCAGGCCGGGCGGCTCGCCGCGTTCGGATCCCTGGCCTCCTCGCCCTCCGATGTCGGGTTCTCGCTTGCCACCACCCGTGCCGCGCTGGACCACCGGGCCGTGGTCGTCGGCGCGGACCGGGCCGAACTGCTGGCCGAGGTGGCCGCCGTGGCCGCCGGCGGGCCCGGCGCGGCCTCCGGTGTCGTCGCCGAGCTCGGCGCGGGTCCCGTGCTGGTGTTCCCGGGCCAGGGTGCGCAGTGGGTCGGCATGGCGGTCGAGCTCCTCGATTCCTCGGAGGTGTTCGCGGCGAGGTGGGCGGAGTGCGAAGCCGCCCTGTCCTGCTTTGTGGACTGGTCGCTCACCGAAGTGGCGCGTTCCGATGACCCCTCGGTACTGGAGCGGGTCGATGTGGTGCAGCCGCTGCTGTGGGCGGTGATGGTGAGTCTCGCTGAGCTCTGGCGGTCGGCGGGGGTCGAGCCGGCCGCGGTGATCGGTCACTCCCAGGGTGAGATCGCCGCCGCGGTGGTCGCCGGAGCACTGTCCACAACAGACGGCGCTCGCGTGGTTGCCTTGCGGGCGAAGGCGATCACCGACCTGGCGGGTACAGGCGGAATGCTGTCTGTTCCGCTGCCGGTGGCCGAAATCGAAGCCGGGCTGGATCCGCGGTTGGGTGTGGCGGCGGTGAACGGCCCGTCGGCGACCGTGGTCTCCGGCGAGATCACCGCTCTCGACGAGGCGCAGGCGGCCTGGGAAGCCGAAGGCGTCCGTGTCCGTCGGGTGCCGGTGGATTACGCATCACATTCGCCTCAGGTCGAGGCGATCCGCGAGCGGATCTTGAGCGACCTGGCCCCGGTCAGTCCGTCCAGCGTGGACACGGTCTTCTTCTCGACGCTGACCGGCGAAGCGATCGACACGGCCGAGCTGACCGCCGACTACTGGTACCGCAACCTCCGGGCCACGGTGAAGTTCGAGCAGGCAACCAGGGCCGCGATCACGGCCGGGCACGCGGTGTTCGTCGAGAGTTCAGCGCACCCGGTTCTCACCGTGGGCCTCCGGCAGACCCTCGACGACCTCGAAACCTCGGGCACGGTGGTGCCGACGCTGCGCCGCGACCACGGCGACCTGCGGCAGCTGTACACCGCGTTCGGCGAGGCCTACGTCCGGGGCGTCCCGGTCGCCTGGGAGGAACTCACCCCCGGCCGGCGGGTCGACCTGCCCACCTACGCCTTCCAGCGACGGCGGTTCTGGATCGAGACCAGGAAAACCACGGAGACCACGGCCGACGCGCCGTTCTGGGACGCCGTCGAACGCGCCGACCTCACCGCCCTCGCGGACACCCTCGGCCTGGCCGGCAGTGAGCCCCTCCAGGCCGTCGTGCCGGCGCTGTCCGCGTGGCACCGCGAGCGCCGGGACGGCTCGCTCGTCGACGGCTGGCGCTACCGGATCACCTGGAAGAGCCTCGGCACCCCGGCCGCCCGGCCGTCCGGTACCTGGCTCGTGCTCGACGACGGCGGCGACCTGCCTGCCCGGGCCACCGCCGCACTGACCGGCGCCGGAGCCGCGGTCGTCCGGGTCGGGACGGCTCCCGGCGAGGACCGGGCCGGACTGGCCGGGCGCGTCGTCGAGGCTCTGGACGGCACCACCCCGGCGGGCGTCGTCTCCGCGACCGGGCTGACCGGCACGGTCGCCGCCGTGCAGGCACTCGGTGACGCCCGGGTCACCGCGCCGCTGTGGTGCCTGACCCGCGGTGCCGTCGCGGCCATTCCGGACGAGACCGTCGCCCACCCGGAACAGGCCCTTGTCTGGGGCTTCGGGCGCGTGGCGGGCCTGGAGCACCCCGAGCGCTGGGGCGGTCTCGTCGACCTGCCCGCCGGTGACGCCGACGTCGACGCCCTGCTCGTGGCCGCGCTGGCCGGTGCGAGCGGCGAGGACCAGCTCGCCGTGCGCGCGTCCGGGCTGTTCGGCCGCCGGCTCGTCCGCGCCCCGCGGACCGGGCCGGCACCCGCACGCTGGCGGCCGTCCGGGACCGTGCTGGTCACCGGCGGTCTCGGCGCGCTCGGCGCCCACGTCGCCCGCCGGTTGGCCGCCGACGGTGCCGAGCACGTTGTGCTGCTGAGCCGCCGCGGCCCGGAAGCGCCCGGCGCCGAAGAGCTCCGCGCGGAACTGGCCGCGTCGGGGACGCGCGTGACGATCGCCGCCTGCGACGTCGCCGACCGGGACGCCCTCGCCGCCGTGATCGCCGACGCCGGACCGCTCTCCGCGGTCTTCCACACCGCCGCGGCCCTCGACGACGGTTTCGTCGACGCGCTCACCGCCGACCGGATCGGCCGGGTGCTCGCCCCCAAGCTGCGCGGCGCGGTGAACCTGCGGGAACTGACCGCCGGACACCCGCTCTCGGCCCTGGTGTTCTTCTCGTCGATGGCCGGCACCTTCGGCGCGTCCGGGCAGGGCAACTACGCCCCTGGCAACGCGTTCCTCGACGCCTACGCCCAGGCGCTGCGCGCCGAGGGCGTGCCCGCGACCTCGATCGCCTGGGGCACCTGGGCGGGCGCGGGCATGGCCGAGTCGGGCATCGGCGAGCTCGCCCGGCGGCACGGCATCCCGGAGATGGCCCCGGACCGTGCGCTCGACGTGCTGCGGCAGGCCATCGAAGACGGTGACGCCGTGCTCGGCTGCATCGCCATCGACTGGGACCGCTACTACGTCGCCTACACCGCGCGCAGCGCCACGAAGCTGTTCGACGAAATCCCCGAGGTGCGGCGCCTGACCGCCCCCGCGGCCGAGGTGGACGGCGGGTGGGCCGCCCGGCTCGCCGGCCGGGATCGCGCCGGTCAGCTGCGCCTGCTCACCGAGCTGGTCGGGGTGCAGGTCGCCACCGTGCTCGGGTACGCCTCGGGCGGCTCGGTCCGCGACGACCAGGCGTTCACCGACGTCGGGTTCGACTCGGTGACGGCGGTCGAGCTGCGCAACCGGCTCACCGCGGTGACCGGGCTGAAGCTGCCCGCGACACTGGTGTTCGACCACCCGACCCCGTCGGCGCTGGCGAAGCACCTGCGCGACCGGCTGGCGGGTGCCGAAGACCGATCGCCGTCCGACGCCGCGCCGGCGCCAGTGGCCGACGAACCCATCGCGATCGTCGCGATGGCCTGCCGGTTCCCCGGCGGCGTCGAGTCGCCGGAACAGCTGTGGGCGTTGCTGGCCGAGGGCCGGGAGGGCATCGGCCCGTTCCCCGCCGACCGCGGCTGGGACTCCGACGGCGAAGGCGGGTTCCTCACCGACGCCGCCGGGTTCGACGCCGGGTTCTTCGGGATCTCGCCGCGGGAGGCGCTGGCGATGGATCCGCAGCAGCGCTTGCTGCTGGAGGTGGCCTGGGAGACGCTGGAGCAGGCGGGCATCGACCCGGCCGCTCTGCGCGGCAGCCGGACCGGCGTGTTCGCGGGCACGAACGGCCAGGACTACGTGTCGCTGACCGCGCACACCACCGAGGACATCGCCGGGTACATCGGCACCGGCAACACCGCGAGTGTCCTTTCCGGACGGATCTCGTACGCCTTCGGGTTCGAGGGACCGACCGTGACGGTCGACACGGCGTGCTCGTCGTCGCTGGTGGCGATGCACCTGGCCGCCCAGGCGCTGCGGCTGGGCGAATGCCGCCTGGCGCTGGCGGGCGGGGCGACCGTGATGGCGACCCCGGCGCTGTTCGGCGAGTTCTCCAAACAGGGCGGCGTCGCCGCGGACAACCGCTGCAAGGCCTTCTCCGACACCGCCGACGGCGCGGGGTTCTCCGAAGGCGTCGGGCTGGTGCTGCTGGAGCGGCTTTCGGACGCCGAGCGCAACGGGCACCCGGTGCTGGCGGTGGTCCGGGGTTCGGCGGTGAACTCCGATGGCGCGTCCAACGGCCTGACCGCCCCGAACGGCCCGTCCCAGCAGCGGGTGATCCGGCAGGCGCTGGCCAACGCCGGACTGTCCACCCAGGACGTCGACGTCGTCGAGGCGCACGGGACCGGGACGAGTCTCGGTGACCCGATCGAAGCCCAGGCGCTGCTGGCGACCTACGGGCAGGACCGGGAACACCCCCTGCTGCTCGGGACCGTGAAGTCCAACCTCGGGCACACCCAGGCCGCGGCCGGGGTGGCCGGGGTGCTGAAGGTGGTGCTGGCGCTGCGCCACGGGGAACTGCCGAGGACCTTGCACGTCGACGCGCCCTCGTCGCACGTCGACTGGTCGGCCGGGGCGGTGGAGCTGCTCACCGAGGCCCGGCCGTGGCCGGCCGCGGGCCGCCCGCGGCGGGCCGGGGTGTCGTCGTTCGGGATCGGCGGCACCAACGCCCACCTCGTCATCGAAGAGGCGCCGGAGACCGAGCCCGCCGCCCGGCCCGCACCCGGCGGCCGCGTGCCCTGGGTGCTGTCGGCGAAGTCTGAGCCCGCGTTGCGGGCCCAGGCCGCGCGGCTGCGTACGCACCTGCTCGCCGAGCCGGACCTCGACCCGCGCGATGTCGGGCACACGCTCGCCACCGGACGCGCCGGGCTGGACCACCGTGCGGTGGTGGCCGGGGACCGGGAGGCGCTGCTGTCGGGGCTCGCGGCCGTGGCTGCCGGTGAGCCGGCGGCGCACGTGGTGTCGGGTTCGGTGAAGCCGGGCCGCACCGGGTTCCTGTTCTCCGGCCAGGGTTCGCAGGTGCTCGGGATGGGCCGGGATCTGTACGGCCGGTTCCCGGTGTTCGCCGAGGCTTTCGACGCGGTGTGCGCCCGCCTGGGCGCTTCGCTGCGGGACGTGCTGTGGGGCTTCAACGCCGAGCTCTTGAACCGAACGGTGTTCACCCAGGCCGGGTTGTTCGCGGTCGAGGTCGCCCTGTTCCGGCTGCTGGAGTCCTTCGGTGTGCGGCCGGATGTGCTGGTCGGGCATTCGATCGGTGAGTTCGCGGCTGCGCACGTGGCAGGGGTGCTGTCGCTGGATGACGCGTGTGCGTTGGTGGCCGCGCGGGGCCGGTTGATGCAGGCGTTGCCGGAGGGTGGGGCGATGCTGGCGGTGCAGGCCACGCCGGAGGAGATCGCCCCGGTGCTGGGTGATGGTGTGGCGCTGGCGGCGGTGAACGGTCCGGATTCGGTGGTTGTCTCCGGTGATGTGGACGCGGTCGAGCGGGTTGCCGGATGGGCGGCGGGTCGCAAGACGCGTCGGTTGAAGGTGTCGCATGCGTTCCATTCGCATCGGATGGATCCGATGTTGGCGGAGTTCGCCGAGATCGCGTCCACTGTGGAGTATCACGAGCCGGAGCTGCCGATCGTGTCGACGCTGACCGGTGAGCCGGTCACCGAGTTCGACGCGCGGTATTGGGTGGATCAGGTCCGGGGGACCGTCCGGTTCGCCGATGCCGTGGCGGCCGCGGGCGCGGGGCGTTGGGTCGAGGTGGGCCCGGGGGCCGCGCTGGCCGGGCTGGTCGAGGGAGTGGCGGTCCAGCGGGCTGATCGTGAGGGAGTCCAGGCGTTCTTGACCGCGCTGGGCCGGTTGCACACCGAGGGCGTCACCGTGGACTGGACGTCGCTGTTCGGCGACGCCCGCCATGTCGACTTGCCGACCTACCCGTTCGAGCACCAGCGGTTCTGGCTCGAACCCGCCGGTCCCGCCCTCGACCCCGTCGAGGCCGAGTTCTGGGCCACCGTCGACCGCGAAGACCTCACCGCTCTCTCCGGCACCCTCGCCCTCGACGACGAAGCGCCCCTGCGCGCCGTCGTGCCCGCGCTCGCCTCCTGGTGGCGCAACCGGCGGGACGGCGCGGCGAGCCGAGGGTGGGGCTACCGCTTCCGCTGGCAGCCGCTGCCGCCCGCCCGCGCGACGCTGTCCGGCCGGTGGCTGCTGCTGTCCCACGGTGACGAACCGGACCTGGTCGCCGCGCTCACCGCCGACGGCGCCGAGGTCGAGCACCGGCGGGTGGCGGCCGGCGTCGAGCCGGTCACGGCCGACGGGCTCGCCGGGGCCGTCCTCGCTCTGGGCGTCGCTACCACGGCGGCCGCGCTGCCGGTGATCGACGCGCCCGGGGCGAAGATCTGGGCCATCACCCGTGGTGCCGTGTCCGTCGGCGACGACGACGCCTTGACCAACCCCGACGGCGCGTTCGTCTGGGGACTGGGCCGCACCGCCGCCCTCGAGTACCCCGACCGCTGGGGCGGCCTGATCGACCTGCCGCCCGTGCTCGGCGACCGCGAGGCCGCGCTGCTGGCCGCCACGCTGAGCGGCACCGAGGACCAGGTCGCCGTCCGCGCGGCGGGCGCGTACGCGCGCCGGCTGGTCCACGCCGCTCCGGCCGGCGCCGAGGACTGGCAGCCGGACGGAACGGTCCTGATCACCGGCGGCACCGGCGCACTGGGCGCGCAGGTCGCCCGCTGGGCCGTCGGCCTGGGTGCCGGGCGCGTCGTGCTGCTCAGCAGGCGCGGCGAGAACGCGCCGGGTGCCGGAACCCTGCGGGACGAGCTCGTCGCGGCGGGCGCCGAAGTCCGGATTGCCGCCTGCGACGTCGCCGACCGCGCCGCGCTCGCCGAAGTGCTGGCCACCGAGCGGATCACCGCCGTCTTCCACACCGCGGCCGTCCTCGACGACGGCGTCATCGGCGGGCTCACCCCGGACCGGCTCGCCGCGGTGCTCCGCCCGAAGGCCGTCGCCGCGCGCGTGCTCCACGAGACGACCCTCGACCACCCGGTTTCGGCGTTCGTGCTGTTCTCGTCGCTCGCCGGGGCCCTCGGCGCGCCGGGACAGGGCGGCTACGCGGCCGCGAACGCCTACCTCGACGCGCTCGCCGAGGAACGCGCGCAGGCCGGGTTGCCCGCCACGTCCGTGTCGTGGGGGGCCTGGGCCGGAGACGGGATGGCCGCCGGCGGGCTCGCCGGGCAGCGCGTCGCCCGCGGTGGCCTCACGCCGATGGCGGCCGGGCCCGCGCTGCGGGCGCTCCGGCGGAGCCTGGGCCGGGACACCTGCCCGGTGATCGCCGACATCGACTGGCCGCGGTTCACCGCCGGGTTCACCGCGGTGCGGCCGAGCCCGGCGTTGCGTACCGTGCCCGAGGCGCGGCAGGCGCCCGGCGCCGGGACGCCGGCCGCCGGCCTGCTGGCCGGGCCGGGCGCCGAAGACCGGCTCCTCGAGCTGGTCCGCGGCCGGGCGGCTGCCGTGCTCGGGCACGACTCCGCCGCCGCGATCGCCCCGGACACCGCGTTGCGTGACCTCGGCTTCGATTCGCTCACCGCGGTCGAGCTGCGGAACCTGCTCGGCGCGGCCACCGGCCTCGCCCTGCCCTCGACCGTGGTCTTCGACTACCCGACCGCGGCCGCGCTGGCCGGGCACCTCGCGAGCGAGCTGCTCGGCACGCGGGCCGGGACCGCGGTCGAGACGGTGGCCGCGACGGACGAGCCGGTGGCGATCGTCGGGATGGCGTGCCGGTTCCCCGGCGGCGTGGCTTCGCCGGAGGACCTGTGGGACCTCGTCGCCGCTGGCGGCGACGCGATGCGGTCCTTCCCCGCGGACCGCGGCTGGGACCTGGGCAAGCTGCTCGGCTCCCCGGGAGCGGCCGGCACGTCGGCCACGGGCGAAGGCGGCTTCGTCACCGGCGCGACCGACTTCGACCCGGCGTTCTTCGGGATTTCGCCCCGCGAAGCGCTGGTGATGGACCCGCAGCAGCGGCTGCTGCTGGAAGCGTCGTGGGAAGTGCTCGAGCGGGCCGGGATCGACCCCGGCACCCTGCGGGGTGGCCGCGTCGGGGTTTTCGCCGGGACCAACGGCCAGGACTACGCGGCCCTGGCGGGCACCGCGCCGCAGGACGCGGCCGCCTTCCTGCCGACCGGGAACACGGCGAGCGTGCTCTCGGGCCGGGTGTCCTACGCGTTCGGGTTCGAGGGCCCGGCGGTCACGGTCGACACGGCGTGTTCGTCGTCGCTGGTCGCCATGCACCTCGCCGGGCAGGCGCTGCGGGCGGGGGAGTGTTCCCTCGCCCTGGCCGGAGGCGTGTCGGTGATGGCGACGCCGAGTGCGTTCATCGGTTTCTCCCGCCAGAACGGCCTGGCCGCCGACGGCCGGTGCAAGGCGTTCGCGGATGCCGCCGACGGCACGGGCTGGGGTGAGGGTGTCGGTGTTGTGCTGCTGGAGCGGTTGTCTGACGCGCAGCGGAACGGGCATCGGATCTTGGCGGTGGTGCGGGGTTCGGCGGTCAATCAGGATGGTGCGTCGAATGGCTTGACCGCGCCGAACGGCCCGGCGCAGCAGCGGGTGATCCGGCAGGCGCTGGCGTCCGCCGGACTGTCCACAACGGATGTCGACGTCGTCGAGGCGCACGGGACCGGGACCAAGCTCGGCGATCCCATCGAGGCGCAGGCGCTGATCGCGACCTACGGTCAGGAGCGCGAAACCCCCTTGCTGCTCGGCTCGGTGAAGTCGAACATCGGCCACACGCAGGCGGCGGCCGGGGTCGCCGGGGTGATCAAGGTGGTCCAGGCGATGCGGCACGGCGTCGTCCCGAAGACCCTGCACGTCGACCGGCCGACGTCCGAAGTGGACTGGTCGGCCGGCGCGGTGGAGGTGCTGACCGAGGCCCGGGACTGGCCGGAGACCGGCCGGGCCCGCCGCGCGGGCGTGTCGTCGTTCGGGGTGAGCGGCACCAACGCGCACGTCATCGTCGAGGCCGTTCCCGCCACGCCGCCGGAGCCGGCGGTGGCGGACGTGGTGCCGGTGGCCTGGGTCCTGTCGGCCAAGACCGCCGATGCGCTGCGAGCGCAGGCGGACCGGCTCCACGCCCACGTCTCCGCCCACCCCGGCGTGCCCGCGGCGGACCTCGGCCTGGCCCTCGCGGCCACCCGCGCCGCCCTCGCCGAACGCGCGGTCGTGGTCGGGGACCGCGAAGCGCTGTCGGCCGGGCTGTCGGCACTGGCTGCCGGCGAGCCGGCGGCGAACGTGGTGTCGGGTTCGGTGACTTCGGGCCGGGTCGGGTTCCTGTTCTCAGGGCAGGGTTCGCAGGCTTTGGGCATGGGCCGGGATCTCTACGGCCGGTTCCCGGTGTTCGCCGAGGCTTTCGATGCGGTGTGCGCGTGTCTCGATTCCTCGTTGCGGGACGTGCTCTGGGGCACGGATGCCGAGTTGCTGAATCGGACGGTGTTCGCGCAGGCCGGGTTGTTCGCGGTCGAGGTGGCGTTGTTCCGGTTGTTGGAGTCGTTCGGTGTGCGGCCGGATGTGCTGGTCGGGCATTCGATCGGTGAGTTCGCGGCCGCGCATGTCGCCGGGGTGCTGTCGCTCGATGACGCGTGTGTGCTGGTGGCCGCGCGGGGCCGGTTGATGGACGCTTTGCCGGCGGGCGGGGCGATGCTGGCGGTGCAGGCCACGCGCGAGGAGATCGCCCCGGTGCTGGGTGATGGCGTGTCGCTGGCGGCGGTCAACGGCCCGGATTCGGTCGTCGTCTCCGGTGACGTGGAGGCTGTGGAGCGGGTTGCCGAGTGGGCGGCCGACCGCAAGACGCGCCGGTTGAAGGTGTCGCACGCGTTTCATTCGCATCGGATGGATCCGATGCTGGCGGAGTTCGCCGAAATAGCGTCCACTGTGGAGTATCACGAGCTGGAGCTGCCGATCCTGTCGACGTTGACCGGTGAGCCGGTGACGGCGTTCGACGCGCGGTACTGGGTCGATCAGGTGCGAGGCACGGTCCGGTTCGCCGATGCGGTGGCCGCGACGGGGGCCGCGCGGTTCGTGGAGGTCGGGCCGGGTGCGGTGCTGGCCGGGCTCGTCGACGGGGTGGCGGTGCAGCGCGCCGGCCGTGACGGGGTCGAGGCGTTCCTGACCGCGCTGGGCCGGCTGCACACCGACGGCGTCGCCGTGGACTGGACGCCGGCCTTCCCCGGTGCGCGCCCGGCCGACCTGCCGACCTACGCCTTCCAGCACCAGCGCTTCTGGCTCGACCCGGCCCCGGCCGACGACTGGCGCTACCGCGTCACCTGGACCGCCATCGGCACGACCGCGAGCTCCCCGCGCGGCCGGTGGCTGCTGCTGCACGCCGATGGCGAAGGCGACGACGTGGCCGAAGCCCTCGCCGACGTCACGCGGATCGCCGTCCCGGCCGGCACCGGGCGCGCCGCCCTCGCCGGACGGCTCGGCGGGGAATTCGACGGCGTGGTCGTCGTCCTCGACGCCGTGACCACCGCGATCGCCGTCCAAGCCCTCGGCGACGCCGGGATCGACGCCCGGATCTGGGCCGTGACCCGCGGCGCCGTCTCGACCGGGCCCGGCGACCCGCTCACCGACCCCGGAGCCGCGATGGTGTGGGGCCTCGCCCGGACCGTCGCCCTCGAACAACCGGACCGCTGGGGTGGCGTGGTCGACCTGCCCGGCACCCTCGACGAGCGGGCCGCCCGGCTGCTCGTCGCCGCGCTGACGGGCGCCGAAGACCAGGTCGCCGTCCGGAGTTCCGGCCTGTTCGCCCGGCGCCTGGCCCGGAGCGCGAGCGAACCGGGCGAAGACTGGGCGGCCGGCGGCACCGTCCTGATCACCGGCGGTACCGGCGCGCTCGGCGCCCAGCTCGCCAAGTGGGCGGTCGGGCGCGGCGCCCGCCGGCTGGTCCTGCTGAGCCGTCGCGGTGACGACGCGCCGGGCGCGGCCGGCCTCCGCGCCGAGCTGGCCGGCGCCGAAGTGCGGATCGTGGCCTGCGACGTCGCCGACCGCGACGTGCTCGCCGCGGCACTGGACGGCGAGGAGATCACCGCGGTGTTCCACACCGCCGGCGTCCTCGACGACGGCATCCTCGGCAGCCTGACGCCGGACCGCTTCGAAACGGTCCTGGCGCCCAAGGCCCACGCCGCCCGCCACCTGCACGAACTCACCGCCGGGCACCCGGTGCGGACCTTCGTGCTGTTCTCCTCGGTGAGCGGCACGATCGGCGCGGCCGGCCAGGCCGCCTACGCCGCGGCGAACGCCTACCTCGACGCGCTCGCCGAACACCGCACGCAACACGGGCTCCCGGCGACTTCGGTGGCGTGGGGCGCGTGGGCCGACGGCGGGATGGCCGCCTCGGCCGTGGTCGAGCAGCGGATGGCCCGCGGCGGCATGCACGCCATGGCGCCGGACCGCGCGCTGCGCGAACTCACCGCGGTGGCCGGCGCCGGCGGCGCGATCACCGTGGCCGACCTCGACTGGAGCCGCTTCGCGCCCGCCTTCACCACACTGCGGCCGAGCAAGCTGTTCGACGGCGTCCCCGAAGCCGCCCGTGCCCTGCGCGAGCACCGTGCGGCGCCCGGGAACGCGGCGCTGCGGGCCCGGCTCGGCGAAGCGCCGGAAGCGGCCCGGCCGCGGATCCTGCTCGACGTCGTCCGGTCGCAGGCCGCCGCGGTGCTCGGCCACGCGTCGGCGGACGCGGTCAGCCCGGGCGCGGCGTTCCGCGAACTCGGCTTCGACTCGCTGACCGCGGTCGAATTCCGCAACGCACTCGGCGCGGCGACCGGCCTCGCCCTGCCCGCGACGCTGATCTTCGACCACCCGACACCGGCCGCGCTGGCCGGGCACCTCGCGGCCGAACTGCTGGGCACCGGCGCCGGCCCCGCGGTCGAGACGGTCGCCGCGACGGACGAGCCGGTGGCGATCGTCGGGATGGCGTGCCGGTTCCCCGGCGGGGTGTCGTCCCCGGAAGACCTGTGGGAACTCGTGGCCTCCGGCGGGGACGGCATGGGCCCGTTCCCGGCCGACCGCGGCTGGGACCTGGCGGCACTGGCCGGCGGCGGCCGCGGCACGAGCTCGGTGGCCGAGGGCGGTTTCGTCGACGGCGCCGGCGAGTTCGACGCGGGCCTGTTCGGCATCTCGCCGCGGGAAGCACTGGCGATGGACCCGCAGCAGCGGCTGCTGCTGGAAGCGTCGTGGGACGTGCTGGAACGCTCCGGGTTCGACCCGACGTCGTTGCGCGGCAGCCGGGTCGGTGTCTTCGCGGGCACCAACGGTCAGGACTACGCGGCCCTGATGGCCCGCGCCCCGGAAGATGCCGAGGCCTACCTGGCCACCGGCAACACGGCGAGTGTCCTTTCCGGACGCATCTCGTACGCGTTCGGGTTCGAAGGTCCGGCGGTCACGGTCGACACGGCGTGTTCGTCGTCGCTGGTCGCCATGCACTGGGCGGCCCAGGCGCTGCGCGCCGGGGAATGCTCCCTGGCGCTTGCCGGCGGGGTGACGGTGATGGCGACGCCGAGTGCGTTCATCGGTTTCTCCCGCCAGAACGGCCTCGCGGCCGACGGCCGGTGCAAGGCGTTCGCGGATGCCGCGGACGGTACCGGGTGGGGTGAGGGTGTCGGTGTCGTGTTGCTGGAGCGGTTGTCGGATGCCCAGCGCAACGGGCATCGGATCCTGGCGGTGGTGCGGGGTTCGGCGGTGAACCAGGATGGTGCGTCGAATGGCTTGACCGCGCCGAACGGCCCGGCGCAGCAGCGCGTCATCCGGCAGGCGCTCGCCGCGGCCGGACTGTCCACTCAGGACGTAGACGTCGTCGAGGCGCACGGGACCGGGACCAAGCTCGGCGATCCGATCGAGGCGCAGGCATTGCTGGCGACCTACGGTCAGGAGCGGGAGACGCCCGTGCTGCTGGGGTCGGTGAAGTCGAACATCGGGCACACGCAGGCCGCGGCGGGGGTGGCCGGGGTGATCAAGGTCGTCGAGGCCATGCGGCACGGCGTCGCGCCCCGGACCCTGCACGTCGGCACCCCGTCCTCGCACGTGGACTGGTCGGCCGGGGCGGTGGAGGTGCTGACCGAGGCCCGGGACTGGCCGGAGACCGGCCGGGCCCGCCGCGCGGGCGTGTCGTCGTTCGGGATCAGCGGCACCAACGCGCACGTGATCCTCGAGCAGGGGCCGGCCGAGCCCGCACCGGAGCTCGAGCCGGCCGCCGGGCCGTGGCTGCTTTCGGCGAAGACCGGACCGGCGTTGCGGACGCGGGCGGCCCGGCTGCGGGCGTCGCTGACCGGCCGGGACGACCTCGGCGGGGTGGCCCGGACCCTGGTCGCCACGCGGGCCGGGCTGGACGAGCGGGCCGCGGTGCTCGGCGACGGCCGGGAGTCCCTGCTGGCGGGCCTGGCCGCGCTGGCGGCGGGCGAACCCGCGGCGAACGTGGTCCGCGGCCGGGCCGCCGACGGGCAGCTCGGGTTCCTGTTCTCGGGCCAGGGTTCGCAGGTTTTGGGGATGGGCCACCAGCTGCATGAGCGTTATCCGGTGTTCGCCGAGGCTTTCGAGGGGGTTTGTGCGCGGCTGGATGTGGAGCTGGGTGGTTCGCTGCGGGAGGTGTTGTGGGGCTCCGATGCCGAGCTGCTGAACCGGACGGTGTTCGCGCAGGCCGGTCTGTTCGTGGTCGAGGTGGCGTTGTTCCGGCTGTTGGAGTCGTTCGGGGTGGCGCCGGATGTGTTGATCGGGCATTCGATCGGGGAGCTGGCGGCGGCGCACGTGGCCGGGGTGTTTTCGTTGGCTGATGCGTGTGTGCTGGTGGCGGCTCGTGGCCGGTTGATGCAGGCGTTGCCCGAGGGTGGGGCGATGCTGGCCGTGCAGGCGTCCGAGGTGGACATCCAGCCGGTGCTGGACGGCGTGTCGCTGGCGGCGGTCAACGGTCCGGATTCGGTGGTGGTGTCCGGCGATGTGGAGGCGGTGGAGGCGGTGGCCGCGTGGGCGGCGGGCCGGAAGACGAACCGGTTGAAGGTGTCGCACGCGTTCCACTCGCACCGGATGGACCCGATGCTGGCCGAATTCGGCCGGATCGCCGCGACGATCGCCTACCGCGAGCCGAGGATCCCGCTCGTCTCCACGCTGACCGGCAAGCCGGCGGCCGGCGAACTGTGCTCGGCCGCGTACTGGGTGGACCAGGTGCGCGGAACGGTCCGGTTCGCCGACGCGGTGGCCGGAGCGGTCGCCGACGGGGTCACCCGCTTCGCGGAGGTCGGGCCGGGTGCGGTGCTGGCGGGCCTGGCGCCCGGGCCGGCGGTGGCGACCCAGCGCACGGACCGCCCGGGTGCTGCGGCGTTCCTCGCCGCACTGGCCCGGCTCCACACCCTCGGCGTGGCTGTGGACTGGCGCCCGCGGTTCGGCGACCGGGCCGTCCGGCCGGTGGACCTGCCCGGCTACCCGTTCGAGCACGAGCGCTACTGGCTGGACGCACCACCACGCCGAACGGAACCGGACGACACCTTCTGGGCGGCGATCTCGGGCGAGGACATGGAGGAGCTGGCGGGCAGCTTGGACCTCGACGGCGAGGTGCTGCGGAAGGTGGTGCCCGCGTTGGCGGGCTGGCGCCGCGACCGGGCCGCGGCATCCGGAACGTACCGGGTCACGTGGTCACCGGTCCCGGAGCCGGCGGACACGGTATTGAGCGGTCGCTGGCTGGTGGTCGGCGGCGCACCTCAGGAGGCGGCTGCGACGGTGCCCGGCCACGGGCTGGTGGCCGGCGAAGGCGGGTCGTTTGGCGGTGGGCTGGTGGCCGGCGACGGCAAGCCCCTCGGGGATCTGCTCGCCGCCCTCAACCGCCACGGTGCGGAAGCCGTGGCCTGCCACCTCGATCAGCTCGCCTCCGAGATCAACGCCGGACCGGTTGCCGGCGTGCTCGTCGCGCTCGATGCTCCCGGCCTCGCCGCCGTTGTCCGAATCCTGGGCGAAGCGGCCCCCGGCATCCGGTGCTGGGCCGTCACCCGCGCCGCGCCGGCTGTGACCGCGGCCGACCTTCCCGATCCCGCTCAGGCCGCGGTCTGGGGTCTCGGCCGGACCGTCGCGCTGGAGTCGCCCGCCCGCTGGGGTGGGCTGGTCGATCTGCCCGCCACCGTGGACGAGCACGCGGGCCGGGTGCTGGCCGGCGTGCTCGCCACCGGCACCGAAGACCAGATCGCGATCCGGCGCGCCGGCCTGTTCGGGCGGCGCCTCACCGAGGCGCCCACCCTGCCCGCCGACGAATGGACGGCGGACGGCACCGTGCTCGTGACCGGCGGCACCGGGGCGCTCGGCGCCCGCGTCGCCCGCTGGGCAGCCGGCCGCGGCGCGCGCCGGATCGTGCTGGTGAGCCGGCAGGGCGAGGCCGCCCCCGGTGCGCCGGAGCTGCGCGCCGAGCTGGTGTCGGCGGGCGCCGAGGTCCGGCTCGCGGCCTGCGACGTCGCCGACCGCGACCAGCTGGCCGCCGTGCTCGCGGACGAGGAGGTCACCGCCGTCTTCCACACCGCGGGCGTGCTCGACGACGGCATCGTGGACGGGCTGACCCCCGAGCGGTTCGCGAAGGTCTTCGCACCCAAGGTGACCGGTGCGGTGCTGCTCGACGAGCTCACCCGCGCGCACCCGGTCTCGGCGTTCGTGCTCTTCTCCTCGATCGCGGGCACGGTGGGTGGTCCCGGGCAGGGCAACTACGCGGCGGCCAACGCCGTCCTGGACGCGCTCGCCGAACAGCGGCGCCGCGCCGGGCGGCCGGCGCTTTCGGTGGCGTGGGGACCGTGGGCCGAAGCCGGGATGGCCGCCTCCGACCTGGTCGGCGGCCGGATGGGCCGCGGCGGCGTCGGCGCGCTGGACCCGGAGGCCGCGCTGCGCGTGCTCGCCCGGGCCGTGCCGGTGGGTGGTTCGCTGGTGGTCGCCGATCTCGATTGGGCGAAGTACGCGCCGGCGATCACCGCGGCCCGGCCCAGCCGGTTGTTCGACGGCATCCCGGCGGCCCGGCGCGCGCTGGCGGCGGCAGCGGCCGAACCCGCCGTGGCCGAGGAGCCCCTGGTCGCGCGGCTGGCCGGTGCGGCGCCGTCCGACCGCGACCGGATCGTGCTCGACCTGGTCCGGAAGCAGGCGGCCGCGGTGCTCGGCCACCCGGATGCGGACACCGTGCCCGCCGACCGCCCGTTCCGCGAGCTCGGCTTCGATTCGCTCACGGCGGTCGAGTTCCGCAACCTCCTCGCGGCGGCGTCCGGCCTGACCCTGCCGGCCACGGTGGCCTTCGACCACCCGACACCGGCGGCACTGGCCGCGGCGCTGGCCGCCGAGCTGGCCCCCGACGGCACGTCACCACTCGACGAGCTCGACCGGCTCGAAGCGGTGCTGGCGGCGGCGGAGCCGGACGACCTCACCCGCAGCCGCGTCACCGTCCGGCTCCGGGCGTTGCTCGCGGGGTGGTCGGGCGGTGCGGGCGAACCCCCGGCGGCCGCGGGCGCGAGCGAGATCGACTCGGCGACCGACGAGGAGCTGTTTGCGCTGATCAGGGAGGACCTCGGCCAGTGACGCCGCTAGGGGCACCGTAGGGGTTGTTGCCGAAGAACCGTCCGGATAGATTTTCCTACACTGACGCAATTCGCGCTTTTCTTCGGAAAGGTTTCCGGAATTGCGTCAGGTCCGGCGTTGTCTTCGTACAGGACGGCATCTCAATGGCTGACGAGCAGACGCTTCGCGATTACTTGAAACTGGTCACCGCCGACCTGCAGCAGACGCGGCGGCGGCTGCGCGAAGCGGAGGCAGCGGCGCGGGAACCCCTCGCCATTGTCGGAATGAGCTGCCGCTTCGCCGGTGGCGTCCAGTCGCCGGAAGACCTCTGGCGGCTGGTCGACGCCGGCCGGGACGGGATGTCGGAATTTCCCGGCGATCGCGGGTGGAATGCTCTCGACGACGCCGGGTTCGCCCGGCGCGGCGGGTTCATCGACGGCGCCGGTGAATTCGACGCCGGATTCTTCGGCATTTCGCCGAAAGAGGCGCTGGCGACCGATCCCCAGCAGCGGCTGCTGCTGGAACTGGCCTGGGAAGCGTTCGAACGCGCCGGGGTCGACCCGCTTTCCCTGCGGGGCAGCCGGACCGGGGTGTTCGCCGGCACCAACGGCCAGGACTACCTCGGCCTGCTGCTGCGGCTGCGGGCCGAATTCGACGGCTACGGCGGCACCGCCAACAACGCGAGTTCGCTCTCCGGGCGGCTCTCCTACGTCCTGGGGCTCGAAGGCCCCTCGGTCACCGTCGACACCGCGTGCTCGTCCTCGCTGGTCGCCCTGCACCTGGCCGCGCAGGCCCTGCGGTCCGGCGAATGCTCGCTGGCGCTCGCCGGCGGGGTGACGATCATGTCCACCCCCGGCGGTTTCCTCGAATTCGGCAAGCAGAACGGGCTGGCCCCCGACGGCCGCGTCAAGGCGTTCGCCGACGCCGCGGACGGCACGAACTGGGGCGAGGGCGTCGGCGTGCTGCTCGTCGAGCGGTTGTCCGACGCACGCCGCCACGGGCACCCGGTGCTGGCCGTGCTCAAGGGATCCGCGGTCAACCAGGACGGCGCGTCGAACGGTTTCACCGCCCCGAACGGCCCCTCCCAGCAGCGCGTCATCCTGCAGGCGCTGGTCAACGCCGGGCTCACGGCAAGCCAGATCGACGCCGTCGAAGCGCACGGCACCGGCACGACGCTGGGCGACCCGATCGAGGCGCAGGCGCTGCTGGCGACCTACGGCCAGGAGCGGGCGCACCCGCTCCTGCTGGGGTCGGTGAAGTCGAACCTCGGGCACACCCAGGCCGCGGCCGGGGTCGCCGGCGTGATCAAGATGGTCATGGCGATGCGCCACGGCGTGCTGCCGAAAACCCTGCACGTGGACGCGCCCTCGTCGCACGTGGACTGGTCCGCGGGTGCCGTCGAGCTGCTCACCGAGCCGCGGCCGTGGCCGGAGACCGGCGAACCGCGCCGCGCCGGTGTCTCGTCGTTCGGCGTCAGCGGCACGAACGCCCACGTGCTCCTCGAACAGGCGCCCGAGGCCGAAGCGGCGCAGCCGGCCGGCGCCGAGCCCGCGGTGGTGCCTTGGGTGTTGTCCGCCAAAACCGCGGCCGCCCTCCGCGCGCAGGCCGGGAACCTGGCGGCCTGGCTCGGCGACCACCCGGGCGCCGCCCGCGCCGACATCGGGTTCTCCCTGGCGACGACCCGGGCGGCCCTGGAAACCCGGGCCGTGGTCGTCGGCGCGGACCCGGCCGGCCTCGCGGCACTGGCCGACGGCGAGGACGCACCCGGGGTCGTGACGGGCGACGTCGTCGGCACCGCCTCCCGCCCGGTGCTGGTGTTCCCGGGGCAGGGTTCGCAGTGGGTCGGGATGGCGGTGGAGCTGCTGGATTCTTCGGAGGTGTTCGCGGCTCGGTGGGCGGAGTGCGAAACCGCGCTCAAGTCTTTTGTGGACTGGTCGTTGACGGAGGTGGCGCGTTCGGCTGATCCGGCGGTGTTGGAGCGGGTCGATGTGGTGCAGCCGCTGTTGTGGGCGGTGATGGTCTGCTTGGCCGAGTTGTGGCGGGACGCCGGTGTGGAGCCTGCTGCGGTGATCGGGCATTCGCAGGGTGAGATCGCGGCCGCGGTGGTGGCCGGTGCGCTGTCCGTGGTGGACGGTGCTCGGGTGGTTGCTCTGCGGGCGAAGGCGATCACCGAGCTGGCGGGTACTGGTGGGATGTTGTCTGTTCCGTTGCCGGTGGCCGAGGTCGAGGCCGGGCTGGATGCGCGGCTGGGCATTGCGGCGGTGAACGGGCCGTCGGCGACGGTCGTCTCGGGTGAGGTCGCCGCGTTGGATGCGGCGCAGGCGGCGTGGGAGGCCGAAGGTGTGCGTGTCCGGCGGGTTCCGGTGGATTATGCGTCGCATTCGGCGCAGGTGGAGGCGATCCGGGAGCGGATTCTCGCTGATCTGGCGCCGGTGTCCCCGTCCAGTGTGGACACGGTTTTCTTTTCGACCTTGGCCGGGGAAGCGATCGACACGGCCGAGCTGACCGCCGAGTACTGGTACCGCAATCTGCGGGCGACGGTGAGGTTCGAGGACGCGGTGCGCGCCGCGATCGCCGCCGGGCACACGGTGTTCGTCGAAAGCTCGGCCCACCCCGTGCTGACCGTGGGCGTGCAGCAGACCCTCGACGAGCTCGAGGTTTCCGGTGCGGTGGCGGCGACCCTGCGCCGGGACCGGGGCGGGCTCGAACAGCTCTACACCGCGTTCGGCCGGGCGTTCGTCCACGGTGTGGCGGTGGCCTGGGAGAAGCTGACCCCGGGCCGGCGGGTGGACCTGCCCACCTACGCCTTCCAGCGACGCCGCTACTGGCCCGAACCGGGCCGCCGCGGGCCGGCCGACGTGGCGGGCCTCGGTCTCACCGAAGCGGCGCACCCCCTGCTCGGGGCCGGCGTGACCGTCGCCGAAACCGGGCAGCTGCTGCTCACCGGCTCCCTCGCCACCCGGACCCACCCCTGGCTCGCCGACCACGCCGTGCTCGGCGAAGTGCTGGTGCCGGGCACCGCCTTCGTCGAGCTCGCCGTGCGCGCGGGCGACCAGGTGGGCTGCGACCTCCTCGACGAACTCACCCTGGAAACGCCACTCGTGCTGCCCGCGGAGGGCGTCGCGCTGCTGCAGGTCACGGTCGGGCCCGCCGCCGGGGACGGCCGCCGGGCGGTGACCGTCCACGCGCGACCGGACGACAGCAGCCCGTGGACCCGGCACGCCACCGGCACCCTCGCCACGGCCACCGCCGGGGAACCCACGGCCGTCGCCTGGCCGCCCGCCGGCGCGGAAACCGTTCCGGTGGAGGACTTCTACGCGAACTCGGCGACCCTCGGCTACGGCTACGGGCCCGCCTTCCAGGGCCTCCGTGCCGCCTGGCGGACCGGCGAGGCGGTCTACGCCGAGGTCGAGCTGCCCGCGGACGCGGGCAGCGCCGACGGCTACGGCATCCACCCCGCGCTGCTCGACGCCGCGTTGCACCCGCTCGGCCTCGCCGGCCGAGGACCGGGACAGCCGGGCCCGCGGCTTCCGTTTTCCTGGTCCGGCGTCCGCCTGCACGCCGCGGGCGCGACCAGCGTCCGGGTCGAGGTCCGCGCACTGGACGACGACGCGATCGCCCTTTCGGTCGCCGACACCGACGGCCGGCCGGTGGCCACGGTGGGCAGGCTGGCCCTGCGTCCGGTGGCCCCCTGCGGACTGCGTCCCCATGACACGGGCTCCCTGTTCGAACTCGGCTGGGAAGCGGTGACCCTGCCGTCGGCGGAGCCGGTGGCCTGGACGCCGGTGGCCGAGCTGCCCGCCGACGGGCCGGTGCCCGCGGTCGTGGTCGCCGAAGTGGGCGAGCTCGAGCCGGCCGGGTTGTGGCCGGTTTCTCGGTTCTCGGCGGCGGTCGAGCCGGGAAGCGTGGGCGACTCGGTATCGGCTTCATCGACCTCCCCGGTGCCAGTCGTGCTCGAGCTGGTCCGGACCTGGCTCGCCGACGAGCGGTACGCCGGCTCGACGCTCGTCGTCGTCACCCGCGGTGCGGTCGGCGTCCACCCGGACGACCCGGTGGACGGGTACGCGCAGGCCGCGGTCTGGGGCCTGCTGCGGTCGGCGCAAGCCGAGCACCCCGGCCGGTTCCTGTTGCTGGACACCGATTCCGGGCTCGACCCGCTCGGCGCGGTGCTCGCCTCCGACGAACCCCAGGCCGCCGTGCGCGCGGGTGCGGTCTACGCGCCACGGCTGCGCCGGGCGGTCACCGAAGACCGCACGCCCGCGTGGGATCCCCAAGGCACCGTCCTCATCACCGGCGGCACCGGGCTGCTCGGCGGGCTGCTCGCCCGCCACCTGGTGACCCGCCACGGCGTCACCCGGCTGCTGCTGACCAGCCGCCGCGGCCCGGCCGCCGACGGCGCCACCGAGCTGCGTGACGAGCTCACCGAGCTGGGAGCCGACGTCCGGATCGCGGCGTGCGACGTCGCGGACCGGGCGGCCCTCGCCGAACTGCTCACCGGACTGCCGGCCGGGCAACGGCTTTCGGCCGTCGTGCACGCCGCCGGTGTGCTGGACGACGGCGTGCTCGAAGCGCTCACCCCCGAGCGCGTCCAGGCCGTGCTCCGGCCCAAGGTCGACGCGGCGCTCGCGCTGCACGAACTCACCGCGGACCTCGACGAGTTCATCCTGTTCTCCTCGGCCGCCGGGATCTTCGGCGCCGCCGGGCAGGCCGGCTACGCCGCCGCCAACGCCGGGCTCGACGCGCTCGCCCAGCACCGCCGGGCGCGGGGCCTGCCCGCCCGGTCGCTGGCCTGGGGACTCTGGGAGCAGGCCGGCGGCATGACCGAAGGCCTGGGCGCGGAGCACCGGCAGCGGCTGGAACGCGGCGGCTCCGGCACCCTCGGCTCCGCGCAGGGGCTCGCCCTGTTCGACACCGCCTTGACCGCGACGGCGGCGATCGTCTCGCCGATTTCGCTCGACTTCGTGGGCATCCGGGCGCGGGCCGCGGCCGCGGGGGTGCCGCCGCTGCTGCGTGGCCTGGTGCGCGGTCCGGCGCGCCGCCAAGTGGGCGCGCGGGCGGCCGAAGCTTCGGAGTTCGCCGCCCGGCTGCGCGGGCTCGACGACCCCGGGCGGGCGGTGCTCGACGTCGTGGTCAGGCAGATCGTCCAGGTGCTCGGGCACGCGTCCGCGGCCGACATCGACCCGGCCCGGCCGTTCAAGGACCTCGGGTTCGACTCCCTGTCCGCGGTCGAATTCCGGAACCGGCTGAGCACCGCGACCGGGCTGCGGCTGCCGGCCACCCTCGTGTTCGACCACCCGGCCCCCGAGGTGCTCGCCCGGTGGCTGTGCGGCGAACTGCTCGGCCACACGGAGCCCGGCGACACCGCCGGGCCGGCCGCGGTGGCCGGCGACCCGGTCGCCATCGTCGGCATGGCCTGCCGGTACCCGGGCGGGGTGACCACACCCGCCCAGCTGTGGGACCTCGTCGCGGCCGGCCGCGACGCCATTTCGGCGTTCCCCACCGACCGCGGCTGGGACCTCGGCGCGCTCGCCGGCGGCGGCCCCGGCACGTCCCTGGCCGCCGAGGGCGGGTTCCTCCACGACGCGGGGGAGTTCGACGCCGGGTTCTTCGGCATCTCACCGCGCGAGGCGCTGGCGACCGACCCGCAGCAACGGCTGCTGCTCGAGACGTCCTGGGAAGCGGTCGAAGCCGCCGGGATCGACGCCGGAACCCTGCGCGGCAGCCGGACCGGCGTCTTCGCCGGCGTGATGTACCACGACTACAGCAGCAAACTGGTGTCCTCCGGCGAAGACCTGGCCGAGCTCGAGGGCTACCTCGGCAACGGCACCTCCGGCAGCGTCGTCTCCGGCCGGGTGGCCTACACGTTCGGCTTCGAGGGCCCCGCCGTCACCGTGGACACGGCCTGCTCGTCTTCGCTGGTGGCGGTGCACCTCGCGGCGCAGGCCCTGCGCGCGGGGGAGTGCACGCTCGCGCTGGCGGGCGGTGTCACCGTGATGGCCCACCCCACGCTGTTCGCGGAGTTCTCCCGCCAAGGCGGCCTGGCCGCCGACGGGCGGTGCAAGTCGTTCGCCGCGGCGGCGGACGGCGCCGGCTTCGCCGAGGGCGCCGGCGTGCTGGTGCTCGAGCGGCTGTCCGACGCGCGCCGCAACGGGCACCCGGTGCTGGCCGTGCTCAAGGGATCCGCGGTCAACCAAGACGGTGCCTCGAACGGGCTCACCGCGCCGAACGGCCCGTCGCAGCAGCGCGTCATCCGCCAGGCGCTGGCGTCGGCCGGACTGTCCACTGAGGATGTCGACGTCGTCGAGGCGCACGGCACCGGCACCACGCTGGGCGACCCGATCGAAGCGCAGGCCCTGCTGGCCACCTACGGCCAGGACCGCGCGGAACCGGTGCTGCTCGGGTCGGTCAAGTCGAACATCGGGCACACCCAGGCCGCGGCCGGGGTCGCCGGGATCATCAAGGTGGTGCAGGCGCTGCGGCACGAGTCGCTGCCCCGCACCCTGCACGTCGACGAGCCGACGCCGCACGTGGACTGGACGGCCGGACACCTGCGGCTGCTCACCGAGCCGGTCGCGTGGCCGGCCGGCGGGCGGGTCCGCCGGGCCGCGGTCTCGTCGTTCGGCATCAGCGGGACCAACGCGCACGTCATCGTCGAGGAAGCCCCGGCCGCCGAGCCGGTGGCACCCGGCGGGACCGCCGGGGTGGTGCCCTGGATGCTGTCGGCGAAGACCGAGCCGGCCCTGCGGGCCCAGGCCGCCCGGCTCCGCGACCACCTCGACGGCGAATCCGCCGCCGACGTCGGCTTCTCGCTGGCGACCACGCGCGCGGCGCTGGAGCACCGGGCCGTCGTCGTCGGCGAAGACCGCGAAACCCTGCTGGACGGCCTGGCCGCGGTCGCGGCGGGCGAGCCGTCGGCCGCGGTGACCGCCGGGACGGTGGAGACCGGCCGCGTCGCGTTCCTGTTCTCCGGGCAGGGTGCGCAGACACTCGGCATGGGGAAGGCGCTCCACGCCCGGTTCCCGGTGTTCGCCGAGGCCTTCGACGCGGCGTGCGCGCTGCTGGACGCCGAGCTCGGTGGCTCGCTGCGGGACGTGCTGTGGGGCACGGACGAGGCCGCGCTGGAGCGGACGGTGTCCGCCCAGGCCGGCCTGTTCGCGGTCGAAGTGGCCCTGGTCCGGCTGCTCGAGTCGGTCGGCGTCACCCCCGGCCTGCTGATCGGGCACTCGATCGGCGAGCTGGCCGCCGCGCACGTCGCCGGGGTGCTCTCGCTCGAAGACGCTTGTGCGCTGGTGGCCGCGCGCGGCCGGTTGATGCAGGACCTGCCCGAGGGCGGCGCGATGCTGACGGTCCAGGCCACCGAGGCGGAGGTCGCGCCGCTGCTCGCCGGGTTCGGTGCCGTCTCGATCGCCGCGGTGAACGCCGAAGACTCGGTGGTGGTTTCGGGCGACGAGGCCGCCGTCGACGCGGCGGCCGCGTGGGCGCGCGGCCGCCGGACCGGCCGACTCCGGGTCTCGCACGCCTTCCACTCCCACCGGATGGACCCGATGCTGGCCGGCCTCACCGCGGTGGCGTCCACTGTGGACCACTTGGCGCCGTCGATCCCGATCGTGTCGACGGTGACGGGGGAACCGGCCACCGCGTTCGACGCCGGGTACTGGGCCGGCCAGGTCCGCGGCACGGTCCGGTTCGCCGACGCCGTCGCGGCGGCGGTGGCGGCCGGGGTGACGCGGTTCGTCGAGATCGGCCCGCGCGCGGTGCTCGCCGGGCTGGTCCCGGGAGCGGCGGTGGCGACACAGCGAGCCGACCGCGACGGCGAGCTCGCCTTCGTCACCGCACTGGGCACGCTGTTCGCGGCGGGGGTGCCCGTTCGCTGGGAGCCGCTCTTCGGCCGGGCCCGGCGCGTGGACCTGCCGACATATCCGTTCCAGCGCGACCGGTTCTGGCCCCGCGGGGCCGCCCGCCGGACGGCGGCCGACCCGGGGCTCCGCCCACGGGCGGAATCCTTGGCGGGCACCGGGCAGCTGGTGCTCTCGGGAAGTGTTTCGACGGCTGCGTACCCGTGGCTGGCCGAGCACACGGTGCTCGGCACCGTGGTGGTGCCCGGCGCGGTGCTCGCGGAGCTGGCGGTGCACGCGGGTGACCAGGCGGGCTGCGCGCTGGTCGAAGAACTGACCTTGGAGAGCCCGCTGGTGCTGCCGGCCGAGGCAGCGGTCCGGCTGCAGGTGACGGTCGAGCCCGAGGACGAGGCGGGCCGCCGCGCACTGACGGTCCATTCGCGACCCGGCGAGGAGGAGCCGTGGACCCGGCACGCCACCGGGCTGCTCGCGGTGAGAGGGGGATCGGGCGAGGGGCTGGTATCACCGCTCGTCGGCGAGGTGGGCCGCCGCTCGCCGGCGGCCGGGGAGGCCGGCGAGGCGCCGGGATCGCCGCTCGTCGAGCCGAGCCGCCGCGCCCCGGCGACCGGGGAAGCATCGGGATCGCCGCTCGCCGGTGGGCCGGGTCGCCGCTCGCCGGCGGCCGGGGACGCTGGCGAAGCATCGGAATCGCCGGAGCCGAGCCGCCGCTTGCGGGGGCCGGGGAAGCTGCCGAGGAACTGGCCTGGCCGCCCGCCGGTGAGCCCCTCGATCTCACCGGCTTCTACGCCGCCGCGGACCGCGCCGGGCTCGGCTACGGCCCGGCCTTCCAAGGCCTGCGCGCCGCCTGGCGAGCCGGCGATACCGTCTTCGCCGAGGTCGAGCTTCCCGGATCCGCCACCGGCGCGAGCGAGTTCGTCCTGCACCCCGCGCTGCTCGACGCCACCCTGCACGCCGCCGGGTTCGGGGCCTTGCCCGCGGAGCCCGGCACCCCGCTGCTGCCGTTCTCCTGGACCGGCCTGCGCCTGCACGCCGTCGGCGCCCGCACCCTCCGGGTCCGCCTGCGCGCCGACGGCACCGACGCCCTCTCCCTCTTCGCCGCGGACGAGACCGGCGCCCCGGTGGTCACCGTCGACCGGCTGGTGCTCCGGCGCGTCGATCCCGGACGGCTGCGTGCCGCGGAACCCGGCTCGCTGTTCGACGTCAGCTGGGAGCCCGCCGACCTGCCCGCCCTGCCCGGCTGGGCCCAGCTCGGCTCCGGTCCGGTCACGCCCGTGATGGCGGCCGAAGCGGCGGACCCGGCGCAGGCACTCGAGCTCGTGCGCGGCTGGCTCGCCGACGAGCGGTTCGCCGACGCGAAGCTCGTGGTCCGCACGCGCGGCGCCCTGACCGAGCCGGCCGCCGCCGGGGTCTGGGGGCTGGTGCGGTCGGCGCGGGCCGAGCACCCCGGCCGGTTCGCCCTGCTGGACACCGACACCGAGGTGACCCTCTTCGACACCGACGAGCCCGAAGTCGTCGTCCGGAACGGAACCGTCCTCGTGCCGCGCCTCCGCCGGGCGACCGGCGGCGAACCGTCCACTTGGGACACCGAAGGGACCGTGCTGATCACCGGTGGCACCGGGGCGCTCGGCGCCCGGGTCGCCCGGCACCTGGCGGCCGAACACGGTGTCCGCCACTTCGTCCTGCTCAGCAGGCGTGGCCCGGACGCCGACGGCGCCGCGGAACTGCGCGCCGAACTGGGCGAAGGCGCCAAGATCGTCGCCTGCGACGTCGCCGACCGGGCCGCGCTGTCCGCCGTGCTCGGCGCGATCCCGGGAGACCGGCCGCTGCGGGCGGTCGTCCACACCGCCGGGGTGCTCGACGACGGCCTGGTCGAGTCGCTCACCCCGGAGCGGCTCGCCGCCGTGTGGGCTCCGAAGGTGACCGCCGCCCAGGTGCTGCACGAGCTCACCGCCGGGCTGGACCTGACCGCGTTCGTGCTCTTCTCCTCCGTCGCCGGCACCTTCGGCGCGCCCGGGCAGGCCGGCTACGCGGCCGCCAACGCCGCCCTGGACGCGCTGGCCCGCCACCGGCACGATCTCGGCCTGCCCGCCGCCTCCTTGGCCTGGGGCCTGTGGGAGACCGGCGACGGGATGACCGGCGCGCTCGACGGCACGCACCGCCGCCGGATCGGCCGGGGCGGTCTCGCCGGGATGTCCGCCGCGCGTGGGCTCGAGCTGTTCGACGCGGCACTGGCCACCGGCTCGCCGACGGCCGTGCCCGCCGCGCTCGACCTGGCCGGCGTCCGGGCCCGCGCGGACTCGGTGCCCGCGTTGCTGCGCGCCCTCGTGCCGCCGGCACGGCGCGCGGCGGGCTCGGGCGCGGTGGCCTCCGGGTTCGGCGCGCGCCTGGCCGGCCTCGACGAGCCGGACCGCCGTCGTGCGGTGCTCGACCTGGTCCGCGCGCAGGCCGCCGCCGTGCTCGGGCACCCGTCCGCGGCCGCGGTCGAACCGGGCCGGTCGTTCACCGAGCTCGGCTTCGACTCGCTGACCGCCGTCGAGCTGCGCAACCGGCTGACCGCCGCGACCGGGCTGCGCCTGCCCGCGACGCTGGTGTTCGACCACCCGTCGCCGCGTGCGCTGGCCGGGTTCGTGCTGGCGGAACTCGACGGCCGCGGCCCGGCCGTCACGGCCGCGGCGGCGCCCGCGGCGGCCGACGAGCCGGTCGCCATCGTCGGCATGGCCTGCCGGTACCCGGGCGGGGTGGCCGATCCCGACGGCTTCTGGCGGCTGGTCGCCTCCGGTGGCGATGGCGTTTCGGCGTTCCCCGCCGACCGCGGGTGGGACCTCGAAGCGCTGTCCGGCACGGCCGGGCGGCCGGGCACGTCCGCCACCGGCGAAGGCGGATTCCTCTACGACGCCGCGGAGTTCGACCCGGGCTTCTTCGGGATCTCGCCGCGCGAGGCGGCCGGGATGGACCCGCAGCAGCGGCTGTTGCTGGAAAGCTCGTGGCAGGCCCTCGAATCGGCCGGAATCGACCCCGAGTCGCTGCGCGGCAGCCGGACCGGCGTGTTCGCCGGCGTGATGTACCACGACTACGGCACCGGCGTGTTCGCCGACGCCGACGGGACACCCGCGCACGTCGGCTACGGCAGCGCCGGCAGTGTCGTTTCGGGCCGCGTCGCCTACACCTTCGGCCTGGAAGGCCCGGCGGTCACGGTGGACACCGCGTGCTCGTCTTCGCTGGTGGCGCTGCACTGGGCGGCTCAAGCCCTGCGGTCGGGCGAGTGCTCGCTCGCCCTCGCGGGCGGGGTGACGGTGCTGGCCACCCCGGGCGCGTTCGTCGAGTTCACCCGGCAGGGCGGCCTGGCCGCGGACGGCCGGTGCAAGCCGTTCGCCGAGGCCGCCGACGGCACCGGCTGGGGCGAGGGGGCCGGGGTGCTGGTGGTCGAGCGGCTGTCGGACGCGCGGCGCAACGGCCACCCGGTCCTGGCCGTGCTCAAGGGTTCCGCGGTCAACTCCGACGGCGCGTCCAACGGCCTGACCGCGCCGAACGGCCCGTCGCAGCAGCGGGTGATCCGGCAGGCGCTGACCGCGGCCGGGCTGGCCGCGCGGGACGTCGACGTCGTGGAGGCCCACGGCACCGGGACCGCGCTGGGTGACCCGATCGAAGCCCAGGCCCTGCTGGCGACCTACGGGCAGGACCGGGAACACCCGCTGCTGCTCGGGTCGGTCAAGTCGAACTTCGGCCACACCCAGGCCGCCGCGGGTGTCGCCGGGGTGATCAAGGTGGTGCTGGCCATGCGGCACGGGCTGGTGCCCGAAACGCTGCACGTGGACGCGCCGTCGTCGCACGTGGACTGGACGGCCGGGGCGGTCGAGCTGGTGACCGCGCCGACCCCGTGGCCGGAGACCGGGCGGCCGCGCCGGGCCGCGGTGTCGTCGTTCGGCATCAGCGGCACGAACGCCCACGTCGTCCTCGAAGCCCCGCCCGCGGTCGAGCCGGCCGAGCCCGGCCCGGCCCCCGAAGGCCCGCTGCCCTGGGTCCTCTCGGCGAAGTCCGCCGACGGCGTGCGCCGGCAGGCGGCGGCGCTGCGGGCCCACCTGGCGGCGAACCCGGGCTTCGGCGCCGCGGACGTCGGCCATTCGCTCGCCGTGACGCGGGCGCGGCTGCGCCACCGCGCGGTGGCACTCGACCCGGCGGCCCTGGACGCGCTCGCCGACGGCCGGGCCACCCCGGACGTCGTGCGCGCGGAGGCCGTCCCCGAACCGCGGCTCGGATTCTTGTTCTCCGGTCAGGGTTCGCAAGGTTTGGGCATGGGCCACCAGCTGCATGAGCGTTATCCGGTGTTCGCCGAGGCTTTCGACGAGGTTTGTGCGCGGCTCGATGCCGAGCTCGGCTGTTCGCTGCGAGACGTGCTGTGGGGAACCGACGCCGGTGAACTGAACCGGACGGTGTTCGCGCAGGCCGGTCTGTTCGCGGTCGAGGTGGCGTTGTTCCGGCTGTTGGAGTCGTTCGGGGTGGCGCCGGATGTGTTGATCGGGCATTCGATCGGGGAGCTGGCGGCGGCGCACGTGGCCGGGGTGTTTTCGTTGGCTGATGCGTGTGTGCTGGTGGCGGCTCGTGGCCGGTTGATGCAGGCGTTGCCCGAGGGTGGGGCGATGCTGGCCGTGCAGGCGTCCGAAGTGGACATCCAGCCGGTGCTGGCGGAGCTGGACGGGGTATCGCTGGCCGCGGTGAACGGGCCGGACTCGGTGGTGGTGTCCGGGGACGCCGAGGCCGTGGAGGCCGTCGCCGCGTGGGCGGCGGGCCGGAAGACGAACCGGTTGAAGGTGTCGCACGCGTTCCACTCGCACCGGATGGACCCGATGCTGGCCGAGTTCGGCCGGATCACCGCCGGCCTGGACTACCGGGAGCCCCGGCTCACCCTCGTCTCCACGCTGACCGGCAAGCCGGCGGCCGGCGAACTGTGTTCCGCCGCGTACTGGGTGGACCAGGTGCGGGGTGCCGTCCGGTTCGCCGACGCCGTCGCGGTCGCCGCCGACCAGGGTGTTACCGCGTTCGCCGAACTCGGCCCCGACGGCGTGCTGGCCGCGCTCGCCGCGGTCGTGGCGGAGGGCGCCACGACCGTGGCGGCCCAGCGGGCCGGGCACGACGCCACGCGCAGCCTGCACGCAGCGCTGGCCACGGTCCACGCGCACGGCCTGCCGGTCGACTGGACGCCGCTCTACGCGCCATACCGACCGCGCCGCGTCCCCCTGCCCGGCTACGCCTTCGAGCGGTCCCGGTTCTGGCTGGCCCCGGTGCGCGAAACCGGCGGCGAGGTCGACGCGCGGTTCTGGCAGGCGGTGTCCGAAGAGGACTGGGACACCCTCGGCGCGGCACTGGCCCTCCCGGACGCCGACGCGCTTTCGGCGACGACCGCCGCGCTCGCGGCGTGGCGGCGCGGGCAGGACCAGGCCTCCGCGGTGGACCGGCTCCGCTACCGCGCGGCCTTCGTGCCGGTCGCCGACCCGGCGCCGGCGCCGGCGGCCGGCACCTGGCTGCTGCTGACCGACGACACCGGCACCTACGCCGACCTCGCCGCGCACCCGGACGTCACCCGCGTCACCGTTCCGTCCGATGTGGACGCCGCGGCGCTGGCGGCGCTCGCCGGGTCGGCCGAAGGCGTGCTCAGCACGCTCGACGCGGCCCGGACCGCGCTCGTCCTCCAGGCGCTCCCGGACGTCCGGGTGTGGGCGGTGACCCGCGGCGCCGTCACGACCGGCGCGGCCGACCCGGCGCCGGATCCCGGGCAGGCGGCGGTGTGGGGCTTCGGCCGGGCCGCCGCGCTGGAGTACCCCGGCCGGTGGGGCGGGCTCGTCGACCTGCCGGAGCGGCTGGACGAGCGCGGGCTGGCCCGGTTCACCGGCGTGCTCGCCGGCCCGGAAGACCAGGTCGCCATCCGCGCATCGGGGGTTTTCGCCCGCCGTCTCCTCCCGGCCGGCCCGGCCGGCGGCGAGGAATGGACCACGGACGGCACCGTGCTGGTCACCGGCGGCACGGGCGCGCTGGGCGCGCAGGTGGCGCGCTGGGTGGCCGGCCGGGGTGCCCGGCGGGTCGTCCTGCTCGGCAGGCGCGGCCCGGACGCCCCGGGCGCGGCCGCGCTGCGGGACGAGCTGACCGCCCTCGGCGCGGAGGTCCGCATCGAGGCGTGCGACGTCGCCGACCGGGCGGCACTGGCCGCGGTGCTGGCGGACGAGCGGGTCTCGGCCGTGTTCCACACCGCGGGTGTGCTCGACGACGGGGTCGTGGACGCGCTCACGCCGGACCGGTTCGCGAAGGTGTTCGCACCCAAGGCCGCGGCCGCGCGGCACCTGGACGAGCTCACCGCCGGGCACCCGGTCACCGCGTTCGTGCTGTTCTCGTCGCTGGCGGGGGCGATCGGCGCGGCCGGGCAGGCCAACTACGCGGCCGCCAACGCCTTCCTCGACGCGCTCGCCGAACAGCGGCGCCGCGCCGGACGGCCGGGGCTTTCGGTGGCCTGGGGCGCGTGGGCCGAGGCGGGCATGGCCGCGACCGGCGACGCGCGGCTCGGCCGGGGCGGCATCGTCGGAATCGAGCCGGCCGACGCCCTGCACGCGCTGGGCCGCGCGCTGGCCGGCTCCGACGTCGCTCCGGTGGTCGCGGGCATCGACTGGGCGCGGTTCGTCCCGGCGTTCACCGCGGTGCGCCCGAGCCCGCTCCTGGCCGACCTGCCCGACGCGGCGCGCCACGCCCGCCCCGCGATCGACGGCGACGCGGCCGGGCGGCTGCGGGACCGGCTCGCCGGGGCGAGCGACGCCGAACGCGAACGCCTGCTGCTCGAACTGGTCCGCGAACAGGCGGCCCTCGTGCTGGGCCACCGCGGGGCCGCGGCCGTCGACGTCCGGGAATCGTTCCGCACCCTCGGGTTCGACTCGCTGACCGCGGTCGAGTTCCGCAACCTGCTCGGGGCGAGCACCGGGCTGGCACTGCCCGCCACGGTCGTGTTCGACCACCCGAACCCGGCCGCGCTCGCCCGGCACCTGCTCGGCGGTTTCGCCGGGCCGGACGGCTCGGTGACCGGCGAGCTCGACGCGCTGGAGGCCGCCATGCGGGCCGCCGAGCCGGATCCGGCGACCCGCAACGCCGTCACCCTGCGCCTGCAGGTGCTGCTGTCCCGGTGGTCGGCCGGGGAGAACACCGCGGACACCGCGGCGGACACCGGCGAACCGGCCGAGATCGCCGAGCAGCTGAAATCCGCCACCGCCACCGAGGTCTTCGACTTCATCGAGCGCCAACTGGGCATGCCGTAGCGGCACCGGAGCGCCGGACCGCCGCCGAAGGGGGCCATCTTTTCCATGGACGACAACGAGAAGCTGCTCGACTACCTGAAGCGGATCTCGGCCGACCTGCACCAGACGCGGCGCAGGCTGCGCGAAGCCGAGAGCCGGAACTCCGAACCCATCGCGATCATCGGGCTCGCTTGCCGGTTCCCGGCGGGTGCCGAAACGCCGGAGGACCTGTGGCGGCTGCTGGCCACCGGGCAGGACGCGATCGGCGGGTTCCCCGGCGACCGCGGCTGGGACCTCGGCGCGCTGGCGCAGACGGACCCGGACCAGCGCGGCACCTCCTACGTCAGCGAAGGGGGTTTCCTCGCCGACGCCAGCCGGTTCGACGCCGGGTTCTTCGGGGTGTCGCCGCGGGAAGCGCTGGCGATGGACCCGCAGCAGCGGCTGCTCCTGGAGGTCTCCTGGGAGGCGTTCGAGCGGGCCGGCATCGACCCGCTTTCCCTGCGCGGCAGCCGGACCGGCGTCTTCGCAGGCACCAACGGGCAGGACTACGCCTCGGCGCTGATGCGCGCGCTCCCCGCCCTCGACGGCGCCGAGGGCTACATCGCGACCGGGACGTCGGCCAGCGTGCTTTCCGGGCGGGTGTCGTACACGCTCGGGCTGGAGGGCCCGGCGGTGACGGTGGACACCGCGTGCTCGTCTTCGCTGGTGGCGTTGCACTGGGCGGCGCAGGCGCTGCGGTCCGGGGAGTGCTCGCTGGCGCTGGCGGGCGGGGTGACGGTGATGTCGACCCCGCACGCGTTCGTCGAATTCTCGCGGCAGCGCGGCTTGGCCGCGGACGGCCGGTGCAAGCCGTTCGCCGACGCCGCCGACGGCACCGGCTGGGGCGAAGGCGCGGGCGTGCTGCTCGTCGAACGGCTGTCGGACGCCCAGCGCCAGGGGCACCCGATCCTGGCCGTGCTCAAGGGGTCGGCGATCAACCAGGATGGTGCCTCGAACGGGCTGACCGCGCCGAACGGGCCGTCCCAGCAGCGCGTCATCCTGCAGGCGCTGACGGACGCCGGCCTCGCCGTCCACGACGTCGACGCGGTGGAGGCGCACGGCACCGGCACCACCCTCGGTGACCCGATCGAGGCACAGGCGCTGCTGGCGACCTACGGCCGCGATCGCGACCGGCCGCTGTGGCTGGGCTCGGTGAAGTCGAACCTCGGGCACACCCAGGCCGCGGCGGGTGTCGCCGGGGTGCTCAAGGTGGTGCTGGCCCTGCGGCACGGGGTGCTGCCCAAGACACTGCACGTGGACGCGCCGACCTCGCACGTCGACTGGTCGGCGGGCGCGGTCGAGCTGCTGACCGAGGCCCGGCCGTGGCCCGCCGGCGACCGGCCGCGCCGGGCCGGTGTCTCGTCGTTCGGCATCAGCGGGACCAACGCGCACGTGATCATCGAAGAAGCGCCGCCGTCCGAAGCCGCCGAGCCCGTGGTGGCCGCCGCGCCGGTGGTGCCGTGGGTGCTGTCCGGGAAGACCCCGGAGGCGGTGCGAGGTCAAGCAGCCCGGCTGGCCGGGCACCTCGCCGCACGCCCGGAGCTCTCGCCGGCGGACGTCGGGTTTTCCCTGGTCACTTCGCGATCCGCGCTGGACGAGCGGGCGGTCGTCCTCGGCGCGGACCGCGCCGAGCTCCTCGACGGCCTGGCCGCCTTGGCCGCCGGAGAGCCCGCGCCCGGTGTGGTGACCGGCCGCGTGGCCGGTGGCGGCGGTCCGGTGCTCGTCTTCCCCGGGCAGGGTTCGCAGTGGGTCGGGATGGCGGTGGAGCTGCTGGATTCTTCGGCGGTGTTCGCGGCTCGGTGGGCGGAGTGCGAAACCGCGCTCAAGTCTTTTGTGGACTGGTCGTTGACGGAGGTGGCGCGTTCGGCTGATCCGGCGGTGTTGGAGCGGGTCGATGTGGTGCAGCCGCTGTTGTGGGCGGTGATGGTCTGCTTGGCCGAGTTGTGGCGGGACGCCGGTGTCGAACCGGCTGCGGTGATCGGGCATTCGCAGGGTGAGATCGCCGCCGCGGTGGTGGCCGGTGCGCTGTCCGTGGTGGACGGTGCTCGGGTGGTTGCCCTGCGCGCCAAGGCGATCACCGAGCTGGCGGGTACGGGCGGGATGTTGTCGGTACCGCTGCCGGTGGCCGAGGTCGAGGCGGAGCTGGATCCCCGGCTGGGTGTTGCCGCGGTGAACGGGCCGTCCGCGACGGTGGTTTCGGGTGCCGTCGAGGCTGTGGATGCCGCGCAGGGGGCGTGGGAGGCAGCCGGGGTCCGGGTTCGGCGCGTTCCGGTGGACTATGCGTCGCATTCGCCGCAGGTGGAGGCCATCCGCGAGCGGATCCTGGCTGATCTCGCGCCGGTATCTCCATCCAGTGTGGGCACTCTCTTCTTTTCGACGTTGACCGGGGAAGCGATCGACACGGCCGAGCTGACCGCCGAGTACTGGTACCGCAATCTGCGGGCGACGGTGAAGTTCGAGGACGCGGTGCGCGCCGCGATCGCCGCCGGGCACACGGTGTTCGTCGAAAGTTCGGCGCACCCGGTGCTCACCGTCGGCGTGCAGCAGACCCTCGACGAACTCGAGGTCTCCGGGGCCGCGGTGCCGACGCTGCGGCGCGACCACGGCGGCCTCCGGCAGGTCTACCGCGCCTTCGGCGAGGCCTGCACCCGCGGTGTCGCCGTGACGTGGGACCGGCTGACGCCCGGCCGGCGCGTCGACCTGCCCACCTACGCCTTCCAGCGGGACCGGTACTGGGCCGACCCCGCCCCCGGTGCCTCCGGCGACCCGGCTTCGATGGGCCTCGGCTCCGCCCGGCACGCGCTGCTCGGCGCCGTCGTCTCGGTGGCGGAGTCCGGCCAGGTCGTCCTCACGGGCAAGCTGTCCACCCGGGCGCAGCCGTGGCTCGCCGACCACGCCGTGCTCGGGTCCGTGCTGGTGCCGGGCACCGCGTTCGTCGAACTGGCCGTGCGGGCCGGGGACCAGGTCGGCTGCCGGGCCGTCGAGGAGCTGACCCTCGAGGCGCCGCTGGTGCTGCCGGCCGCCGGGGCCGTGCAGGTCCAGGTCGCGGTCGAGGCCGGTGACGGCGGCCGCCGCGCGGTCACCGTGCACGCCCGGCCCGACGACGCCGACGCCGCCTGGGTCCGCCACGCCGCCGGCGTGCTCGACGTCGACGGGCCCGCCGAACCGGAGAACCTGGCCGAGTGGCCGCCGCCCGGGGCGGAACCCCTGCCGCTCGACGGCTTCTACGAGGCGTACGCGCAGGCCGGCTACGGCTACGGGCCCGCGTTCCAGGGCCTGCGGGCGGCGTGGCGGGCCGACGGCGCCGTTTACGCCGACGTCGAGCTGCCGCCGGAAGCGGGTGCGCCGGACGGGTTCGGGGTGCACCCGGCGCTCCTCGACGCCTGCCTGCACGCGGCGGGTCTCGGCGGCCTGCTGGGCGACGCGGCCGGCCCCCGGCTGCCGTTCGCCTGGTCCGGGGTGCGGGTGCACGCCGAGGGGGCCCGCCGGGTCCGGGTCGCGCTCGCGGCGCAGGGCCCGGATTCCTTCGGCGTCGTCGTGGCCGACGAGACCGGCGCCCCGGTGGCGACGGTGGATTCGCTCGCCCTGCGCGCGGTCGCCGACAGCGCGCTGCGGGCCGGAGTGGGTTCGCTCTTCGAAGTCGCCTGGGAGCCCGCCGCCGAGCCGTCGGCGGCCTGGACCGAGGTCGTCGAGCCCGCTGACACGGCCCAGGCACTGGCGGCGATCCAGCGCTGGCTGGCGCGGCCCGAGGGACGTCTTGCCGTCGTGACGCGGGACGCGATCGGTGTCGTCGAGGGCGACGCCGTCACCGGCTTGGCGCAGGCGGGTATCTGGGGTCTGGTGCGGTCGGCGCAGTCGGAGCACCCCGGCCGGTTCGTGTTGCTGGACACGGACGGGGACGTGCCTGCCACCCTGCCGGACGAGCCGCAGCTGGCGGTCCGCGACGGCGCTCTGTACGTGCCGAGGCTGCGGCGCGCGGCGACCACCGCGGAAGCCACATGGCCGACGGAAGGCACGGTGCTCATCACCGGTGGCACCGGCCTGCTGGGCGGCCTGGTAGCTCGGCATCTGGTGGCCGAGCACGGTGTCCGGGACCTGGTCCTGCTCAGCCGTCGCGGCCCGGACGCGCCCGGAGCCGAGCAGTTCCGGGATCTCGACGCCACGGTCCGGATCGTGGCCTGTGACGCGGCCGATCGTGCGGCGCTGGCCGAGGTACTGAGCAGCATCGAGCACCTGACCGCGGTGGTGCACGCGACCGGCGTCCTCGACGACGGCGTCATCGAGTCGCTGACCCCGGAGCGGCTGGACACCGTGTGGCGGCCGAAGGTCGACGCGGCCTGGAACCTGCACGAACTGGCCGGTGATGTCGAGAAGTTCGTGCTGTTTTCCTCCGCGGCCGGGGTCTTCGGCGCGGCGGGGCAGGGCAACTACGCCGCGGCGAACACGTGGCTGGATGCCTTGGCGCAGCACCGCCGTGCCCAGGGGCTGCCCGCGACCTCCCTGGCGTGGGGCCTGTGGGAACAGGCCAGCGGGATGACCGAGGCCCTCGACGGCGACGACCACCGCAGGCTCGGCCGGTCCGGCCTGGTGGAACTCCCCACCGAAGACGGCCTCGCCCTGTTCGACGCCGCCGCGTCCACACTCGTCGTGCCGGTGGCGCTGGACTTCGCCACGCTCCGGGCGCGCGGCGTGCCGCCCCTGCTGCGCGGCTTGGTGCGGGGCGGCGGACGGCGAGCCGTCCGCACCGCGGCGGCCGACGGCGCCTTCGCGAAGCGGCTGTCCGGACTGGGCACCGAGGAACGTCGCCGGTTCGTGCTCGCCACCGTGCGGGCGCAGGTGGCCGAGGTCCTCGGCCACGGTTCCGGCGACGCGATCGACCCGCGCCGCCCGTTCGGCGAGATCGGCTTCGACTCGCTGACCGCGGTCGAACTCCGCAACCGGCTCACCGCCGTCACCGGCCTGAAACTGCCCGCCACGCTGGTCTTCGACTTCCCGACCCCGGCCGCGCTCGCCGACCACCTCCGCACGGCGGTCCTCGACGGCGGTCGCGCGGAGACGGCCACCGCGCGGCCGGTGGCCGCCGACGAGCCGATCGCGATCGTCGGCATGGCCTGCCGGTTCCCCGGCGGCGTCGGCTCACCCGACGAGCTCTGGCAGTTCGTCGCCGGCGGCGGTGACGGGATTTCGGCGCTGCCCGGCGACCGCGGGTGGGACCTCCCCGGCGGTGGTGCCGGCGGCTTCCTGACCGACGCGGCCGACTTCGACGCGGCCTTCTTCGGCATCTCGCCCCGCGAGGCCCTCGCCATTGACCCGCAGCAACGGCTCCTGCTGGAAACGGCGTGGGAGGCGATCGAGCACGCGGGCATCGACGCGACGTCGCTGCGCGGCAGCCGGACCGGCGTCTTCGCGGGCCTGATGTACCACGACTACGCGGCCCGGCTGACCAGCGTGCCCGAGGAAGCCGCCGGCTACCTCGGCACCGGCAACTCCGGCAGCGTCGCCTCCGGCCGGATCTCCTACACCCTCGGGCTCGAGGGGCCATCGGCCACTGTGGACACCGCCTGTTCGTCCTCTTTGGTCGCTTTGCACCTGGCCGCGCAGTCGCTGCGCGCGGGCGAGTGCACCCTGGCGCTCGCCGGCGGTGTCACCGTGCTGGCCACCCCCGCGTTGTTCGCGGAAATGGCGGCGCAGGGCGGTCTCGCCGACGACGGCCGCTGCAAGGCGTTCGCCGACGCGGCGAACGGCGCCGGCTTCAGCGAAGGGGTCGGCGTGCTCGTCGTCGAACGCCTCTCCGACGCGCGCCGCAACGGGCACGAAGTGCTCGCGGTGGTGCGCGGCTCGGCGGTGAACTCCGACGGCGCTTCGAACGGGCTCACCGCCCCCAACGGCCCGTCGCAGCAGCGGGTGATCCGCCAGGCGCTCGCGAGCGCCGGGTTGACGCCGCGGGACGTCGACGCGGTCGAGGCGCACGGCACCGGCACGACGCTGGGTGACCCGATCGAGGCGCAGGCGCTGCTGGCGACCTACGGGCAGGATCGCGAGGAGCCGCTCTGGCTCGGTTCGGTCAAGTCGAACCTCGGGCACACCCAGGCCGCCGCCGGGGTGGCCGGGGTGATCAAGGTGGTGCAGGCCATGCGCCACGGCGTGCTGCCGAAGACGTTGCACGTGGACGCGCCGTCGTCCCACGTGGACTGGCCGTCCGGTGCCGTCGAGCTGCTCACCGAGGCCCGGGACTGGCCGCGGCGCGGCCGTCCGCGCCGCGCGGGTGTCTCGTCGTTCGGCATCAGCGGGACCAACGCCCACGTCGTCCTCGAAGAGGCACCGCGCCCGGCCACCCCGCCGCCGGCTGCCGCGTCGGCCGAGGTCGTGCCGTGGGTGCTGTCGGCGAAGACCACGGCGGCGCTGCGGGAGCAGGCCCGGCGGCTGTCCGCCCACGTCGGCGGACTGCCCGCGGTCGACGTCGGGTTCTCGCTCGCCACCGGGCGGGCCCGGCTGGAGGAACGCGCCGTGGTCGTCGGCGGCGACCTGCTGGCCGGCCTCACCGCTGTGGCCGAAGGCGCGGCCGCCCCGAACGTGGTGACCGGCCGGGTCGTCGACGTCGACGCGGGTCCGGTGCTCGTCTTCCCGGGCCAGGGTTCGCAGTGGGTCGGGATGGCGGTGGAGCTGCTGGATTCTTCGGAGGTGTTCGCGGCTCGGTGGGCGGAGTGCGAAACCGCGCTCAAGTCTTTTGTGGACTGGTCGTTGACGGAGGTGGCGCGTTCGGCTGATCCGGCGGTGTTGGAGCGGGTCGATGTGGTGCAGCCGCTGTTGTGGGCGGTGATGGTCTGCTTGGCCGAGTTGTGGCGCTCGGCGGGTGTCGAGCCGGCTGCGGTGATCGGGCATTCGCAGGGTGAGATCGCCGCCGCGGTGGTGGCCGGTGCGCTGTCCGTGGTGGACGGTGCTCGGGTGGTTGCCCTGCGCGCCAAGGCGATCACCGAGCTGGCGGGTACGGGCGGGATGTTGTCGGTACCGCTGCCGGTGGCCGAGGTCGAGGCGGAGCTGGATCCCCGGCTGGGTATCGCGGCGGTGAACGGACCGTCCGCGACGGTTGTCTCGGGTGAGGTCGCCGCGTTGGATGCGGCGCAGGCGGCGTGGGAGGCCGAAGGTGTGCGTGTCCGGCGGGTGCCGGTGGACTATGCGTCCCATTCGCCCCAAGTGGAGGCGATCCGGGAGCGGATCCTCGCCGATCTTGCGCCGGTCAATCCGTCCAGTGTGGACACCGCTTTCCTCTCGACGTTGACCGGTGAAGCGATCGACACGGCCGAGCTGACCGCGGATTACTGGTATCGAAACCTGCGGGCGACGGTGAGGTTCGAGGACGCGGTTCGGGTGGCGATCGCGGCCGGGCACACGGTGTTCGTGGAGAGTTCGGCGCACCCGGTGCTCACGGTCGGTGTGCAGCAGACCCTCGACGAGCTCGAGGTTTCCGGTGCGGTGGTGCCGACCCTGCGCCGCGACCACGGTGGCCTGCGGCAGCTGTACACCGCGTTCGGCCAGGCGTTCGTGCACGGCGTGGCCGTCGCCTGGGAGAAGCTGACCCCGGGACGCCGGGTCGGTCTGCCCACCTACGCCTTCCAGCGCGAACGGTTCTGGCTCGACGCCGGCGCGCCCGTCCGGGCGGCCGACGCCGCCGAAGCCGAATTCTGGCGCGCGGTCGAAGCCGAGGACCTGGCCGCGGTGGCGGGCACCCTCGAACTGACCGGCGGCGAACTCGGCACCGTCGTCCCCGCCCTGTCCGCCTGGCGGAAGCGGCGCCGGTCACTGTCCGCCTCGGACGGACTGCGCTACCGGGTCAGCTGGCAGCCGCTCACCACCCCCGTGACCCGGCTCGACGGCCGCTGGCTGCTCGTCACCGGCGGCGACGACGCCGGCGCGGCGGACTTGCTGGCCACCGCGGGCGCCGAAGTGCTCACCCTGGCCGTCACCGACTCGGCCCGGGAAGCACTGGCGGAACAGCTCCGGGCGTACGACGACCTGCGCGGCATCGTCTCGACGCTCGCCCTCGGCGAAGACGGCCTGCCGGCCACCGTCGCACTGGTGCAGGCGCTGGGGGAGGCCGGTCTTGAGTGTCCTCTGTGGACGATCACCCGCGGTGCCGTCGCCGTGGGCGGCGCGGAGGAGCCGCACCCCGGCCAAGCCGCCGTCTGGGGCTTCGGCCGGGTCGCCGCCCTCGAGCACCCCGGCCGCTGGGGCGGCCTGATCGACCTGCCGGCCCGGCCGGACGGCCGCGTGGCCGCCCGGCTCGCCTTCGTCCTCGCCGGCCGGTCCGGGGAGGACCAGGTCGCCGTCCGGGCGTCCGGTGTGTTCGGACGGCGGCTGGTGCGCGCGCCGGGCCGGGCCCCGGTCCGGCGCTGGGAACCGCGCGGCACCGTGCTCGTCACCGGCGGCACCGGCGCGCTCGGCGCCCACGTCGCGCGCTGGGCGGCCGCGACCGCCGACCGGGTGCTGCTGCTCAGCCGCCGGGGACCCGAGGCACCGGCCGCGCGCGATCTGCTGGCCGAGCTCGGTTCCCGGCTGGAGATCGTCGCCTGCGACGTCACCGACCGGGCGGCGTTGGAGCAGGTGCTCGGCACCATCCCCGCCGAGCGCCCGCTGACCGCCGTGCTGCACGCCGCGGCCGTGCTCGAGGACCGGGTCGTGGACGGCCTCACCCCCGAGCTGTTCGACGCGGTCCTGCCGGTCAAGGCGACCGCCGCCCGGCACCTGCACGAGCTGACCGCCGGCCACGACCTCGACGCGTTCGTGCTCTTCTCCTCGCTGACCGGCACGATCGGGAACGCCGGCCAGGCCAACTACGCCGCCGCCAACGCCGTCCTCGACGCGCTGGCCGAACAGCGGCGCGCCGCCGGCCTGCCGGCGACGTCGATCGCCTGGGGCGCCTGGGCCGATTCGCTCGCCACCGGCAGCGCGGTCCGCGAAAACCGGATGCGCCGCGGCGGGGTCGGCTTCCTCACCGCCGAACAGGGCATCGCCGCCCTGCGCGGCGCGGTCGAGCACGACGACACGACCGTGGTCGTCGCCGACATCGACTGGCCGCGGTTCGCCGCCGGCCGCCGTGGCCCGCTGTTCGACGGCATTCCCGAAGCCGCCGTCGCCCAGTCCGGCACCGAGGACGCCGAACTCGCCCGGAAGCTCGCCGAAACCGCCGAGGGGGACCGGCACCGCCTCGTGCTCGACCTCGTCCGCGCCCACGCGGCCGCTGTGCTCGGCCACGGCTCCGCGGGCGCGGTCGACGCCCGCACGTCGTTCCGGGAACTCGGCTTCGACTCGCTCACCGCCGTCGAACTGCGGAACCGGCTCGCCGCCGCGACCGGGCTGACCCTGCCGGCCACGCTCGTGTTCGACTACCCGAACGCCGAGGTCATGGCCGGGCACCTGCTCGGCGCGGCACAGGGCGGGAAGCCCGCCACCGCGCCGGTTCCGGTGGCCGCGCCGGTGGCCGACGACCCGATCGCCGTCGTTTCGATGGGCTGCCGCTTCCCGGCCGGGGTCCGAACCCCCGAGCAGCTGTGGCGGCTGCTGGCCGACGGCCGGGACGTCATCACCGAGTTCCCCGCCGACCGCGGCTGGGACCTCGCCGGGCTCTACGACCCCGACCCGGACCGCCCGGGCAAGAGCTACGCCCGGCACGGCGGGTTCCTCGACGACCCCGGCGAGTTCGACCCCGCGTTCTTCGGCATCTCCCCGCGCGAGGCCCTCGCGATGGACCCGCAGCAGCGGGTGCTGCTGGAGATCTGCTGGGAGGCGATCGAACGCGCGGGCATCGACCCGGTGACGCTGCGAGGCAGCTCGACCGGAGTGTTCGCGGGCACCAACGGCCAGGACTACAGCGCGCTGCTCGCCGCGGGGCCCGCCGGGCTCGAGGGCTACACGCTCACCGGCAACGCGGCGAGCGTGGTGTCCGGCCGGGTCGCCTACACCCTCGGGCTGGAGGGCCCGGCGGTCAGCGTCGACACCGCGTGCTCGGCGTCGCTGGTCGCGGTGCACCTCGCGGCCCAGGCGCTGCGCGCGGGCGAGTGTTCGCTGGCGCTGGCCGGTGGCGTCACCGTGATGGCCACGCCGAGCCTCTTCGTGCAGTTCTCCCGGCAGCGGGGACTCGCCGTCGACGGCCGGTGCAAGGCGTTCGCGGCGTCGGCCGACGGCACTTCGTGGGGCGAGGGCGCCGGCGTGGTCGTGCTCGAGCGGCTGTCCGACGCCCGGCGCCACGGGCACCCGGTGCTCGCCGTGCTGCGCGGGTCGGCGGTGAACCAGGACGGCGCGTCCAACGGCATCACCGCGCCCAACGGCCCGTCCCAGCAACGGCTCATCCGGCAGACCCTGGCGCTGGCCGGGCTCACCGCGCGGGACGTCGACGCGGTCGAAGCGCACGGCACGGGCACCAGCCTCGGCGACCCGATCGAGGCCCAAGGCCTCATTGCCACCTACGGCCAGGACCGCGACCGGCCGCTGCTGATCGGGTCCGTCAAGTCGAACCTCGGGCACACCCAGGCCGCGGCGGGCATCGCGGGCCTGCTGAAGACCGTGCTGGCGCTGCGGCACGGCGTCCTGCCCGCCACGTTGCACGTGGACCGGCCGACCCCGGAGGTCGACTGGGCGGCGGGCGCGGTCGAGCTGCTCACCGAAGCGCGGCCGTGGCCGGACACCGGCGGGCCGCGCCGGGCCGCCGTCTCCGCGTTCGGCGTCAGCGGTACGAACGCCCACCTGATCGTCGAGCAGGCGCCGGCGGCCGAGCCGGCGGAATCCACTGTGGACCGGCTGGTGCCCTGGCTGCTCTCCGGCCGCACCGAGGACGCGCTCGCGGCTCAGTCGGCGAAGCTGGCCGCGTTCACCGAGGACCGGCCCGAACTGTCCGGTGTGGACATCGGTTTCTCGCTCGCGTCGACGCGAGCGGCGTTCGAGCACCGCGCCGTGGTGCTCGGCGCGGACCGGAAGGCGCTGGCCGACGGCGTGGCCGGGCGCCGGCCGGCGGCGGTGCTCACGGGCGCCGCACGGGCCGATAGGGGACGGCTAGGGGTTCTGTTCTCCGGCCAGGGTTCGCAGTATTCAGGCATGGGCCGTGCTTTGCGTGAGCGGTTCCCCGTCTTCGCCGACGCTTTCGACGCGGTGTGCGCGCGCCTGGACCTGCTGCTGGACCGGCCGCTGGGCGAAGTGCTGTGGGAAGCCGAGGACGACACCGTCGACCGGACGGTGTATGCGCAGGCGGGCCTGTTCGCGTTCGAAGTGGCGTTGTACCGGCTGGCCGAATCCTTCGGCGTGGTGCCGGAGGTGCTGATCGGGCACTCCATCGGCGAGGTCGCCGCGGCGCACGTCGCCGGCGTGCTGTCCCTGGACGACGCCTGCGTGCTCGTCGCCGCGCGGGGCCGGCTGATGCAGGACCTGCCGGCCGGCGGGGCCATGCTCGCGGTCCGTGCCACCGAAGAGGAAGTGGCCGAGCTGCTCGGTGACCGCGTGTCGCTGGCCGCGGTCAACGGGCCGGAGTCCGTGGTGGTTTCCGGCGACACCGACGCGGTCACCGCCGTCGAGACGTGGGCGGCCGGGCGCGGCCGGAAGGTGAAGCGGCTGCGGGTGTCCCACGCGTTCCACTCCCACCGGATGGAGCCGATGCTCGCGGAGTTCACGGCGAAGCTCGCCACCCTGGAGTTCCGGCCGCCGGCCATCCCGATCGTCTCGACGCTGACCGGGAAGGTGGCGGACGCGGCCGAGCTGTGCACCCCGCGCTACTGGGCCGACCAGGTGCGGAACACGGTCCGGTTCGCCGAAGCCGTCCGGGGCGCGGCCGCCTACGGCGTCGACACGTTCGTCGAGCTCGGGCCGGACGCCGTGCTCGCGGCGGCCGCCGGCGAAGTGCTGGCCGACGAGGCCGCGCTGGTGGTGTCCACGCAGCGGGCGGCCCGGGACCCGGAGCACACGCTGCTCACCGCGCTCGCCCGGCTGCACGTCGACGGCGCCGCGATCGACTGGACACCGGTGTTCGACGGCGCCCGCCGGGTCGACCTGCCCACCTACGCGTTCCAGCACCGGAGCTTCTGGGTGCGCCCGGTCGGCCGTCCCGCGGGCGACGTCACCGCCGCCGGCCTCGGCTCGACCGGCCACCCGCTGCTCGGTGCCGCCGTCCCGCTCGCGGAGTCGGGGCAGTGCGTGCTGACCGCGCGGCTGTCGGTGGCGACGCACCCGTGGCTGGCCGATCACGCGGTCGGCGGCACGGTTCTGTTGCCGGCCACCGCCTTCGTCGAACTGGCTTTGCACGCCGCGGACCAGGTGGGCTGCGGCAGGCTCGACGAGCTCACGCTGGCCGCCCCGCTGGTGCTGCCCGAGGACGGCGCGGTGCAGGTCCAGCTCACGGTCGGGGAAGCGGCCGAAGCCGGCCGCCGGACCTTGACCGTGCACGGCCGCATCGGCGAGGAGCCGTGGACCCGCCACGCGGACGGCGTGGTGTCCCCGGGCGCACCCGGCTCGCCCGACGTCTCGGTGCTGGCCGCGTGGCCGCCGCCGGGTGCCGAGGAACTGCCGGTGGCCGAGTTCCACGACCAGCTGGCCGCGCTGGGTTTCGGCTTCGGCCCGGTGTTCCGCGGCCTGACCGCGGCCTGGCGCGCCGGTGAAGACGTGTTCGCCGAGGCGGTGCTGCCGGAGGGAGCCACGCCGGGAGCGGCGGAGTTCGGCCTGCACCCGGCCCTGCTCGACGCCGGGGTGCAGGCGGTGGGGCTCGGCGAGGACGTGGCGGGAGGAGCGCGGTTGCCGTTCTCCTGGTCCGGAGTCCAGCTGCACGCGACGGGAGCCGGTCGCCTGCGGGTGAGGTTGTCGAGGTTGGGGCCCGACCGGGTCACGGTCTTGGCGGCCGACGGCACCGGGGCAGCGGTGTTCTCGGCGGAGTCGCTGACGTTGCGCAAGCTGACGGCCCCGCCATCACGCACGGGCCACCTGTTCGCGGTGGAGTGGCACCCGATCGCGACGGCGGGCGAGGGCGGGAGTCCAGCCGGCGTTGTGGTTGCCGTTGCCGCGCAGGCTCCGGCGAGCGCGGACCTGGCCCACTCGTCCGAGGCCGAGATCCCGGTCGACGGCGCCGTCGCCGCGCGGTCGGCGGGGAGCGCGGGCCTGGTGCCCGCGGCCCGACCGGGCGAGAGTGGGATCTCACTTGGCGTTGCCGTTACCGCGCAGGCGGCGGCGAGTGCGGAGCTGGTGTCCGCGGCCCAGCCGGCCGAGGGCGAGATCCCGGCCGGCATCACCGTGGCCGAGCTGGCCGTGCCCGCCGGCGACCTCGTCTCCGCGGCCCACGCGGCCGCCGCCCAAGCGCTCGATCTGGTCCGGTCCTGGCTGGCCGACGGCCCCGCCGATGGGCGGCTGGCCGTGGTGACCCGCGGCGCGATCGCCGTCGGGGACACCGGCTCCGTGCCCGGCGTGGCCGCCGCGACCGCGTGGGGCCTGCTGCGGTCCGCGCAGTCCGAACACCCCGGCCGGTTCGTCCTGGTCGACACCGACGGAACCGCCGGCCTCGCCGCCGCCCTCGCCGCCGGCGAGCCGCAGGTGGCCGTGCGGGACGGGGCCGTGCTCGCGCCCCGGCTCACCCGCGTCACCGCCGAACCCGCCCCCGTCGAGTGGGACACCGAGGGCACCACCCTGATCACCGGGGCCACCGGCATGGTCGGCGGGCTCGTCGCCCGGCACCTGGTCACCCGGCACGGCGTGCGCAACCTGCTGCTGCTCAGCAGGCGCGGCCCCGACGCCGAAGGAGCCCCCGAGCTCCTGGCCGAGCTGGCCGAGCTCGGCGCGCGGGCGACGCTCGTCGCCTGCGACGCCGCCGATCGGCCCGCGCTGGCGCGGGTACTGGCCGGCGTCCCGGTCGCCTCCGTCGTGCACACCGCGGGCGTGGTCGACGACGGGCTCGTCGAAACCCTGACCCCCGAACGGCTTTCCGGCGGACTGAAGTCCAAAGTGGACGCCGTGGTCAACCTGCGGGAGCTCGCCGGGGACGCCCGCGTGTTCGCGGTGTGCTCGGCCGCGGCGGGGCTGTTCGGCGGTGCCGGCCAGTCCGCCTACGCGGCGGCCAACAGCTTCGCCGACGCCTACGCCCGGCACTGCCGGGCCGCCGGAGTCCCGATGACGGCGCTGGCCTGGGGCATGTGGGCGGCCGACGGTGGCATGACGGCCCGGCTGGGCGCCGCGGACCGGGCCCGGATCGCCCGGTCCGGGTTCGCCCCGATCGACGCCGGGCTCGGCATGGAGCTGCTCGACGCGTCGCTCGGCTTGGACCGCGCGCTGACCGTGCCGGTCCGGCTGGACTTCGCCGCGTTGCGGGCGGCCCCGGCCGTGCACCCGCTGCTGCGCGGGCTCGTCCGGCCGGCGGCGCGGCGCGCGGCGGTCCAGGCACCCGCGGCCGACCTGACCACGCTGTCCGGGGCGGAGCTGGCCCGGCGGCTGACCGAGCTCGTGCGCTCGCAGGTCGCCGAGGTGCTCGGCCACGACTCGCCGCTGGCCGTCCCGCCGGACCGGGGCTTCCTCGAACTCGGCTTCGACTCCCTCGCCGCGGTCGAGCTGCGCAACCGGCTGGTCGCCGCGACTTCGGCGCGGCTGTCCCCGACGGCCGTCTTCGACTACCCGACGGTGACCGACCTGGCCGCGCACCTGGGCGAACTGCTCGCCGACGACGGCGCGGCCACCGCCCCGGTCACCGAGGAGATCGCCAAGCTGGAAGCGCTGCTGGCCACCGCCGATCCCGGCGACGAAGAGATCACCACCCGGCTGCGGCGGCTGCTCGCCACCTGGAGCGAGCGCGAGCGGCAGTCCGGTCCCGGCGAGGGCGACGACCTCGCCGAGGCCGATGCGGAGGAGCTGTTCAGCCTCCTCGACCAAGAACTGGGCACGGCCTGAGGCCCCCACCCGACGTCCCGAGGAGTGAACGCACGTGACGACTGAAGCGAGGTACCTCGACTACCTCAAGCGGGCCACCGCCGACCTGCGCGAGACCCGGCGGCTGCTGCGCGAGGCCGAGTCGCGGAACACGGAGCCGGTCGCCATCGTGTCGATGAGCTGCCGGTACCCCGGCGGCGCCGCCTCGCCCGAGCAGCTGTGGTCGCTGGTCGAGGCGGAGACCGACGCCATCTCGGCGTTCCCCGCCGACCGCGGCTGGGACCTCCAGGCGATGTCCGCCCCGGGCGCGGGATTCGTCACCGAGGGCGGCTTCCTCCACGACGCGGCGGAGTTCGACGCGGCCCTGTTCGGCATCTCGCCCCGCGAGGCGCTGGCCATGGACCCGCAGCAGCGGCTCGTGCTGGAGGCCTCCTGGGAAGTGCTCGAACGGGCCGGGCTGGACCCGACGTCGTTGCGCGGCAGCCGGACCGGCGTGTTCACCGGCGTGATGTACCACGACTACACGGTCGGCGTCCGCGCCGTGCCCGAGCAGTCGGCGGGCTTCCTCAGCACGGGCAACGCGGGCAGTGTCGTGTCGGGCCGGGTGTCCTACACGTTCGGGTTCGAGGGGCCCGCGGTCACCGTTGACACGGCGTGTTCGTCGTCGCTGGTCGCGCTGCACCTGGCCGTGCAGGCGGTCCGGCAGCGCGAGTGCTCGCTGGCGCTGGCCGGCGGCGTGGCGGTGATGGCCACGCCCGGCACGTTCGTCGACTTCAGCAGGCAGGGCGGGATGGACCCCAGCGGCCGGTCGAAGTCGTTCGCCGCCTCCGCCGACGGCACGGCGTGGAGCGAGGGCGTCGGCGTCCTGCTGGCGGAACGGCTTTCGGACGCGCAGCGCAACGGCCACCCGATCCTCGCGGTCGTCCGCGGCACGGCGGTCAACCAGGACGGCGCGAGCAGCGGTCTCACCGCGCCCAACGGGCCGTCCCAGCAGCGGGTCATCCGCCAGGCCCTGGCGAACGCCCACCTCGCGGCCGAGCAGGTCGACCTGGTGGAGGCGCATGGCACGGGCACCCGCCTCGGCGACCCGATCGAAGCGCAGGCCCTGATCGCCACCTACGGCCGTGACCGCGACCGGCCCCTGTGGCTCGGGTCGATCAAGTCGAACATCGGCCACACCCAGGCGGCGGCCGGCGTGGCCGGGGTGATCAAGGTGGTCGAGGCCATCCGCCACGGCCGGCTCCCGAAGACCCTGCACGTCGACGAGCCGACCCCCCAGGTGGACTGGTCGGCGGGGGCGGTGGAGCTGCTCACCGAGGCCCGCGACTGGCCGGAGACGGGCCGGCCGCGCCGGGCGGGGGTGTCGTCGTTCGGCATCAGCGGCACCAACGCCCACGTGATCATCGAAGCGCCGCCGGCCGTCGGAGCGGCCGAGGCCGCGGAGTTCGCCGAGCCCGCTGCCGCGGCTGGGGTCGCTGTGGCGGCCGGTCCCACCGAACCGGCCAGGTCCGCGCCGCCCGTTGTGCCGTGGGTGCTTTCCTCCAAGTCAGAGGCCGGACTGCAGGCGCAAGCCCGCCGGCTCGGGCGGTGGACCACAGCAAACTCCTCGCCCGCCGACCTCGGGTTCTCCCTCGCCACCTCCCGGGCAGCACTGGACTACCGCGCCGTCGTCCTGGGCGCCGATCGCGATGAGCTGCTCGCCGGCGTCAGGTCGGTCGCCGCGGGGGAGACCGGCGATGGTGTCGTCTCCGGGGTGGCCGGGCTGTCCGGCGCGGGTCCCGTGCTGGTGTTCCCGGGCCAGGGTGCGCAGTGGGTCGGCATGGCGGTCGAGCTCCTCGATTCCTCGGAGGTGTTCGCGGCGAGGTGGGCGGAGTGCGAAGCCGCCCTGTCCTGCTTTGTGGACTGGTCGCTCACCGAAGTGGCGCGTTCCGATGACCCCTCGGTACTGGAGCGGGTCGATGTGGTGCAGCCGCTGCTGTGGGCGGTGATGGTGAGTCTCGCTGAGCTCTGGCGGTCGGCGGGGGTCGAGCCGGCCGCGGTGATCGGTCACTCCCAGGGTGAGATCGCCGCCGCGGTGGTCGCCGGAGCACTGTCCACAACAGACGGCGCTCGCGTGGTTGCCTTGCGGGCGAGGGCGATCACCGAGCTGGCCGGGACCGGCGGGATGCTGTCCGTTCCGCTTCCCGCCGCCGAGGTGGAACAGGACCTGGACCCCCGGCTCGGCATCGCCGCGGTGAACGGCCCGTCGGCCACAGTCATCTCAGGCGAAGTCGCCGCCCTGGACGAAGCCCGGAAACAGTGGGAAGCCCAGGGCATCCGCGTCCGCCGCGTACCAGTGGATTATGCCTCCCACTCACCCCAGGTGGAGGCGATCCGGGACCGCATCCTGCAAGACCTGGCCCCGGTGAACCCGTCCAGCGTGGACACGGTCTTCTTCTCCACCCTGACCGGCACCCAGATCGACACCGCCGAACTGACCGCCGGCTACTGGTACCGCAACCTCCGCGCCACCGTGAGATTCGAAGACGCCACCGAAGCCGCCATCACCGCCGGCCACACGGTCTTCATCGAAAGCTCCCCGCACCCGGTCCTCACCGTCGGCATCCAGCAAACCCTCGACGAACGCGACGTCACCGGGGCCGTCCTGCCGACGCTCCGCCGCGACCACGGCAGCCTCCGGCAGGTCTACCGCGCCTTCGCCGAGGCCTACGTCCGGGGAACCACCGTCGCCTGGGAAAAGCTGACCCCCGGCCACCGGGTCGACCTCCCCACCTACGCCTTCCAGCGCGAACGCTTCTGGCTGCCCACCGCCGTCGAAGCGCCGGAAGCCCCCGCGCCGCGGATGAGCGGCTCCCTCGAAGACCGGTTCTGGGACGCCGTCGAGCGGGGAGACCTCACGGGCCTCGCCGAAACCCTCGACCTCCCCGACGGCGACCAGCTCGGCAGCGTCGTGCCCGCGCTCTCCGCCTGGCACCGCAAGCACCGCGAGTCCGCGATGCTGGACCAATGGCGCTACCGCGTCACGTGGAAGGGCATCGGCACGCCCGCCGGCCGGCTCGGCGGGACCTGGCTGGTGCTCGATCCCGGCACGCGCGTCACCGCCGCCGTCGTCGCCGCGCTCGAAGAAGGCGGAGCGACGCCGCGGGTGCTCGAAATCGGCGACTGGGACCGCGCCGCGCTGGCAACGCAGCTCACCGAGGCCGTCGCGGAACACCGGCCGGCCGGGGTGGTTTCGCTGGCCGCGCTCGCCGAGGGCCGCCGGGACGGCTGCGTCGTCGCGCCGCGCTCCCTGACCGACACCCTGAGCACCGTGCAGGCACTCGGCGACGCCGGGATCACCGCGCCGCTCTGGTGCCTGACCACCGGTGCCGTCCGCGCCGAGGCCGGCGAGCCGGTCCGCAACCCGGTGCAGGCGACCGCGTGGGGCCTCGGCCGGGTGGCCGGGCTGGAACACCCCGACCGCTGGGGCGGCCTGATCGACCTGCCCGCCGAACCGGACGAGCGCACGCGGCACGCGCTGGCCGCGGTGCTTTCCGGTGCGCCCGAGGAGGATCAGGTCGCCCTCCGCGCGTCCGGGACGTACGTGCGCCGCCTCGTGCGTGCTCCGCGCACCCGCCTGCCGGGTGCCGTCGCCTGGCGTCCGGAGGGCACCGTCGTCGTCAGCGGCGGCACCGGCCCGCTCGGCTCGCACGTCGCGCGCTGGCTGGCGGCACTCGGCGCGGACCACCTGGTGCTGCTGAGCCGCCGGGGACCGGCCGCGCCGGGCGCCGAAGAGCTGCGTGCCGAACTCACCGAGGCAGGCACCCGGGTCACCATCGCCGCCTGCGACGTCGCCGACCGCGAAGCCCTGCGGGCGGTGCTGGCCAAGGCCGGTCCGCTGTCGGCGGTGTTCCACACCGCGGCCGCCCTCGACGACGCGGTCGTCGCCGGGCTCACCGCCGACCAGGCCGACCGGGTCCTGCTCCCCAAGCTGCGGGGCGCGGTGAACCTGCGGGAGCTCACCGCGGACCAGCCGCTGTCCGCCTTGGTGTTCTTCTCCTCCATGGCCGGCACTTTCGGCGCTTCCGGACAGGGAAACTACGCGCCCGGCAACGCCTTCCTCGACGCGTACGCGCAGGCATTGCGGGCCGAAGGCGTGCCGGCGACCTCCATCGCCTGGGGGCCGTGGGCGGGCGCGGGCATGGCGGAGTCGGGCATCGGCGAGCTCGCCCGCCGGCACGGCGTCCCCGAGATGGCCCCGGAGCGCGCGCTGGCCGTGCTGCACCAGGCCGTCGAGGACGGCGAGGACGCACTCGGCGTCCTCGACATCGACTGGGACCGGTACTACGTCGCCTACACCGCGACCAACCCGACGAAGCTGTTCGACGAGCTGCCCGAGGTCCGGCGGCCGGCCGTCACCGCGAAGGCCGAGCAGGCACCGTCCTCCGACCTGGGCCGCCGGCTCGCCGGCCGGAACCGGGCCGACCAGGTCCGGCTGCTCACCGAGCTGGTCGGTGCCCAGGTGGCCACCGTCCTCGGTTACGCCTCGGCGGGCACCGTGCGCGAGGACCAGGCGTTCAGCGACGTCGGGTTCGACTCGGTGACGGCGGTCGAGCTGCGCAACCGGCTCGCCGCGGCGACCGGGCTGAAGCTGCCGGCGACGCTCGTGTTCGACTACCCGACGCCGAGCGCGCTGGCCAAGCACCTGCGTGCCGAGCTGCTGGGCGGCGGTGACGCGCCCGTGGCGGCCGAAGCGGCGGCCGTCGCCGACGACCCGATCGCGATCGTGGCCATGTCCTGCCGGTTCCCCGGCGGCGTCGGGTCACCGGAAGAGCTGTGGGCGCTGCTGGCCGAGGGGCGCGAGGGCATCGGGCCGTTCCCCGCCGACCGCGGCTGGGACCTCGACGCCCTCGCCCGGGTCAGCCCCGACGGCACGAACACCCTGGAAGGCGGGTTCCTCACCGACGTCTCCGCGTTCGACGCCGGGTTCTTCGGGATCTCGCCGCGGGAGGCACTGGCGATGGACCCGCAGCAGCGGCTGCTGCTGGAGGTGGCGTGGGAGACGCTGGAGCGGGCCGGGATCGACCCGGCCGCTCTGCGCGGGAGCCGGACCGGCGTGTTCGCGGGCACGAACGGCCAGGACTACGCCGGGTTCCTCGCCTCGGTCGCGAAGGACGTCGCCGGCTACATCGGCACCGGCAACGCCGCGAGTGTCCTTTCCGGACGCGTGTCGTACGCGTTCGGCTTCGAAGGGCCGACGGTCACGGTCGACACGGCGTGCTCGTCGTCGCTGGTCGCGATGCACCTGGCGGCGCAGTCGCTGCGGGCCGGGGAGTGCTCGCTCGCCCTCGCGGGCGGCGTCACCGTGATGATCACGCCGACGTTGTTCCTCGAAGTCAACGAAAACAACAGCGTGGCCGCCGACAACCGCTGCAAGGCGTTCGCGGATTCCGCGGACGGCGCGGGCTTCTCGGAGGGCATCGGCCTGCTGTTGCTGGAGCGGCTGTCCGACGCCGAGCGCAACGGGCACCCGGTCCTGGCCGTGCTCAGAGGCTCGGCGGTCAACTCCGACGGCGCGTCCAACGGCCTGACCGCCCCGAACGGCCCGTCCCAGCAGCGGGTGATCCGGCAGGCGCTGGCCGCCGCCGGACTGTCCACGCAGGACGTCGATGTGGTCGAGGCGCACGGCACGGGCACGAAGCTCGGTGATCCGATCGAGGCGCAGGCGCTGCTGGCGACCTACGGCCAGGACCGGGAACACCCGCTGCTGCTCGGCTCGGTCAAGTCGAACCTCGGGCACACCCAGGCCGCGGCCGGGGTGGCCGGGGTGCTGAAGGTGGTGCTGGCCCTGCGCCACAGCCTGCTCCCCAAGACCCTGCACGTGGACACCCCTTCCTCCCGGGTGGACTGGTCGGCCGGGTCGGTGGAACTGCTGACCGAGGCCCGGCCGTGGCCGGACGCGGGCCGCCCGCGCCGCGCGGGCGTGTCGTCGTTCGGCATCGGCGGCACCAACGCCCACCTGATCATCGAGGCCGCCGCACCCGCTCCGGCCGCCCCGGCCGCCGAGGAGCCGGCCACGGTCCCGCTGGTGCTGTCCGCCCGGACCGCGCCCGCCCTGCGGGCCCAGGCCGCCCGGCTGCGGGCGCTGCTGGCCGAGCCCGGCGCCTCCCCGGCCGAGCTCGGCCGCGCGCTCGTCACGACCCGCGCCGCCTTCGAACACCGCGCGGCGGTGGTGGACGACGACCCGGCCACGCTGCGCGACGGCCTCGACGCGCTGGCGAACGGGCTGCCCGCGACGAACCTGGTGACCGGCACGGCCGGCGCCACCGCGGCGGGCAAGGTCGTGTTCGTCTTCCCCGGCCAGGGTTCGCAGTGGGCCGGGATGGCCGTCGGCCTGCTGGCCGATTCGGCGGTCTTCCGCGCGGAGCTGACGGCGTGCGACGCGGCGGTGCGCGAGGTCACCGGCTGGTCCGTGGTCGACGTGCTCACCGACGTGCCGGGCACGCCCGGCCTCGACCGCATCGACGTGCTGCAGCCCGTGCTGTTCTCGGTGATGGTCTCGCTGGCCCGGCTGTGGGAGTCCTTCGGCGTCCGGCCCGACGCGGTGGCCGGGCACAGCCAGGGCGAAGTCGCCGCGGCCTACCTCGCGGGCGCGCTGTCCCTGCCGGACGCCGCCCGGGTCATTTCCGTGCGCAGCCGCGCGATGACCGAGGTGTGGGGCCAGGGCGAGATGATGTCGCTGGCGCTGTCCGCCGAAGAGGTCGGCGCCCGGATCGCGAAGTGGGGCGACGCGATTTCGCTCGCCGTCGTCAACAGCCCGTCGTCCGTCGTCGTCTGCGGGGACGGCGGGAAACTCGCCGAACTGGCCGCCGAGTGCGAGGCGGACGGTGTCCGCGTGCGCAAGGTCCGCGGCGCCAACGCCGCCGGCCACTCGCCGGCCGTCGACGTGCTGCGCGAGCCGCTCCTGCGCGACCTGGCCGTGCTGCGCCCGGCCGCCGCCGAGGTGCCGTTCTACTCGACGGTGACCGGCGCGGTGCTCACCGAGCCGGCCGACGCGGCGTACTGGTGCCGCAACATGCGCGAACCGGTGCGGTTCGAAGACGTCACCCGGGCACTGATCGCCGACGGCCACACCCTGTTCGTCGAACTGAGCCCGCACCCCCTGCTCGCCTCGGCGATCCAGGAGACCGCGCAGGACGCGGGCGCCGCGGTGCTCACCTTCGGCTCGCTGCGCCGCGACGAAGGCGGCCTGCGGCGGTTCACGCGCTCGCTGGCCGAAGCGCACGTCCGCGGTCTGCCGGTCGACCTCGCCCGCGTGTTCGGCGAGGGCGCCGTGCCCGAGCTGCCCACCTACGCCTTCCAGCGCGAGCGGTACTGGCCCGAGGCCACGGCCGCGACCGCCGCGGTCACCGCGCACAGCCCGGACGAGGCCCGCTTCTGGTCCGCTGTGGACAGCGGGGACTCCGGCGCCGTCGCGGGCACCCTGGCCATCGACGACTCCGAGGCGCTGCGCGCGCTCGTGCCGGCGCTGTCGGCCTGGCGACGCGACCGGCTGGAGAAGTCGGTGGTGGACGACTGGCGGTACCGCACGGTGTGGCGGCCTCTGCCCGCCGCGGCCGGCGCCGCGCTGTCCGGCACCTGGCTGGTCGTCACCCCGCCCGGCGTCGACGCCTCGGCGTACGCCGGCGCGCTCGCCCGCCACGGCGCCGAGCCGGTCACGCTCGAACTGCGCCCGGACGAGCCGTTCGAGGCGCCGGCGGCCGAGGTCGACGGCGTGCTCTCGCTCCTGGCGCTGGACCCGGCGGGCCTGGCGGCCGCACCGGCGACGCTCGCCGCGACGGCCGCCCTGTTGACGGCCGTCGACGCTCCTCTGTGGACGGTCACCCGCGGCGCGGTCTCCGTCGGCCGCGCCGACCGCCTCACGGCACCGGAGCAGGCGCCCGCCTGGGGCCTCGGCCGGGTGGCCGCCCAGGAGCACCCCGACCGCTGGGGCGGCCTGATCGACCTGCCCGCCGAGTTCGACGACCGCGCGGGCGACCGGCTCGCGGCGGTGCTCACCGGTACCGAGGACCAGGTGGCGATCCGCGCCTCGGGGGTGTTCGGCCACCGGCTCGTCCGCGACCGCGTCGCCGGCCAGGCGCCGGCCCGGGAGTGGCAACCCCACGGAACCGTGCTGGTCACCGGCGGGACCGGAGCCGTCGGCGCCCACATCGCGCGGTGGCTGGCCCGCTCCGGTGCCGAGGGCCTGGTGCTGCTCGGCCGCCGGGGACCCGCCGCGCCGGGCGCCGCCAAACTGGCCGCCGAGCTGACCGCGCTCGGGGCCGAGGTGGCCGTCGTCGCCTGCGACGTCACCGACCGCGAGGCACTCGCCGCGGTGCTCGACGCCATCCCGGCCGAGCGGCCGCTGACCGCGGTGCTGCACGCCGCCGCCGTGCTCGACGACGGCGTCCTCGACCGGCTGGACGCCGGGCGCTTCGAAACCGTGCTGCGCCCGAAGGCCCTCGCCGCGGCCGTACTGCACGAAGCCACCCGTGCTCTCGACCTCGACGCGTTCGTGCTGTTCTCGTCGGTCGCCGGCACGCTCGGCAACTCCGGGCAGGCCGGCTACGCCGCGGCCAACGCCTACCTCGACGCCCTCGCCGTCGCGCGCCGCGCCGAAGGCCTGCCGGCGACGTCGATCGGCTGGGGCGCGTGGGCGGGCAGCCGCGCCACCGAAGGCGTGGCCGGGCAGACCCGGACCCGCCGCGGCGCCGCCGGCGCGATGGAGCCGGCCATGGCGATCACCGCCATGGCCACCGCGCTCGCCCACGACGACACCGCCGTCGTGCTCGCCGACCTCGACTGGACCCGGCTGGGCCCCGCGCTCACCGCGGGCCGGCCGAACCCGCTGGTCGCGGAGCTGGTGACCGCGGCACCAGGTGGCGAGCCGGCCGGCGACGAGGGTCTCGCCGGGCGGCTCGCCGCGATCCCGCCGTCCGAACGCGCCGACGCGGTCCTGGAGTTCGTGCGCGCGCAGGCCGCCGCCGTGCTCGGGCACGCCTCCGCGGACGCCGTCGAGCCGGACCGGCCGTTCCGCGACCTGGGGTTCGACTCGCTGACCGCGGTCGAGTTCCGCAACATCCTCGGTGCGGCGACCGGGCTGCGCCTGCCGGTCACCCTGGTCTTCGACCACCCCACCCCGCTCGCGGTCGCCGGGCAGGTGCTCGAGCGCGCGTTCGGCGCCGGCGAACCGGTGCGCGCGCCGGTGCCGGCGTCCGCCGCCGCCGACGAGCCGATCGCGATCGTCGCGATGGGCTGCCGCCTGCCCGGGGGGATCCGCTCGCCGGAGGACCTGTGGCGGCTGCTGGCCGACGGCGGTGACGCCGTCGGCCCGTTCCCCGAGGAGCGCGGCTGGGACATCGACCGGATCTTCGACCCGGAACGCTCGAAGCCCGGGACCACCTACGTCCGCGAAGGCGGCTTCCTGGCCGACCCGGGGGAGTTCGACCCGACGCTGTTCCGCGTCTCGCCCCGCGAGGCGCTGACCATGGACCCGCAGCAGCGGCTGCTGCTGGAGATCGCGTGGGAGGTGTTCGAACGCGCCGGGCTCGACCCGCGGTCCCTGCGCGGCAGCGAAACCGGCGTCTACGTCGGCACCAACTACCAGGACTACCCGGCGCTGCTGCACCAGGCGGGCGGCACCGACGAGGGGTTCATGGTCACCGGCGGCGCGGCCAGCGTCGTGTCCGGGCGGCTGTCCTACACGTTCGGGCTGGAAGGGCCCGCGGTCACCGTCGACACGGCCTGCTCGGCGTCGCTCGTCGCGCTGCACCTCGCCGCCCAGGCGCTGCGGCAGGGCGAGTGCTCGCTCGCGCTGGCCGGCGGCGCCACGGTGATGGCCACGCCGATGCTGTTCGTCGGCATGAGCGCCCAGGGCGGGCTGGCCGCCGACGGCCGGTGCAAACCCTTCGCCGGTGCCGCCGACGGCACGGGCTGGGGCGAAGGAGCCGGGCTCGTGCTGCTGGAACGGCTGTCCGACGCCCAGCGCAACGGCCACCCGGTGCTGGCGCTCGTCCGCGGCTCGGCGGTCAACCAGGACGGCGCGTCGAACGGGATCAGCGCGCCCAGCGGCCCGGCGCAGCAGCGGGTGATCCGCCAGGCACTGGCCGGGGCCGGACTATCCACACAGGACGTCGACGCGGTGGAGGCGCACGGCACGGCCACCACGCTCGGCGACCCGATCGAGGCGCAGGCGCTGCTGGCCACCTACGGGCAGGACCGGCCCGAGCCGCTGCTGCTCGGCTCGGTCAAGTCCAACCTCGGGCACACCCAGGCGGCCGCGGGCATCACCGGCGTGCTGAAGATGGTGCTGGCCCTGCGGAATGGCCTGCTGCCGAAAACGCTGCACGTCGACGAACCCACCCCGTACGTGGACTGGACCGCGGGGAACGTCCGCCTGCTGACCGAAGCGCAGCCGTGGCCCGACCACGGACGGCCGCGCCGCGCCGGCGTCTCCGCGTTCGGGGTCGGTGGCACCAACGCGCACGCCATCCTCGAACAGGCCCCGGAACCGGCCGGACCGCCCGCCGCAACCGAGGCCGGCGAGCTCGCCGTGACGCCGTGGCCGCTGTCCGGCGACTCACCCGCGGCGCTGCGGGCCCAGGCCCGCGAACTGCGGGAACACCTGCTCGGCCACGGCGACCTGCGCGCCGCGGACGTCGGCCACACGCTGGCCACCGCGCGGGCGGCACTCGGCCACCGCGCGGTCGTCACCGGCGCGGACCGCGACGAGCTGCTCGACGGGCTCGCCGCCGTCGCGGCCGGCCTGCCCGCCGCGAGCGTGGTCACCGGGACCGCGAGCGGCCGCGGCAAGCCGGTGGTGCTGTTCTCCGGCCAGGGTTCTCAGCGGATCGGGATGGGCCGCGAGCTCGCCGCCGCGTCCGGGGTGTTCGCCGACGAGCTCGACGCCGTCTGCGCCCACCTGGACCAGCACCTCGACCGGCCGCTGCGCGAGGTCATGTGGTCCGGCACGCCGGAGGAGCTGGACCGGACCGAGTACGCCCAGGCCGCGCTCTTCGCGGTCGAAGTCGCCCAGTTCCGCTTGCTGGAACGCTGGGGGCTGCGTCCCGGCGCGCTGGCCGGGCATTCGATCGGCGAGCTAACCGCGGCCTACGTCGCCGGGGTGTTCTCCCTCGAAGACGCGGCCGCGCTAGTCGCCGCCCGCGGCCGGCTGATGCAGACGCTCCCCGGCGGCGGTGCGATGCTGGCGGTCCAGGCGTCCGAAGAAGAGATCACCGCCGCGATCGGCGGCACCGGGCTGGACGTCGCCGCGGTCAACGGCCCGGCTTCGGTCGTCGTCTCCGGCGACGAGGACGCGGTCGCCGCGTTCGAGGCCGCGTGGCGGGTCCGCGGCCGGAAGACCCGCCGGCTGCGGGTTTCCCACGCCTTCCACTCGGCGCGGATGGACGCGATGCTCGCGGGGTTCGCCGAAGCCGCCGCGAAGGTCACCTACCACGCACCGAAGATCCCGGTCGTCTCGAATGTGACCGGCGAACCCGCCGGGGAGACCGACCTCGTCACGCCGGAGTACTGGGTCCGGCACGTGCGCGGCACCGTGCGGTTCGCCGACGGCGTCCGGGCGGCCGCGCGGCTGCACGCGGGCCCGTTCGTCGAACTCGGCCCGGACGGCGTGCTCACCGCACTGGCCCAGGAGACACTCGGCGCGGACGAGCGGGTGTTCGTCGCCGCGCAGCGGGCCGATCGCCCCGAGTTCGCGGCCTTCCTGCTGGCGGCCGGGCGGCTGCAGGCGACCGGGAGCGCGGTCGACTGGACCGAGGTGTTCGCCCCGGCGAAGCCGCATCCGGTGCCGCTGCCGACCTACCCGTTCCAGCACGAGACGTTCTGGCCGGAGATCGTCCACGCCGGCTCGCGCGCGGCCGTCGACCGGCTGCTGTACCGCGTCGGCTGGCGGCGGATCGACCTGGCCGCCGGGAAACCGGCCGGCCGCTGGCTGCTCGTGCTCCCCGAAGGGGACGTCGAACCGGCCGCGACCGCGCGGGCCGCCCTGGACGCGGAGACCACCGAACTACGGATGGGCACGGAAAGCCGCGCCGAGCTCGCGGCCCGGCTGACCGGGCTGGGCGCGTTCGACGGCGTGCTGTCGCTGCTCGCGCTCGACGAGGAACCCGCGCCGATCGTGCCCCGCGGCGCGGCCGCGACCCTGCGCTTGATCCAGGCCCTCGGCGATGCCGGCGTCGGCGCGCCCCTGTGGCTGCTCACCGAAGGCGCGGTCGCGGTCGGCGGCGGCGACGTCGTCACCGGCCCGGCCCAGGCGATGGCGTGGGGCTTCGGGAAGACACTCGGCCTGGAGCAGCCTGCCCGGTGGGGCGGTCTGGTCGACGTTTCGGCCGGAGTGGCTGCCGGGCAGCTCGCCGCGGTCCTGGCCGGCGCCGGCGACGAAGACCAGCTCGCGGTGCGTTCCGACGGCGTGTATGTCCGCCGGCTCGCCCGGGCGCCGCTCGGCCCGCGCGGCGAGCCGTGGACGTCCCGCGGGACGGCGCTGATCACCGGCGGGACCGGCGGACTGGGGGCCGAGGTGGCGAAGTGGCTCGCCCGCGGCGGCGCCGAGCACCTCGTCCTGACCAGCCGCCGCGGCCCGGCCGCCGCCGGGGTGGCCGAGCTCGAAGCCGAGCTCACCGGGCTCGGCACCCGGGTCACCGTAGTCGCCTGCGACGTCGCCGACCGGGACGCGCTGGCCAGGGTGCTGGCCGACGTCGGCGGCGAAGTCCGCACGGTGGTGCACGCGGCCGGGATCAGCCTCAACAACCCGATCGCCGCGACCACCGACGCCGAGCTCGAAGCCGTGGCCGCCGCGAAACTGGCCGGTGCGGTGCATCTCGACGAGCTGCTCGGCGACCGCGACCTCGACGCTTTCGTGCTCTTCTCGTCCATTTCCAGCACCTGGGGCAGCGGCGCGCAGGCGGGCTACGGCGCGGCCAACGCGTTCCTCGACGCCTTCGCGCACTGGCGCCGGGCCCGCGGCCGGACGGCGACTTCGATCGCCTGGGGCGCGTGGGGCGACGTCGGCATGGTGAACCTGGCGGGCAACGCCGAAGCCGCGCGCCGGCTGGGGCTCGCCCTGATGCCGCCGTCCGCGGCGATCGCCGCGCTGGCCGCGGCACTGGACCAGGACGAAACCACGGTGACGGTCGCCGACGTGGACTGGGCGACCTTCGCCCCGAGCTTCACGCTGGCCCGCCGTCGCCCGCTGCTCGACGACCTCCCGGAGGTCCGCGCGGCGGCCGACGGGGACACCGCGGCCGACGGCGTGGCCGAGCAGCTGCGCGGGCGGCTCGCCACGATGTCCGGCGCCGACCGCACCCGGGCACTGGCCGAGCTGGTCGGCGCCCACATCGCGGCGGTGCTGGGCTACGCGGGCGCCGGCGCCGTCGAGCCCGGCCGGTCCTTCCGCGAACTGGGCGTCGATTCGCTGACCGCGGTGGAACTGCGCAACCAGATCGGCGCGGCCACCGGCCTGCGGCTGCCCGCGACGCTGGTGTTCGACCACCCGACGCCCGCCGACGTGGTCGACTTCGTCCGCGACGAGCTGCTGCGGGACGGCGACGAGGGCCGGACGGTCATCGACGACCTCGACCGCGTCGACGCCGCGCTCGACGCCGACCTGCCCGTCGGCGACCGCCGCCTCGTGGTGGCCCGGCTGCGCTCGTTGCTGGCGAGGTTCGACGACGACACGGAAACCGGCGGCAGCGGGCTCGACACGGCCACCGACGACGAGCTGTTCGCGCTCGTCGACCACGACCTCGGACTGTCTTGAGCACGAGGAGGGACGATGTGACGGAGAACGAAGGCAAGCTGCGCGAGTACCTCAAGCGCACGATCGGCGAGCTGCAGCAGGCCCGCCGCCGGATCGACCGGCTGGCGGCCAGGGAGCACGAGCCGGTCGCCATCGTCGGGATGAGCTGCCGCTACCCCGGCGGCGTCCGCACCCCGGACGACCTCTGGCGGCTGGTGGCCGAGGGCGGCGACGGGATCGGCGCGTTCCCCGCCGACCGTGGCTGGGACCTGGACACGCTGTACCACCCGGACCCGGACCACCCGGGCACGAGCTATGCGCGGGAGTCGGGCTTCCTCTACGACGCCGCGGAGTTCGACGCCGGGTTCTTCCGCATTTCGCCGCGCGAGGCGCTGGCGATGGACCCCCAGCAGCGGCTGTTGCTGGAGGCCACGTGGGAGGCGGTCGAGCACGCGAGGATCGACCCGAGCTCGCTGAAGAAGGAGCCCGTCGGCGTCTACATCGGATACAGCGGCCAGGACTACAGCAGCGTGCTGCTGGCTTCGGACGAGCCGGCCGCGGGGTTCGTGGGCACGGGCAACGCGTCGAGCATGGTCTCGGGTCGCCTCGCGTACGCGCTGGGCCTGGTCGGCGCGGCCGTCACGGTCGACGCGGCCTGCTCGTCGTCCCTGGTGGCTCTGCACCTGGCGGCGCAGGCATTGCGGGCGGACGAGTGTTCGCTGGCGATCGCCGGCGGCGTGACGCTGATGTGCACCCCCATGGCGTTCCTGGAGTTCTCGCGCCAGCGCGGCTTGTCGGCCTCGGGCCGGTGCCGGGCGTTCGACGACACCGCCGACGGGACGGCGTTCTCCGAAGGCCTCGGGTTGCTGGTGGTGGAGCGGCTGTCCGACGCCCGCCGCAACGGCCACCGCGTGCTGGCCGTGCTTCGCGGCTCGGCGGTCAATTCCGACGGCGCGTCCAACGGCATCACGGCCCCGAACGGCCCGGCCCAGCAACGGGTGATCCGCCAGGCACTGGCGGCGGCCGGACTGTCCACAGCGGACATCGACGTGGTCGAGGCGCACGGGACGGGCACGGTGCTGGGCGATCCGATCGAGGCGCAGGCGTTGCTGGCCACCTACGGGCAGAACCGGGATCGGCCGCTGTGGCTGGGGTCGGTGAAGTCGAACATCGGCCACACGCAAGCCGCCGCGGGCGCGGCCGGGGTGATCAAAATGGTCCAGGCTCTGCGGCACGGAGTGTTGCCGCGCACGCTCCACGCGGAGACGCCCACGACGCACGTGGACTGGTCGGCGGGAGCGGTGGAGCTGCTGACGGAGGAACACCCCTGGCCGGCGGAGGGCGGCCGCTTGCGTCGGGCGGGGGTTTCGGCGTTCGGGATCAGCGGGACTAACGCCCACGTGATCCTGGAGGAGCCACCGGCCGTGGATGCAGATCAGGCTGCGGCGCCTGCTACGGACACGCCTGTGGGGGTGCTGCTCGCCGCCGCTGACGGGGTCGGTGCAGTGCAGGCTGCCGCCGCTGCCCGGCCTCTTGCGCCACCGCCCGATGTCGGCGACCGGACCGCGGAGGTTCTGCCCGCCGCCACCGGTGAGCTCGCGCCGCAACCCGCCACCGTGCCGTGGCTGCTTTCCGCCAAGACCGATGCCGCTCTCCGAGCCCAAGCCGACCGGCTGACCGGCCACCTCGCCGCGCAACCGGACCTCCGGACCACCGATGTCGGCCTGTCGCTCGCCGTCACGCGAGCGGGGCTCGAACGCCGGGCCGTCGTCGTCGGCGCCGGCCGCTCAGAACTCGCCGCCGGTGTCTCCGCGGTCGCCGCCGGTGTGTCCGCGCCCGGGGTCGTGACCGGTACCGCCGCGAGTGCCGGGCCGGGGCCCGTCCTCGTCTTCCCCGGCCAAGGTTCCCAATGGCTCGGCATGGCCGTGGACCTGCTCGACGCCTCGCCCGTGTTCGCCGCCCGCTGGGCCGAGTGCGAGGCTGCCCTGAGCAACTTCGTGGACTGGTCCCTGACCGAAACCGCGCGATCCGCCGACCCCGCGAGCATGGACCGCGTCGACGTCGTGCAGCCCCTGCTGTGGGCGGTGATGGTCGCCCTGGCCGGGCTGTGGCGGTGGGTCGGTATCGAGCCGGCCGCCGTGATCGGGCATTCCCAAGGCGAGATCGCCGCCGCCGTGGTGGCCGGTGCGCTGTCCCTCGAGGACGGTGCCCGGGTCGTTGCCTTGCGGGCCAAGGCCGTCACCGAGCTGGCGGGCACCGGCGGCATGCTCTCGGTACCGCTGCCGGCGGCCGAGGTCGAAGCCGGGCTCGATCCGCGGCTGGCCGTGGCGGCGGTGAACGGCCCCGCGGTGACCGTCGTCTCCGGTGAGGTCGCCGCCCTCGACGAGGCGCAAGCCCGGTGGAAGGCCGCCGGGGTGCGGGTTCGCCGTGTTCCGGTCGACTACGCGTCGCACTCGCCGCAGGTCGAGGCCATCCGGGCGCGGATCCTCGCCGAGCTCGCCCCCGTCAAACCCTCCACTGTGGACGTCACGTTCTTCTCGACCCTGACCGGTCACGCGCTCGACACCGCCGAGCTCACCGCCGACTACTGGTACCGCAACCTGCGCGCCACCGTGCGGTTCGAAGACGCAGTCCGCGCCGCCGCGGCCGCCGGGCACACCGCCTTCGTCGAAGCGTCCGCCCACCCCGTGCTGACCCTCGGGATCCAGCAAACGCTCGAAGACGCCGGCACCGTGCTGCCCACCCTGCGCCGCGACCACGGCGACGTGCCCCAGCTGCTGACCGCCTTCGGCGAGGCGTGGACCCGCGGCCTGCCGGTCGCCTGGGAGCGGGTCATCGCCCCGTCCGGCGCGCGCCCCGTCGACTTGCCCACCTATGCCTTCCAACGTGAACGCCACTGGCCGCGGCGGGCCGCCCGGGCCGCAGGCAAGTGGGCCTACCGCACGGAGTGGGTGCCGCTGACCGTGCCCGGCGGCCGCACGCTCTCCGGCACCTGGGTGGTGGTGTCCGACAGGAACGGTGGCGAGCAGGCCGCCGACGTCGAACTCGCGCTCAAGCGGCACGGCGCCGACGTGCAGGCCGTCGCCCTCGGGCCCGGTGCGACCCGCACCGGCCTCGCCGCAGCACTGCGGGACGCGGGCGAGATCGCCGGTGTCGTCTCGGCTTTCGTGCCCGGCTCAAGCCTGGCCGAGCTGCTCGCCCTGGTGCAGGCGATGGGCGACGCCACGACCCGCGTTCCACTGTGGACACTGACGGCCGGTGCGGTGAGCACCGGGCTCGCCGACCCGCTCGCCGACCCCTTCGGCGCCCAGGCCTGGGGCCTGGGCCGGGTGGTGGCGCTGGAGTACCCCGGTCTGGCCGGCGGGCTCGTGGACGTGCCGTCCCGGCTGGACGAACGCGCCGGCGACCGGCTGGCCGCGGTGCTGGCCGGCGCGGCGGCGGAGGACCAGCTGGCGATCCGGCCGGACGGCGTGTTCGGCCGCCGGCTGCGGCCGGCCTCCCCGGCGTCCGGCGAGAACGGGGAGCCGCTGTCGGGCACCGCGCTGGTCGTCGGCGGGGCGGCCTCGATCGGCGTGCACGCCGCCCGCTGGCTGGCCACCGCCGGGATCGAGCACCTGGTCCTGATCTCCCGGCTCGGCACGAGCCACCCCGAGCTCGAAGCCGAACTGCGCGGCGCGGGCGTGCGGGTCAGCTTCGCTTCGTGCGACGCCACCGACGCCGACGCCCTCACCGAGCTGCTCGCCGGCCTCGCGGCGGACGGTGACCGGGTCCGGTCCGTCGTCTACGCCGCCGGCGGCCTCGACGGCGGCGTGCTCGGCACCCTTGACCCGGCCCGGCTCGACGCCACGCTGGCGGCCAAGTCCGGCATGGTCGTCACCCTGCACGAGCTGACCCGCGAGCTCGACCTCGACGCATTCGTGCTGTTCTCCTCCCTCACCGGGACGTGCGGCGTCGGCGGGCAAGGCGCCAAGGGCGCGGCGAACGCGTTCCTGGACGCCTTCGCCGAGTACCGCCGCGCCCTCGGACTGCCGGCCACCTCGATCGCCTGGGGCCTGTGGGACGACGGCGGCGAAGACGGCATGGCCGCGCAGGCCGCGCGGCTGGGCCTGCGCCCGATGCCGCCGGTGCGGGCAGTCGAAGCGCTCGGCCACGCGCTGCACGGCGGCCCGGCCACCACCCTGGTGGCCGATGTGGACTGGACCCGGTTCACCGCCATCGTCGCCGGCTCCCCGGAGAACCACGCCTACGACGAGCTTGTCACCCGCCCGGGCGCGGTCGCCGAGCCGGTCCTGCGCGCCGCCGACGAGGCTTCCGTGCTGGCGCTGGTCCGCACCGAAGCGGCCGCGGTACTCGGCTACGCGAGCCCCGACCTGATCGAGACCGGTCGGCCGTTCGCCGAACTGGGCATCGACTCACTGACCGCGATGGAACTGCGCAACCGGCTCGCGGCGGGCACCGGGCTCACCTTGGCGCCGGGCGTGGTCTTCGAGCACCCGACGCCGGGGGAGCTGGCCGCGTGGCTGAGCACCGAATTCGGCGGTGGCCAGGCGGAACCGGCCGCGCCCGACGGGCTCGGCGAGCTGTTCCGCGAGGCCGTCCGGACCGGCCGGGCGGGGGAGTTCACACTCGGGCTCACCGCCCTGTCCGGCTTCCGCCCGGTCTACCACCAGCCGGGAGACACCCCGGTGCCGCCGCCGGTCCGCCTCGCGGAAGGCCACTCGCCGCTCAAGGTGATCGCCTGCTGCGGCTTCGTGGCGGCGGCGGGACCACACGAGTTCGTCCGGTTCGCGGGCGGGCTGCGCGGCAGGCGGGACGTCTGGGCGGTGCCGCTGCCCGGTTACCGGCCCGGTGAGCGGGTGGCCGCCGACCTGCCCGCGCTGCTGGCCGTGCAGGCCGCCGCCGTCCTCGAGCTGGCGGACGGCGAGCCGTTCGCACTGCTCGGGCACTCCGGGGGCGCGGTGATCGCCCAGGCGCTCGCCACCCACCTGGAAACCGGCGGCCACGGGCCCGCCGCCGTGGTGCTCGGCGACATGTACGGCTCCGACACCATGAGCTCGATCCTGACCTGGGCACGGGAACTGACCGGCGGCGTGCTGGAGCGCGACGGCGCGTTCGTCGCGCTCGACGACACCCGCCTCACCGCGGGCGCGGCGCACGCGAAGCTCTTCGACACCTGGCTGCCCGAACCCACCGCCGCGCCGACCCTGCTCCTGCGCGCCACCGAACCGCTCGGCGCCTGGGACGGCGAAGAAGGCGCATGGCAAGCGTCCCTGAACTTTCCGCACACGGTGATCGACGTGCCGGGAAACCACTTCACGATGATGCGCGATCACGCCGCAACGGCCGCCGACGCGGTCGACGAATGGCTCGCCGGCCTCGGCTGAGCTCCTGTCAGGACACACGAGTCTGGGGAAAACCATGACGAAACGGGCTTTGATCACCGGGATCACCGGCCAGGACGGCTCCTACCTCGCCGAGCACCTGCTTGCCGAAGGCTACGAGGTCTGGGGCGTGATCCGGGGACAGGCGAACCCGCACCGCTCCCGGATCGACCGCCTGCTGTCGGAGGTGAAGCTGGTCGAAGGGGACCTGCTCGACCAGAGCAGCCTGGTCAAGGCCGTAGACCTCGCCCAGCCCGACGAGGTCTACAACCTCGCCGCGATCTCCTACGTGCCGCTTTCGTGGCAGCAGAGCGAACTCACCGGCGGCGTGACCGGGCTCGGCGTGCTGCGCATGCTCGAAGCCATCCGGATGGTCAGCGACTTCGGCGGCTCGCGGACGCCGACGGGCCGGCAGATCCGGTTCTACCAGGCATCCTCTTCGGAGATGTTCGGCAAGGTCGCCGAGACGCCGCAGCACGAGCGGACCATCTTCCACCCGCGCAGCCCCTACGGCGTCGCCAAGACCTACGGCCACTTCATCACCAAGAACTACCGCGAGTCCTTCGGCATGTTCGGGGTGTCCGGCATCCTGTTCAACCACGAATCGCCCCGCCGGGGCACCGAGTTCATCACCCGCAAGATCACCCTTGCCGCCGCCCGGATCAGCCTGGGACAGCAGGCGAAGCTGCCGCTGGGGAACATGGACGCCAAGCGCGACTGGGGGTTCGCCGGCGACTACGTCGAGGCCATGCGGCTGATGCTGCAGCACGAGCAGCCACAGGACTACGTCATCGGCACGGGGGTGATGCACTCGGTCAAGGACGTGCTCACCATCGCGTTCGACGCGGTCGGGCTGAACTGGCACGACTACGTCTACCTCGACCCGCAGCTGGTCCGGCCGGCCGAAGTGGACACTCTGTGCGCCAACGCGGAAAAGGCCGAAGCCGAGCTCGGCTGGAAGCCTTCGGTGCAGTTCCGGGAACTCATCGAAATGATGGTCGAAGCCGACTTGCGGCGGGCAAGCCGCATCCGGCGTGACGAAGACGAACCCGACCAGTGGTGATCGCCTCGGGGCGGATGAGGGGGTGGGCGCCCGGCGATGAGGGGTGTCCGGCGGGCGGGGACGTCGGTAGCGTTTCCCTTGCCGGGCCTCAGGCACGGAACGACTTCCGCCGCCAGGCACCGGAATTTTCACGCGCGGCCGGACGGTGGACGCCATCGAGCGAGTTCTCGGTCGCTCAATCGAATTTCTGATAGGGGCCCGATGAGTTCTTTGGCAACCGCACCGGCCGCGGCCGTGACACCCGCGGATCCGGTGGACACCACGCTCCCGGCCGACTACGTGGCCGCGCACCTGCGCGTCGAAGACGTGGACATGTTCCGCGGGGTCGGCGACAAGGACGTCCGCAAGTCGCTGCGCGTCGGCCGCGTGCCGATGCCCGAGCTGGCGCCCGACGAGGTGCTGATCGGCGTGCAGGCCGCCGCGGTCAACTACAACACCGTGTGGTCGTCGATGTTCGAACCGCTGCCCACCTTCAAGTTCCTGGCGCAGTACGGGAAACAGGGCGGCTGGGCGGCGCGGCACGACCGGCCGTATCACGTGGTCGGGTCCGACGCCGCCGGGGTGGTGGTGCGGACCGGGTCGAACGTGCGCCGCTGGAAGGCGGGCGATCACGTGGTGGTGAACCCGATCCAGATCGACCCGGAGGAGCCGGAGGCCCAAGCCGATGCCATGCTCGGCGACCACCGGGCTTGGGGGTTCGAGACCAACTTCGGTTCGCTCGCCGAGTATTCGGTGGTGCGGGCCAGCCAGCTGCTGCCGAAGCCGGCCCACCTGACCTGGGAAGAGGCTGCGGCCAACCCGCTGTGCGCCGGAACCGCGTACCGGATGCTCGTCGGCGACCGCGGGGCCCGGATCAAGCAGGGCGACGTCGTGCTCATCTGGGGCGCGGCGGGCGGCCTGGGCGCGTACGCGGTGCAGTTCGTGAAGAACGGCGGCGGGATCCCGGTCGGCGTGGTCAGTTCCGGCGAGAAGGCGGAGTTCGTCCGCCGGCTCGGCTGCGACGTCGTGATCGACCGCACCGAGCTGGGGCTGACCGGCCGCACGGCCGACGACCCGGCCGAGGTGGTCAAGGTGGGCAAGCGCCTCGGCGGCGTCATTCGCCGCGAGACCGGCGAGGACCCGCACGTCGTGTTCGAACACACCGGCCGCGCCACCTTCGGCGTGTCGATGTTCGTGCTGCGGCGCGGCGGCGCCATCGTCACCTGCGGGTCGAGCTCGGGGTACCAGCACGCCTACGACAACCGGTATCTGTGGATGCGGCTGAAGAAGGTGATCGGCAGTCACGCATCGAACCTGCTCGAAGCCACCGAATGCAACCGCCTCTTCGCCCTGGGCCGCGTGGTGCCCGCCCTGTCGGCGCTCTACCCACTGTCCGAAGTGGCCGGAGCGGCGCGCCAGGTCCAGGAGAACAGCCACTTCGGCAAGGTCGGCGTGCTGTGCCAGGCACCCCGGCCCGGCCTCGGCGTCACGGACCCGGATCTGCGCGCACGGATCGGCGAGGAACGGCTCAACCCGGCCCGGCTGCGGCTGGACGGCTGGACGGCGTGAAGGGGAACGCAATGGCCATCGGCATTCTGGGCACCGGTTCGTACCTGCCCTCGCGGATCGTGACCAACGACGAGCTCGTCACCTGGGTTCCGGGCGCGACCGCGGAGTGGATCGAGACCAAGACGCTCATCAGGGCGCGGCGCCACGCCGCCGAGGACCAGGCCACCTCGGACCTGGCCGTGCGGGCGGCGGAACGCGCGCTCGAGGCGTCCGGGATTTCTGCGGGGCAACTGGACTTCGTCATCGTGTCCACCTCGACCGGCGACCATCCTCAGCCGCCGACCGCCTGCCGGGTCCAGCAGGCGCTGGGCGCGTACGGCGCGGCCGCGTTCGACATCAACGTGGTGTGCGCCGGGTTCGTGCACGCCACCGCGCTGGCCCAGAGCCTGATCGCGACCCGGCCCGGCGCCCACGTGCTGGTGATCGCCGCCGAGGTGTACTCGCGATTCCTGGACTACCGGGACCGCCGGATCTCCGTGCTGCTCGGCGACGGCGCCGGGGCCGCGGTGCTCGGCGCGGTCCGCGACGGCGGCATCCTCGACGTGGAGATGGCCACCGACGGCGGGTCGGCCGACCTGATCATCGTCGAAGCCGGTGGCAGCCGCCGGCCGACCACGGCGGAAACCGCGGTCGAGCTCGGCCACACGGTCAAGATGAACGGCCGCGCCGTCCGGGAGTTCGTGCTCGAACACGTGCCGCCGGCCATCGGCAAGCTGCTCGCGCGCGCCGGGGTCCGGCCGGACGAGATCGACCACTTCGTGCCGCACCAGCCGAACGGCAGGCTGCTCGCCGAGCTCGTCGAAGCCTGCGGCCTGCAGGGAGCGCAGACCCACACGACGTTGGCCGACTACGCGAACACGGGCAGCGCGTCGGTGCCCGTGACTCTGGACGCCGCGGTGCAGTCGGGTGCCATCGGCGGTGGCGACCTGGTGCTGCTCAGCGGGTTCGGCGGTGGCATGTCCACCGGCACCTGCCTGCTGCGCTGGACGGAGGCGGCATGAGCGAGGACATCACCAGGGTCGGCGTCGCCGGCTGCGGCGTGATGGGCGCGGGACTGGCCGAGACGTGCGCACGCGCCGGGCTCGACGTGCTCGTCCTGGCCAGGACGGCGGAATCGGCGGCTCGCGGCGAGCGCCGGGTGCTGAAGTCGATCGGCCGGGCCGTCGAAACCGGCAAGCTCACCGAGGGGGAACGGGACGCCGCGCTGGCCGCGCTGAAGTTCACCACCGATGCCGCCGACCTGCACGACCGGCAGTTCGTGCTCGAGGCGATCGTCGAGAGCGAGCCGGAGAAGTCGGCGCTGTTCAAGGAACTCGGCGACCACGTGACCGACGCGCACGCGATCTTCGCGTCGACCACGTCGGCCATCCCGATCACCAGGCTGGCCGGAGCCATGAATCGGCCGGGCCGGTTCATCGGCACGCACTTTTTCAATCCTGCGCCGGTCATGCGGCTGGTCGAGGTGACGGCGTCGCTGCTCACCGAGGACGACGTCGTGACCCGCACCGAAGCGTTCGTCACCGGCGTACTCGGCAAGGAAGTGGTGCGCTCGCAGGACCGGGCCGGCTTCGTGGTCAACACGCTGCTCGTCCCGTACCTGCTGGCTGCAGTGCGCATGGTCGAGTCCGGCTTCGCCACGGCCGAGGACGTCGACAAGGGCATGACGCTCGGCTGCGCCCACCCGATGGGCCCGCTGCGCCTGATCGACCTTATCGGCGTGGACACGGTCGTCGGGGCCGGCCGTGCGCTCTACGAGGAGTTCCTGGATCCCTCCTGCGCCCCGCCCGCGCTGCTGTTGCGCATGGCCGACGCAGGCCTGCTCGGCAAGAAGACCGGGCGCGGCTTCTACGACTACCGCTGACCGCGGCCGGGGGAATGAGATGTTCGCCAGAAGGATCGCGGTCGTCGGCACCGGCTATGTCGGGCTGACGACCGGTGCGTGCCTAGCGTCACTCGGTCACCGCGTGGTGTGCGCGGACTCGGATGCGGCCAAGGTGGCGCGGCTGCAGGCAGGCCGGGTGACCATCCCGGAGCCGGGGCTGCCCGAACTGGTCACCGCCGGGTTGGCGGCGGGACGGCTCGAGTTCGTGCTCGGAGCGACCCAGGCGGTGGGTAACGCCGAAGTGGTGTTCCTGTGTGTCCCGACCCCGATGGGTGAGGGCGGCGCCGCTGATCTGCGGGCGGTGGAATCGGTGATCGCCGAGGTTGGTGCCCGGCTGCCGCGTGGCTGCATACTGGTCAACAAGTCAACCGTCCCAGTCGGCACAGCGGCCAAGATCGCAGAGCTCTTGGACCGAGACGACGTTGCGGTTGTGTCGAACCCGGAGTTCTTGCGCGAGGGTTCGGCGGTCGAGGACTTCCTGGACCCGGACCGGATCGTCGTAGGCTCGGACGCCGAGGATGCGGCGGAACGCGTTGTCGCATTGTACACCCGGTTGGGTGCACCGTCCGTGCTCACCGACGCTGCCAGTTCGGAACTGGTGAAGTACGCCGCCAACTGTTTTCTCGCCATGAAGCTTTCGTACGTCAACGCAATGGCAGAACTGTGCGAGCGCCTCGGTGCCGACATCGCCGACGTCACCGAGGGCATGGGCTACGACCGGCGCATCGGACAGTCGTTCCTCCGCCCGGGTCCTGGCTGGGGTGGCTCGTGCCTGCCCAAGGACACTTATGCACTGGCACAGGTCGCTCGCGTGGCGGGCGTCGAATTTCCGTTACTCGAAGCGACCATCGACACGAATACTCGGCAGCGGCAACTTGTGCTTGGCAAGATCCGCGCAGCGGCCGGCGGATCGTTGCGCGGAAAGCGGATCGGCATGCTCGGTTTGGCCTTCAAAGCAGGGACCGACGACCTGCGTGACTCGCCCGCGCTGGCCGTCGCGGAACTGCTGGCCGCGGAGGGTGCCGAGTTGTCCGCATATGACCCGGCGATCTCCGGCGAGGTGCCTGGCATTCTGACGACCGACGACCCCTATCAGGCGGTCAAGGGGGCGGCGGTCATTGTGCTGCTCACGGAATGGCCGGAGTTCAGAGGCCTTGACTGGGGCCGGATCGGCGAGATGGCGCAGGCCCCAGTCGTCGACACCCGCAACCACCTCGACCCCGACGTGGTACGGCTTGCCGGTCTGGCCTGGATCGGGATCGGTCGTTGAACATTCGAACCCTTAACTACGACTTCTGAACCCGCGGCCGCGCGCTACTGGCCGGTGGAGTCCGCGAGGTCCCGAAGCTCTTCGGATCGCCGGTAACGCGAATGCGTGCAGGCATGGGAGAGTCGGGAACTGGATAGGTCGCCGGGCCGCCACCTGCGGGGATTGCGTCAGACAGCGCCTGCAAGCATGCCCAAGCCCGTGCTCTGCGGACTCGTGCACTAAGCCGGGCACCGCAGCTCGCACGCGCACGCCTGCGCTGGTTCACGTCGCCTTCCGGCGTGATCATCGGGCGGCCACCGGCCAGTTGCACTCCAGGGGAGTCGCTCGCCCGGATCCAGCTGTGGGCCGAAGCACTCGGCCTCAGTAGCCTCACCGACTGCGCCGCGGCGAGCTCTTACGTCGGAGTCATCGACCGCTACCGGATTCTTCTTGAAGTGCAGTCGTCTGCCCAGAGGACCACGGTGTTCGCCGGCACGATCGCAGCCGCGCGGCGGCAGGCCCTGCCGGCATTCAGCCGACTCGTCACTCTGCCGGACGCGGTCGGCGGACGGCATACACGGATCGACGAGCGCGCTCGCGGCAACCAGACGGTCGTTGACGCAGGCCGCTTTGCAGGAACTCTAGACGAACTACTTTGAGTCCAAGCTGCGGAGTTCCGGTACGTCTGGCAGCCGACTGATCTGCGAAACCCCTCCGCCACAATTGCAAGGCCTGACCATTCGCCTCGCTTGGCACGAACGGTTCAACGTCGCCCGCACGAGTGAACTGTCGCTTGCCCTTGCCTCGGAGCAAGGTTTGGGACCAGCAACGGAGAGAGTACTTGTCCTAACGCTGGCTCGGATCTTGTCATCCGAGCGAAGGAGCCGGCGTCATGACCAGCCGATCCACAGCGAACAGCCCGTTGACCATGCTGCAGAAGCAGTTCAGGGAGCCGCGCGTCGTCGCGAGGTTCGACCAGGCCTTGCGTGATTGGTCCACCGAAGAGCCGGCACTGGCGGACGTCAGGTGCCATCGGGATCTGGTCGAGGTGTTGGCGACGCGCGACTACGTCCGGCACGACGCCGTGCTTCACGCGCTTCTTGCCCGTGCGGCGGTGGCGGGTGCTGCTGGCGTGGTGGCGACCGAGATGGTGGTGAACGCGATGCTGCCGGTGGTGCCGGGCATCGTCGGCCGGGTCGTCCGGGCTGCCCGGGCGGCTGCCGGTGGAGTCGGTGCCCGGCGCGGGGTGACCGGCGGGGGTGTCTCGTCCAATGAAGACAGCCGAGACATCCAGGCGTCGGTGATCGGGCACCTGTGGGAGCAGTCTCGCTGCTATCCGCTGCGGCGTCGCCACCATGTGGCGGCGAATCTCATGCGCGAGACCCAGCGCGCGGCGCAGCGAGACTTCGGTGTCGATCACGGCCAAGCTGCTGCGGACGTCGTCAGCATGGACGACGACGAGGTCCACCGACCTGTGGCCGCCGTCCCGGAGGAGATGGGCGCCTCGGAGGAACTGCTGGGGCTGCTGTCCTGGGCGGTGGAGGAGGAACGGCTCGACGATCACGCCGCCACGATCCTGACCACCCGGTACTTCGGCGGTCCGGTCGGCCGGGACGGGGTGGCCACGGACCGGCAGATCGGCGCGCTGATCGGGCTGAGCCAGCCGACCATCACCCGGCACCGCCAGCGCGCGTTCGAGCAGCTGGCCGAGGCCGCGGCGGAGTTCCCGGGCCGCGACCTGCCATGGGCGGGCTGAATCACACCTCGTTCCTGGCAGCATGCCTCCGGCAGCGGGAGGAGTGATCATGATCCGTTTTCGTGACCGTGCGGCACACGGCCGGAATCCGCTGGCCACGCTGCTGCCGGATGCGGACGTGGAACCGGCCCTGCGCGGCGTGACCCGCCGAGCGGGCCGGGTGGCGGCGTGGCTGGCTGTGCTGGCCAGTCCGGTGCTGACGATCGCCGGTCTCGTTGTTCTTCAGCCTGCGGGTGCGCCGCCGATGCGGGACGGCGGCGCACCCGCGCCCTCCGCCACGCCGGAGGGGTGGGCCGAGATGTACGTGCGCTCGTGGCTCTCGGCGACGCGAGACGATCTCGCCGGGCTCGAGACCTTCTACCCGCAGGGAGCGAAGCCGCAGCGGGCCATCGGGACGCAGGTCCCGATCGACACGGCGGTGGTCTCGGCGGTCTCGCCCGCGGCGGGGGTGTGGTCGGTCGTGGTGGTCGCTGACGTCTTGGTTCTGCAGCCGGACGGCCAGCGCGCGGCGAGGCTGCTGTGCGCTCAGGTCGCCATGGCCGGCACCGAGGGCGCCTACTCGGCCACGGCGTTGCCGTCGCCGGTCGCCTGCCCGCGCACGGGGGCGGCCGTTGCGTTGGCGTACGACGAGGCCGGAGAGCCGGCCGGGCCGATCGGGCAGTCGGTGACCGGCTTCCTCGGCGCCTACCTGGCGGGGCAAGGGCAGCTGGAGCGGTTCGTCAGCCCCGGAGCAAGCCTTGCCCCGCCGCAGCCGGCGCCGTTCGCCGCCGTTCAGCTCGTCGAGCTGCGGACCCACGAGAAGTTCGAGCCCGGGCAAGCCGCCCGGCCGCTCGACGGGACCGCCGTCCACGTCCTGGTGCACGCCGCGGCGGTGGACGCGACGGGGCAGAGCACGCCGGTCGACTACACGCTCACGCTGGTGGCGCGGGCGGGCCGGTGGGAGATCAACCGCATCGATCCGGCGCCGCTGCTGGCGGGCCGCTGAGGCCAAGGAGAACGTGATGATGGTGCTGGCTGCGGACGTGCGGTCCTGGCTCGATGCGAACCTGGCCTGGGGTGACCAGTCGGTGCGACGGCTAATCCTGCTCGCGGCGATCGTCGGCGGAATCGGGTTGCTGGTCGGCACGCGCGGGAATTTCACCCGGGCGATCAAGTACGGGGTGATCGCGGCGATCTTCCTGGGCATCCTGCTCAACCTCGACGGGGTCGCCGGGATGTTCGGCGCCTGGTTCACGCATTGACCGCGCCCTGCGGGCGCGGCGATGTCCTGGTCGGCCGCTCCTATACCCGTTCGCGGCGGTTTCCGCGGATGTTCGGGCGGATGCCCGGCCGCGACGGCGGCTACCTGCCCGGCGGCCCGTACACCCTGACCCAGGGCGCGTTGTTGTTGAGTTCGGGTATCCGCCGCGGTTTGTGCAGTTGCAGGTCGGTCACCGCTACGCCAGCACGACCGCGATCTACACCGACGTGTCCGATGAGTTCCGCAACCGGTTGATCGAGCAGGCTCTCGGCGCGCTCGCGCCGGGACTGTGGGAGACATGATGAGCAAGAAGATGACCTTCGAATGGCATCTGCGGATGCGGATGGCCGAACGGGGGATGTTCCAGACCTCCGAGTTGGTGACACCGCTGGCGGAGCGAGGGATCTCGCTGTCGCGAGAACAGGTCTACCGACTGGTGACCACACCACCGCAGCGGCTGTCGATGGACGTGTTCGCCGCCCTATGCGACATCCTCGGCTGCGAGCCGAACGACCTGATCGAGATCAAGGTCGCCCCGGCACAGCAGCAGCGGCGGAAGGCCGCCGGGACCACGGCGACGCCGACGGTGCGCCGCAGCACCATCCGGCGCCCGGACCTGTCATGACCACCTCCACCCACGCCGTCCCGGAATTGTCCACCGCCACCGACCGGGTGCTGGGCGCGCTGGCACAGCACCTGCCGCAGTACAGTCCGGCCGAGCTACGGCTGGCTCTGCGGATGGCCCGCGTCGATACCGGCGACCTGCCCGAGCTGGCGGTGTTCCTGGAGCAGCACGATGATGCCCTGGCCGTCTCGCGGTCGGCCGTGCCGGCTGGCTATCCGCCGCTGGCGCACGTGCTGTCGGTGACCACCGCCGCGCCGGTCGCGACGCCTCGCTGCGCCGCGTGCGGCCGCGCCTCGTTCTTCCTGCCCCATCTGACACTCGACGGGAGGTGGTGTCTGGCCTGCGTCCATCAGAAGCGACCACGTCGCCAAGGTCGCGTCCGCGAGCCGTGCGCGTTCTGTACCAAGGTTTCTCGCGTCCAGGCACGCTGGCCCAGAGGCACGGTCGGGCTGTGCTGCTACCACAAGGTGCTGCGGAGCCGGACGCCCTGCGGCGGGTGTGGCCGGGTTCTCCCGCTCATCGGCCTCAGCCCTGACCGTATGCCGGTGTGCGGGCCGTGCGCAGGGAGCCCGCGGGACTTCGCCTGCCGGACCTGTGGCCGAACCGGCGACAACCATTCGGCGAATGCCTGCACACGCTGCGCGTTGTCCGCACGTGTTGCCGCGGTACTGACCGGTCCCGAGGGGACCATCGCCGGACACTGGGAGGTCCTGCGGGAGAAGCTGACCACGACCGCCGACGGAGTGCGTCGGTGTCAACTGTCACTTGGCCCATCTTCTCCGAAGCAGGTGCGGAACGCAGAGACCAGCAGCCGCGTTCGCGCGGCGAGGGATCAGCGGCATGAGCGCTCACTTGGTTGAGGGCGCAGTCAGGTTGTCCGTTCCAGCAGCTGTGTGAGCTTCTTCGGCGCGACGCGGTCGGCCTCGGAAGGGCGTCGGCGTGGTTGGCGGCCGTGACCAAATCGAAGTTGATGTCCGCCGCACACAGGGTTACATTAGATTACGTGTCCGTGTCGTTTCATAAATCGAGGTGAGTGTGCCTGGTATCCGCGACGCCGAGCCTGTCCGGGGCAGACCACGCGACGCCGGCCGTGACGTGGCGATCCTCAACGCGACGCTGAAACTGCTGGTCGAGGTCGGATATGACCAGTTGTCCATTGAGGCGGTTGCGGCCGAGGCCGGGGTCGGCAAGCCGACGGTCTACCGCCGCCACGCCGACAAGGCCGCGCTGGTGGCCGCGGCGGTCGAGCACCGCGCGGCGAGCGTGCCTCCCGCGATTCGGACCGCAGATCTCCGGCAGGCCCTACTGCAGACCGTGGAATGGCTGGCCGAGCAGATCGCAGGGCAGGAGATCGGGCTGCTCGGCGCTCTGTTCGCCGGCATGCGCAGCGATCCGGACCTGGCCGCGGAAATGCGGCGGATCCGGCGACGTGACGAAGCGGCGATGACCGAGCAGTCATTCGGTGGCGTGCGGGGCGTACACCTCGTCCCCGGAGCAGCAGCACTGTTCGCCGAGATCGTTCCGGCGCTTATCGTGCACCGGCTCGTGTTCGTCGGGGAGCCCAGCGACGAGGGCTTCGTTGAGCACATCGTGGACGACATCTTGCTGCCGCTGCTCCAGCGCGAGTGAGTGGTGAAGCGCGCCTTTGTCCGGCCTGACGGCCGACGGAATCCCGATATCGGGACGGACCGAGCGGTACCGACTCCTTAACGCAACGGAGGCAACAATCGTGATCGTCATCACCGGCGCGACCGGCGCCCTGGGCGGCGCTACCGTCGAGCATCTGCTCAAGCGCATCCCCGCGGACCGGATCGGCGTGAGCGTCCGCGACGTCGCCAAGGCACAGCCTTTCGCCGACCGCGGCGTGCGCGTACGGCGTGGCTCCTACGACGACCCGGCCGCACTTCGTGACTCGTTCGAGGGTGCCGAACAGGTACTGCTGGTGTCCCAGAACGACCCCGACGCCGACGGAATCGGCCTACACCGCAATGCAATCAAGGCCGCGGTCGCCGCAGGGGCCCAGCGCATCCTGTACACCAGCCACCAGAACGTGCGCAGCGACAGCCCGTTCGACCCGGCACACGAGCACGCCGGCACCGAAGCACTGCTCGCGCAGTCGGGAGTCGCTTGGACCTCACTTCGCAACGGCTTCTACGCGCACAGTCTCGACTGGCTGCTCGGCCCGTGGCAGCAGACCGGTGTCATCGCCGCGCCAGCCGACGGCCCAGTCTCGTGGACCGACCGCGCCGACGCGGCCGAAGCCACGGCGATCATCCTCACCGGGCAGCGTCCCTTCGACGGTCCTGTCACCCTCACCGCGCGCCATGCCGTCACCTTCGACGACATCGCCACTACGGTCACCGAACTCACCGGTCGCGACATCAGGCGAGTCGTCGTCGACGACGAGCGGTGGCTCGCCGACAAGATCGCGGCCGGCACACCCGAGCCCCTGGCTCACATGCTGATCCGGTTCTTTCACGCTGCCCGAAGCGGCCACTTCGCCGAAACCGACCCACTACTGGCCCAACTCCTCGGCCGCGAACCACGCACGGTCGCCGACCTGCTCACCGACCGGATCAGCGCCTGACCGATCGAAGGTTCCGGCCGGGTCGAGCCGACAGCGAGAGACGGTCAGCAAAGGGCAGCCGAGCGCACGGAACTCAACATGACAGGGCATTGTCCAGGGGTACGGCCTGCGCTTTATGGCCTCCGGGCTGGATTCGGTGGTGGGTTTCCCGCGGCGCTCGGAGCATTGCCGCAGAGGGGTTTGAGGTGGCACCGAGTGTCACCGGTTAGGGCGTTGACCAGCGCAGACCCAGCGAAGCTGCGCCGAACGGGTTACCGTCGAGACACTGCGGTGGTGATTTCGGGACGGAGGCTGCGCATGGCTGGACGTGCTGCGTCGTCCCGGGTCCCGCAGTGGGTTGAGCCGATGCTGGCCAAGGTCGACGGCGGACGGCTCCAACAAGGCCCGGAGTGGGCGTATGAGTACAAACTGGACGGCTACCGGGCCTGCATGCAGACCGCCGCCGACGGCACCACCATGCTCACCAGCCGCAACGGTATCGACTTCACCCACGAGTTCGCCGACCTCGCCGGCGTACTCGCTCCCGCCCTCGACGGCCGCCCGGCGGTGCTGGACGGCGAGATCGTCACCTACAACCAGAACGGACAGATCGACTTCGGGCTCCTTCAAGAACGCCGCGGCCGCTACCAGACCCACCGCGCCTCGACCCGCCGCACCGAGCCGTTCGACGATGCCCCGGTCCGATTCCTTGCCTTCGACCTGCTCCAACTCGGCACGACCTCGCTGCTGCGCGAGCCCTATGAGAAGCGTCGCGCCCAGCTTGCGGCGCTGTCGATGCCGGACCCGTATCGGGTCTCGGTGGTGCGCGGCTTCACTTTCACCGAGCTGGCCGCGGACCGCCGGACCCCGCAGGACCTGCTCGATCATGTCGCGGCCACCGGCCACGAGGGCCTGGTCGCCAAACTGCTCAGCTCGCCTTATCTGCCGGGCAAACGCCCTGCCTACTGGCTCAAGCACGCCTTGATCCAGACCACTGAGGTCATCATCTGCGGGTGGCGGCCGGGGCAGAACCGGTTGTCCGGCTCGCTCGGCGGGCTGCTGCTGGGTGGGCATGACCCGGACACCGGGGAGCTGGTCTACATCGGCGACGTGGGCACCGGCTTCAGTCAAGCCGCCCGAGCGCAGCTGCTTACCCGCCTGGAGGCCATCGAGCGGCGCCGCCACCCGTTCGCGGTGACCCCGCCGCGCGAAGACACCGTCCGCGCCCACTGGGTGCAGCCTGAGCTCGTCGGGGAGGTGGTGTTCCGGCAGTTCACCCGCGGGGCCGGCCGGCTACGCCACACCTCCTGGCGCGGCCTGCGCAAGGACCGCAAACCCGCCGACGTCCTCGCCCCACACGCCCGCGAACGCGTCGACGCCGAGACTGCTCCGGCACCGGGTCGGCGGTCGACCCCGCGTGGAAACGAGCCCAGCCGGGCGGCAGCCGCGCCGGCACAGCTGGGGCCGAAGGTCACCGTCCAGGCCGGGAACCGGCGCCTCACTTTGTCCAACCTCGACAAGCCGCTGTATCCGTCGGGCTTCACCAAGGGTGAGGTCGTCCACTATTACTCGCATGTCGCTGAGGTGCTGTTGCCGCACCTCGCCGGTCGGCCGGTCACGTTCATCCGGTTCCCCGACGGTGTCGGTGAGGGCAAGCAGCAGTTCTTCGAGAAGAACGTGCCCAACGGCGCCCCCGACTGGTTGCCCACCGTCGCGCTGCCGAGCACCGGCTCCCGTTCCGGTCGCGGCGAAGGCACCATCACCTACGCGTTGCTGGAGGAGCTGGCGGCGTTGGTGTGGGCGGCGAACATGGCCGCGCTCGAGCTGCACGTGCCCCAGTGGCAGGTCGATCGTGCCGGTGGGCGGCGTCCGCCGGACCGGCTGGTGTTCGACCTGGATCCGGGGCCCGGGACCTCGATCGTGGACTGCTGCCGGGTCGCCGAACGGCTCCGCGAACTCCTGGCCGCTGGCGGGCTCACCGCGTTCGCGAAGACGTCCGGGTCGAAGGGAATGCAGCTGTACTGCGGCATCTCCACCGACGACCCGGCCACGCCGTCGGCTTACGCCAAGAAGCTCGCCCAGCAGTTAGCCCGCGAGACCCCCGAGACGGTCACCGCGGTCATGGCGAATGCACAGCGCACCGGCCGGGTGTTCATCGACTGGTCCCAGAACAACCCGGCCAAGACCACCATCGCCCCCTACTCCCTGCGCGGCCGCGACCACCCGACCGCCTCCACGCCGATCACCTGGGCCGAAGTCGAGGACTGCTCCCACGTCGCCCAGCTCACCTTCACTGCCGAGGACGTCCTCGACCGCGTCCAGCAGCACGGCGACCTCCTCGCCGAGCTCGACGAGACCAGGGCTCCGCTGCCGGCGCGATGACATAGTTTCCGGCTTCCGCGCTTGGCGTGCAGCGAGGGTAGGGCCCGGCGGCAGGCGGCGGAGTGAAGCGCGGGTGTCCGACTGCTCCCAGCAGGGCGCATCCGCCGGACCCTGCCGAGCGGCGCAGCCAACCGTCGCGGGTAGCGGTCACGCATTCGCTAGACGATCAATGCGCTCTCCGCCGCGGCGATCTGCCTTCTCACTGGGCCTGAGCGGTGACCGTCCGGTCGCGGCCGCGGTCCTTGGCACGGTAGACGGCGTCGTCGACAGCCAGCAGCAGCGAGGTGAGGTTGCCGCCGTGGTCGGGGAACACGGCGGCGCCGATCGAACGACGCTGGGCACGTGCCACCGCGTCGCCGGTCGGGCTGACCTTGCCGTCACCCGCCACCTCGAGGTAAGCGACTCCTCGCATCGGACACGATGCGCCACGGTTGCCTGTAAATCCGTTGAGGTGTGCGTCGGCCGATGGGGTGTGGTCCCCGGCGTTGGTTACGGTTTGCGGGCGACGACGCCGGCGATGCAGCGTTCGACCTGGTTGAGCGGGGTCAGCTTCGGCCCGTCGGGCCACCAGTAGTCGCACAGTTCGAGCGTGGGGTCCTTGCCCGGCCCGGGCGGCATGATCTCCAGGCCGTCGACGAACTCGAGGATTTGCCGTTCCGTGCGGAACTTCCCCGAGCCCATCGGGCTGTGGATGAACAGGTCTTCCATCTTGCGAGCCAGACCGCTCAACTCGTCGGTCTCCGGGTCGAAGAAGTGCGCGATGACCACGAAGGAGCCGCGGGGCAGCGCGGCGATGTAGTCGCGCATCAGGTCGGCGCCGTTGTCGGCGACGTAGTGGTGCAGCGTTCCGACCTGCAGCAAAGCCAGCGGCTGGGTGAAGTCGAGATGCTCACGCACCGTCTCGTTGTTCAAGACGTCCGCGGGTTGGAAGATGTCCGCGGAGACGAAGTGCGTGTTCGGGTTTTCCTCGAGGATGGCCTGGCCGTGGGCGATGACCACCGGGTCGTTGTCGACGTAGACCACCTGGGTGTCCGGGTCGACTCGCTGGGCGATCTGATGGGTGTTCTCCGCGGTGGGCAGGCCGGAGCCGCAGTCGAGGAACTGTTTGATCTTCGCCTGCTGGGCCAGAAACCGCACTGCCCGGGTCAGGAAGTTGCGGTTCGACCAGGCGAGGTCGGCGACTTCGGGGGCTTTCGTGGCGACTTGCCGCAGCACCTCGCGGTCGATGTCGTAGTTGTCCTTGCCGCCGAGTGCGGCGTCGTACACGCGGGCAATGCTGGCCCTGGTGGGATCCACGCCGACCGGGACCGAGCTGGGCGCCAGGAACTCGGACTGCGTCATCTCCACCCTCGCAAACGACCGTTGCTCATTGCTCACTTCAGCGTAGTCAATCGAGTGCGTGGGGTAAACCGGGGGCGAGGCTTGTCGAGCCTGAGGCCGCGGTGTGCCCAAGCTGCAAGCTGGCAGGACAGCGGCAGCGGCGTGTTCGCCCTGGCCACCGCCGCGCTCTTGCTCGGCCTCGAACCACTGGCCCGCGAACCCGTGCGGCGAGTCGGCCGCACCGCACTGCTGGCCGCGTTCGCGGCCCTGGTCGTGGACGTCTACCTCTACTGACGGCCACCGTATGAACACGACCGCCGGAGCAGCGCCGTCACCGCGGAACACCAGGCGGCGTCGATCCGCCGCGGGCCACCTCCGCCCACGTTCCCGATCGTCGGGGTCATCGCGTCGAACGCGTCGTTGCAACTGGGACCCAGCGGGACGCCCTGAGGGGACTGTCTTCACCGCGGCGTTGTCGCCGAACTGGTCGGCCAAGCGGGCGAGCTCGTCAGCGGGACAGCGGGCCGTGTTCGACCAGCGCGTGCCGAACGGTGCTTAGCGTGCCCGCGCCTCCAGACCTGGCGCCGGGTCGGCATGCGTGCGCATCACGGCAGGTGCCGATTAAGCTCGGCATGCCAGGGAGGGCCTGCACGCATACTGACGACTCAGTTCTGTGCGGGCACGAACACGACTGTCGCACCGGGAGTCGCGATGGGCACGGTCCTGCATGTCATGCGGCATTCCGACCGGACCGGTCAGCGCAGGGTGCCCTCGCCAGCTGGTTTCGCGCGCCGCTGGCGTCATAGTGTCGTCAGTGTTGCTCAGGTGTACTACTGGATGCGACTGAGGTTGCCGCTGGTGTTTGGTGCCAGGCCGGCGACGAGCGAGGCCAGCCGCGGCGACAGCTGAACCGGTCAGGATGGCTCACACTGATTTCGGCAAGTCGAATTGGCCCGGTTCGGCACTCTGATCTGCCCGGCACGGCAGCTGTGTTACAGGGATCGGTCGGCATCTTGTTGTGGCTTCACCTGCTGTTCTCGAGGCGGGGTCGGCACTCTGATTTGGCCCCCACCTCGTGTGTGTTTCCGCTGGTCGAGTTGTGCGTGCCGGTGATGGCGGCATGGTGTGCGAGACCGTGGGATGAGCCCGACAGCCATCGTGGGGACCGTTCGTGCCGCGCTGACTCCCGAGGATGTTTGGGCCATCAGGCGCTGGTGCCCGGTTCCGGACCGCTGGCTACTGATCGTCGGCGTCGAGCCGGCTCAGTGCGGTGCTGAGGAATGCATCCCGACGTCGTCCGAGGAGGTCGGCGTGGAGGTCTGATCTGCCCTGGTCGTGGAGCGCCGGAACGCAGAACGCCATGTCGGCCAGGGTGCCTAACGCCGCGACGACGTCCCAGTAGGCGACCCGCTCGGCTCGTCGGCCGGCGGTGCGCTGCCAGCCGTCCAGTACCTGCTCGGCGGCAGGCAGCCCGAACATCAGGGCAGCGTCGAAGCGTGCACCGCTGAGGTCGATTCCCGGCGATCCGGCGCCGGCGCAGTCCCAATCGACCAGGCCGGTGCAGCGGTCACCGGACCAGAGGGTGTTCCCGAACCACAGGTCACCATGTACGAAGACTGTCGGACCGCCGGGCGCGGGCAACTGTTCCAGGCGTTCTTCAGCGACTGTCAGCAGCGCGGTGGTGCCCTTTTCCCGCCGTTGGGCCGCGAAGTCGACGTCAGCGATCGAGCGGGTCCGCAGTGGCAGAGCAGCCCGGGGCGCCAACGGAACCGCCTGCAGAGCGGCGGCTGTGGCGCCCAGGCCCTGGAGCCGCTCGGTGGAGGCGACTGTTGGGATCTGGCTGTGGCCGGGGAGGACGGTGGTCAGCACCGCCAGGGCGCTTGCTGCGGAACCGTCGAGATCTGTGGCGATCAGCCTGGCCGCGGGCAGCTGGTGGTTGCCGGCGACTTGCAGTGCCGCGACTTCGGTGGCGAACCGCTGGCAATGGTCGGGATCAGCGGGGTTCCCGAGTCGCAGCACGGCCGCTTCGACGCTGCCGCCCGGTTCGAACGTCAAAAACCAAGGATTGGCTCCCTGTCGTAGGCCGGTGGCTGTGGCCACTTGGGTGCCGTCTCCCACAGCGTCGCTCACCCAGCGCTGGACCTTCTCGGGCAGCTCGTGCACCGTGATCACATCCCCGTGTCGCACCTGATGTCGAGCGATCACGATGACACGGGCGCTGTCGACAATCTCGTATGCCGGGCGACCTCACCCGAGCCGCTCGGCCAACGCCCGGACCGATAAGCCCTCTACCCGGGCATCACGGCGGATCAGCGCGAACAACTCCACCCTGGACACCATTCCGGCTCCACACGGATGGTCCCTCCCCGGCACTGTCCCCCTGCGACCCTCCACTCGACCGACCGACTCGTACACAGCAAGCCAGAATCCCCCCGGTCGGGGGTCCCGGACACAGTGCCGAACCGCGGGCCAGATTACGATGCCACGGCCATCACACCGGGCGTCGGGCTGCAGTGCATCGGATGACCCGCCGCCTCCAGCGAGTGCCGGTACTTGCGGGGTGGCCTGCTCCACCCACTACGCCAGCGATTCCCCTTGCAGCGCTGTCGACGGCCGGGGCGCAGAACGCCGTGTCCAACGTCAGTCGGGCGGCCCGCTGAAGGCTTTCGTCCCAGGGACACGCACCGGCGTCTCGCTGACTCATTCTGCCGCGAACCGGGTTCAGCATTCGGTAACCGAGTTGTGGCTCCATGCCCTGGTGAGTGGCCCGATCGTGGCTATATTGCAGGGTTCAGAAGGTATCGAACGCGGCCGGACCGGGGGAGAAGAGATGAGGGACATGCCACGGCCTGCCGGGCCAGCGACCTACCGTGACGTTTTCGGGGTCGGGCAGTTCCGGGTCCTCTGGCTGGCGCACGTCCAGTCGGTCCTGGGTGACCAGCTCGCGCGCGTGGCGCTGTCGATCCTGGTGTTCGACCGCACCGGCTCACCCGCCTGGGCCGCGATCACCTACGCGATGACGATCTTGCCCAACTTGGCCGGTGGGGCGCTGCTGTCGGGCCTGGCCGACCGGTTCCCCCGGCGCACGGTCATGGTCGCCGCGGACGGGCTGCGGGCGGTGCTTGTCGCGGTGATGGCGTTGCCCGGCCAGCCGGTTGTCGTGATGGTCGTGCTGCTGGCCGTGGTCCAGGTGCTCTACGCCCCGTTCACGGCGGCCCGCAGCGCAGTGCTGCCCGCGGTGCTCGAGGGTGACCGGTTCGTGGTGGGAACGGCGATCATGCGCACCACCGATCAGCTCGGGCACGTCGCCGGGTTCGGCGCGGGCGCCGCGCTGGTGACTGCGCTGGGCACGCACACCACCCTCGCCCTGGACGCGGCGACGTTCGCCGTCTCGGCGCTGCTGCTGTCCTTCGGAGTCCAGGCCCACCGGCCGGCCGCGGACGGGCTGGCCGCGCGCGGCGCGGGGACGTGGTGGCGCACGCTGCGGGCGGGGTTCACCTTGGTGACTGGCGACCGGCGGCTGCGCGCGCTGGTCGGGCTGGCGTGTGTGTCGGGGTTCTACGTCATCCCGGAGGGCCTCGCGGTGCCCTACGCCGCCCAGATCCACGGTGACACGCTCGCGGTCGGGCTGCTGCTGGCCGCGAACCCCGTCGGTGCGGTCGCGGGGATGCTGGTGCTCAAGGGGATGCGGCCGGAGTGGCGGCTGCGGTTGATGGGTCCGCTGGCGGTGGCGACCTGCGCGGTGCTGGCCCCGACCGCGTGGGCTCCGCCCTTGTGGGTGACGGTGGCGTTGTGGGTGGCCAATGGCCTGTTCTCGTCCTACGACATGGTCGCCAACACCACGTTCGTGCAGATCGTGCCGGACTCCTCCCGTGGTCAGGCGATCGGGCTGGCCGTCGCGGCGATGCTCACCGCGCAGGGCGTCGGTGTGGTGGCCGGCGGTCTGCTGGCGCAGGCGATCACGCCGGCGATGGTGATCGGGCTCGCCGGCCTGGGCGGCACGCTCGCGGCGGTCGCGGCGTCGGCGGCCTGGCGCCGGGCTGCGCCGCTCCTGCCCCGGGCGGGGCAGGAGCGAAACGCGAGCAGCGCCGGTGCTTGAGCGGACCCGCACGCAGGGGCCTCGACAGCGGTGGGCACGAGAGCGTCAGGACCAGGTGTTGTTCCGTCGCCAGGTGTTGTTGCGCATGGTCGTCACCTCCTTCCGGATGTCGCGAAGCGGAGACAAGCGCTCATCGCGACCAGGTGTTGTTGCGCCACGTGTTGTTCCGCATCGGGTTCACCTCCTTGCCTACGTCGCCGTGCGACGGCGCGGGAGCGTCAGGACCAGGTGTTGTTCCGTCGCCAGGTGTTGTTGCGCACGCCCGTCACCTCCTTCGTCGGCGCTTCATGGACTGCTGGGCCATCCGGGTGGTTCTCATGATGATGCGCCAGCACGCGGTTACGAGCCGGACCCGCAGCGTTACGCTGCCGTAGTTGTGATGTGTGGACGTGAACCTTGCTGGGGGTGACGGCCGGTGTTTGCGCTGGTCGGTAAGCCGTGGCAATGGGTCCGGTCCTGGGCACTGTGGTCATTGCCCGGCCACGTCCTGACCTATGTCCTGATTGTCGACATCCTGGCAGCAGCCACCACCGGCGCGATGATCCCAGTCCTCCCGGTCACCCGCGCCGACGGCGTGGCAGCCATCATCCTCGGGGCATGCGCGATCGCGCACATCGAGCTCTCCCGCGGCATCGAGCGCGCCCGCAAGCTCACCTCCGGTGTCGGCCCGTTCGTGGACAGCCTGACCCTCTGGGACTTCGCCGCGGTCCTCGTGCTGCCCCCAGCTGCGGCCAGCGGCTTGATCGTCCTCACCCACACGATCGCCTGGCTGCGGGTTTGGCGCGGCCGCCGTCCGCTGTATCGGTGGGTGTTCAGCGACGCCACCGTGCTGCTGGCCACCCAGGCCGCCGCGCTGGTCCTGCTGGCCGGGCCCGGCCCGAACCCCGGCGTGCCCGCGGGGCTCGGCGGGCTCGCCGTCATCCTCGTCGCCGCGGTGCTGCGCTGGTTCGTCAACTACGCACTCGTGGTCGGCGCGATCCTCATCTCCTCGCCCGGCATGCGCGCCGGGCAGGTGATCGGCGAATTCGGCGAGCAGATCATCGAAGCCGGCGCGCTCGGCCTCGGCCTCGGCGCTGCCGGGCTGCTCAACTACAACGCGTGGCTGCTCGTCGGTATCGTCATCGGCCTGCTCGCGCTGCACCGCGGCGTCCTGCTCGCCCAGTTCCGCACCTCGTCACGCACCGACGAGAAAACCGGGCTGCACTCCGCGGACTGGTGGCACCAGATCGCCGAACGCGCCCTGGACCGCGCCCGGATCGACAACACCACGCTCGCCGTGCTGATGATCGACCTCGACCTGTTCAAGAACATCAACGACACCCACGGGCACCCGGCCGGCGACAAGGTCCTACGCGCCGTCGCTCAGGCGATCGCCTCCGAAGTCCGCCACGACGACGCCACCGGCCGTTGGGGCGGCGAAGAGTTCGTCGTCCTGCTCCCGGGCGTCGACGGTCGCGAACTCGGCGCGATCGCCGAGCGCATCCGCCGTCGGGTCCACGTCCTCGTCGTCCCCATCACCACCGACCAAGGCCCGAAAACCGTCACCGACCTCACCGTCTCCCTCGGTGGCGCGCTGTGGCCCAGCCTCGGGCTGGACACCATCGACGACGTCGTCCTCGCCGCGGACAGCAACCTCTACGCCGCCAAAGGCGCCGGCCGGGATCGTGTGCAACTCCCGCAGGATCTCATTCCGACCGAAACCGACGAGCATCCAGATCAGAAACGCCGGCAGCCCGATCAGTCGTAACGCGGTGGGTTTGGACCCGGTCCCTATCGCCCCACCGCGAGCACGCCTGGTCGTGCGTCATCCGGGTGACCGCATCCGGGCCGTCATGCCCTCGCCACCAGGAGGTACATCGTGATCATCACCCGCACCCAGGCCCAGCCGACTCGTCGCCCGCGTCCCGGCCGCCCCACCGAGTGGAACCGCTGACCATCCCGTTCGTCGGCGCTGCGGCCGCGCTCCCTCGAGGTCGCGGCGCCGGCTGCGGCTGGGCTTTCTAAGGGCACCAGCCCGGTCGGGTGCAAGGCGGACCCGCGCCCGGAGCGTCTGCTGGCCGATGGCCAGTAACGCCGGTGCGGCGAGAGACGTCTCCTCATGAGCGGCGCGTCGCGCCGCGATCGGCCCCGGCGGTAAGGACGCCCCCCGCCTTGCCGCCGGGTACGTACACTACCGATTTACGCGAGCGAGCAATGCCAGCAGCCCAGAACGGCAGGAGTTCACGAGCGCCGGGAAACGTCTACCGGTAAGCCCGAATCCGCTCCAAATTGGTGCCGTCGAGATCTCGACATGGCTTCAGTGCTCAATCGACATCCCTGCAGCCTGGGTCGTCGCCGGGGTTGAAAGCCGTCTCGACCGCGCGCCGTCGGACAACCTGGATGAGCCGGCTGTAGTCGCCCACGTGTGGCCCATTGTGGAGTGTCATCATTCGGGAGTCGCTGGCCGATCTTGGGCGGGTATCTATCGCGGTGCGTGGGGTAGCCAGGTGCTGTTGCGGATTCGGCCGAACACGGTCGGTGCGAAGTGCCCCGCTGCCAGCACGGTGGCGGTGCCGTCGGCCAGGCTGAGCACTCGGTCGCGGGTGCGGTTGGCGTCTGCCGCGTCGTGGTTGGATCGGAAGGCCCGGTCGGGGTGGGTGATCTGTGCCGTCGAGTGCAGGATGTCCCCGAGTACGAGTACCTGGTCGGCCGTGTCGGGCGCGGTGATCAGCACGCTGAGGTGACCGGGAGTGTGACCGGGGGTGGCCAGCACTCGGACTCCGTCGGCTACGTCGTCCCCGTCGTCGGCGAACTCGATCCGCTCGGCCAGGGGCTGTCGCACGGTGACGGGGTCCGGGCCGACCGGGCTGTCGGTGGTCGTCCAGTACGCCCACTCCTCGGCGTGCGCGACGTGCCGTGCTGCCGCGAAGGTCAGGCCACCGTCGGCTGCGCCGACCCAGCCGACGTGGTCCCGGTGCAGATGGGTGAACACGACCGCGTCGATGTCGGCGGGGCGTAGCCCTTCGGCCGCAAGGCTTGCGAGCAGGTCGCCGCCCCGGTAGCTGCCGACCCCGGCCACCTCGAAGTCAACCGCTCCGATGCCGAGATCGACCAGGACCGCCGCGGCCGGGGTGCGGATCAGGAACGCGCCGATGCTGCACGTCATCCGATCGTCGCCGTCGAGGAGTCCGGACCACTGGTCCGGTGTGGTGGTCGGAAAAGCGGCGGACGGGACAATCCGGGCCTCGCCGTCCGGCAGGTACGTGACGGTCGTCTGGCCGACACAGACCTGGGCGCGTTGTGCTGCGGAAATCATGCTGCCAGCACACCCGCTGCCGCTCGGACTGTCCAGGACATACTGGGTCCGTGACCGGACCTTCTGTGTCTGATGTGGAGCTGCGTGAGCTGCGGTATCTGCTCGCGGTGGCCGAAGAGGGCACCCTGGCGCAGGCGGCGGTCCGGCTGCAGGTCAGCGCGTCGCCGTTGAGCAGGCAGATCCGGGCCATCGAGGCACGCATCGGACTGCCGGTGTTCGCCAGGCGGGGGCGCCGGCTGGTGCTCACCGAGACCGGCGCGCGACTGCTCGACCGGGCACGAGAGGTGCTGGCCGCAGCCGACCAGCTCGCCGAACACGTGCGGGCCGAGCGGGGCGAGCCGCCCACGCGGCTCGCGGTCGGCTGTGTGGACGCCGCCGTGCACACCGGGCTGCTCGCCGCCGGCCTGCGCTCGGCCGAACAAGCACACCCCGGCCTGCGCACCACCGTCACCCTCGGACACAGCCCCGAGCTGATCGACCGGCTCCGCGCGGGTGAACTCGACCTCGCACTGGTGCACACCCCGCCTCCCGCGGCCGACCCCGCGCTGATCAGGACCTTGGTGCTGCAGGACCCCGTCGCGCTCGTGGTGCCGACCGGCCATCCAGCCGCCCACGCGCCGCGTCCGGACACACTGGACGGACAGGCATGGATCGTCGACCAGCGCGCGACAGCCAGCATCGAGCGGTTCCGCGCCACCGCACGCGACGCCGGGTTCACCCCGGACATCCGCTACCAGGCCGCCGACCTCGCGGTACGGGTCAGCCTCGCAGCCGCCGGCCTCGGCATCACCATGCTGCCCGCACGCGCCGTGCCCGCCCTCGTGCCACCCGCCCTCCCCGTCACAGTCGCCTCCGTGCCCTGGCTCCCGCTGCGCATCCAGGTCTACACAGTCACCACCCGCCGTGTCCGGCGCGTCGTCGCAGCCTTCACCACAGGCGTGAAGACTCCTCGGGTGCCCAGTCACAAGCCGCCACGTTGTTGACGCAGTCCGACAGGTCCTGGGGGGCCGTGATCGGTGTTTCCGGCGTTGTTGATCAGTAGGTTTCGGCTCCCGCCCAGCGGTCACCGAACGTCATGGCGAAGGCGTTGATCCCGGGTATCCAGCGCATCGTCCATCGGGCGCGGCCCCTCCCGGTCGGGTCCAGGCTGCGGGTCACAAGGTAGAGGCACTTCATCGCGGTCTGCTCGGTCGGGATATGCTCACGAGCGCGGATCGCGCGCCGGTAGCGGGCGTTCAGCGATTCGATCGCGTTCGTGGAGCAGATCATCGTCCAAGACGTCACGTGACGCACAACGCTGCATCAAACGCGCCCTCGCCCGAACGATCTTCAAACTCGTCAAGCGATCCGCACCTTTGGATCCGGTCCGCGATTCTCAAGTCAGCCCCGCTGCGACCTGTGACTGTCGTGTTGCGCTGCCAGCCGCGCAGGAGGCAGACAGTCATGACAGCCACACAGCACCAACCCAACCAGCAGTTGCAGAGCCTGAATATACTCGTCGGCGCGTGGGACATGCACGCATCGATCGACGGGCAGCCGATGGGCCAGTCCACGGCAACATTCGGCTGGCACGACAGCCGCGGAATCCTCTTCATGCACGTAGACCCACCCGAGGCAATCGCCCCACAATGGCAGGAAAGCTCACCCCTTCCGATCGATGCTGCCATCGGTCTCGACGACCACAGTGGCACATTTGCCGTGCTCTACGCAGACGCGCGAGGGGTCTGCAGAATCTACCAAATGAGCTTCCACAACGGGAGGTGGGAGATGACCGGCCAGGCCGGACCGGGCTTCTACCAACGCTTCCAGGCAGGCATCCATGACGACGGCCACCTCATCACGGCCCGATGGGACGGTTCCAGCGACGGAGAAACCTGGAAACCCGACTTCGACGTCACCTACACCAAAAGGTAAGCCAAGGGGTCCCGGGCCTGGAATCGTCATAGTCCAACAGATACGGGCTCAGGGGACTTATTCCCGGTGTGCTCTATTCCTGTGCTGGAAGCTGGGCAACGTGATGCCGGTTTCTACCGTCGGCGTCGAGTCGGCTCAAGGCGGTGCTGAGGAATGCGTCTCGGCGTTGCCCGAGAATGCCGCGCGAGGTCTGGTCGGCCCTGGTCGTGGAGTGCAGGAACGCAGAACGCCATGTCGGCTTGGGTGCGGGACGCCGCCACGGATGCCGGCGGGGACAGCGTGGGCGGGGTCGGCTCGGAGAGCGGCCGACGTGCGACGGCCACAGTCACCATGCCAGCCACCCCGAGAAGAACCGGTCGCCAGGCGGGCGGCGCAGCATGGTGTCCCGGAATCGTCCCGTGTGACCAGCCACGAGTCGCGCTCGACCTCGGGCGCTGTGCGCAGGCCTCCTACTCCGCGCGCGTAGCGCGCGACCTGGCAGGCGCCGGCCAGCCGAGTGCCGTAGATCGTCGCCGCCCTCATCCGGGTAAGCGTGTCCCGCTCACGGAGCACCCGATCTCGCCCAGCCGCGGGCATAGCTCACGCGCTGGTTCTGGAGAAGAACTCGCGGACCGGGACAAGCAGCCCGGCCACGGACAGCACGATGAACACCACCTGGTGGATGTGGTCCTTCCCGGGAGGCAGCCGGCCGATCAGGTGCGCCACCCAGAACAGCGGGTAGAACCACAACGCGAACCACGCCCACCGCTCCCGGCGCCGGAAGGGCATCAGCGCGAGCAGCCCGCCGAACAAGCCGACTCCGATGGAGGCCAGCCCGTCCGCTTGATACAGCAGCGGGTCATCAGCTGGAGGTGCAACTGCGACGGCCACGCCGAATCCGGCCACTCCCAGGCTCACCGCCACCAGGCAGAGCCACCCGATCGTCACCGCGATGCTCTCTCGCTGCACCTGGCGAACCTACCGCGGCCAACCTAAGAGGCGGCCCGAACCAGGTCGAGCGCCGAAACCCTGAACTCCGGTTTCGGAGCGACTAGAGGTTTTCACACCGTTGATTGACCCGGGGACCAAGGAAGTACACCCGGGAGGTCACGCTGTGCGCCATCCGGCCTGGGCCAGGGCGTAGGTGCGGTGGTGGACCCAGTCGGTGACGGCGAGGCGATGTTGCCCCAGCTCGGCGGCCAGGCTTTCGAGTGCGGACAGGGACTGGGGGAGTGCGTGCACGACCAGTCCCGGCTCGAGGTGCCATTGCGGGGTGCGGTCGTCGAGTATGTGTAGCGACACCAGCCGGGCGGGCCACGCGGTCGCGTCCGGCACGCGGGCGGCCAGGCGCGCGCGAACGTCGGCGACCTGGTGAAGATGGGCTGCTTGGTCATAGCTGACGCGCAGGCCCAGCGGCACCACGATCCCCGTCGGGGCCGGGCGGTCTTGGCGCCGCCACCCCGTGGAGCCGGCGAGTTCCTCGACCGCGGCTTCGCATTCGTCAATGGTGGGCGTGCCGTCAGTGACCGATGGATCCCGCATGACGGTCATCTCGGCCACCTCGGCACCGTGCCCGCGCAGCAGGACCGACCACGCATGCCCGGTCGTGCGGGCGAGGCGGTCGAGTGCGGCCCGCACCTGCTCGACCGGCTCGCCGGGCAGCCGCAGCGTGCACCACCACGCCCCGTGCGCGGCCGCGGACTCGACGAACACGCCGCCGCTCACGGCAGGACGTCCGCACTGCCCGGTTGGGCCTGCTGGGCCTCACCGGCGGTAGCCTCGGCCGGCTCGGTAGCCAGGGTCGGGTCAGTGCCCAGCACGGCCGGGAGCTGCCGGCAGGCGATGGCGACACCGCTGAGACGGCTGCGCGCCCACGCCAGCACCTCACGGTCGCGGGCGACGCGGTCACCACCACCGGCGGCGTCCTCACACGCCCCGGCGGCGGCGCGCAGCGCGGCGACCACCGTCCCGTCCTCGTGCGTGATCAGTTGCCGTCCTCGTCGCTGCGGCGGCTGGTGACGCACTTGCTCGGGTCCGCACGCAGACACACCTTCCCGCCGGCGACGCGCAGACCGACGGTGTCGAACGCGGTGACCCAGTCGGCAGCGATGGCCTTCTGGGCGGGGGCGAGCTGGATCAGGCCGGAGCACACGGCCGCGTGCAGCTTGTTCTCCACGGCGTCTTTGGGGTTCGGGATGGTGCCGGGTTCGACCCACAGGTTGCGGGGATCGTCCGGGGCGCCGCCGAGTTCGAGGCTGACCAGGTGGTCGTACTCACCCTTGTCGCCCGGTGCCAGGCCGTAGGAGCGGGCGGACGCGGCCTTCATCGCGTTCGTTTTCGAGATCGGTGGGCGGACGGTCTTGGTCCACCCAGCTTGGCAGATCGTGTCTTTGACGGTGTCCTGCCGCACCGCGGGGTTCACGGCGCCGGGGGTGCAGTTCGGGTCGGGCAGCGGCTGGCCGTCACGGGCGCCCAGCTTGCAGGTGCTCGGCCCCGGCATCGCCGCAGCGGAGTCCCCAACCGACAGGTCACCAGGAGCTGCGGCAACAGTGGGTGTCGGAGTTGCTGCATTGGAGGCGTGGCACCCAGCGAGAGTCAGCGCGGCGAGCACGGCAACGGCCCACCGGCCGGTTCCGGACCGGGAAAAGCGCACGGGAATCTCCTGCGTCGACAACGGCGGCGGGGACGACAGACCCTGTTCGGCGCGGACAAGATCTGACAGCGATCCAAGTTCTACCTGCTTCGTGGGCGTTGACCGCACTGCCACGCCGTGCCGGAAAGCGCCAGCCCGCCGAAGGTCCGGATGTTCCGGACGATGCAACAGCAACCCGGCGCTTTGAACGGTTTCGCTGTGGTGTTGACATCTGGTGGCTTCTTCACTGTCACCGTGGTGTCGCCGAGCCCTGCGCGTGGTGATGACCACCGCAAGCTGCCCTGCTCGCCAGACTCACTGTCGTTCGTTCCGGGAAAGGGCCCCAGGATGAGCCGCCCCGTACTTCGCGCCTGCCTCACCGTCACCGCCGCGATCACCGTCACCGTCAGCCTGATCGGCACACCCGCCTACGCCGCCGGCGGCACAGCTTCCGGCCCCTGTCGATCACGGCGTCGTGCTCACAGGCCTACCTGCCCCTGCCGGACCCGGCATGCACGCCAGGGGTGAGGAACCCGGACGTCACCCAGGCCACGATCGGCTCGACGATCTACGTGTCCGGCTGGACCGCCACCATCCGACCGTCCAGCACCTACACCAACGCGCTGAAGAAGCAGCACATCATCGACTACGGCTACACCGACACCAGCATGTCCGACTAAGAACAAGATCATTTCCTCCCGCTGGAGCTCGGCGGCGCCCCGAAGAACCCGCGCAACCTCTGGCCCGAACCGCACAGCGGCTCGGAAAACTCCTACAGCAAGCACTCAGTGGAGAACGCGGTCAAGAAGGCCGTGTGTGCGGGTCAGGTGACGCTCGACGACGCCCAGAACGCGATGCTCGACGACTGGACCACCGCGAAGTCCGTGCTCGGCATCGGCTGAGCGATCCTCGCGCGGCCGGGTCGGCGGGCGACGCGGTGTCGACGACGTCGATGTCCGGCTGCGAGTGTCTGCGGGAGTTGACTTTTCGCGACCCGGGCCCGGTCTTGTCCAGGGCCCTGCGGGGGTCCAGCCCCCGAGGCTGAGCCGGACGACTGTGCGTGCCGGTGCCCCGCAGTGATGTGAGCGCCCGTTGTATCGGCGGCGGGCCGCCGATACAGCCCTTTTCGACCTGAAAGATCAAAATCTAGGGGGTCTGGCTGCTACAGGTCCGGTCTCCAACGCTTCGAACCACGATCGATTCTGCTCCGCCGGCACATCAGCGTCAGGTGAGACGACGGGGCGGTGGTAGCGGATGGCGTCGAGACCTGCGGTGCGTGCAGCGGTGACGTCGTCGTTTGTGCTCCCGACGAACAGGCAGGACTGCGCTGGTACGGCTTGCGCGTGTATCGCCGCGGTGATCAAGTCCGGCGCGGGGGGCAGCGACGCCTGGTCCGGACCGGTGCGCCCGGCGAGATGCCGCACCGGGGCGTCCAACCCGTGCATCACCAGGAAAGTGCGGATCGCGGAGGCCGCCAGGCTGCCGATGACGGTGATGTGGGTGCCTGCGGCCGCCAGGTGCGTGAAAGCCTTGCCGACGCCGGGGGCGAGCGGTGCGGCTGCTACTGCCTCGGCCTCGAGCCGACAGAATTGTGCGTATACCGCTTGTTCGGTGGCTGGGCCGATCGTAGCCGCGTAGGCGAGGACGACGAACGGATCGTCAGTGCGTGCCACCTTTCGCGGTAGTGGCGCTTCGCCGAGCATTGTGCGTAGCCGTTCGGCCAGCGGTGTCGTGGCGCGCAACTCCGCGACCGGGCCGTCGAATGCGACCAGCACGTGGTCGCGTTCGGTAAGCAATTTCTCGGCGTGCACGGCACCTCCCTCGGCCTTGCTTCACCTGACGGTATCAGGCACCGGCGATCGCTCGCTCCGGTCGCACGTCCCGCGAACCCGGGCAAGGGCATGCTGGATGCGGGTGCGCGCAGAGAGGCGAGCTCCCGGGACCGGGGAGGGACCCATATGAGCCACCGCCAGCTGTCGCTGCAATTCGACATCGACGACGGCGTTCGCAGCGTGCTGCGGGCATCCGGGGTCTGGAAGGAGCGGTTTGCTGCAGCCGACGGCGAGAGCCGACTGGAACTGGCGCGCCAGTTGCAGCAACAGGTTCAGCAGCGCCTCGCCGACGTCGTGCACGTCCTGGTTTTCAGCGGTGACCTGTCAGCGGTTGCCGATCTCTGATCACCGGACACAACACTTATCAGCTTCCGCGAGGTGACCAGACCGGCACGGTCCGGAAGAGCGCGGACCAGCCGTGCGGATCAACGCGCGAACACCTGCACGGTGCTCTATCGGGAGACTCGACAGGACCGTGGAGAGCGTTGGGTCGACGTCGGGAGCGCGGCCGTGCCGGAGTGCTTCGCCACGAGGATCGCGTGGGTCTGCGGGACGCGGAATTCCTCGGCGGTGGAGCCCTCGCGGCGGAGTACGTCGGCGACCGCGATTTCGCCGAGCGGCTGCTCTCGCGCCTGGTGAGGTTCCCGGCTTGCTGGCCTACATTCTGTCAGTCCAGTTGGTGCGGCGGCCGGCGAGGGCATCGTGGCGCTGCCGCAGCGGCCGGAGCCGGTGTCGAGGGTGACGCCGGTGCCGTCGCTGAGCGTGTGGTTCGACGACGACATCACCGACGGCTCGTCGGCCGGCGAGCGGCGCGAGCGGTGCTGCAAGCTGGCAGGTCCGAGGCTGGTCTGGTCCGAACGAGGCTGCGGGCGCTCCGCATCGGGGGAGCGGGCCTACACATGGCGGGCCACGATCGGCCACGTCGCTGGCGACGGCGTCGACCTTCACCGCTGTGTCCGGGGGCGGGTCTGGGGTGCCGGGAAGACCGGCCGTGCTCTGCAACCCGACCTGCTCTCGAAAGCGATCAACGTGGGCTCGACGCCGGCCGCGATGGACGGCTCCTATCCGGCGTCTGCCGATGTCCGGTGCCTCGTCGAGCACGCTGTCGCTCTCGGCTGGGACTCCGGCACGCTCGGCGGCACCTTCCGGCTCGCCAAAGAGTACGGGGTGCAACTGCGGGGCTTCCTGCTCACCGACCAGGTGTGCAACCCGCGCGCGCCGGACCCGACCGCGCGAGTGCTCCGGGCGGCCGGAGCCGGGAACGCCGCGTGTAGCGGTGCTTCACCCCGGCAGGGAAGTACTCCGGGTCGACGTTCGCGCCGTCGCTGGCCCAGCTGTCCGGGCGACGAGCAGAAGGTGACCCCAGGAACCGGGGCCACCTTCTGCGTCGTTGACAACCGAACGTCCTCCGTCGACGGCGAGGAAGAACTACCTTCGCCGTCGACGGGGAAATCGCTGCGATCTCTCCCCAGTAATCGGCCATCACGGGGATTACTTCGTCGCGGCGGCGACCTTCTTGCGCGGTGCCCGCTTGCGAGCCGGCGCCGCGGCCGGTTCGGCTGCCTGCCGCTGCGCGTCGTCGTAGGCGGTGACGATCTCGGAGGAGAGACGGCCCCGCTCGGAGACCTCGAAGCCGTTCTCGCTGGCCCAGGCACGGATCGCGCGCGAGCGTTCGCGGTCGGTGGTGCCGGTGCCGGTTGTCGACTGGCCGGTCGCGACGCGCAGCTTGCGGCCACCCGTCCTGCGGCCTGCGTTGATGTAGCGAGCGAGCTCCTCGCGCAAGGCGGCGGCGTTGTCATCGGACAGGTCGATCTCGTAGCTGATGCCGTCGAGACCGAACGGAACGGTGTGGCTGGCCGGGCTGCCGTCGATGTCGTCCAGCATCTCGACGAGGACCTTTTGGGCCATGGGAATCTCCAACTGGTTGGCTGTGCGTCTGCTGTGAACAGGCGCTCGAGGTGCACGAATCCAGTGGATCATACATACCAGTCGGTATTGTGGCAATTAGGATCCTCAACGCTGAATGTTATCCCGCCGTGGGTGCATGAACTTCGGGCGACACTTCTTGGAGAACTTGCGGAGGACAAGCCGCCGGGCACACGGAAACACGACGCGCAGCGACAGAATGCCAGCGTGGCTCGACATGGCGTACGTGCTGAATTGCGTGCTCGCGGGTCCGGCGCATCTGCCGCTGCGGCACGGTCGTCAGTCCGGGCGATCCGTTGCAGGCCATGGCGAATGCCCTCGGCGACGTTCGCCTTCGCCGTGGTGTGACCGTCCGCGTGTGTCTTGACCTGGTGTCATTCACTCCCGAACGTATTCGCCGTCACACGCGTGGGGTCGAACGCGAAACCTTGGCTGCGACGCCGGGGGCTGGTCTGTTCAGCGCGGTCGCCGAACTGTCTTCCGAAGTCACCGGTGAGTACTACCTCTGGTTCGCGGCGAACGTGGTGCGCACCGCCAGGTCGGCGGCCGCCCGCTCGACCTCCCAGTCAGCACCGGCGGGGCTTCCTGTTTCTCCTGGCCACGCAGTACGGGGCGTGCCCGTCGATATGCGTGTTGCCGCCGTCGAGGTCGAGCCCAGGCATTCAGTGGATATGCAGGATGCGGACACAGGGCTCATGGTCCTGCCATGGCTGGAGGCGGACGTATCCGGTGACGGCGCGCTGGTTGGTGACGCCCGTGATGTCGACTTCGATGACCGGATCGCGGAATCTCGTCTCGCCTTGTGTGGGGATCGCGAGCTGGGTGGGTGCTTCCACGGCCAGCAGGGTGCCGCCGAGCAGCGACTCGGAGCCAGGGCATGCCATGGCTTTCGCGCCGTCCGGACCGTCGATTGCGTCGGCGTTGAGGCGCTTCAGGAACTCCTCGGTCACCGCTCTGGCGGCCTGCAACTGGCTCGGGCTGTTGCGGGAATACGACGATGTCGCCGGCGACGGGTCGGCTGAGGTGCTGCCGGCTGAGCTCGGTGAGGAGCTGGCCGTCGGTACGTGGTTTTGGCGCAGGAAGAATCCTGGGGCTACGAACCCGGTCAGCAGCAGGCCGACGACGAGCACTCCGGCGAGTGCCAGCGACACCCACAGTCCGGTGCGGCGCCGTCTCGGTGGTACCGGGCCGCCGCCGGGATACGGTGGATGGCCGAATCTCGTGTTCGGTGCGCCGGGCCAGCCGGCTGGCTGGCCGGGTGGCGGCTTGACAGCGCCTGGGTACGGTCGTTGCGGCGGTGGTGTGTGATGTGGATTCGACATGACCAGCGTGTTCCCCCTGGTTGACTGACTTTGAGGATACGACGATCTTGCAGTGCGTCGATGCACTGTTGTCAGGATGTGTCGGGCCGAATCGGCTTCGGTGCTGGAACCACGTCGGATGACTGATCAGTTCACTGTGGCCAGAGCACAGGTGTCGATGTTGGCACGGCTAATCTCGGTACTAACACGACGTAGGCTGGCAGCGGTCGCGGGCATGGAGGGCGGGAGAGAGTTCGTGACAGCAGATGCAGACCTGTGGGTTCTCGCCGGCGCAGAAGTCGCTGATGATGCGGCGGAGGGGCGATGGCCTCGACCGCGGACGCGGTGTACCGCCGACCTCGACCCCACTGGAGTTCCGCTGCCGCAGCGTCCCCCGTCGCGCTCGCAACCGTGGCTGGCCGCCAGCGGACAGGGCACCCGCGGCGGTGGCTGGGATCCGTGGAAGGTCGACAGCCACCGAGCCGGACGCATGCGTATCGAGGACCTGTGCCAGCTGTGCGGAACGCCACGGACCGACACTGTCTACGTGCTGGCGCCGGTCGAGCAGGTCAGCACGATGGTGGAGATGTACGGCGGTGCCGTGTGCTCGCTGCGCTGCGCGCGGCTGACCGCCGCGGTGTGCCCGCACTACACCACCGCCGGCTCACCGATCGCGATCTACGCCGTTCCCCGCCACGAACGCGTCGACCTGGTCGGCTGCGACCTGGACAACGACGACGAGTACGACATCGACGGCCTTGACCCCATTTGTGTGGTGACGACCGCACAAGCCCTGTGACCGATCCACGTAGTGCGCTATGTCGCCGCGCTATCCGTTGATCCTTCGGCAAGACGGGCGCCCCGCGGGACAGACCCAAGAGGTATCGCTGGCGACGATGACGGGGCTCGGCGGTCAGGTCGAGCGGCGGTGCACGCCCTTGAGGTGGTCTGCAACATCGTGGCCCACCCCGGCGACCTAGCTGAACATGACCGACGACGCTACGCCACCGCCCTCGAGCCCTGGTGTCTCCGTTTCGCTGCCAGCCCTGGCGGCCGCGTCGTGGGCGCGGCTGCAGGAGTTGTCGCCGAAGACCATGTTGCTGACCGCGGCCGTGATCATGGTGCTGACCGCGGGGGCTGTGGTGGTGGTGCTGTCGTGGTCGGCGACCTGCGGGCTCAACGCCCGCCGACCTGGTGTCTGTCCGGTTTGATGTGCTGAAGATCGGGCTGAGCGTCGCGGTCTGCGGCGTCGTCGTGTTATGTCTGTCCTGGCGGCGCCAGTGGCCGAGCCATCACCTAACGTGGGCGGGCATGGGGACGCAGGTGGCTTGACTAAGGTCTCTGATATGAGCGATCCGTTCAACGACTCCGGCGCATCGCGGATGCGAGTTGAATCTGCCGACTACGAACTGTTGTGGCCTCGCGCGTTGTTCGTCCGGGAACTCACCACGCTCCATCACCTTGACACCGGCGAGGTGGGCCCGATGGTCGAGCGGTTGCTGGAAGAGGCATTCCTGGGGGACGCCCCAGTTGAGGACTATCGAGGGTCGCGATCGTGGCCAAGCAGGTCGGTCTCGGCGGCGCGGCGGTATAACTTCATTGATGAGCTGCTGGCCTACGTGCCACGGCTACGGGAGCATCGTCGGCCGGGATCGTATTGGTCGGCACGCCACAGGGCAGGCTCCGAAGGCCGCGCTACGCCCCGCCGATCGTTGCCGCAGCTGCGTGAGGACTTCGCTCAGCTGATCTCCGTATTTTTGGCTGATGGCTACTTTGGCCGGGCCTTACCCAAGATCTGCGTCGACGATCATGACGGCGTCGAGATTGATCCGAACATTCTGCTCGCCGACCGGCTCGGCGTGCCTGACCTGTGGCCACTGCGGCCTGGTCAGTGGGACACTGACACCTTCTACGATCTGATCGAGGTATTCCATGATCTCGCTGCGCGCCCCCGGAAGCGTCACCGGCACTCGTGGGACAATTGCGGTTGGCACTTCGGTGACTTCGCCACCGATATCGGACGTGCGGTGTACCGGTGGCGCGTCAACGAACTGCTGGCCGCCGGCGGGATTGAGCTGCGTCTTGCCGAGAACGGCGAGGACATCGGTCGCCTGGTGCGTTCGGTCGACGACGCCCGCACTGACCTCGTCCGACAAGCCCTGACCACGCCCGAACCGGATATCGCCGGTCGTGTCCAGCACGCGATTGCGCTTTTTCGAGGTCGTGCGGCTACGTCGCACGACAAACGTTCAGCAGTGCTGACGTTGGCGGGGATCCTCGAAGAGCGACGCGAGCTGATCCGCGAGCAGATCGGCAGCAAGGACGAGGGCGCGTTGTTCGGCATCGCCAACGGCTTCGCCATCCGTCACCAACGCCGCGGGCAGCAGGCCGACTACGACCCGGCATTCCTCGACTGGATCTTCTGGTGGTACTTGGCAACAGTCGAGTTGACCGATCGTCTGCTCGGCCGCTCCGGGCAGACACCGTGACTATCGCCGCCTCGGGTGCCGAGGCGGTGCCGCCCTCCGACTGGGCACCGGGTATCCGCTCGGTGGCGTACGCCCCGTGCGCCTCGACCGATGAGCTGGACTGCGCGCTGACGATCATTGTCGAACCGATCTAGAAGGCAACTGTTTCGGCCGAGCCGGCGCGGAGTTCGTACCGTCAGCGGTCGATCGCCGCGGCGAACCGGGCGGCATTGCCGCCCTCACCGCAGCTGAGGCAGTGGAAGGTCCCGTGGTCCGGGCGGACGATGAAGGCCGGGGCCGTGGATCCGCAGAATGGGCAGTCCCCACGCAGTTGGTGATCGCCGTGCGGCGCCAGGGCCACGTGCCGACCGACAACCTCGACGATGTCGCCCGGCTCGCCGAATGCCGAGCCGGTGGCGGTAGGGACAGGCACGCCGGTGAACTTACCCCGCCGGGACAACCGTCGTCCATTGGTGGGCATCGGGTCGGCTGTCATCGCCGACGCTGCTTGCGCAGCATGGCGGCGCGCGCCGCGGGAGTGACACTCAGGACCTGCTGCCAGGGGCATGACGTGCAGCTTCGTCAACGTTCGGTCAGGTGCGCGAACGCCTCCACGGCGATGCTGGCCTGCATCGGGCTGTCGTCCGACCTGTCGCCACCTGGGACCGATCGTGAGCGTGGTCGGCTACGAGGAGCCGTGAGCGGCGCCGGCCCTGGTCTGCGGCCGCCGCATTTTGTCGCCGGAGCCGAGTTCTGTCGTTCGGTGACTGTCGTTGGATGTCTGGCGGCGGACCTGGAAGGCACCAGCCGGAGACCTCGGCGAGTCCAACAGCTGATCATGACCCAGTTGCAGCCCACACCGTGACGTAACCGCGCCCAGAAACGGACCTCGAACAGTCCACGTTTAAGGCCGGGTTCCTCACAGGCCTGCGGGAGCCCTGATGAAGCCCAGCATCGAACCAGCAGCAGCCCTTGGGGTTCTTGGCTCTCCACCTGCTGACAGCAGCCCAGCGGGACTCCTGCGGGTGTCGGGCGGGTGTCGGCCTCGTGCGGCAGAACTGTCGGTGGTGGTCGGTACCCTGCGCGCATGTCGACACCAGACCGGCCGGCAGCTTCCGAGCAGCTGCTGAAGAAGGGGATGGCTCTGCTCACCGCGGAGTTCGCGACTGAACAGGCGTTGGCGAGTCTGCGGCAGGCGGTCACGGGCGGCCTGATCACCGAGATTGCGCAGTGGGCGGCGCTGGCGACCGAGGCCGTCATGGAGGCTGCCAGGCTGGTTGACGTCCCCGGTGAGAGCGCCGCCAGCTGCACCACGATCCGGGACTCGGTCATCAGCTGCCTCGATGCGATGACCACAGCCGTTGAGGCTGACGACGCCGACGGCGTGGTGACCCGTGGCGAGCTGGTCGGCGATGCCGTGGCGAACTTCGCCGTGTTCCTCAAAGAGCTCGGTACCTGAGCAGGGTCCGCTCCGGGAGCTGTGCGCCGGAGAAACGATGCCGGCCCCGCGCGACTCTGGGGTGCGGATAGGCTCCGCACATGGGGTTCGACTGGGAAAGCATCGTCGGCGCGAGCGGTGCCGGACTCGACGATGCCTACGACGCCGCGGTGTCGGCAGTCATGTACCCGGACGAGCCCGCGGCGGAGGTGCGCCGGTCGTTCCCGGCCGGGGAAGCGCACGACGAGACCGACAGCCTGAACTGGTGACGGGGGCCTGGCTCGAATCGATCCGCGGGATCGTGATCCCTGGTAGGGACATGATGACGCTGCAGTTGTCCACGGCTGGTCACGGCCGGCTGCGACTCGGGCCGCGTCGCCGACCCTGACGTGGTCGTCCCGGCCAGGGTCTTTACGCCGAGCTGTTCGGATTGCAGGCACGGGTTCACCAGGAGGAGTTGAGCAGTGAACGATCTCCCGCCCCATCCGGTCGCCGAGGCCGCGCTCGCCGCGCGCACGGTCGGTGAGCTCGTCGCCGGGCTCACCGCGGACCTGGCCACCGACCTGGCAGCCCAGCTCGATCTGTCGACCGTGGACGGTATGGCGCTCGACGCCGGCGAACTGCGGACCGCGGTGAGCCGGGAAGCCGAGCGGCTCGGGGTGGCCACGGCCCGGCAGGAGCACGTCCTGCTCGGTTGCCTGCGCGTCGTCGATCCCGAGCTGCTGGCGGAGGCTAGGACCCGGTTGCAGGAACGGCGGGCCGAACTGGCGCACGCGGACTACCTGGCGGTGCGCCCGATCGCCCGCGCCGACGCGACGCGGCCGCCGGTCACCATCCTGCTCGCGGGCGTTCCGGGTACCGGCAAGAGCACCCTCGCCGAGGAACTGGCCTGGCGGCTGCGCGCCCCGGTCTTCTCGATGGACTGGCAGCTCGGTGCGTTGACGCCGTTCGGGGCGCTGCGTGAGGACAACGCGTTGCCGTTGGCCGAGCTGAACCTCACCGCCTCCGTCGCCCGTCAGCTGCAGCTGGGGCTGGACGTCATCATCGACGCCACCGGCCACCGCCGCGAGGCCAGGATCCGCTGGCGCGAGGTGACCGAGAGTGCAGGCGGCCGGTTCGTCGGCGCCGAATGCGTGTGCTCCGACGAACGGGCGCAGCGTGTCCGGGTCGAAGGCCGGGCGAGGGGCATCCCCGGCTGGCCGCAGACGGTGACGTGGGAGCACGTGGTCCGGATGCGGGGGTTGTGGGAGAGCTGGGACGAGCCGCACCTCGTGCTGGATTCCGCCACACTGCTCCCGGAGGAGAACGTGCGGCAGGTGCTGGCTGCCGTGGACCGACTGTCGGAAACGGGGGAGTGATGACCGTGCCGGACCAGCGTCGGATCGAGCAGTACCACCGCGAGGGTTTCCTGCTGGTGCCCGAAGCCCTCGCGGTCCGGGACGTTCGCCGGCTGCAAGACCGGACGGAGCTCGTCACCGGGCTGTTGCGCCGTGGGGTCATCGACGGCGATTTCACGGGCGAGCGGGACGAGATCATGTGGTGTCGCCGGCTGTCGGCGACGTGGCTGCTGCACCGGGCCGAGTACGCCACCACCGTCTACGAAGACCGTTACCCCGACGCGCTGGCCCAGCTCGGTATCCCGCTCGAGGCCGGCACGCATACGGCCGCATGGCGGCGCGGGCTCACCGAGGCCTGACCCACTCGATGCCGGCTGACTTTCCGCCGGTCGGTTCCCCGCTGCCGGGACGGCGGCGGGGCGGGGCGGGGGCGTGAGCATCAGGCGCCGTGCCGTTGCCTGACAGATCGTGCTGAAATCACATCACATTTACGAATCCGGTGTTGCGACCGCACTGCGGTTGGATAGTCTGGGGGCAAGGTGGTGTCCGGATGACACCGGTCGATCCAGGCTGATGCCAGACCGCTGTAACCCCTGCGGGGTTCGCGGGACGAGGGACGGACTCGGACGGGGCTCGCCGCGCGGAGCGCGGGTTGGAACGAGACAGCTCTTCGACACCGGGAGAGGTCTCCGATGCCTGCCCATCGTTCCGCACGTCTGCCGCAGCGCGAGTCCTCGAATGCGCCTGCCGCAACCGATTCACCTGATCCTGAGGATCTCCTGACCGTCGACGAGGTCTGCGCCAAACTGCGCGTCACCCGTTCGACCTTCAACGATTGGCGGGCGAAGCAGTGCGCGCCGCCCTGTGTGCGGTTGCCCAACCGGCAGTTGCGGTTCCGGGCCTCCGCGCTGGAGCGCTGGCTGGCCTCGCACGAGGAGGCGTCTGCGTGACGGACACGACCTTCGATGTCCGGATCTGGGACGTGCGGGTCAAGACCGGGCGGCCGCGCAAGGACGGGAAGCCGCCCAAGAAGTCCTACATCGTCCGGTGGGTGGTCGCCGGCAAGGTGTTCCCGGAGACGTACGCGAACGCGACGTTGGCGGAGAGCTTCCGCTCCAAGCTGATCGTGGCCCAGCGCAACGGCGAAGCGTTCCGTATCGCCGACGGCCTGCCGGTGTCGATGGCACGAGTCCAGAACGATCAGTCGTGGTTCAGCTTCGCACAGGCCTATGTGGACATGAAGTGGCGCCGGGCGGCGGCGAAGTCCCGGTCCGGCAACGCTGATGCGCTGGCGACGGCGACACTGGCGTTGCTGGAACGCCGCCGCGGCAAACCCGACGATGCCGTGCTGCGCCGGGCGATGACAGGCTGGGCGTTCAACACTGTCCGGCGCGAGACCGGCAAGCCCCCGGACATCGAGGCCGCGCTGGCGTGGCTGGAGTCCAACACAGTCGCCGTGTCGCGGCTGGGCGACCTGACGACGCTGCGGGGCGTGCTGGACCAGCTGGCGCTGAAGATGGACGGTTCGGCGGCCGCGGCGAAGACGGTGTACCGCAAGCGCGCGGTGGTGTTCAACGCGCTCGAGTACGCGGTGGAGCGGGACTTGCTGCCGGCGAACCGGTTGCCGGAGGTGAAGTGGACGGCGCCGAAGCGGGTCCGGGCGATCGACACCCGCGTGGTCGTCAACACCCGCCAGGGCCCGCAGCTGCTGGCCGCGGTGGCGGCCCAGAAGGTGATGCGGCTACCGCCTGGTGCGCCCGAGCCGGTGATCGTGGAGCGGCGTTCGTCCGGGCCGCGGCTGGTCGCGTGCTTCGGCGCGATGTACTACTCGGCGCTGCGGCCCGAGGAAGCAGTGATGCTGCGCGACATCGACCTGAAGCTGCCGCGGAAGGGCTGGGGCGAATTGCTGGTGTCGGAGACAGCCCCGATCGCCGGTGCGGCCTGGACCGACACCGGGCAGCGGCGGGACCGCCGCCAGCTCAAGCAGCGCGCCAAGGGGGAGGTCCGGCCGGTGCCGTGCCCGCCGCCGTTGACCGCCCTGCTGCAGCAGCACCTCGAGCAGTACGGCGTCGCTGACGATGGCCGGCTGTTCCGGAGCATGGACGGTGGCGATGTCGCCGAGTCCACGCTGGCGCGGGTGTGGGACAAGGCACGCAAGGCAGCCTTGACGCCGGAGGAGTACCGGTCGCCGCTCGCGCGCCGGCCCTACGACCTGCGGCACGCCTGCGTCTCGACGTGGCTCGCCGGTGGCGTGATTTCAGCCCAGGTCGCCCTGTGGGCAGGGCACTCGGTTGCGGTGCTGCACGAGGTCTACGCCAAGGTGCTGGCCGGGCTCGAAGAAGAATCGCTGGGCAAGATCGCCCGCATTCTTGGCCTGCCGGAGGACGAGCCGGAGGACGAGGACGACAGTGCGTAGCCCGGGGCCGACTGGGACGACTAATTGCAGCCAGGAACGCACAACTAAGCTCATGCTCCGGACACACCGGGCCAGGAGCCGGCCATCGCCGCGCTCAGCTTCTGCGCGGTGACAGCGTGGCGACATGCCTGCGTTCTCCCTGGCACTGTCAGCTCGCGGACCGGCGCTGGGCTGGACCATGCTGGGTCTTGACGCCAGTGTCGACCCGGAAGGGACAGCGAGGGATTGATGGCCGATTACGTGTTTCCGGAGCTACCCGAGATCGAGAAGGCGTACCGGGCTGCGTATAGGGCGCTCGCCGCGCTCGCCCCGGGTACGGTCACCATCGAGGAGGAGACGTCGTTTCCCGAGGTGCTCTCCCAGTTCCCGTTCCTTCTCGACCGGGCGGATCTCGCGACTACTGCCCACCTGGGTCCGGCTGTCTCCTGGCAGGCCTCACGCCAGGACGACCTCTGGGACTTGGCCGTGGCCGGCATCGATCTCGATGGTGACGAGCATGATTTCGACGGTGCCGTCCTCGGCGCGGAGGTGACCGAAGGCCCAGGCGGACGCTGGCACGGCAGTGCGCTGGACCGGGCGGGGTTGGCGTACAAGCGTGCGTGCGGCTGGGATTTTGCTCCGGGCGAGTCGGGCGTGTGGCTGCTGATGTTGGCTCCGGTTGGGGCCAGTGGTGGGGAGGAGGGGCTGTGGTTCTTCAGCGGTCGCCTCGCCGGGTTCGTCATCGTCTACGACCGCGACGAGGATGGCGCCTATGAGTCCGTCGGGCATATCTGGACCGCGAGTGCGTGGCAGCGCCGCGGGATCGCGCGACGGTTGTTGACCGAGGCGCGGTCGCGGTTTTCCATCACCACGGTTGAGGAGCCCTACACCGAGAAGGGAGCCGCATTTTTGCGCGCGTGCCCGGAGTAAGCGCGTGCCCATCAGTCTGCTGAAGGTGACTTTCGCCTGGTGAAACCAGTATCTTCACGCCGCAGTTCCCGCTGCGCGCGGACGAGATGGCCGAGATGGCCGGGATCTGGGGTGCGTCGATGGAAGGGCCGGATCGCTTTCCCGGCTACCGCAGCCGGACGGGGGCGGTGCGGGCTCGGCGGCCGGCGCCGAGTGCGGCCAGTTCCTGGGTTGCTGCGGCGATGACCCGGTCGAGGGTGTGGTGCACGACCAGGTCGGGGCGTTCGTTCGCGATCTGCAGCAGGATCTCGCCGCGGCACGGGTAGCCGGGTGCGGCGCCGACCACCAGCCGCCGCTGCGGGCTGCGCGGCCGGATCAGCTCGGCGCCCAGCTCCAGCAGCGCGGTGACCGCGACGGCGGCGGGGTCGGTGCGCGGGAACCAGAACAGCATCACCAGCGTCGGTAGCCGGCGGTGCTGGCAGGCCCACGCCGCCTGTTGCGAGGCCTCGGCTAGCCCGGTGTCCGGGACCCCAGCCTGACGCGGGTTGAGCACCACCGCGCCCGCGTTGGCCAGTTGCGCCCCGGCCTGGGCCTGCCAGTCCTGCTCGCCGGCGACGTCGCCGGCGAGGAACACCGGCGGGCCGTCGCCCAGTTGCGGCACGTAGTACGTGGGCGCCTGGATGTTGCGGGTCATGGCTGCCGAGCCTGACACAGCTTCCGCTGGGGCCGCCTCAACGACCCGCCAGTGATGGCTGCTGAACCGCTAGCCGCAATGCCAGTGGAGGTCATCGGCGCCGACGACCACGACGTTCATCAACGGGCCGGTGTGCGCCGCAGAAATTGAACTGTCGGGCCCGGCGCCTAACATCTTCGATACCTACTGTGGACGGAGATGGTTCGATGCGGGTTACCTGCAAGAACGGCGTATGGGAACTCGGCGACCGGATCGGCGGGGGCGGTTACGGGCAAGTGCTGGAAGCGCGTGCAGAGTCGGGAGTCGACGGCGCGGCCAAACTGGTGCCGAAAGAGCCCGGTGCGGAACGCGAGCTGCTGTTCGCCGAGCTGGGCGGTGTCCGCAACGTGGTGCCGATCATCGACGACGGCGAGACGGACGACGCGTGGGTGCTGGTCATGCCGCGTGCGGAACGCTCCCTGGAACAGCACCTCAAGCAGGCCGGCGGATCTCTCGACGTGGGCTCCGCCGTAGCGGTGCTGCGTGATATCGCGGTGGCACTGGCCGATCTGGAGGACCGGGTCGTGCATCGCGACCTGAAGCCGGGCAACGTGTTGCTGCTCGACGGCCACTGGTGCCTGGCCGATTTTGGCATCGCCCGCTACGCGGACGCCACGACCGCCCCGGATACCCGCAAGGGCGCCTTCTCGATCTTCTACGCGGCGCCGGAACGGTGGAGCAACATGCGTGCGACCGCGGCCACCGATGTCTACTCCTTCGGCTGTATAGCCCATGAGCTGCTGTCGGGCAGTCCGCCGTTCACCGGCCGCTACCTCCACGAACTGCGCGAGGCGCACCTGCACGGCAGTGTCCCGCAGCTGGTGTCCACCCCGGCGGTGCTGGCCGCGTTGGTGGAGGAGTGCCTGTACAAGTCCCCACAGGCGCGCCCGAGTGCGGTGAACCTGGTCAAGCGTCTCGAGCGCGCCGCCGAACAAGCTGCCTCGCCCGGGTTGGCGGCATTGCAGGAGGCCAACCGCGTCCAAGCCGTCCAGAAGGCGGCGTCCTTGCAGGCAGAGTCGGCGGCGCAGTCGGAGCAGCAGCGGCGCGCAGGTTTGTTCGAGGCCGCCACACGCAGCTTCGCCAGGATCGCCGACTCGTTCAAGGACGCGTTGACCAGCAACGCCCCCGGGGCGACCGTCCAAACGGTGCGGGGCGGCGGCTGGCAGATCCACCTGGGACAGGCCGTGCTCACCGTGGCCGGCCCCGCGCCGACGTCGGAATCGGCATGGGGCGCGTGGGACCGCCCTGGGTTCGAGGTGATCGCGCATGCCGAGATCGATCTCCTCGTGCCGGCCGACGGGCACGGCTACGAGGGGCGTGAGCACTCGCTGTGGTTCTGCGACGCCGCCCCCACGGGGCAAGGCCGCTACCAGTGGTTCGAGACGGCGTTCATGGTCTCGCCCATGCTCAACCGCCCGGTGCGGCAGGATCCGTTCGCCCTCGACCCGGGCATGGAAGCGGCCAAGGCGCTGTGGAACGGCATAGCAGAGTGGCAGCTCGCATGGCCCTTCACACCGCTGACCGTGGATGACCTGGACGAGTTCATCGGCAGGTGGGCGGGGTGGTTGGCCGCAGCCGCGGACGGCCGGCTGAGCCATCCCTCGTCGATGCCCGAACGGCGCCCGGAGAACAGCTTCCGTCGCAGCTGACGGGCACGCACGCCGTATCTAGGGCGGCGCCATAAGCTCCGGTGCGGACCTGCTGGCAGCCCGTGAGGCATCCGGGTCAGCGGTGTGACGCCTCACGGGTTGGCTATCCGATCGTTTGAGACCCCGGAGCCGCCCGATACCGCCTCCGGCGCCTCCGCGCGGCCCGCCAACCGTGCGTCCGGGACCCCGGATCCTGCCAAAAAGTAGACCGCGAATAGACCGCGACTGGCCGCACACCACCGGTTTCAGCCGTACACAACCGGACATCCCGGACTGGAACGCCGCTCCAGTCCGACCTGCTCAGCGACCTGTTTTCGCAGGTCAGAGGTGGTGCCCCCGGAGAGATTCGAACTCTCACTACACGGGTTTTGAATCCGTTGCCTCTGCCAGTTGGGCTACGGGGGCGTTGACGTCGTGACTCTACGGGATCACCCGGCTCGCGCTGTGACCGGGGCGCGGTGTCGCGCTGGCCACTTCGTGGTGAACGCCATCTCTGCTTCTGGATCGTTCCCGGTAGGCTTCGGGTTCGCGGAAAGCCGCGAAAACCCATCGCCCGCCGAGTCTTCAGGAGGACCCCGGTGACCGATCAGGCTACCGAGGCCAACGGTGCCGCCACCGTGCCGCAGCGTCGGGTGCTCGTCGCCGAGGACGAGGCTCTCATCCGGCTTGACCTCGTCGAAATGCTGCGTGAAGAGGGCTATGAGGTCGTCGGGGAGGCCGGGGACGGGGAGCAGGCCGTCGCGCTGGCCACCGATCTCAAACCCGACCTCGTGATCCTCGACGTCAAGATGCCGAAGCTCGACGGCATCGAGGCCGCGTCCAAGATCACCGGGGACCGGATCGCGCCCGTCGTCATCCTCACCGCCTTCAGCCAGCGTGACCTCGTCGAACGCGCGCGGGACGCCGGCACCATGGCCTACCTCGTCAAGCCCTTCGCCAAGCGGGACCTCGTGCCCGCCATCGAGCTGGCCGTCAGCCGGTTCTCCGAGCTGCAGGCCCTCGAGGCCGAGGTCGCCGGGCTCACCGACCGGCTCGAGACGCGCAAGGTCATCGACCGCGCCAAGGGGCTGCTCATGAGCCGGCAGGGCCTGACCGAGCCCGACGCCTTCCGCTGGATCCAGCGCACCGCCATGGATCGCCGGACCACGATGAAGGCCGTCGCCGAGGCTGTCGTGGAGAGCATCGGCAGCTGATCCCGGAACCACCGGAAAGGGTGCGCCCGCCTGAGCGGGTGCACCCTTTTTCGTGACGCTCCGAGTGCCCGAAAGGGCGTAACCGGGTACCTTTGCGTACCTTTCCGGCGTGGCCGGACGCGGTGATCGACAACGGGTCCGTAGACTCTGCACACCTTGGCCCGGCCGTCAAGGGGCAGTCTGCGGGCTGTTGTGCACCGAGAGTCATCACCTGCTGGTCACATTACGACGAGCGGGTGTAAATCATACGTTAATACTCGTGACGACCGTCACGATGTGGCTACAAGAGCGCGCGTGACTCTGTGCAACGGCTCCCGGGGCGGCTACTTTCAGCGGCCAGTCAGGTCCCACGCCGGGACAGCCGCCCGACCGGGCGGCCAGGTGGCATTTGGAGGAACGAGTGCAGAAAGCACGACTTGCGAGGGTCATCGTGCTGGCCGCTGTCGGGGCCCTTTCCCTCAGCGCGTGTGCGGCACGGAACGACAGCGGCTCGGGCGGCAACAACGCGAGCTCGCAGGCCCAGGCCGCGGCCCCGTCAGCCGCCGCCGACGCGGCCGACCCGGCCGGCGACGGCAAGGCGCAGTGTGCCCCCACCTCCATCGCGTACGCGGGCACTATCAACGGCGCCAACGCCGCGCTGGGCCAGAACATCCTGAACGGCGTCAAGCTCGCCGTCGACCAGCACAACAAGGCCAACGCGGGCTGCCAGGTCAAGCTGGAGCAGTTCGACACCGAGGGCACGCCCGACAAGGCGCCCGGCATCGTGACGCAGATCGTCAACACGCCGTCGATCATCGGCGTCGTCGGCCTGCCGTTCTCGGGTGAGTCGAAGGCCGCGGGCAACATCTTCAACAGCGCGGGCCTGGTCACGGTGACCCCGTCGGCCACCAACCCGACCCTCTCCCAGAACGGCTGGAAGACCTTCTTCCGCGGCCTGGGCAACGACAACACGCAGGGTCCGGCCGCCGCGAAGTTCATCACCGGCGACCTCAAGGCCAACAAGGTCTGCGTGATCGAGGACGACTCCGAGTACGGCACCGGCCTCGCCACCGCCGCCATCAAGGCGCTGGGCGACAAGGCGACCTGCCAGGACAAGGTCAAGACCAAGCAGACCGAGTTCTCCGCGGTCGTGAACAAGGTCAAGAGCGAGAACCCCGACGTCGTCTTCTACTCGGGCTACTACCAGGAAGCCGCGCCGTTCGCGCAGCAGCTGAACGACGCCGGCGTCAAGGCCAAGTTCGTCGGCCCGGACGGTGTCAAGGACGACGAGTTCGTCAAGGGTGCCGGCGACGCCGCCGCCAACGCCTACTTCACCTGCCCGTGCGTCCCGGCCGACCAGTTCACCAAGTTCACCGAGGCGTACAAGGCGGCTTCGGGCAAGGACCCGGGCACGTACTCGCCGGAGGGCTACGACCTGACCACGATCCTGCTCAAGGGCATCGACGCCGGCAAGAAGGACCGCCCGGGCCTGCTCGAGTGGGTCAAGAACTACGACGGCCAGGGCCTGACCAAGCACTTCAAGTGGGACGACAAGGGCGAGCTGTCCCAGACGACCGTGTGGACCTACAAGGTCGAGAACGGGAAGATCGTTCGCAACACCGAGATCAAGTAGTTCCGCCTTCTGTTCTGTTTCCGGGGTGCGCGCCCGGCGGCTCGATCCCGCCGGGTGCGCACCCCGGACCCACATGGAGAACTGGTGTGTCGATAACCCATGACCTGAGTTCGCTCGTCCTCGCGCAGGGCGGCGAATGGATCAAGTTCGATGTTGACTCGTTTGTCCAGCAATTCTGGAACAACACGATCGAAGGGCTCTCCTACGGGAGCATCTACGCGCTGGTCGCCCTCGGCTACACCCTCGTGTACGGCGTCCTGAAGCTGATCAACTTCGCGCACTCCGAGGTGTTCGTCTACGGCTGTTACGCGACCTGGTTCGTGTTCTTCGGACTGGGTTTCCGCCCCGGCGCGACCCCGTCGCTCGGGGCCGGTGAACTGATCCTGTACCTCGGGATCGCGCTCATCGCCGCGATGGCCGTCTCCGGCGGGACCGCGGTGCTGCTGGAACGCGTGGCCTACCGCCCGCTGCGCAAACGCGGCGCGCCCAAGCTGGTCTTCCTGATCACCGCGATCGGCGCCTCGTTCGTGCTGCAGCAGATCCTGTTCATCTGGCGCGGCGGCAACCCCGAGCAGTCGATCCGCCTGCTGCGCAACGAAGAGCAGTTCCAGATCTTCGGCGGCAGCGTCACCAACATCACCATCATCACGGTGGTCGCGTCGATCCTGCTGATGATCGGCGCCGACATGTTCGTCAACCGGACCAAGTTCGGCCGCGGCATCCGCGCCGTGGCGCAGGACCCGGACACCGCGACGCTGATGGGCGTCAACAAGGAACGCGTCATCACCCTGACGTTCCTCATCGGTGGCCTGCTGGCCGGCGCGGCCGCGCTGTTCTACATGATGAAGATCCCGCAGGGCGCCTCCTACCAGGGTGGGTTCATCCTCGGCATCAAGGCGTTCACCGCGGCCGTGCTCGGCGGCATCGGCAACCTGCGCGGCGCGCTGCTCGGCGGTCTCCTGCTCGGCGTGGTCGAGAACTACGGCCAGTCGCTGTTCGGCGGCGAGTGGCGTGACGTCGTGGCGTTCGTGCTCCTGGTCCTGATCCTCATGGTGCGGCCGACCGGCATCCTCGGCGAGTCGCTCGGAAAGGCACGGGTATGACGACCACGACGACCCCTGCCCCGGCCCAGGCGAAGAAGCGCCGTCCGCTGGGCGAGTGGTGGAACAACCTCGGCCGCGTGCAGCAGTGGGGCGTGCTGATCCCGCTCGTCGCGCTGGTGTACCTGCTGCCGGTGCTGAACCCGCCGATCCTGACCACCGAACCGGGCTACGACTTCCCGATCGCCATGTTCGAGGTGGCCCGGTACGCCCTGATCGCCATCGGCCTCAACGTCGTGGTCGGCCAGGCCGGCCTGCTCGACCTCGGGTACGTCGGGTTCTTCGCGGTCGGCGCCTACGTCGCCGCGCTGTTCACCAGCCCGGACTCGTCGCTGTCGAAGCTGCCGTTCCTGGTCGTGCTGCCGATCGCGATGGCCGTGACGATGATCTTCGGCGTGGTCCTCGGGACGCCGACGCTGCGGCTGCGCGGCGACTACCTGGCGATCGTGACGCTGGGCTTCGGCGAGATTGTCCGGCTGCTGGCCGACAACGTCGACCCGCTGCGCGGCAACCGCGGGTTCCAGCAGGTCGGGCATCCGCCGGGCACCCACGCCGACGGCTCGCCGCTGTTCACCAACACCAACGGCATCCCGTGGTACTGGCTGTGCGTCACGATCATCATCCTGATCCTGTTCCTGGTCGGGAACCTGGAACGCAGCCGCGTCGGCCGCGCCTGGGTCGCCATCCGGGACGACGAGGACGCCGCCGAGATCATGGGCGTGCCGACGTTCAAGTTCAAGATCTGGGCGTTCGTCGGCGGCGCGGCCATCGGCGGCCTGTCCGGCGCGCTCTACGCCGGCCAGCTCGGGTTCGTGAACAACCAGAAGTTCGACGTGGTGACGTCGATGCTGTTCCTGGCCGCGGTCATCCTCGGCGGGTCGGGCAACAAGGTCGGCGTCATCCTCGGCGCGGTGGTGGTGGCCTACATCCCGCTGCGGTTCCTGGTGATCGCCCAGTACAAGTACCTGATCTTCGGTGTCGCGCTGATCGTCCTGATGATCTTCCGCCCGCAGGGTCTGCTCGGTGCCCGGCAACGGTTGCTCACCTACGGCAGGCAGGCGTACCAGCGATTGCTGGGCAAGGGCGAGCAGATCAGCAGTGACGGCGCGCTGCAGACCGAACCGACCCCGGGGAGCAAGTCATGACCGACCCCCAGAACGGCGGTCCGGAGGTCGCCGCGGAGGGCGGCCTCGTCGCCGAGCTGCAGCACATGACGGCCGAGGAGCGGGCCGAGCACGAGGCGGAGGTCGCGGAGGTCGTCGCGGCGGACCGCGCCATCGACGTCGAGGTGGGGCAGACCCTGCTCGAGGTCGACAACGTGACGATGCGCTTCGGCGGTCTCGTCGCGCTCGACCAGATCTCCTTCGGCATCCGCCGCGGCGAGATCCTCGGGCTGATCGGCCCCAACGGCGCGGGCAAGACGACGTGCTTCAACGCGATGACCGGCGTCTACCGCCCGACCTCCGGCGAGGTCCGGCTGGAGGGCAAGCCGCTGGGCAAGACGTCGCGGCACGGCATCACGCAGCTGGGCATCGCCAGGACGTTCCAGAACATCCGGCTCTTCGGCGAGATGACGGCGCTGGAGAACGTCGTCGTCGGCACCGACGCGCGGCACAAGACCAGCATGATCGGCGCGCTGCTGCGCCTCCCGCGGCACCACCGCGAGGAGAAGGCCGCCGTCGAGAAGGCGATGGCCCTGCTGGAGTTCGTCGGCATCGCCGACCGCGCGGCCGACCGGGCGAAGAACCTGCCCTACGGCTACCAGCGGCGCCTGGAGATCGCGCGGGCGCTGGCGACCGAGCCGAAGCTGCTCTGCCTGGACGAGCCCGCGGCGGGCTTCAACCCGGCGGAGAAGGAAGAGCTCATGGGCCTGATCCGGACCATCCGGGACGACGGCTACACGGTGCTGCTCATCGAACACGACATGAAGCTCGTCATGGGCGTGACCGACCGGATCGTGGTGCTGGAGTTCGGCAAGAAGATCGCCGAAGGACTGCCGGCCGAGATCCGCGAGAACCCCGCGGTGATCGCGGCCTACCTGGGGGTGCCTGACGATGACGTTGCTTGAGCTGTCGGACGTGTCCGTCCACTACGGACGGATCCAGGCGGTCTCCGGGCTGTCCATCACGGTGAACGAGGGCGAGATCGTCACGCTCATCGGCGCGAACGGCGCCGGCAAGTCGACGACGATGCGGGCCATCTCCGGCATCCGGCCGATCTCCGCCGGCAAGATCACCTTCGCCGGCGAGGACATCTCCAAGCTGCGCGGTGACCTCCGGGTGGCCCGCGGGATCTCCCAGGCGCCGGAAGGCCGGGGCATCTTCCCCGGCATGACGGTGATGGAGAACCTCGACATGGGCGCCTACGCCCGCAAGGACCGCAAGAGCCTCGGCGCGGACCTGGACCGGGTCTTCGAGCTGTTCCCGCGGCTGGCGGAGCGCAAGACGCAGATGGGCGGCACGATGTCCGGGGGTGAGCAGCAGATGCTCGCCATCGGGCGCGCGCTGATGGCGAAGCCGAAGCTGCTGCTGCTCGACGAGCCGTCGATGGGCCTGGCCCCGCAGTTCATCCAGCAGATCTTCCGGATCATCACGGAGATCAACAAGCAGGGCACCACGGTGCTGCTCGTGGAGCAGAACGCGCAGCAGGCGCTCTCCCGCGCCCACCGCGCGTACGTGCTCGAAACCGGCCGGATCACCAAGACCGGCACCGGCAAGGAGCTGCTCGCGGACACCAGCATCAAGGAGGCCTACCTGGGCGTCGGCTGACGTCTCCAGCCCCCGGAACCGGCCCCGCGCGCTCCGGCGTGCGGGGCCGGTTCGCGTTCCGGTCGACAACCACTGGTTGTCGTCGGCGCCGGAACGGCTGTTGGACCGGGCCCGTCCGGCGGCGGTTCGATGAAAAGGAACCGAGAGAGACGAAGGAGAGACACCATGGGCGAGATGGTCGAGGGGGTCGCGGCGGGCGTGCCGTTCGTGGCGCTGCCGCCGGCGGACCGGGACGCGCCGGCGGCGCTGGTCGCGGGCTGGCACCTGATGGACGAGCCGTCGAGCGAGCGGGCCATGGCCGAGGCCGTCCCGATGGCCGGCCTGCAGGCGTGGCGCGTGTACTTCGGGCTCCCGCTCTCCGGCGCGCGGCTGCCCGAAGGCGGTCCCGGCGAGGTCTTCCGGCGCGCGAGCGAGGACGCCGTCCTGAACGTGTTCGAGCCGGTCACCGAGCAGGCGGCGGGGGAGTTCCCGGCCGCGCTGGCCGAACTGCGCGACCGGCTGCCGGGCGCGACCGGGCCGCTCGGCGTGTTCGGCGGCTCGGCCGGGGCGCTCGTGGCGCTGGAGGTGCTGGCGCGCGGGGACGCCGCGATCGCGGCCGGGGCGGTGGCCAGCCCGGTCGTGCAGCTCGCGCCGATGATCGCCGCCAACGAGCGGCGGTTCGGGGTGACCTACGCGTGGAGCGAGCGGTCCCACGCGGTCGCCGCGCGCTACGACTACGTGGACCGGGCCGCCGAGCTGACCGCGCCGCTGCTGCTGGTCACCGGGGCGGACGACGACATCGCCGTGCGCGAGCCCGCCGAGGCGTTGCGCGCGAAGCTGGGGGCCGAGCTGGTGACGGTCGAGGGGATGGCGCACGAGTTCCCGCCGGGGACGCCGGGCGCGGCCCGCGTCGACGCCGCGTTCACCGAGTGGTTCGCGCGGCGGCTGCGCGGCTGACGTCGGCTTCCGGCAGCCAGGCGTGTTCCGGGTCGTAGGCGCACCAGTTCTCTTCGCGGCTGGTGCGCCCCGCCAGGGCCAGGAGCCGCCGCAGCGCCGGGTGCGCCCGGCCGCGCCGCCAGACCAGCGACCACGGGAACAGCGGGGACGGCTCGAACGGCAGCACCGTGAGGTTCAGATCGGGCGCGAGCTGCATGTCGGCTCCGGCGAGGGTGACGCGCTGCGTGCCGTACCGCGTCTGCTCGAGCGTGTGCCGCAGGTCGTAGCTGACGCCGGAGTCGTCGATCGGCACGCCGAACCGGGTGCACAGCTCGTGCAGGTACGACAGCCATTCGCCCGGCCCGCGCAGCCCCGGCAGCCAGATCCCCTCGGCGCGCAGGTCCTCCAGCCGCAGGACGTCGTTGCCGGCCAGCGGGTGCTCCGGCGCGAGCAGCGCGACCAGCGGTTCGAGCCGGACGATCCGGTGCTCCAGCTCCTCGGGCAGCGGGCGGCCGCACCCGGTGACCCGGCCGATGGCCGCGTCGAGCTCGCCGGACAGCAGCGGCTCGACGGCGTTGGCGAACCCGCCGCCGGCGACCCGGTCGATCTTCATGCCCGGCTCCCGCGCGGCGAGCCGGCGGAGCAGGAACATCGGGGCGAGCCGGTAGTCGACGACGTCGAGCCGCAGCGGCCGGTCATCGGCGCCCATGGCGGCCACCGCCGCGTCGGCCACCCGCACCAGCTCGCGGGCGTGCGGGAGGAAGCGCTCACCGTCGGCGGTGAGCGTGACCGAGCGGTTCGTGCGCAGGAACAGCGGGGTCGCGAGGGCGTCCTCGAGCTTCCGGATCCGCTTCGACAGCGCCTGCTGGGTGAGGAACAGCGCCTGGGCGGCCCGCCCGAAGTGGCGTTCCTGCGCGGTCACGACGAACGCCCGGACCTGGGCGAGGTCGAGGTCCACCGGCTCAGGCGCCCGGCGGGCGGTCCCGGACGACGCAGGTGAGCCGGGCGGTGCAGGTGCGCCTGCCCTCGTCGTCGGTCAGCACGATCTCCGCGGTGATGGTGCCGCGCCCGACGTGCAGCGGCGTCGCGACGCCGGTGACGGTGCCCGAACGCACCGCGCGGTGGTGCGTGCAGGACAGCTCCAGGCCCATGGCCGCGCGGTCCGGGCCCGCGTTGAGCGCGGCGACCGTCGAGCCCAGTGCTTCGGCCAGCACGGCGTTGGCCCCGCCGTGCAGCAGGCCGTACGGCTGGAGGTTGCCCTCGACCGGGATCGTGCCGACGACACGCTCGGCCGTCGCTTCGAGCAGCTTCATCCCGACCTTGTCGTTCAGCTGCTGGTCCGCCGCCGCCGGGTCGATGCCCGACAGCCGCTCCACGTCGATGGGGGCGGCACTGTCCGTCACGCAAAGCTCCTGTTCCTATGCGACACGTAAGAGTGTCGGACCCTCAGCCTAGACTCGGCCCCGTGAGCCCGAGTGAGAAGACGACCGTTGCCAACGCCACAGGAAACACCAGCCTGGCCGAGCGGCCGAAGCTGCTGCTGATCGACGGCCATTCGATGGCCTACCGCGCCTTCTTCGCGCTGCCCGCGGAGAACTTCAAGACGAAGACCGGTCAGGTCACGAACGCGGTCTTCGGCTTCACCTCGATGCTCATCAACCTCCTGCGCGACGAGGCGCCGACCCACCTGGCGGTGGCGTTCGACCTCTCGCGCAAGACGTTCCGGTCGGAGACCTACGCCGACTACAAGGCCAACCGCAGCACGACGCCGGACGAGTTCCGCGGCCAGGTCGACCTGGTCAAGGAGGTCCTCGACGTGCTGGCCATCCCGTCGCTGACGAAGGAGAACTTCGAGGCCGACGACATCATCGCCACGCTCACGACGCAGGCGACGGCCGACGGCTTCGACGTCCTGATCTGTACCGGTGACCGCGACGCGCTGCAGCTGGTCAACGACCAGGTCACCGTGCTGTACCCGAAGCGCGGCGTCTCGGAGATGACCCGGTTCACGCCGGAGGCGGTCGAGGAGAAGTACGGGCTCACCCCGCAGCAGTACCCGGACTTCGCGGCACTGCGCGGCGACCCGTCGGACAACCTGCCGAGCATCCCCGGGGTCGGCGAGAAGACCGCGGCCAAGTGGATCCGGCAGTTCGGCTCGCTCGACGACCTGATCGACCGGGTCGACGAGGTGAAGGGCAAGGTCGGGGACGCGCTGCGGGCGCACCTGAGCTCGGTGACGCTGAACCGCCAGCTGACCGAGCTGATCCGGGACGTCGAGCTGGACGTCGCCCCGGCCGGGCTGGAGCTGCGCCCGTGGGACCGCGAGGCGGTGCACGCGCTGTTCGACGAGCTGGAGTTCCGCGTGCTGCGGGACAGGCTGTTCGCGACGCTGCAGAGCGCCGAGCCGGAAGCCGACGAAGGCTTCGAGGTCTCCGGTTCCGCCCTCGCGCCCGGCGCGCTCGCGGCGTGGCTGGCGGCGCACGCGGGCGCGGGTGAGCCGGTGGCGCTGGCCTTCCGGACGGTGGGCACGTCGGTCCGGTCCGACCTGCGGGCGGTCGCCTTCGCGACGGCGGACGGCGAAGGCGCGTACGTCGACGTCACGGCGATGGACCAGGCCGACGACGCCGCGCTCGCGGCCTGGTTCGCCGACCCGGAGATCCGCAAGACCGGCCACGACCTCAAGGTCCCGCTGCACGCGATCCGCGCCCGCGGCTGGCACCTCGCCGGGCTGGCGATGGACACCGCGCTGGCGGCGTACCTGGTGCGCCCGGGCCAGCGCACGTTCGAGCTGGACGACCTCGCGCTGCGCTACCTGCACCGCGAGCTGCGCTCGGAGACCGACGGCGGCGACGGGCAGCTGTCCCTGCTCGACGGCGGCGCGGAAGGCCTGGAGCAGAAGGAGATCCAGGACGAGCTGGTCAAGGCCCGCGCGATCTTCGAGCTGGCCGGCGCGCTCGAGAAGGAGCTGGAACAGATCGGCGGCGCGAAGCTGCTCGCCGAGCTGGAGCTGCCGCTGCTGGAGGTCATCACCGAGGTCGAGATCGCCGGCGTCGCCGTCGACCTCGAGCAGCTGACGTCGCTGGAGGCGCACTACCTGTCGCGGGTCACGCAGGCCGCCGAAGAGGCGTACGCGGTGATCGGCAAGCAGATCAACCTCGGCTCGCCGAAGCAGCTGCAGGTCGTGCTGTTCGACGAGCTCGGCATGCCGAAGACCAAGCGCACCAAGACCGGCTACACCACCGACGCCGAGGCGCTGCAGGGCCTGTTCGAGAAGACCGAGCACCCGTTCCTGCAGCACATGCTGGAGCACCGGGACGCGACGAAGCTGCGCACGACGGTCGAGGGCCTGATCAAGTCGGTCGCCGACGACGGGCGCATCCACACCACGCTGCTGCAGACGATCGCGGCCACCGGGCGGCTGTCCTCGACCGAGCCGAACCTGCAGAACATCCCGGTCCGCACCGAAGAAGGCCGCCGCATCCGCGACGCGTTCGTGGTCGGCGAGGGCTACGCCGAGCTGATGACCGCGGACTACAGCCAGATCGAAATGCGGATCATGGCACACCTGTCGAAGGACGCGGGCCTCATCGAGGCGTTCAACTCCGGCGAGGACCTGCACACGTTCGTCGCTTCGCGGGCGTTCTCGATGCCGCCGGAGGAGATCACGCCGGAGCTGCGCTACCGCGTCAAGGCGATGTCGTATGGCCTCGCGTACGGGTTGTCGGCGTACGGGCTTTCGCAGCAGCTGCGGATTTCCACCGAGGAAGCCAAGTCGCAGATGGAGGCGTACTTCGCCCGCTTCGGCGGCGTCCGCGACTACCTGCACTCGGTGGTCGGCGAAGCGGCCAAGTGCGGCTACACGGAGACGATCTTCGGCCGCCGCCGCTACCTGCCGGACCTCAACAGCGACAACCGCCAGCGCCGCGAGATGGCCGAGCGGATGGCGCTCAACGCGCCGATCCAGGGGAGCGCGGCCGACATCATCAAGGTCGCGATGCTGAACGTCCACCGCGCGCTGGTCGAGGCGAAGCTGAAGAGCCGGATCCTGCTGCAGGTGCACGACGAGCTCGTGCTCGAGGTCGCCGAGGGCGAGCGCGAAGAGCTGGAGCAGCTGGTGCGCCACGGCATGGGGTCGGCCTACGAGCTGGCGGTGCCGCTGGAGGTCTCGGTCGGCTACGGCCGGTCCTGGAACGAAGCCGCGCACTGAGCGGTGCCTACTGAGCGCCACGGCCCGGATCACCGGGTCGTGGCGCGGAAGTACTCGGGCGGCCGTCGTCCGATGCGGGTCGCCGCGGCGATGCTGGGTCCATGGCCAGTGACTTCCAGCGACGCAAGATCTCCGGCGTCTTCGACGCCATGGACGCCGACGGCGACGGCGTGCTCACCGAGTCCGATTTCCGGGCGCTGACCCGAAGATGGCTCGACGTGCGCGGCACGGACGGCAACACCCCCGAAGGGCAGCACCTCGCCGCGATCATGATGGGCTGGTGGGGCACGCTCGACGACGCCGCCGGCCACGGCGGCCGGGTGACGCTCGAACAGGTGCTGCGGGTCGTCGACGAGCTCCCGGCCATGCCGGGCGCCGTCACCGGCACGGCCGCCGCGATGTTCGAGGCGGTCGACGAAAACGGCGACGGCGTCATCTCCGCCGAGGAGTACCGGCGGATGATCGAAGCCTGGAGTGGCGGGCGGGCGCCGTCCGAAGACGTCTTCGCGCACCTCGATCTCGACGGCGACGGCAAGCTGTCGCGCGACGAGTTCACCGGGCACTGGTTCGAGTTCTGGGCGGGCGACGACCCGGCGGCACCGGGCAGCTGGGTGTTCGGCCGCGTGTGAACACTCACCGCTGCACAATCCCTTTCGGCATTGCGACGAACGAAGGACTCCGTTCGGGTGAGCCATTACCGCTGGGTAGGGAGGTCGACGCCCACGGTGTGACGATCACGGCGTAGGGTCCGCCGAATGGGGTTCGAGCGTGAGCGACGACGCTGGCGGGTCCGGTTGCACGACGAACTCGGCCGGGTGTGCGGTGCGGGCACGGTTCTCGACGAGCACCACGTCCTGACGAGCGCGCACGTCGTCGAGACCGCCGGGGGGCCGCGGTCGCCGCTGAGCGTCGATTTCGTCGGCCTGGCCGAGGCGCTGCCCGGCACGGCGACCGTCGTCGAAGGCTGCTGGGTGCCCTCCGACGGCGGCGGCCGCGGCGATCTCGCCGTGCTGCGCCTGGAACGTCCCGAGTCCCGCGTCTTCCACGCCCCGCTGCACCGGATGCCGCTGGGGGAGCACCAGCTCGTCCGCGCGTTCGGGTTCCCGCCGGGCTCGGTCGGCCGCTGGACCCACGCCCGCCTCGGCGGCCCCGAGCGCCCCGGCGGGCCGGGCGGCGAATGGGTCCGCCTGTTCCGCACCAGCGAAGCCGAACCGCTCGGCCCCGGTTTCGGCGGCACGGCCGTGCTCGACGAGGCGACCGGGCACGTCGTCGGCGTGGTCGTCGGCAAGGACACCGGCACCTGGATGATCCCGGTCGAGACGATGCTCGGGCACCTGCCGCAGCTGAGCATCTGGACCTCGGGCAGCCCGGCCGTCGACGCGAGTTTTTCGCGCCCGGTGGGCGAAGCGGTCGACGTCTCGTTCGTGCAGCGCGTGGCGGACTGGTTCGCCGGGGCCGAGCCCGGCACCGTCTGGGTGGTCGACACGGGCGAGGCCGGTTCGCCGGTCGCCGCGGCGCTGCGGTTCGGGATCGTCCTGGCCGACCGCGAACGTTCGCTGGGTGTGCCGGGATTGCCGCCCGCGCTGGGCGAAATGCCCCCGGCGGGCAGCGTCGACCTCGCGGTCGACGCGACGGGCCGCACCGCGGACGCGGTCCGCCACCGCATCGCCGACCGGCTCACGACCGGCGTCGCGGGCCGCACCCTGGTCGTGGACGCGATCGACGACTCGGCCGAGCCGGACCGGCTCGTCGGCGAGGTGCTCGCGCCGCTGGCCGGCCGCGCGGCCGAGCTCGGCATCCGCCTGCTGCTGGGCTTCCGCGAAGAGTCGTCACCCGGGGTGGCGGCGGTGCGGGCGAGCACGACGGGCACCCGCCCGGCGCCGGACGACCTCGCCGGCCGGCTCGACGTGCTGACCCGGTCGGTGGACGAGCTGGCGGAGATCGAGGCGTACCAGCTGCGCGTGGCGACGCGGTTCACGGGCGTCGCGATGCTGCCGGCCCGGGCCCAGCGGCTGCGCGCGGCGCTGAAGCAGCTGCGTTCGGCCGAGGTGGACGGCGACGCGGAGTGGGTGGAGCGGCACATAGACAGCCACGAGCACGCGGTGGCCCCGGCGGTCGAGGACGGCCGCCGCCAGCGGGCGGTCCTCGACGGCCTGCTGGCCCGCCGCGAGGAGCTGCGAGCCCGCCTGGCGGCCGACAACGAACTGGCCCGCGAGCACGGCCTGGACGGCGACCCGGAGCTGGAGCAGGTGTACGTCCCGGCGAAGCGGCTGCTGATCGACGGCCCCTGCGAGCTGACCGCGGCGGCAACGGCGGTGGACACGTACGCGGCCGCGGTCCGCGCCCGCCTCGAAGACCGCGCCTGAGCGCCGGAGACCTCCGGCTACCGGCGCCCGAGGCCGCGGATCAGCACCATCACCGCTTCCCGGACCTCGGCCCGCGTCCGGTGCGGTCCGAACACCTGCCAGTCCAGGGCCACCACCAGCATCGTGCCGAACAACCCCGCCGCCGCCGTCGGGATCTGCACGCCCTCCGGCAGCCGTCCCGCCGACTCCAGCCGGGACAGCTGCTCCTTCACGATCGAGATGATCTCCTCGCGCAGCAACGACAGCGTCCCGTGCCACTGGCCGGGGGTGCGCCACAGCTCGCTCACCAGGATCTGCGAAAACCCCGGGTACCGGGCGATGAACTCCAGCGTCGTGTCGACCTGCGCCTCGATCACGTCCAGCGGGTCCGCCGCCGAAACCGCGGACCGCAGCCGCCCGGCCAGCATGTCGACGCCGTACCGCAGCAGCCCGTCGACCAGCCCGTCCTTCGAGCCGAAGTTGTAGTACACCGTCCCCTTGGCGACACCGGCCTCGGCGGCGATGTCGTCGACCGTCAGCCCCACCAAGCCGCGGCTCTTCGCCAGGCGCAGGGTGGCCTCGAAGAGCTTCTGCTTGGTCCCGCCGCTCACAGGCTCAGCTCGGGCTTGAGCGCGGACACCGTCCAAACGCGACGTTTGCGCGCGGCCAGCGTCGACACCAGGATCCCGCCCACCAGGTAGGCCAGCAGCACGCCGATGTCGCCGAGGATCTGCACCGTCGCACCGCTGTAGAACAGGTGGCGGAAGCCGTCGATCGCGTAGCCCATCGGCAGCACCACGTGCAGCGGGTACAGCGCGTCCGGGATCGTCTGCCACGGGAACGTCCCGCCGGCGCTCACCAGCTGCAGCACCAGCAGCACGAGCCCGAGGAACTTGCCGACCGCGCCGAAGAACGCGTTGAGCGCGTGCACCACGGACGTGAACGTCAGCGACACCAGCACGGCGAACCCGATCGCGCCCAGCGGGTGCGCGATGTGGATGCCGACCAGCCACGTCACCGCGCCGAACAGGACGATCACCTGCGCGATGCCCAGCAGCGCCGACGACAGCCACCCGCCGACGGCGACGCGGAACGGCGCCGCGCCCGCGGTCAGCGCGCGCGTCGAGAGCGGCCGCAGGATCAGGAACAGCACGAACGCGCCGATCCAGGTGGCCAGCGAGATGAAGAACGGCGCGAGGCCGGCGCCGTACGTGCCCGCCGACGCCTCGCCGTTGGCGTTGACCGCGACGGGGTCGGCGATGGTGTTGGCCGTCGCGTTGCGGGTCGGGTCATCCGGGTTCGGGATTTCCTTGAGCCCGGCCGAAAGCCCGTCGCGCAGCTTCGCCGCGCCGTCCGCGAGCTGGTTCGTGCCGGTCACGGCGGTCTTCTCGCCGTCACTGAGCCGTGAAGCGCCGTCCCGCAGCTGGTTCGCGCCGTCCGACGCCTGCGCGATGCCGCTCGCCAGCTGCGGCGACGCCGCGGCCAGCTTCTGCGCGCCGTCGGAGACCTGCCGGGCGCCGTCGGCGAGCTTCGCGAGGTCGCCGTTGGCCTGCTGGATCTTGCCGTTCGCCTGGTCGACGGGGGAGCGCAGCTGGTCGGCGCGGGCGACGATCGCCTGGACCTGGGTCTCCGGCACGCCGGCGTCGCGCAGGTCGGTCACCAGCTGGCTGCGGTAGGAGTCCAGCCTGCCCTGGATGTCGGACGACGCCGTCGCGGCCAGCGACGCCGCGTCCGCGACCTTCTGGTCCCCGGCGGCCACTTGCGAAGCGCCGCTGGCGAGCTGTTGCGTCTGCCCCGGCAACGCGGCGGTGGCGGTCTTGAGCGTGCTCAAACCGGTCGCCAGCGTGGACGAGCCGTCCGCGAGCTTGGCGGCGCCGTCGGCCAGCTGCTGTTGCCCGGACTTCAGCTGCGAAGCGCCGTCGGCGAGCTGCGACGCCCCGGTCGAGGCCTCCTGGATCTTGCCGTAGATGGTGGAGAACCCGACCAGGAACCGGTCCGCGGCCTCGCTGCCGACCTTCTCCGCGATCGTCTTGCGGACCTGCTCGGCCACCTGCTTCGCGATGGTGCCGGAGAGGTAGTTGTTCGCGTCGTTGGTGGTCAGCGTGATCGTCGCCTGCTGCGGCTGGAAGTTGCCGACCGACAGCAGCGCCTGCGAGAACCCGCTCGGGATGCCGATCGCGAAGGAGTACTTGTCGCTCCGGACGCCGTCGCGCGCCTCCTGCTCCGACACCTCGTGCCATTGGAACGTGCCGGACTTGACCAGCTCGTCGGTGACTTCGCGGCCGACGTTGCGCTGCTGGCCGCTGGAGTCCTTCGCACCGGTGTCGCTGGTGAAGACGGCGGCGGGCAGCTTGTCGAGCCTGCCGTACGGGTCGTAGTTCGCGTAGAGGTAGAAGGACGCGTAGAGCAGCGGCACGAGCACGAGCGCCACCAGCGCGAGCTTCGGCATCGTGCCGGTGGACAGGCGGCGCAGCTCGTTGCGCGCGATCCGGAAGGCGTTCATTCGTCAGACTCCGTCAGTGCTCCGGGGAGCTCTTCGGTGGGCTCGGGGGCGAGGTGCGCCGGCTCGGGCTGGTCGGCGGCGCCGATGCGCGCCGGGGTGCAGGGGAGGGCGGACAGCGGGGTCGTCGCGGTCAGGACGACGACGGCCAGGCCGCGTCCGGCCAGCTCGCGCGCCAGCCCGGCCCAGCTGCCGACGTCGCTGGTGTGCCGGTCGGGCGTGTCCAGCACCAGCATGCGCACGCCCTTCCGCTCCGCGGCCAGCTCGGTGAGCAGCCGGGTGCGCAGGACCGGGGTGAGGTTCTCGAACCGCGTGCCCGCGAAGGGCGCGGCGTCGTGCTCGGCGAGCCAGCGGGCGACGTCCTCCTTGCCCGCGGGGCGGTGGGCCAGCGCCAGCTCCTCGCCGGCGACCACGCGCAGGGGAAGAGCGTCGTCGGGCTCGCTGACGCCGGGCGCGTCGACGACGGCGACGAGCTCGGCCAGCCCGGCGTCCACGCCTTCGGCGTGGACGGTGCCGGTCGTCGGCTTCAGCCGGCCGCCCAGCGCCAGGCCGAACGCCGTGATGCCGACGCCGGGTTCGCCGTGCACGATCACCAGGTCGCCCTCGCCGACGGTCAGCGAGGTGGGCGGTAACAAGGTGCCGTGGTGCCCTTCGAGGGACACCCGATCGGCTCGGACCTGCACGGTGGACTCCAGCACTTTTGAACTGACCGGTCAGTTCAAAAGTTAGACCTCGTGGCCTGCCACAGCAAGATCAACGGACGCACGTCACACCCCTGGGTTACCCCACCCGCGGGTGTTCACCGCAGCGCCGACGCCGGGCGCACCTCCCAGCTCGTCCACAGCGGGCGGTAGCCCTGGCGGTGCCAGAACACCGACGACAGCGGGTTCGTCGGGTTGTAGTAGAGGTAGGTGCGGGTGGCGCCGCCGGCGTGCAGCTCCCGGTGCACCCGGGCCATCAGTGCCCGGCCGAGGCCACCGCCACGGCGTCCGGCCGCGGTCACGACGTTGTTCACGTAACCCCAGCGCCCGGCGGGCAGCAGCTCGCCCGCCGCGTTGGTCTCCGTCGCGTCGACCCACGCGCAGTGCGCCAGGGCGCGCAGCTCGCCGTCCTCCTCGGCCAGCCAGACCGCGGGCTCCTCCTCGGCCAGCGCATCCCGCAGCGACGGCGCGAGCAGCTCGGCGGTGTTCACCCGGCGGGCCGCCGCGACCAGCCCGGTGTAGTCGAACGTCGCGGTGGCCAGCTCCAGCGCCGCGGCGAAGTCGGCGGGCCCGGCGCGGCGGACGGTCACGCCGGGGTCCGCCTCGGCCGGCGCGGCGGTGCGCACGCCCAGCGCGCCCAGCGGGACCAGGCCGTGGTCGAGGAAGGCGCGGATCGCCTCGGCGTCCCGGCTGGGCCACACGACCAGGCACGCGGAATCGTCGCCCGCCGCCTCCTCGGCCAGCACGTCCTTGAGCCGGCGCAGCAGCAGGTCGGCGCCCTCGGTGCCGGTGTCGCCGATGTACGGGAACAGCTGCCAGACGTCGGCGGCCGACCACAGCATCGGGACGTCGCCGGGACCCAGCCGGTGCCGCTGGAGCACGCCGGTGACCCGGGTGCCGTCCGCGGTCGCGGCGTCCAGCCGCCGTCCCTCGGCGGGCGGCGCGGCGGGCGGCAGCAGCGCGTCGACGGCCGCGAAGCGCGCGCGGTGGGCGGCCAGCAGCGGCTCGGCGATGTCCATGGGTCCCCTCGGTGCGTCGGGTCAGGACCAGGCGGGTCGCCGGATCCACATCGTCCACAGTGGACGATAGCCCTGCCGGTGCCAGAACACCGGCGAGAGCGGGTTCGCCGGGTGGTAGTAGAGGAACGTACCGCGCACGCCCGGCTCGAGCAGGTCGTCGTGCGCCACCGCCATGAGCGCGCGGCCCACCCCGCCGCCGCGCGCGGCGGGCGCGACCGACAGCGTGTCGACGTAACCCCACCGCCCCGGCGGCAACCGGCCGTGCAGGCTGTCGCCCGGCGCGGGCGAGGCGAGCGCGCAGGTCGCCAGCCCGGCCGGGACGCCGTCGTCCTCGGCGAGCCACACCCGCCCGCTGAACTTCAGGTTCCGGGCGACCTCGGCGCGCAGCAGCGCCCGCGCGCCCGGCCGCGGCACGGCGGTGCCGACCAGCGACGTGTAGCGCCACTCGGCCAGCCGCAGCTCGGTGAGGGCTTCGGCGTCGCGCTCGCCGGCGCGCCGGACCGTCACGCGCGACGGCCCCGCGTCCCCGGGCGGTTCCGGTGCCCGCACCGCGAGGCAGGTCATCGGCGCGAAGCCGTGCGCGAGCAGGACCGCCGACGCCTCGGCGTCGCGGCTCGGCCACGCCAGCGTGCAGCCCGAGTCCGGCTGCGGCCGCGTCCCGCGCATCCGGTCGCGCCACGCGCCGAGCAGCGCGGCGAGGCCCGCCGCGCCGCTGTCGCCCGGCACCGCGGTCAGGTCCCAGACCTCCAGGGGACCCCACAGCGCCGGCCACGACCCCGGCGCGTGCACGACATGCGTGAGCAGCCCGCCCGCCCGGCGCCCGCCGGCGGTCACCACCAGCGGCTCGCTCGCCGACGGCGGCGGCGCGATCGGCGGCAGCAGCGGGTCGAGCGCGGCGAACCGCGCGTTCTGCTCGGCCTCCAGGGGGTTCACGAGCGGTGCGTGCGGAAGATCGCCGTGCCGGGGAACAGCCGGCCGCGCAGCGGGCTCCACTGGCCCCAGACCCGCGTGTGCCCGTCCGGCCACTCGGGCTCGACCAGGTCGGTGAGGGCGAACCCGGCCGCGGCCAGCGCGCGCACGTAGTCGCCGAGCGTGTGGTGGTACTCGACGTAGGTGGCGGTGCCTTCGTCGTCGACCTCGACGTAGGGCGTGCGATCGAAGTACGGCTGGGTGACGGTCAGACCCTGCGGGCCGGGGTCGTCGGGGAAGATCCACCGCATCGGGTGAGTCACGGAGAACACCCACGGCGCGCCCGGCCGCAGCACCCGGTGCACCTCGGCGAAGACCGCGTCCACCGAGGCCACGAACGGGATGGCGCCGAACGCGGAGCAGGCCGCGTCGAAGCTGCCGGAGGCCAGCGGCAGGTACTCGGCGTTGGCCTGCACGAGCGGCACGGCGAGGCCGGTGCGCGCGTTGCCCGCGCGGGCGTGCCGCAGCATGCCGGCGGACAGGTCGGTCGCCACGGCGTGCGCGCCCTGGCTCGCGAGCCAGCGCGAGCAGGCGGCCTGCCCGCAGCCGACCTCGAGCACGCGCTTGCCGCGGACGTCGCCGAGCAGCCGCGCGTCGGCCTCCCGCACGCCCTCCGGGCACCAGACGAAGTCCGCGTCGCCGAGGAACCCGCCGTGTTCGGCCTGGTAGTCGTCGGCGTCGGCGTCCCACCAGGCGAGGTTCGCCGCCGCGGCCTCCGCCCCGCCGACCTCGCGGTAGGCGACGGCCGAGGTGCCCAGGCGGTGCTCGGCCGCGTCGTGCCGCCCCGGCGCGGGCGGCTCCTCCGGTGGCATGATGGTGTCTCCGGTCCCTGGGGGGTTTGCTTCCGCGAGGACCTTAGCGATCGCCGGGGGACCCTGATTGTGCCGCCCGGCGGCTGCCGCGTACGATGAGTGTCAGCGCAGTGGGTTCGCGCTGCCTTTCGCTCAGCTTCTGGTCGGGCTCCGGGTCGCGCACCGTATGCGGGTCATGCCGCGGTCGTTCACTGGTGGACGTTTGCTCGCAGGGTCGTCGCATGCACCCATCGCGCCGACAACTGCCAACCCTCGATTCCCATCCACCGGAGCAACCCGCCTAATGACCACCGACACCGCCACCGCCCCGACCGCCCCCACCGGGCCCCAGCAGGTCGCCATCAACGACATCGGGTCGGAGGAAGACTTCCTCGCGGCGATCGACAAGACGATCAAGTACTTCAACGATGGCGACATCGTCGAAGGCACGATCGTCAAGGTCGACCGCGACGAGGTCCTGCTCGACATCGGGTACAAGACCGAGGGTGTCATCCCCTCGCGTGAGCTGTCCATCAAGCACGATGTCGACCCGGCTGAGGTTGTCACCGTCGGCGATGAGGTCGAAGCCCTCGTTCTCCAGAAGGAGGACAAGGAAGGCCGTCTGATCCTGTCCAAGAAGCGCGCGCAGTACGAGCGCGCCTGGGGCACGATCGAGGAGCTCAAGGAGAAGGACGAGCCCGTCAAGGGCACCGTCATCGAGGTCGTCAAGGGTGGCCTCATCCTGGACATCGGCCTGCGCGGCTTCCTGCCCGCGTCCCTGGTCGAGATGCGCCGCGTGCGCGACCTGCAGCCGTACGTCGGCCGCGAGCTCGAGGCGAAGATCATCGAGCTGGACAAGAACCGCAACAACGTGGTCCTGTCCCGCCGCGCCTACCTGGAGCAGACCCAGTCCGAGGTGCGCAGCGAGTTCCTCAACGCGCTCGCCAAGGGCCAGGTCCGCAAGGGCGTCGTGTCGTCCATCGTCAACTTCGGTGCCTTCGTGGACCTGGGTGGCGTCGACGGCCTGGTGCACGTCTCCGAGCTGTCCTGGAAGCACATCGACCACCCGTCCGAGGTCGTCGAGGTCGGCCAGGAGGTCACGGTCGAGGTCCTGGACGTCGACATGGACCGCGAGCGCGTCTCGCTGTCGCTGAAGGCGACCCAGGAAGACCCGTGGCGCCAGTTCGCCCGCACCCACGCGATCGGCCAGATCGTGCCGGGCAAGGTCACCAAGCTCGTCCCGTTCGGCGCGTTCGTCCGCGTCGAGGAGGGCATCGAGGGCCTGGTCCACATCTCGGAGCTGGCCGAGCGCCACGTCGAGATCCCGGAGCAGGTCGTCCAGGTCAACGGCGACGTCATGGTCAAGGTCATCGACATCGACCTCGAGCGCCGTCGCATCTCGCTGTCGCTGAAGCAGGCGAACGAGGGCGTCACGCCGGACACCGAGTTCGACCCGACCCAGTACGGCATGGCCGCCGAGTACGACGCCGAGGGCAACTACATCTACCCCGAAGGCTTCGACCCGGACACCCAGGAGTGGCAGGAAGGCTTCGAGAAGCAGCGTGAGGAGTGGGAGAAGCAGTACGCGGAGGCCCACCAGCGCTACGAAGCCCACATGAAGCAGGTCGCGAAGGCCGTCGAGGCCGACGCGGAAGCGGCCGCCGACGCGGCGACCGGTATCGAGGGTGGCGACCAGAGCTACACCTCGGCCCCGGCCGACACGAAGAGCGGCGGCACCCTCGCCTCCGACGAGCAGCTCGCGGCGCTCCGCGAGAAGCTCTCCGGTGGCGCGTGAGCACCAGCGCTCCGAGCTGACGGCGAACCCCCGGTCCACTGCGGACCGGGGGTTCGCCCGTTTCCGGCTCCCCACGGCGCGGTCGGCCGCGGCACACCTCGGGTCTGACCAGGTCCCGTCCACCGTGGACCGAGGTCGAGCCGTCAGCGGTTGCGCAGGCCCAGGCCGGCCATCATCGCCGTGACCCCGCGGCGGTACATCGCCTCGTTCGCCTCTTCGGTCGGCGGGATGAACCAGTCCGGCAACGGCGTCCGCGACGCGAGCATGAGTTCCGCGCCGACCAGGCCGTGCATCGCCGTCCACAGCTGGTAGGCCGCCGCGCGGGCGTCCGCTCCCGGCGGGCACACCCGCCGGACCCGCTCGATGAACAACGCGAACGTCGTCCGCAGCACCGCCGACCGCAACGCCGGGTCGGGGTCGAACCCGGGCACCGGGCGCTCGAACATCAGCGCGTAGCGAACCGGGCTCTCGCGCGCGAACGCCCGGTACTCGAGGGCCAGGTGCAGCAGATCGGCGACCCCGTCCGGGCTCGACGGCGGCAGCCCCTCCAGCAGCTCCCGCAGCGAGTCGAACGTGCGCTCGTACAGCGCGTCGAGCAGTCCCGCGCGGCCGCCGAAGCGGGCGTACACCGACAGCGTCGACGCGCCGGCCGCTTCCGCCACGCCGCGCACCGTCAGGCCCGTGACCCCGCGGTCGAACAGCACCGACAGCGCCGCGTCGAGGTAGCGTTCGCGGTTGCCCTGCTCGGCGGGGCGCATCGACAGGTGCCTGGTGGCCACGACGCACCCCCTTCGCGCGCAACGACGTCCGGGTGACCCACCCGCAGCAGAAGATACGATATCCGGCGCCGCTTGGGAATGCGTCGGATGTCCGGATCTGCGGGCTTCCCGTCCGGTGCGCGCCTGTCCGGGAAGCGCGGTGCCGGGCATCGTCGGAAGCACCGAACGAAAGGGCTTTCCGATGACCGTCGACGTCCCCGATTCCGCACTCGCCCGCGAAGCCGCCGAGTTCGTCCGCGACACCGCCGGGCCGCTGCTGTACGACCACTCGTGCCGCGTCTACCACTTCGGCGCGCTCCAGGGCCGCCGCCGCGGCCTCGAGTTCGACGCCGAGCTGCTCTACGTGGCGGCGTTGTTCCACGACCTCGGCCTCGTCGCCGGCCACCGCAGCGACCGCCGGTTCGAGCTCGACGGCGCGGACGAGGCGCGCCGCTTCCTGCTCGGCCACGGCGTCGATGCCGAACGCGCCCGGATCGCGTGGACGGCCATCGCGCTGCACACGACCCCGGGCATCCCGGAGTACCTGGAACCCGAGGTGGCGCTGGTGACGGCCGGCGTCGAGTACGACGTCCTGGGCATCGGCTACCACGAGCTCCCGGCCGAGGCCCGCGCGGCGATCGTGGCGGCGCACCCGCGCCCGGACTTCAAGCGGCGCATCCTCGCGGCGTTCACCGAAGGCATCCGTGACCGTCCCGACACGACTTTCGGGAACGTCAAAGCCGATGTCCTGGCCCGGTTCGTGCCAGGCTTCGTCCGCAAGGACTTCGTCACCACGATCGAGGAATCACCCTGGGAGGACTGAAGCGGATGGAACGCCCCGAGCCGGGAACGGTCATCGTCACGGCAACCGGCGACGGCAGGTACACGCAGAAAGTCACGACGGCGACCCACGAACTGCTGGTCGACGAGCCGGTGCAGGTCGGAGGCGCCGACGCGGGGCCGAACCCGTACGAGCTGCTGCTGGCCTCCCTGGGTTCCTGCACGGCGATCACGCTGCGGATGTACGCGGACCGCAAGCAAATCCCGCTCCGGAAGGCCACGATCCGCCTCCGCCACGACCGGATCCACGCACGCGACTGCGAGAAGTGCGAAACGGAGAGCGGAATGCTGAGCCGCATCACGCGCGAGATCGAGCTGGAGGGCGACCTGGACGACGAGCAGCGGGCCAAGCTGATGCTGATCGCGGACAAGTGCCCGGTGCACCGCACGCTCTCAGCGGAGATAGCGATCGAAACCCACGAGACGGCTCGCTGAGCGGCTGCCGGTTCGGCGGGTGGAGGCGGCTGGGCGCCGTGCGGCGGACGTCGGATGGCCGGACGGGTCGCGGTCGGGCGCTGCCGGTGCGCTGGGTTGCCCCGGCCCCGGGCGGCACCGACCGGTATCCGCGGTGAGCGAGATCGGGCTGCGGTTCGAGGCCGTCAGCTGGGCGGCCGAGCTGCGGTCGGCGCGCCGGCCAACTCCGCCGCCAAGCGGGCTGGGTTCTGCGGGGTGCGTCGGGTGCTGGCTGGGCCGGGCCGAAGGCCCGCGCGCGGGTTCTGCGGGTTGCGGCTGATCCGCCGCAGCGCTCAATCCCTGCGGATGCGCCGGGCGGCCCTGGCGAGGCACCCGTCCGCCGGAGAAAAGCCGCCGCGCTGAGTGCGGGTGAGCGGCCCGTCAGGCGGCGCGGGGCGTCACCGTGGCCGAGGTCGTCGTCACCGCCGGGACCCAGATGCGCTCCAGTGCCGCCGCGCGGGCCTTGCGGCGCAGGCCCGCGAAGCTGTGCTTGGCCGGGACCAGCAGCGCGCTCAGCCACGTGCGGCGGTAGTCCGCCAGCGCGTCGGCCACCGGGCGATGAAGAACGCAGTGCACCAGCCCCGGCGTGCCGAGGCGGTGCCGTCCGACGTGCTTGCTGTCCGCCATCGTTCCTCCGTGTGGGCGACCCTGTCGCGCGCACGGTACGCAATCCGGCCGGTCAAGGTGGGAAAGCCACGCGGCGTGTCCGGATATCGGTTGAGTCACGCGTCACGATCGCCTTGCGGATCACCCGTCCGTGTGCCTCCGGCGACGCTGACTAGGGTGATCGGCATGTTGCGTGTGGGGTTGACGGGTGGAATCGGTGCCGGGAAGTCGACCGTGGCGAACCGGCTCGCGGAGCACGGCGCCGTGCTGGTGGACTCCGACCGGATCGCCCGCGAGGTCGTCGAGCCCGGGACCGAGGGGCTCGCGCGGCTGGTCGAGGCGTTCGGCGACGAGATCCTGGCCGCGGACGGTTCGCTCGACCGGCCCGCGCTCGCCGCCAAGGCGTTCGCCGACGACGAGTCTCGGCGCCGGCTGAACGCGATCGTGCACCCGCTCGTCGGCGCCCGCACCGGCGAGCTGATGGCCGCCGCCGCGCCGGACGCCGTCGTCGTCCACGACATCCCGCTGCTGGTCGAGAACGGGCTCGCGGCGGCCTACCACCTGGTCGTGGTCGTCGACGCGCCGGTCGAGGTGCGTGTCCGGCGGCTGGTGACGGCGCGTGGCATGGCCGAGGACGACGCGCGGGCGCGGATCCGCGCGCAGGCCGGTGACGAGCAGCGCCGCGCGGTCGCCGACGTCTGGCTGGACAACGGCGGCGCCGAGGACGCCGTGCTCGCCGAGGTCGACGCGCTGTGGGCCGACCGGCTCGTGCCGTTCGAGGCGAACGTCCGGCTGCGCCGGCCGCGCCCGCCGATGTCGCCCAGGATCGCGGACTACGACCCCACCTGGCCGGAGCAGGCCGAGCGGGTGCTCGCCAGGGTCCGCGCGACGGCGGGGGAGCTGGCCCGCCGCGCCGACCACATCGGCTCGACCGCCGTCCCCGGCCTGCCCGCGAAGGACGTCCTCGACCTGCAGCTCACCGTGTCCACTTTGGACGACGCCGACACGCTCGGCGAACTGCTGTCCGACGCGGGCTTCCCGCGGCTCGAAGGCGAGTGGTGCGACGACGCCCAGGACGGCACCGGCACGTGGCCCAAGCGCCTGCACGTCGGCGCCGACCCGAAGCGGCCGGTGAACCTGCACGTCCGGTCCCTCGAGACGCCCGCGTGGCGGCTCGCGCTGCTCTTCCGCGACTACCTGCGCGCGCACCCGGACGAGCGCGACGACTACCGCGACGTGAAGCTGCGGCTGGCCGAGGCCCACGCCGAGGACGGCAACGTCGCGGCGTACGCGGACGAGAAGCAGGAGTTCGTCAACGGCGTGTTCGCCCGCGCGGAGAAGTGGGCCGCGGCCACCGGCTGGACGCCCTAGGAGCCGAGCAGCCCGCGTTCGAACGCGACCGCGACCGCCGCCGCGCGGTCCTTGACGCCCAGCTTCGCGTAGACGTGGATCAGGTGCGTCTTGACCGTCGCTTCGCTGATGAACAGCTTCTTCGCCGCTTCCTTGTTCGTCGAACCGCGCGCGACCAGCGTGAGCACCTCCAGCTCGCGCTGCGACAGCGGCTCCCGTGCTGGTTCGCGTATCCGGCCCAGCAGGCGGGACGCGACGGCGGGGGAGAGCACCGCCTCGCCGCGGGCGGCGGCCTCCACGGCGCGGAACAGGTCCTCGCGCGGGGCGTCCTTGAGCAGGTAGCCGGTCGCGCCCGCTTCGATGGCGGGCAGCACGTCGGAGTCCGTGTCGTACGTCGTGAGCACCAGGACGCGCGCCGGGTTGCCGAGCCGGGCCAGCTCGGCGATCGCCGCGACGCCGTCGGTCCCCGGCATCCGCAGGTCCATCAGCACGACGTCGGGGCGCAGCCGCTCGGCCAGCGCCACGGCTTCCGCGCCGTTCGCCGCCTCGCCGACGACCTCGAAGCCGCGGCCGGTGAAGATGCCGCGCAGCCCGTCGCGGACGATCGGGTGGTCGTCGGCGATGAGCACGCTGATCGTCATGCGGAGACCTCCGGCAGGGGCCCGACGGCGGGGAGGACGGCCGAGATCGCGGTGCCGCCGCCGGGTTCGGACTCGACGTGCAGCGTACCGGCGAGGCGCTCGACGCGGCGGCGCATCCCGGGCAGGCCGAAGCCGGGACCCGGGCCGGGGGTGAACCCGGCGCCGTCGTCCCGGACGTCCAGCGTCACCTCGCCGTCCATGTAGGACAGCGTGAGGCCGACGCGCACCGCCGCGGCGTGGTTGTCCACATTGGACAGCGCTTCCTGGGTGACCCGCAGGATGGTCGCCTCGATCTCCGGGTGCAGCGGCCGTGGCGCGCCGGTGGCGGTGAACCCGGCGGGTACGCCGGTCCGCTCGCTGCACCGCGCCGCGACGCCGGCGAGCGCGTCGGGCAGCGACGCGGAGTCGAGGGCCTCGGGGTGCAGTGCGCCGGCGTTCGTCGTTCTGCCGGGCGATGGCCGCCGGCAGCAGCCCGCCGCCGCCGGTGGCCGTCGTCTGCACGATGGTGATCGTGATCCAGATCCCCGGCTTCTGGCGCAGCGCGCGGACCGGCCCGCCGTTGCCGAGGGTGTTGATCAGCAGCGACGTCACCGCGAGCGCCACGAAGGCCAGCCATGTGGGCCGCAGCCGCATGGCCGCGAAGAACCCGAAGATCATGAAGATCAGGAACGTGACGTCCCGCGTTTCCAGGACGCTGCCCAGCCCGATGACGCCGAGGAAGCTCAGCAGGGCGAACGTGGGGTGGTCCCGCAGCCGCCGGACCGGCAGGTGCATCGCGGCGGCCACCCACAGCGCCGTCGCGGCGACCAGCGGGCCGGTGGTCGCCCACCAGCGGCCGTCGTGCCCGCCGAACACCAGGGCCGCGGTGGCGAGCAGCGTGCCCGGGAGGTACCGCTCGACCCGGTTCAGCCAGGGCTGCCAGCCGCAGGCGGCCTTCGCCGCTTCCGGCGGCCACATCGGCCGGTTCCAGTCGACCCGGAGGCTCACGCCTTCATGTCCTTGAGCCGGGGCCAGATCTCGGCCCAGCTCGCCGTGCGGCCGGTGAGCTGCCAGACGGGCATGTGCGCGCTCGCGTTGCGGACGCCGAGCCGGTTGCCGACTTGCCCGACGACGCGAGCGTCGCCGAAGTACCTCGTGAGCTTCGAGGGGTCGTAGCCGACGAAGAGGACGTTGCCGGCGTTGTCGGCTGGGCGGCCGAAGTACCAGAAGCCACGGCTGGGGCTGTATGCCTCGGGCAGGCCGCGCTCGGGCCCGTACCGGCCGAGCGCGCCCGCCTGCCAGTAGCCGCCGGTGACGACCGCGGTGCCCGGTGGCGCGGTCCGGTACAGCGCGGCGACGTCGTCGGCGAGGTCCGGCCAGCCGATCTCCTCGGCCGCGTAGGCGGGCCGCGGCGCGCCGGGGTGGCCGGCCAGCCAGTGCGCGGGCCACAGCGGCAGCGTGAACGGCAGGCTGAACAGGGCGGACAGCACGAACACCGGCCACGTCGGCACCCACCGCCACCACCGGGCGGGCTGCCGGGTTTCGAGATGCACGGCGGCCGCGGCCCACAGCACCCCGAACATCCCGGCCGCGTAGTAGTACCGGCCGTTCGCGACCAGGAAGACCGCGACGACGCCGAGCGCCGTCCAGCCGAGGAACCGGTACGGCCGCAGTTGCCCGCTCCCGAGCAGCACGGCGGCGCCGTAGAGGACGCCGAGCGCGCCGATCACCCAGCCCGCGCCGGCCAGCAGGTTCGGCAGGAAGCTCGCGCGGCCGCCCGCGGCGTCGACCTCGGCGCCGACCGCGTCGCCCATACCCAGCTGCGGCCAGCCGTTCGCGCGCTGCCACAGCAGCGTGGGCACCAGCGAGACGGCGGCGATCAGCGCCCCCAGCCACAGCTTCGGACGGCGCAGCAGCTCCCGCGGCCCGAACGCGAGCACCGCGAGCCCGGCGACCAGCCAGAACGCGCCGATCAGCAGCTTGTCGTTGAGCGCCACCGCCGTCACGACACCGAGCCAGATCAGCAGCGAATCGTCCCGGGTGCGGACCCAGCGCACCAGCAGCCACAGCACGAGCGTCCACAGCAGCGGGTCGATCGTCGACGTCGCCAGGTAGTGGCCGCTGCCGACGAACTGCCCGCAGATCGCGTACGCCGCCGCGGCGCGGGCCTGCGCCTTCCGCCGCCCGCCGAGTTCCCGCGCGATCAGCGCCGTGACGACCACCCCGGCCGCGGTCGCCGCGATCGCGGGCAGCCGGAACACGACCAGCGACCCGGGCGCGAGGGAGTCCATCGCCCGGGCCAGGGCCGGCACGAGCGGCGGCTGGTCGGCGTAGCCCCAGGCCAGGTGCTTGCCGGCGGCGAGGAAGTACAGCTCGTCGCCGAAGTAGCCGTAGCGGCCCGCCGTGAGCAGCAGCGCGGCGGCCGTGCCCAGCGCCAGCAGCGCGACCGGGCGCCGGGCGAACGGCGCGAGTTCGGCTTCCGCCTGGCCGGTGGCCGTGGCTGCGGCGTCCATCATGCTCCTGTCCGTCGTCGGCGCCGGTCCTCCCCGCACCCTACGTGGGCTCACGTGTGCGTGTTGACCAGCTGCGGCCACAGCCCCGGCCACGGCTCGGTGCGCCCGGTCGCCAGCCACAGCGGGACGCCGTCGAACGAGCTCGGCTCGGCGGCTCCCGTGTCCACCTCGCCCAGCGGCCGGAGCCCGGTGAAGTGCCCGAGCAACGGCCGCGCATGGCGAGCAGGATCGTCACGGCCATCGGCGATCACCGTGGCCGGCCCGCTGTGGCCGCCGTACTTCGGGTCGGGCCGGTCGGCGCCGGGCAGCAGCCCGAACACCAGCAGCAGCGCGAGCGGGATGCCGGCGACGACGGCCGGCGCGCCCGGGTCGCGCAGGAACACCTTGGCCTCGGCCGCGGTCAGCTTCGTCAGGACGGTCACGGATTCCCCTTCATCCCGGCCGGTGGCCGGTGAGCGCGACGAACGCGTCGTCGAGGCCGGCCTGCTCGACCCGGAGGTCCCCGGCGATCACGCCCAGCCGGGCGAGCAGCGACGTCACCGCGTGCAGCACGTTGCCGTGGCCGGTGACGACGAGCTGCCCGCCGTGCCGCTCCGCCCGGCGGACCTCGGGCAGTGCTTCGAGCAGGCCCGCCTCGAGCGGCGCCGACGGCCGGAACCGCACGATCTGCTCGTCGGTGACCCGCGCGACCAGCCCGCCCGCGGTGTCGACGGCGACGACGCGGCCGTCGTCGATCACCGCGATCCGGTCGCAGAGCCGTTCGGCTTCGGCCATGAGCTGCGTGACGAGCAGGATGGTCACGCCCTGGTCGCGCACCGCCTCGATGAGGTCCCCCGTGTCGCGGCGCGCCTGCGGGTCGAGGCCGGTGGTGAGCTCGTCGAGCACTGCCAGCTCGGGGCTCCCGACGAGGGCGAGGGCGATGGACAGCCGTTGCTGCTGGCCGCCGGAGAGCTTCTTGTCCGCGGTGTTCCGCTGCCCGGTCAGCCCGAGCGTGGCGAGCAGCCGCTCCGGGTCCGCGGGAGCGCGGTAGAAGGTGGCGTAGAGGTCGAGCAGCTCGCCGACCCGCAGCTTGTCCTGCAGGCGGCTCTCCTGCAGCTGCACGCCGACGCGCTGACGCAGCTCGGCCCGGTCGCGGCGCGGGTCGAGGCCGAGCACCTCGAGCCTTCCGCGGTCGGGCGTGCGCAGCCCTTCCAGGCACTCGACGGTCGTGGTCTCGCCCGCGCCGTTCGGGCCGAGGATGCGAAGACCTCGCCGCGTCCGACGGTGAACGACACGTCGTCGACCGCCACCTTGTCCCCGTACCGCTTGTGGAGGTGCTCGACCTCGATGACCGGCATGCCGCCGTCCCCCTTCTCGTTCCGTGCCTGCGGATCGAGAATCCCGCGAGGACGCCCTCCGGCGCGTCATCAAACCGGCCCACCCGGCATCCATCGTTCGGAGGATGCAGTGGCCCCTAGGGGTGCCGCCGCCAGGTCGGCGTGATGTCCTTCGTGGACAGCCAGGCGGCGAGGTCGTAGCCGTGCGCGGCCAGCCCTTCCACGGCGGCGTAGGTGGTTTCGAGGGCGAAGCGGGCGTCTTCGGCGGTGACCAGGCCGGCGGCGTGGGCTTCGAGGAGTTCGTCGGTGTCGATGACCCGCAGCGACAGCTTGTCCTTGAGCGCGAGGTCGACGTAGAGGTCGGTGGCGAGCCAGCGGGAGCCGTCGCGGTGGATGCGCACGACGTCGAGGTAGAAGTCCTGGTCGCGTTCGTGACCGGGAGAGAACCAGAAGTCGGTGACCCGCAGGCCGAGCCCGGGCAGCAGCCACGACTCGAGGTAGTGGAACTGGGCGCGACCCGGCGTGGGGCGGGCCAGGTACAGGCCGAACGGCTCCTCGCGGAACTCTTCGACGTCCCGGCGGATGCCCTTCGGGTCGACGTTCGTGCGCGTGGCGGGATCGAAGATCTCGAGCTTCGGCGGGTGCGGTGCGGCCATGGCGCTCATCCTGCCGGGGCGGTCACGAATCGCGCACACCGTCCACGCGCGCCACACGTTCGGGCTAAGGTGCGCCGACCGTCCGAAGGGGAGTAGGGATGTTCGGGATCATCAGGCCGTGCCGGCACCGGCTGTCCGGCGGGCTGCACGCGGAGTGGCTCGCGCACCTGTGCGGGCTGTGCCTCACGTTGCGCGACGAGCACGGCCAGCTGGCCCGCGTCGTCACGAACTACGACGGGCTGATCATCTCGGCGCTGGTCGAGGCGCAGGCACCGAGCGAGCAGCTGCGCCGGGACGCGGGGCCGTGCCCGCTGCGGGGCATGCGGACGGCGTCGGTGGCCCGCGGCGAGGGCGCCCAGCTGGCGGCGGCGGTATCGCTGGTGCTGGCGGCGGCGAAGGTCGGCGACCACGTCGAGGACGGCGACGGCGCCTTCGGCAGGCGCCCGGTGGCGGTCGCGGCACGCCGCGTCGCGGCACGGTGGGCGAAGCAGGGCGGTCGCACCGGCGGGCGGGTCGGGTTCGACACGGCGGTGCTGGTGGAGGCGGTCGAGCGGCAGGGCGAGCTGGAGCGAGCGATGCGGCCGGGCGACCCGGTGCTGCGGGCGACGGAACCGGCGGAGCGCGCAACGGCGGCAGCGTTCGCCCGGACGGCGGAGCTGGCGGGCCGCCCGGCGAACGCAGGCCCGCTGGCGGAGGCGGGCCGCCTGTTCGGCCGGGTGGCGCACCTGCTGGACGCGGTCGAGGACTACGAGGCGGACGCGGCGGCGGGGGCGTGGAATCCGCTCCGCGCCACGGGGACGTCGCTGGAAGAGGCGCGGCGGTTGTGTGATGACGCCGTGCTGGGGGTCGAGCTTGCGCTGCGGGAGGTGGAGTTCGCGGAGTCCGGGCTGGTGCACGCGCTGTTGGTGCACGAGCTGCGCCAGGCGGTGCGCCGGGCTTTCGGGCACGGCTCGGGCGCCGGGTGCGGAGGCCAGTGGGCGGGTGGCTCGGCGGGGGATGAGTCGCGGCCGGGTGGCCAGCCGGCGGGTGGCTCTGCTGGGCGAGTGCTCGCGGACGGTGCCGGTTGGGCGAGTGGCTCTGCTGCGCACAGTGCCGCCGGTTGGGTGGATGGCCTCGCCGGGCAGCAGCCGCCCGGCTGGATCGGGCCCGGACCCACGCCGCCGCAGCATCCGCAGCAGCCGCCGCCCGGGTGGATCGGGCGGGGGCCTGCTCCGCAGGGGCATCCTCACCAGGTTCCGCCGGCCGGTCCGCCGCGGCCGCAGGGGTTTCCGCCGCCCGGTCCTGTTCCGCCGCCCGGCGCTCCCGGCCCGGGCGGTCCTGGCGGCCGCGGCCCAGGTGGCCCTGGTGATCGTGGTCCGGGTGGCCGCGGTCCCGATGGCCCTGGTGGCCCTGGTGGCCCTGGTGGTCCGGGTGGTCCGGGTGGGCCTGGCGGCCCTGGTGGTCCGGGCGGTCCCGGTGGCCCCGGTGGCCCCGGTGGGCCTGGTGGGCCTGGTGGGCCTGGGGGCCCAGGTGACCCGGGCGGTCCCGGCCGAGGCCAACCAGAACCCCTCGACGGCAAAGGCGGCGGCCTCTGGTACCCGAAGTTCGCCGTCCCGCCGCGCAAGCGCAACTTCTTGCTCGGCTGCGCCCTCACGCCGTACATGTGCTGTACCTGCCAGTTCTGCTGCCGCGATCCCTATCCTGGGCCGTGGAGCGGGAAACCCCACTCGAGCTGTGACTGCGATTGCGACTGTTGCGACTGCTGTTCCTGCTGTGACTGCAGTTGTTGAGGGGGAGGCAACCATGACCGAGCCGATGGCGGACCTGCACGCACGTGGCCGCGAAAACTTCGCGAGCCTCGTCGAGGACGGCGACCGGCGCCTGGACGCGTTGTTCGCGACGATCCCCGCCTTGGGCGAGCTGGCGGTCGGCACCGTCTACGGCCACCTGCACGACCGTCCCGCCCTCGACAGCCGGACGCGGGAGGCGGCCACCCTGGCCGCGATCGTCGCCGCGGGGATGGTCGGCCCGCCGCTGAGCGTCCACCTCCGCACCGGGCTGGCCTCGGGCCTTTCGCCGGCCGAAATCTGCGAGGTCGTCGTCCAGACGGCGGCGTTCGCCGGCTTCCCCCGCGCCGTTTCGGCCGCCGACCAGCTGAACCGCCTCTTCGAAGGCCACGGCCTGCCGATCCCGCCGCCGCCGTCCCCGCGCGAAGTGGTGCTCGCCCACCTCGCCGAGCCCGAGCCCGCGGACGACGTCGCCGAGGTGCTCGCCGAGTTCCCGCGGACCGAGGTCCGGGCGACCGGGCCCGACCGGGTGCTGGTCTCGTGCTTCGCGGACGACGAGCCCGTGCCCGGTGCCGTCCTGCACTGCCGCGTGGACGGCGGCGAAGTCACGTCCGTCACGGTCTTCCGCCCCCGCTGACCAGGCCGGACGGAAATTGTCGGTGCGTCGGCCTACTCTGGTCGACGTGGCTTTCGCAACCGAACACCCCGTACTCGCCCAGTCCGACTTCCGCCCGGTCTCGGCGATCCCCCGGACCGGCGGCCGGTTCGAGGTGGTCAGTGACTACCAGCCCGCCGGTGACCAGCCGGCGGCCATCGACGAGCTCGAACGCCGGATCAAGGCCGGCGAGAAGCACGTCGTGCTGCTGGGCGCCACCGGCACCGGCAAGTCGGCGACCACCGCGTGGCTGATCGAGCGCGTCCAGCGGCCGACGCTGGTGATGGCCCCCAACAAGACCCTCGCCGCCCAGCTGGCGAACGAGCTGCGCGAACTGTTCCCGCACAACGCGGTCGAATACTTCGTCAGCTACTACGACTACTACCAGCCCGAGGCGTACATCGCGCAGACGGACACGTACATCGAGAAGGACTCCTCGATCAACGACGACGTCGAGCGGCTGCGGCACTCGGCCACGATGAACCTGCTGTCGCGGCGGGACGTCATCGTGGTCGCGAGCGTGTCGTGCATCTACGGCCTGGGCACGCCGCAGTCCTACCTCGACCGGTCGACGAAGCTCGAGGTCGGCATGCAGCTCGACCGGGACGTGTTCCTGCGCGCGCTGGTCGACGTGCAGTACACCCGCAACGACATCGCGTTCGCGCGCGGCACGTTCCGCGCACGGGGCGACACGGTGGAGATCATCCCGGCGTACGAGGAGCTGGCGATCCGGGTCGAGTTCTTCGGCGACGAGATCGAGAAGCTGTACTACCTGCACCCGCTGACCGGGGACATCGTCAAGGAGGTCGACGAGGTCCGGATCTTCCCGGCGACGCACTACGTAGCCGGTCCGGAGCGGATGGAGAAGGCGATCCAGGGCATCGAGAAGGAGCTCGAAGAACGCCTGGCCGAGCTGGAGAAGCAGGGCAAGCTGCTGGAGGCGCAGCGGCTGCGGATGCGCACGGCCTACGACATCGAGATGATGCGCCAGGTCGGCTTCTGCTCCGGCATCGAGAACTACTCGCGCCACATCGACGGCCGCGGGCCGGGCTCGGCGCCGGCCACGCTGATCGACTACTTCCCGGAAGACTTCCTGCTGGTCATCGACGAGTCGCACCAGACGGTCCCGCAGATCGGCGGCATGTACGAAGGCGACATGTCCCGGAAGCGGAACCTGGTCGAGTACGGCTTCCGGCTGCCCAGCGCGGTCGACAACCGGCCGCTGACCTGGGAGGAGTTCTCCGACCGGATCGGGCAGACCGTCTACCTGTCGGCGACGCCGGGGCCGTACGAGATGGGCCAGGCGGGCGGCGAGTTCGTCGAGCAGGTCATCCGGCCGACCGGCCTGGTCGACCCGAAGGTGGTCGTGAAGCCCACCGAAGGCCAGATCGACGACCTGGTGCACGAGATCCGCGAGCGCGCGGACAAGGACGAACGCGTCCTGGTCACCACACTGACCAAGAAGATGGCCGAGGACCTCACCGACTACCTGCTGGAGCTGGGCATCCGGGTGCGCTACCTGCACTCGGAGGTCGACACGCTGCGCCGGGTCGAGCTGCTGCGGCAGCTGCGCGCGGGCGACTTCGACGTGCTGGTCGGCATCAACCTGCTGCGCGAGGGTCTCGACCTGCCGGAGGTGTCGCTGGTGGCGATCCTCGACGCGGACAAGGAGGGCTTCCTCCGCAGCGGGACGTCGCTGATCCAGACGATCGGCCGCGCGGCGCGGAACGTCTCGGGCGAGGTCCACATGTACGCGGACAAGATCACCGAGTCGATGCAGCACGCGATCGACGAAACGGACCGCCGCCGCGAGAAGCAGATCGCCTACAACAAGGAGCGCGGCGTCGACCCGCAGCCGCTGCGCAAGAAGATCGCGGACATCCTCGACCGCGTGTACAGCGAGGCGGAGGACACCGAGCAGGTTTCGGTGGGCGGCTCGGGCCGCAACTCCTCGCGCGGCAAGAAGCCGGAGCAAGGCGACCGCGTGCGCAGCTCGGGCATGCTGGTCGACAAGAACGTCTCGGCGATGCCGCGGGCCCAGCTGGCGGACCTGATCCAGCAGATGACGGACCAGATGATGCAGGCGGCGCGGGATCTCCAGTTCGAGCTGGCGGCCCGGCTGCGGGACGAGATCTCGGACCTGAAGAAGGAGCTGAGGGGCATGGACGCGGCCGGTATCAAGTAGCCCGCCGAGCCGATGGCCCCGGGTGCTCCGTGCGGCCGTCGGCTCCGGGCCGGCAGCAGCGCCGTTCCGGGGAGGTGCCCGCCGGCGGGCGCCGCCCTTGCCGAATCGACCTTGAAGTGGTGAAGCCCGCGTCGTGAACATCGAAGCCGTCGTCGCGTACTGCCTCGGCAAGCCGGGTGCGGAGGAGACCTATCCGTTCGGTGACCACGTGCTCGTCGCGAAGGTCGGCGGCAAAGGCTTCGCCTTCATCGGGCAGGACGAGCCCGGCAGCGTCGCCGTCAAGTGCGGTGCCACCCGGGAGGAAGCCGCCGAGCTGCGGGCGCGGTATCCGGACTCCGTCACCGTCATGGCCTATCTCGGCCGGTACGGCTGGAACCGCGTCGAGCTCGACGCCGGCGTGCCGGACGCCGAGCTCGAAGACCTGATCGACGCCTCCTACGACGACGTCGTCAGCCGGCTGCCCAAAGCGAAACGCCCCTAGGGCCGCTCAGAGCCGCGAGCGGCCCGTCAACGTCAGGTCCGCGTCGAAGTCCGGGAAGCCCGCCGGGGCGCTTCGCGCCGTCAGTGCCGACGTGGCCGGCAACCCCGCCCAACGCCGGACCGTCGCCGTTGCCGCCGCCGCTTCTGCCGGTGCCAGCTGGGCTATCTTCGCTCCGTGGTTGCCGCCCTGGACGTAGAAGCGGTACGAGTCGCGGCTGCCGAAGCCCAGCTCGAACGGCTCTGCTCCCCATGGGTCGTTCGAGCCGTACACGAACAGCAGCCGGGTTCCCTGCGACTTCACCCAGAAGTCGATGTCCGGCATCGCCAGGTAGTCGAAGTGCGGGAGGCGGATCGACGCCGGCACGAACGTCTTCGGCTGGTCCGCGCCCGGGTAGCGCAGCAGGTCACGCAAATAGCTGTCGTACGCTTCGGGTGAACCCAGCTGGACCGCCGCCTGGTAGTAGTACGGGATGAACGGGGCCAGGTCCTGGTCCGAATACGTGTTGAGGCTCTCCACCTTCTCGTACCACGCGTAGACGTCGGCCGCCGGTGCTCCCGGTGCCGGCACCGTCGCGCAGTCCGCCTGCTTCTGGTACTGCCAGAACGCGAAGTACGAGTCGATCACCGCGATCTCCAGTGACTTGTCCGCCGAGCCGACGATCGAGAACGTCAGCCCCCGCCGGGCCGCGTCGGCCGCCGCGATCGCGCCCAGCTCGTCCCGTCGCTTCAGCGCGTCCCGCTGGATCGCCTTCAGCGCGTCGCGGCAGCCTGGGTCGTCGCCCACGTGCGCGAGGAAGCGGTTGTAGACGTCGATCGGGTCGATCACGTCGTTGGGCGCCACGTAAGGGATCGTCGCGTCGACGTCTCCGGGGAAGAAGCGCCGGAAGTACGTCGCGGTCATACCGCCCTTGCTGGCGCCCGTGGCCAGCCACTTGCCCGGGTAGATCGCCTTGAACGCCTGCACCGCGCGGTGCTCGTCCGCGGCGGCCTGCCAGATCGTCAGCTGCTTCGCCCAGTTCTCCGGCTCCGGTCGCGACGGCGTGAAGTACCGGTACTCCATCGAAAGCTGGTTGCCGTCGACGATCTGCGTCGGCTCCGAGCGGTTCGGCTTCGCGCTGACGTTGTAGCCACTGGTGAAGGCGACCGTCGGGGCCGAGAAGTCGCGGTGCAGCAGGGTGAACCGCTGCTCGAACGTGCCCGCGCCGGGGTGCCGGTGGTCGGCGGGCTGGGTGAACGTCAGCTCGAAGAACCGGAACCCGGACGGCGCCGGGTCTTCCTTGACGATCGTCAGCCCCGGGATCCGCTCCAGCACGGTCGTGATGTCGGGCGCCGCCGAGGCCGCGGGCGCGAGGCCCGCCACCGTCAGCAGGACCGCCAGCGCGATGAACGTTCTGCGCATGAAACACCCTCCCCGGTTCGCCGGACCCACCGTGGGACTTTCACAGAACCGGCCGCGGCAGGCAATCGGCTGTCCGGGCGCAGCCCGCCCAGGTCCCGACTTCCGGCGGGTGGCGCGGCGTCCTCGATCGTGCGCGGCCGCGGGCATCGTGCGAGTTGTCCGGGTGATCGGCACCACGTTACGGTCCGATCCGAAGGCACCGGCATCGAGCGAGGGGTCCGCCATGAAGGTTTCCGACTGCCCTACGACGCAGGTCGAAGTCCGCATCGCCGCGCACCCGGCCGAGGTCTGGTCGTGGCTGCTGGACGTCGACCTGCCGGCCCGGTTCTCCAGCGAGTTCCAGGGCGGCGGCTGGATCGACGGCGCCGAGCCGGGCCTGGGCGCGCAGTTCCGCGGCCGCAACGCCCACCCGGTCGCCGGGGAGTGGGAGACGGTCTCGACGGTGACCGGCTACGAGCCCGGGCGGCTGTTCGCCTGGGCCGTCATGGACGTGACGAACCCGGCCGCGTCCTGGCGCTTCGAGCTCGTCCCGGACGGTGACGGCACGATCCTGCGCCAATGGGCCCAGATCGGCCCCGGCCCGTCCAACCTGACGGCCATCATCGGCTCGATGCCCGAGCACGAGGACGAGATCGTCGCGATGCGGCTGGGCGAGCTGCAGGCCAACATGCAGAAGACGGTCGAGGGCATCAAGGCCCTCGCCGAGAGCGGCGTCCACGCCGCCTAGCCCAGCACCCTGTCCACGTAGGACTTGACCGCGCCGAGTGAGCCGGGCGACCGCCACAGCCGCTCGACCTCCGGGTCGTCGGTGTGGCGGTGCTCGGCGATCCGCTCGTGGAACGGCTGCCGGATCTGGGCCTTCGTGTGCGCGAACGCCTCCGCGGGCAGCTCGCCGAGGCGGGTCGCGACGGCGAGGGCCCGCTCAAGCACCTCGCCGGGTGCCGCCAGCTCGTCGACGAGCCCGCGAGCCAGCGCCTCCTCGCCGCCGTGGGTTTCGCCCGTGTAGGTGAGCCACGGCAGGGGAGCCGTGCCGTACGCGCACCGCAGGATCTCGAGCGCGGCGAGCGGGAACGGCAGGCCGGCCAGCAGCTCGGTGACCCCGACCCGGCCGGGCCCGGTGGTGAGCACGCGGTGGTCGCACGCGGCCGCGAGCACCGCGCCGCCGGCGATGGCGTGCCCGTTCAGCGCGGCGACCACCGGACGCGCGAAGCCGAACACCGCCAGCAGCGCGTCCGACAGCAGCGGCAGGAACTCCGACACGTACGCCGCGCCGCCCGCGTGCAGCCGCTTGAGGTCGACGCCCGCCGAAAAGATGCCGCCGGTGCCGGTCAGCACGACAGCGCGGGCTTGGCCGGCCTCCTCCAGCCGGAGCACGAGCTCACGGCAGGACGCGGTGTCGAGCGTGTTGCCGCCGCCGTGGTCGATCCGCAGGACGGCGACGTCGTGGTGGCTCTCCAGGATGATCGGCACGCGCCCGACCGTACCGGGTTCAGCTGGTGATGTCCTTCCGGCCGAACCGGCGTCCGGCGTACAGGAAGAAGACCGTCCCGTAGATCACCGCCGAGAGCAGGCCGCTCGCCAGGTTCGTCCAGTCGACGTCGGTGGAGATCAGGTCCATCCAGGCGAACGCGTAGTGCGTCGGCAGGTAGTTGCGCAGGCCCTCCAGCGCCGTGATCTGGTCGAGGATCTGGGACAGGATCGCCACCAGCACCGCGCCGCCGACCGCGCCGAGCGGGGCGTCGGTCGACACGCTCAGCGCGAGCGCCAGCCCGGCCACCCAGGCCAGCTGCAGAATGATGTACACAGTGGACAGTGCGATGGCCAGCAGGCTGTCGCCGAAGGACACCGCGTCACCCGTCGGGCTGATCGCGTCGCCCGCGCCGTACCAGAGCACCCCGACGCCGAGCGACACCAAGGGCAGCAGCACGAGCGCGAACGCCGACAGCAGCCCGGACACGATCGCCTTCTGCCGCAGCACCCGGTGCCGCGGCACCGGGACCGCCAGCAGGTACTTCAGGCTCGACCACGACGCCTCGCTCGCGATCGTGTCGCCGAAGAACAGCGCCACGATCATCGGCAGCAGGAACGTCCCCGACACGAACAGCGCCAGCACGACGAAGTTCGGCGCGGACGCCGTGGCCAGGTCGACGAACCCGCCGCTGCGCCGGTTCGGGTTCGACTGCCCGAGCTGGAACGCGATCACCAGGATGAACGGCAGGACGGCGACGAACCCGAGCAGCAGCTGCGTGCGCCGCCGCTTGAGCTGGCGCCGCAGCTCGACGCCGAGCCGCAGCGTCCGCCGCGCGGAGTAGCCCGCGACGGCGCCGTCCGGACCGACGCCGGCGTGCTCGTGCGAGGCGACGTCGCTCAGCTCGTCGAGCGCGTGCGGATCGGTGTGGACACCCGACTCCGAAGAGGACTTCACGACTCGTCTCCGACCAGTTGCAGGAACGCGTCTTCCAGCCGGCGCCGGGGCCCGGCCTGCTCCACCGCGACGCCGGCGCGGACCAGCGCCGCGACCGCGTCGGCGCGCGGCAGCCCGTCGAGGCTGGCGTGCACCAGGTCGCCGTCGACGTCGACCGCGGTGACCCCGCCGACCGCCTTCAGCGCCGCCGCGGCCGCGGCCGGGTCGTCGACCCGGAACGTCGCCTCGCCGCCGGCCGCGGCCAGCTCGCCGACCTCGCCCGCGGCCACCAGCGAACCGCGGTGCATGACCACGACGTGCGTGCAGGTCTGCTCGACCTCGGCCAGCAGGTGGCTGGACACCACGACCGTGCGGCCGGTCGCGGCGTACCGCTTCAGCACCTCGCGCATCTGGTGGATCTGGGGCGGGTCGAGCCCGTTGGTCGGCTCGTCGAGCACCATGAGCTCCGGCAGGCCCAGCATCGCCTGCGCGATCGCCAGCCGCTGCCGCATGCCCTGGCTGTAGGTCCGCACCCGCCGCTCGACGGCCGAGCCCAGCCCGGCGATCTCCAGCGCCTCGGCGAAGTGCGCCTTCCCGGCCGGACGCCCGGTCGAAGCCCAGTACAGCTCGAGGTTGGCCCGGCCGGACAGGTGCGGCAGGAACCCGGAGCCCTCGACGAACGAGCCGATCCGCGAGAGCACCGGCGCGCCGGGGGTGATCTTGTGCCCGAACACGCGGATGCTGCCCGCGGTCGGCGTGATCAGGCCCATCAGCATCCGCAGCGTGGTCGTCTTGCCCGCGCCGTTCGGCCCGAGCAGGCCGAGCACCTGGCCCGGCTCGACGCGGAACGACAGGTCCTGCACCGCGACGAACCCGCCCGCGTACTGCTTACGCAGCCCCTCGATGACCAGCGGCGTCGTCGACAGCTCCGGATCGACGTCGGTGGCCCGGCGGCGGCGAAGCGCCGCGAAGAGCACCGCGGCCAGGCCGACCGCCAGCGTCACGCCGATGCCGACCAGCTGCCCCACCGGCGCCGGCGAGCCGGCGGACGTCCCCGGGACGACGGGGATCTCCAGCGTGGTACCGCCCGCCAGCCCGATCCGGAACACCGCGGGCGCGGCCGGCGTGGCGAACGCCTGGTCGGTGGTGCCGACGACCAGCCGCAGCGCGTGGCCGCCCTCGATCGGCCGGACGATGCCGGGCAGGGTCACGGTGACCTCGACGGGCGTGCCGTCGGCGGGCAGCCCGCCGACCCGGAACGGGGCGATCGCGTTGGCCGGCAGCACCCGCGAACCGTCCTGCCCGACGTCGTAGAGCTTCGCGAACAGCACCGCGTCCGGCTGCGGGTGCGCCGGGTCGGCGGCGACGCGCAGCCGCACGGTGGCGGAGCCGCTGACGACGATCTGCCCGTCCACCGGCGCGGTCGTGAACTGGGCGGCCTGGCCCGGTGGGTCGTTGCCGAACAGCACGCCCAGCCGCGACGAGCTGCTCGCGACGCCGTTGAGGCCCGGGATCCCGCTGACCGCCGAGGGATTCGCCCCGGCCGGGCGCACCACCGGCTGTTCGGGACCGGTCATCGCCAGCAGCCGCCGTTCGGTGGCCGGGCCGGTCAGGCCCGGGTAGGCGGCGGCCGTGACGGTCCGGACCGACGGCGTCCCGTTGGCGCGCAACGTGCCCTGGACGTCGTAGCTGAACCCGGTGCCCGGGTCGCCCCCGCGCACCGCGGTCCACAGGAAGTCCGCGATCTTCCCGCGCAGCTGCGGACCCGGCTTGCCGCCGTCGTGGCCGCCGGTGTACCAGATCGTGCGGACCTTGCCGCCCGCCGCGGTGATCTGCCGCGCGGTCGCGTCGGACTGGTCGAGGCCGAACAGGGTGTCGTTCTCGCCCTGCACCAGCAGGGTCGGCACGGTGATCTTGTCCGTCACCGACGCGGGGGAGACCCGGCGCAGCAGGTCGACGCTCGCCTGGCTCGCTTGCCCCGTCGTGCCCAGCTCGGTGTAGGCGCGGCAGACCGCCGCGGTGAACCGGCCGCACGGGTCGGCCGGAGCGCTCCGGGGCCCGCCGCCCGCACCCGGCGGAACGGCCGGGACGGCGGCTGCCGCCCCGCCGGCGGCGCCGGTCGATCCGGTGTCGGTCTCCTGGCCGGCTTCCGGCGCTTCGGCCGACGGCGCGCCGCTCGCCGCGGCGCCGGAGCCCGCCGAGAAGAAGATGCCGGCCCAGCTCTTCTTGTACACGCCGCCGGTGGCGAACGCGCCGGCGGCCGGGGTGCCGGCAGCGACGGGCCCGGGCGTGGCCGCGTTCGGGATCAGGCCCTGCGCGAGGTCGTTGTAGGTGATGACCGGGGCGATCGCGTCGACGCGCTTGTCCGCGCCGGCCAGCAGCAGCGCGAGCGCGCCGCCGTAGGAGGCACCCGTGACCGCGACCTCCGGGTCGCCCTTCGCGTCGAGCGTCACCTGGTGCTGCGCGACGAGCCGGTCGATCAGGCGGCTCGCGTCGGCGACCTCGCCGTCCGGGTCGTTGAGCCCGATCTTGCCGGTGCTGCGGCCGAACCCGCGCGCGGACCACGTCATGACGACGAAGCCCTTCCGCGCGAGCTCCCGGGCGTCGTCGGCGACGCTGTTCTTGTCGCCGCCGAAGCCGTGCGCGAGCAGCACGGCGGGCGCGGGCAGCGTCCCGGGCAGGTACGTCGTCGTGTCGATCTTGACCTGCTCGGCGGAGCCCGGCGCCGCGGGCATGTCGAGCAGCGCGTCCTGCGTGGGCACCGGCGGCGGCGCCGCGGGGCGCGTGATCCAGAAGACCGCGCCGGCGGCCAGGACCACGACGACGGCGGCGAGCGCGGTGAGGCGGGCTCCGCGGGTGCGCGGGAGCGGGAGTCGGGGCACCGGGGAAACCTATTCGAGGCTTGCTGAGAGTGCCGCCCGCACCTCACAGTGATCACACGCGTCGGACCGCCTGGTGGACCGTGGTGACCGAAATTACAGGCCCAACCCGGTGACGTGCGCGATCCCGGCTGGCTTTCGCGGGGAGGAACCGGCAAACTGGACGCGCTGTGAGGGGAGTATTCCTTCGCGGCGGTGTCGTCAGCACGGTGGCCCTGCGCCCCCGGCACCGTCGGCCGGTGGTTCCACCGGCGGGAGAGACCTCCGGTTAGTTGCTGCTGCGCACTATCCGGAGGTTTCGGTTTCATGACTGTCCCCTGTGGCTGTGGATCGCCACGATCGGTGGCCTGCTCGCGCTGATCGCGCTGGACCTGGTCATCGTCGATCGCAAGCCGCACGAAGTGACCACGGGGGAAGCCGCTCGCTGGGTCGTCTTCTACGTCTCGTGCGCGATCCTCTTCGGCGCCGGCGTCTGGTTCTTCGCCGGCCACGAGCCGGGTGTCGAGTTCTTCACCGGGTACATCACCGAGTACTCGCTGAGCGTCGACAACCTGTTCATCTTCATGATCATCATGGCGTCGTTCAAGGTGCCCGCCATCCACCAGCACCGCGTGCTGCTGGTCGGCATCCTGCTCGCGCTGGCCATGCGCAGCGTCTTCATCGCCATCGGCGCCGCGCTGATCGCGCAGTTCGTCTGGGTGTTCTTCCTCTTCGGCGCGGTGCTGATCTGGACCGCGATCAGCATGCTCCGCAACAAGGGCGAGGAAGAGGAGTACCACGAGAACGCCGTCACCCGGCAGGTGCGCAGGTTCGCCCCGGTGACCGACGACTACCACGGGCACCACTACACGGTGAAGATCGGCGGCAAGCGGATGATCACGCCGATGCTGCTGGTGATCGTCGCCATCGGCTCGGCCGACCTGCTGTTCGCGGTCGACTCGATCCCGGCGATCTTCGGCATCACGCAGGAGGCGTTCCTCGTCTTCACCGCCAACGCGTTCGCGCTGATGGGCCTGCGGCAGCTGTACTTCCTGCTCGGCGGGCTGGTGACGAAGCTGGTCTACCTCAGCTACGGCCTCGCGGTGATCCTGGCGTTCATCGGCGCGAAGCTGTTCCTGCACGCGCTGCACGAGTACCACGTCGTACCGGACTGGCTGGACATCAACAACTGGGTGTCCCTCGGCGTGATCGTCGTCGTGCTGACCGTGACGACGGTGGCGAGCCTGGCCAAGGCCCGGCGCGACGAGCGCAGGCAGGTCGCCGCGTAAGTCCCGACGAAGGTCGTTCGCACAGCTAAGGATTTCGGGTACGGTCGGGGACGTGCGTCCTGCCGACATCGAAGCCCTCGCCGTCCCCGGCCGTCCCGCGCTGCGCGGGAACCTGCTGCTCACCGCGCTGAAGAAGCCCGACCTGAAGGCGAACGCCGCGCACAGCTCGCTGCGGCGCGTGTCGCCCGACGGCGGCGAGAGCGCGTGGACGCACGGTCCCCGCGACTCGGCGCCCGCGATCTCCCCGGACGGGCGCTGGGTGGCGTTCCTCCGCGCGGGGGAGGGCAAGGGCGCCGACGGCAGCCCGCAGCTGCACGTCATGCCGTCCGACGGCGGCGAAGCGCGGCGGCTGACATCGCTGCACCTCGGCGCCGGCGAACCCGTCTGGGCGCCGGACTCGCGGCGGATCGCGTTCACCGCGCGCGTGCCCGAAGCCGGCCGGTACGGGACCGAGGACGCCGACGGCGAGACGCCGGAGCCGGCCGCCGAGGCTCCGCGCCGGATCACGCGCATGGACTACCGCATCGACGACATCGGGTTCCTGCGCGACCGGATGCAGCGGCTGTTCGTCGTCGACGCCCTCGGCGCGGAGCCGGGGGAGCCGGAGCCGCTGACCGGCGACGGCTTCGACGTCACGGACCCGGTGTGGACGCCGGACGGCACGCGCGTGGTCTTCACCGCGCCGCCGGACTGGGGCGCGGCCGAGAGCGACCACCGCGACATCTGCGCGATCGCCGCGTCGGGCGGGGAACCCGAGGTCCTCGTGCGCGGCGAGGGGTTCTCCGAGCGTCCGGTGTTCGGCCCCGACGGCACGCTCTTCTACTTCGGACAGTCCTTCGCCGAGCACCGCGAAGCGGCGATGACCGGGCTGTACGCGGCGACGCCCGAGTTCGGCGCCGGCCCGGTGAAGGCCCGCCGGCTCACCGACATCGAGACGGTGGACTGCGAGGCCTCGGCGGGCCCGCCGGCGCCGCGCGGGGGCGACGTGCTGGTGGCCGTCCGCAACCGCGGTGCGGTCGAGCTGCGCGCGGTCCCCGTCGGCGCCGCCGACGCGCCGCTGGCCGACCTGCCGGTGGTCTACGCGGACCGGACGGCGCTGCGGTCGTTCACCCTGAACGGCCCGGTGCTGGCGGCGGTGATCGCCACCCCCGAGTCCTCAGGCGACGTCGTGCTGCTCGGCGAAGGTGCTCCGCGGGTGCTGACCGATTACTCGAAGCCGTTGCGGGACAAGGGAATCCGGCCGATGATCGAGCTGGAGACCACGGCGTCGGACGGCTATCCGGTGCACGGCTGGCTGGTGCTGCCCGAGGGGGACGGCCCGCACCCGGTGCTGCGCGTGGTCCACGGCGGCCCGTTCACGCAGCAGGACTGGGCGGTGTTCGACGAGGCGCAGGTGTACGCGTCGGCGGGCTACGCGGTGGTGCTGGGCAACCCGCGCGGGTCGGCGGGCTACGGCCAGGCGCACGGTCACGCGGTGACGCACGGCTTCGGCACGGTCGACGTCGACGACGTCCTGGCGCTGCTGGACAAGGCCCTCGAACGGCCGGACCTGGACGCTTCCCGCGTCGGCATCATGGGCGGCTCGTACGGCGGCTTCATGACGAGCTGGCTGGCCGCCCACCACGGCGACCGGTTCAAGGCGGCGTGGAGCGAGCGCGCGGTCAACGCGTGGGACTCGATGGTGGGCAGCTCGGACATCGGCTACTTCTTCGTCGACGCCTACGTCGGGCCGGACCCGCAGGTGCAGCGCGACCGTTCGCCGCTCACGTACGCCGCGCAGATCAAGATCCCGTTCGCGGTGGTGCATTCGGAGCAGGACTGGCGCTGCCCGCTGGAGCAGGCGCAGCGGATGTTCGTGGCGCTGCGGCGCGCGGGCGCGCCGGCGGAGTTCCTGCTGTTCCCCGGGGAGGGCCACGAGCTGACCCGCTCCGGCCGGCCGCGGCACCGGGTGCAGCGCTTCGAAGCGATCCTCGACTGGTGGGCGCGGCACCTGTAGGTCAGTTCAGCAGCGTGTAGTTCAGCTCTTCGCAGACCCGGCCCAGCGGCACGTCCAGGCCCGGGTGGTCCAGCGGCAGCAGGACGTCCGGCGCGATGGGCAGTGCCGCGCCCGCCGGCGGGTCCCACAGGCAGATCGCCGGGTCGCCGGAGTCCATCGAGGAGCGGTACCACAGGCCGTCGAGGTCGCTGAACGCGCCGCGGATCGCGCGGGCCCACGCCTGTGTGAGCTTCTTCGGCCCGCTCGAAATCTCCTGCGAGGCGCCCACCCGCGTCGGCCACAGGCCGGTCAGGTCGAGCAGGCGCAGCGTGCGCGTCGGGCGGACGACGACCAGGCGGGGCCCGCGCGTGCGGCGGTCGACCGTCGAGCTCGTCTGGAAGACCTCGGCGACCGACGTGCGGACCGTGAGGCCGAAGTACAGCACCCCGTTCGCCGGGTCGGTGACCGGCGCGCCGCCGCGGCCGGGCGGCTGCTGGTCGAACCGGCCGTGCGGGAGCGGGCCGGTGTAGCGGAACGAGTTCCACTGCTGGGGGTGGTTGCCGTGCGCGGTGAAGATCCGTACGAGCCTGGTCGCGGGCGGGACCGGCACCACGTCACTGGCGCGGTTCAGCTGCCGGACCAGGACGGATCGGGCGGGCGGCAGCGGGAGCCGGGCCATGCGTCGGGGGTCGTCCGTCCTTGTCGGTGATCTTGCTCGGGGAGGTCCAGCCTAGAACGGCGTGCCGAGCGTGGCGATGAGGCGGGCGACGTAGTCCGGGTCACCTCCGGAGAGCAGCCACTGGCGCGGCGTCGCGGGATGGTCGTTGATGACCAGATCGGCCTGCGGCGTGCTCATGAACGCGGCGACGACGAGCGCGGGCTGGTCTTCGGGAAGGGCCTTGAGCACGGTCTCCAGGCCGGGCAGCACGCCGGAGCCGGCGAACTGCCACGCCGGGAGCCGCCAGCCGCCGTCCTTCCAGCCGGTCAGCCTGCCTTCCTTGAGGCGGTGCCGGATCCGGCTGTCGTCGACTCCGAGGGCTCTCGCGGCTTCGTTGACGCTGAGCGCCCCCTCGGCGAGGACGGCGTGCGCGGCGACGGTCCGCGCCCGGAAGTCCGGTTCCCCCTCCCGGTGCGGCGAGAGGTCGAGGCCGACGTCGGTGAGCGCGGCGCGCTGGTCGGCGGAGAAGTAGTGCGACGGATCGGGGTTCGGTGGCGACAGTCTCCGCGCCGCGTCTTCGACGAGCGTCAGGAACTCGTGAGCGTCGACCTTCAGGCCCGCCTTGGCGAGGATGTTCTCCAGCGCTACCGACATGAGGCTCAGACTAACCCGAAACAGCGCGCGTGTGCGGGTTCGTGCGGTTTCTTGCCCTGTCTGTGGGTGAATTCACCAGAGATCGACACTTAAAGCACATCACTCAACACGTTGAGTAGGCAACTTCCGGTAAGTGTGCCCGGGGTGGGCGACGTTGTCCAGGCTTGACAGTACGTATCGGGGGCCTTACGTTCCGGGGCGAGTAAACGATTTCCGCTCCGTGCTCACAGGATCCGGCGGCCTGCGCCGGGCATGGGGGACACAGGGGGTGCGGCGTGCCCGGGGGCCCGGCACGAGCCGGCCCCCTGGGCACGCCGCTTCTCTGGGCCCCGTGCTTGCGCCGTCCGGTCAGCGGCGGGAGCTTTTCCGCTCGATCAACCGGGCTTCGAGCGTCGTGGTCGTCGCGTCGCGGCTGCTGTCCGCGATGCGGGCCAGCAGCAGCTGGGCCGCCACCCGGCCCACCTCGTACGCCGGCTGGGCGACCACCGTCAGCGGCGGGTCGATGAGCGTCGTCCACGGGGCGTCGTCGAACGACACGATGCCCACGTCCCGGCCCGAACGCAGGCCCCGCTCCGCCAGCGCCTCCAGCACGCCGATCGCCATCGTGCTGTTCGCGACCAGCAGCGCGTCCGGCGGTGACGGCTCGTCCAGCAGCTCCAGCGCCGCCAGCCGGGCCCCTTCGGCGCGGTACTCCGCCCGCCGGAACACGACGTTCGCTTCGCCGACCACGTCGGCGTACCCGGCGAGACGGTCGTCGGCGGTGCGGACGCCGGCCGGTCCGGTCAGGCAGCCGACGCGGCGGTAGCCGCCCGCCAGCAGGTGCCGCGTGGCGTCCGCGGCCGCGTGCCGCGTGGCGACCAGGACCTGGTCGCCCGCCGCGGCCGGCAGGGGCCGGTCCACCGCGACCAGCGGGGTGCCCTGCCGCCGCAGCCCCTCGACGTTCGTCGACCGGCCGGTCGGCGACAGCACCACCCCGGCGACGCGTTCCTGCAGCGCGACCTCGATGTAGCGCCGTTCCTTGTCCTCGTTTTCGTCGGAGTTGCACAGCACCACCGAGTAGCCGGACCGCTGCGCGAGGTCCTCGACCCCGCGCGCGATGGCCGTGAAGAACGGGTTTTCGACGTCGGAGATGATCAGCGCGAGGACGGCGGTCTCCTGCCGGCGCAGGTTCCTGGCCAGCCCGTTCGGGTGATACCCCAGCTCGGCGGCGGCCTCCTGCACGCGCGCGGCGAGCGTGGGATCCACAGTGGACTTCCCGTTGAGCGCGCGCGAGACGGTCGCGGTGGAGACGCCGGCCTTCGCCGCGACGTCGCTGATGGTCGCCACACGCCCTCCCTGATCACTGGTCGAGGGGAGGATAGCGCTGCTGGCAGTCGTTTACCGTCCGCTTACCTTGCCAGATGACGGCCCACTTCCGGTTGCCCGCACGGGTTACGCCGAACGGAGCCGGTCACGCACGGTGTGGTCCACAGTGGAAGGACGGAAGTAGGCGCGGGGAGTGAGCCCGGTGAGCGCCCGGCAGTCCCGGCTGAGGTGAGCTTGGTCGGAGTACCCGGCAGCGGCGGCGAGCGCGGCAAGGCCACCGACGCACGAAGCGAGGGCGACGGCGCGCTGGAACCGGCTGACCCGCAGGTAGGTGGCGGGGCCGTAGCCGACGGCCTGGACGAACCGCTTCCGCAGCCGCCGCTCACTGATGGCGGAGGGACCGGCGGGGTCTTCGATCCGCGCGGCAGCGAGGTCGGGAACGCTCGCGGTGGTGGCTTCCGGCGGGGCGAGGGCAGCGGTGATCTCGGCGGGGCCGGCGCCGCGCTGTCCGAGGGCGGCCGCGAGAGCCCCGGCAAGTTCCTCCGGATCCCCGCCCCGGCCTGCCGCCGCGGCCTCGGCCGAGCCCCGCCCCGGCTGTCCCAACGCCGCCACGGCCTGCGAGACCCGCGGCACTCCCGCATCCAGCCGCGCGATCAGCGCCGCCACGGCCGGATCCGCCGGTGGCACCTCCTTCAACCGGGACGCGACCGCCGCCGCCGGTGACAGCTCTCCCGCCAGCAACCGCTCCGCCAGCAGTTCCCCTTCGCGCCCCCACAGCTCGCCCAGCGGCACGCGGCGGTCGCGCAGCTCGTCCGCCGCCACGCCGAGGACCGCCGCCGCTCGGCCCGGGGTGAAACGCACTCCCGTCAGCACCGCGCCCGGGTGGGTCGCCGATGACCACGCCGTCGTGTCCGGGCCCGCGATGAACACCCCGCCGTCGCCCGCGACCAGGTCCAGGCAGCCGTCCGGGACGATCCGCTTCGGTCCCTCCGAAGCCGATCGCCACACGCAGCGCGCCACTCCCGCGAGCGGCCCTGGCGGTGCTGCCTCTTCGTACATGCTCCAAATCATTGCACCCGGGGTCCGACGGAAGCCGGCGTGAACCGAGGACACCCGTTCGGGTGAAAGCCGGACGATCTGCGAACCGCGGGTAACGCGGCGTGAGGTCACGGCGAGATATAGGCGACGCACTCGACGGAAGTGCGCGCGACGAGAGAAGACCTCTCCATGGGTGTTCCCACCGCGACCCGGCCCGAGCGCGACTGCGCCGGCCGGGCCAAGTCGGCCGGAAACGTCGTGGTCGTCCTGGGCGTGCTCGCCGCCGCCTTCGCCGTGACGTCGTACGTCGTGCCGCGCTCCGGGCGCGGGCCCGTCAAGGACGAGCCCGTGGCCGCTCCCGCCGCCGCCCAGACCGTCCAGACCGTGCGGACCGTCAGCCACTCCGTCGTCTACGAGCTGCTCGGCGCGCACGGCGCCCGCAACGTCACCTTCGCCGCCGCGGGCTCGGCGCTGACCCAGCAGGCCGAGGTCACCACGCCGTGGTCGACGCAGTTCACCCGCGTCGGACCGGCTGGGCGCACCGAGTTCTACAGCATCGCCGCCCAGAACCCCGGGCCCGGCGAGCTGCGCTGCCGGATCGTCGTCGACGGGGTCGTCGTCGCCGACAAGACCGTCGCCGAGCCGGGCCGCCAGTTCAGCTGCGCCGTCTGAAGGCACGATGGGCGGCGTGAACGACGCCGCGATCACCTTCGGCCCCGCCCTCGTCGCGGTGCTGGCCCTGCTCGCCGTCGCCGGTGCCGCCGTCGTCCAGGCCGGTGGGCTCGGGCCGGGACGCGCCGTGCTCGTCGCCGCCGTCCGGGCCGTCGCGCAGCTGGCCGTCGTCTCGCTGGTGATCACCGCCGTCCTGCGCTCGGCCCCGCTGACCGGCCTGTTCGTGCTGCTGATGTTCGGCATCGCCGCGGTGACGTCGGCGCGCCGCGCCGGGACCTGGGCCAACCTGCCCTGGACGGCGCTGGCCATCGCCGCCGGCGTCGTGCCGGTCTTGGCGCTGGTCCTCGGCGCCGGCGTGGTCCCGCCGAAGCCGATCTCGGTGGTGCCGATCGCCGGCATCGTCATCGGCGGCGCCATGACCGCGACGTCGCAGGCCGCGCGCCGGGCCCTGGACGAGCTGAAGGCGCGCCACGGCGAGTACGAAGCCGCCCTCGCCCTCGGCTTCCTGCCCCGGCCCGCCGCGCTGGAGATCTGCCGCCCGTCGGCCGGGCACGCGCTCATCCCGGCGCTCGACCAGACGCGCACGGTCGGTCTCGTGACGCTCCCGGGCGCCTACGTCGGCGTCCTGCTGGGCGGCGCCGGGCCGATCCAGGCGGGCATGACGCAGGTCCTGGTGCTGATCGGGCTGCTCGCCGCGGAAGCGGTCTCGATCCTGGTGACCGTGCAGCTCGTCGCGGCCGGGAAACTCAGCCGAGCGGGTTGACCAGGTGCGCGGTGTCGTTGAACCGCCGGATGATCCAGTTCTCCCCGTGCACCACCAGGTGCGAGATCGAGCCGTTGTCGGCGCCGAGGAACGCGAACCGCTCGACCGAGCGGCCGGCCTGCGCGAACACCTCGCCGATCACGCCGCCGTGGGTGAAAACCGCGACGCGCTGGTCCGGGTGCGCGGCGGCGATCCGGGTGAGCGCGCCGCGCAGGCGGGCGCCGAACGCCTCGTCGGACTCCGCGCCCGGGATGACGTCCCAGCGCTGCTCGGCCCACAGCCGGTCGATGATCGGGTGGCCGTCGGCGCTGTACTTGCGGAACAGGCCGTTCTCCCAGTCACCGAGGTGGATTTCGCGCAGGTCCGGCTCGACGACCGGGGTCAGCCCGAGCTTCTCCGCCAGCGGCGCGGCGGTCTGCACCGTGCGGCGCAGGGTCGTCACGTAGATCGCGTCGATCCGCTCGCCGGCCAGCCGCGCGCCGACGCGCTGCGCGTGGTCGCGGCCCTCCGGCGCCAGGTCCGGGTCGGCCTGGCCGTCGACCAGCTCGAACGGGTCGGCGCCGCGGGCGGGTGCGGATTCGCCGTGCCGGACCAGGAAGATCTCCGTCGACCCCGGCGGCGGGCTGAAGCGGTGCTGGCGGTACTCGATCTCCTGTTCCGGCGTGCTCATGGTGGAGACGGTACAGCGGCGCGAAGCGCCTCCGTTGAGGGTGGTGGCGGGGAGGAACGCGGAGCTAGCCGAGCTGCTTGTCCACGAAACACCACCGCCACGTCTCGCCCGGCTCGAAGCTGCGCATCACCGGGTGCCGCGTCTCGTGGAAGTGCCGGGTGGCGTGGCGCCGCGGCGACGAATCGCAGCACGCGACGTTGCCGCACTTCAGGCACATCCGCAGGTGCACCCAGGTCGTGCCCTCGGCGAGGCACGCGGCGCAGCTGTCGGCCGAGCTGGGCTCCTTGTCGGTCCACTCGTGGGCCAGGTGCTTGCACGAGCCCGCAGTCGCCGCCGGGGTGCGCAGCTCGCGGCCTTCGACCTCGGGTTCCTCGTCGTCGCGGTCCAGCATGGATTCTTCGATGTCGAGCCGTTCCAGGACCTTCCGCAGGACGTCGTCGTCGGCGCTGCCGCTGTCGCGGGCCTTGAGGAACTGCTCGCGTTCCACGTCGAGCAGCTGCAGGCGCAGGCGGCGGTAGGCGTCACTCGGCGTCTCGGCCAGCGCGCTCTGCCTGCCGAGCTGCTCCCACGCCGAGTCGGCGCGGTGCTGCAGCCGGTCGCGCAGGCGCTGGATGATCTCCGGCGGGTCGTCGTCCGTCCGGATCTCTTCGAGCTTGGCGAGCGCGGCGCGGGTCATGTCGTGCAGGACGGCCGCCTCCTGCAGCGCGTCCTCCGCGGGGTCCGGCCGCGGCAGGCGCAGCCGGCGGATCAGCGGCGGCAGCGTCATGCCCTGCACGGCCAGGGTGCCGGCCACCACGACGAACGCCGCGAGCACCAGCACGGCCCGTTGCGGCGTGTCCGCGGGCAGGACGAACGCCGCCGCGAGCGTGACCACGCCGCGCATGCCGGCCCAGGCGATCACGGCCGAGTAGCGCCACGGCCAGATCTTGGCCCGCGTCTTCTTCGGCAGCAGACGCCGTTCGACGCGCTTCACCGTGCCGATGCCGATCAGGTACAGCACCCGGGTGAGGATCGTCGCGCCCAGCACCGCGACGCAGATCCAGGTGAGCGTGACCAGCGACAGCCCGCTCTCGCCGACTTCGGCGAGGATCCGCCGCAGCTGCAGGCCGATCAGCAGGAAGACCATGTTCTCCAGCAGGAACTGGATCGTCTGCCAGTTGAGCCGGGACGCCAGCCGGGTCGAGCCGGACAGGATCTGCGGGGCCTTGTGCCCGAGGATGAGCCCCGCGATGACCACCGCGAGCACGCCCGAGCCGTGGATCGCCTCGGCCGGGATGTAGGCGATGAACGGGACGGCGAACGACAGCGCGGTGTCGAGCACCGGCTCGTCCATCCGGGCGCGGACGAACGCGGCCGCGAACCCGACGACCAGCCCGACCACGGCCCCGCCGATGGCCGCGCGGAAGAAGTCCGCGCCGACCTGCCACAGGCTGACCGACCCGGCGAGCGCGGCGATGGCCGTGCGGAGCGCGACCAGCGCGGCGGCGTCGTTGAACAGGCTCTCGCCTTCGAGCAGCCGGATCAGTTTCCGCGGCATGCCGACCCGGCGGGCGACGACACTGGCGGCGACGGCGTCCGGCGGCGCGACGACCGCGCCGAGCGCGATGCCGCCGGCCAGCGGCAGGCCCGGAACCACCGCCCAGGCGACGAGCCCGACGCCGATCGCGGTGAACACGACCAGCCCGACCGACATCAGCCCGATCGCGCCGCGGTTCTTCCGGAAGTCGACCAGCGAGGTCTGGATGGCCGCCGAGTACAGCAGCGGCGGCAGCAGGCCGAGCAGCACGACCTCGGGGTCGAGGTGGTATTCGGGCACGCCGGGCACGTACGACGCGCCGACGCCGACGACGATCAGGCACAGCGGGGCGGACCAGTCCAGCCGCCGCGCCACCGCGCTGACGAGGAGGACGGTCACGACCAGCGCCACTATCTCTGCCGCGATGTGCACGGGGTAATCATGACCCGCGGCCCGCGGCGGGCCTCACCTGGCCAGCTCGGTGAGCACCTCCGCGACCAGCTGGGTGTCCATGTACTCGGTGATCTCGCGGATCCGGCCGTCCTCGAGGCGGAAGACGAAACAGTACTTGTTGTCGTACCGCGGCCCCGCCTTCGTGGCCACGCTGCCCTGCGTCTCGACGACGACCACGTCGTCTTCGGCGACGAACCGGCTCGCCGTGCTGGTGTAGGTGCCGTCGAACTGCTCGCCGAGCGGGCCGAGCAGGTCGCGGCGGACCGAGTCCTTGCCGCGGAAGCTGCCCGACCAGCTGTTGTGCCCGCTGACCGTCCACACGACGTCGTCGGCCATGGCGGCCAGCAGCGGCCGGATGTCGCCGGTCGCCCAGGCGTCGAACGCCGTCTTCAGGAGCTGCTTGTTCTCGGCTGCGGTCAAGTGTGCCTCCCGGGGTGCGTGACCGGAGTCAACACGCTGGAGCGCGCTCCAGCGCAAGACCCTAGGCTGAATACGTGACGACGGTGGAGATCGCGACCGGAGTGCTGCGCGGGTCCGGACGGGACGGCGTCAGGACGTTCCTCGGCGTGCCGTACGCCGAGCCGCCGGTGGGGGAGCTGCGGTTCCGCGCGCCGCGGCCGGCGCGGCCGTGGGACGGCGTCCGCGACGCGACCGAGTGGGCGCCGCGAGCGCCGCAGCCCGAGCTGACCGGCCGTGGCTTCACCGGCGACGAGGACTGCCTGTACCTGAACGTCTACGCGCCCGCGGAACCCGGCTCGTACCCGGTGCTCGTGTGGATCCACGGCGGCGGCGGCGTGATGGGGGCGCCGCACCAGTTCGACGCGTCCGCCTACGCCCGGCGGGGCGTGGTCGTCGTGACCGTCGCCTACCGGCTCGGCGTGCTCGGGATGCTGCACCTGCCCGGCGTCGCCGACTCGAACCTCTCGCTGCGCGACCAGGTCGCGGCCCTCGAATGGGTGCGCGGCCACATCGGCGCGTTCGGCGGCGACCCGGGCCGGGTGACGCTGGCCGGGCAGTCCAACGGCGGTCGCACGGTCGGGACGCTGCTGGCCGTGCCGGCCACGCGCGGGCTGGTCCACCAGGCGATCGTGCAGAGCGGCACCGGCGTCGGCGCGGTCGTGCACACCCCGGCCGAAGGCGCGGCGGTGGCTTCGGCGGTCCTCGCGGAGCTCGACGTCGCCCCGGACGAGCTGGCGACGCTGCCTGTGACGCGGATTCTCGAGGCGCAGCAACGGGTTTCGGCGGTGTCGGGGACGAAAGTGACCTACCGCGTGGTCGTCGGCGACGAGCTGCTGCCCGCCCGGCCACTGGACGCGGTCCGCGGCGTCCGGCTGCTCATCGGGACGACGGCGGACGAAGAAGACCTGTTCAGCTGGCTGCAGTCGGGCGGCGCGAAGCTGCTGGGCGCCGGCTCGACGGTGCTGGACGCGGAGGAGATCGAGAAGGCCGTCGCGGCCTACGCCGGGCTTCTCCCGGACTGGCCGGAAGACCAGGTCCGCAACCGCGCGCTGACCGCGGGGGACTGGTGGATCCCGGCGATCCGGTTCGCCGAAGCGACGCAAGCCGCCGGCGGAACGGCCTGGATGTACCGGCTCGACTGGCGGATCGCCCCACGCGGCAAGGGGCTCGGCGCCCCGCACGGGCTCGACCTGCCGCTGATGTTCGACGACATCCGCAACCGCAACTGGCGGTTCCTGTTCGCCGGCCGGACGTTCCCGGCGGAGCGCCTGCAGGCGGTGGCGACGGAGATGTTCGGCGCGTGGGTCCGGTTCGTCAAGACGGGCGACCCGGGCTGGCCGCGGTACACGCCGGCGGACCGCGTCACGCGGCTCTTCGACGACGTGTCCACGACGGTGCCGGATCCGGATCGGGACCAGCGCCTGCTCTGGGACTGAGGCGGCAACTGACGCGTCGTTACCGACGCCGGTCGGCCGCACCGAGCGGAGGCGATGGCTCCGATCGGTCGCGTGCCGAGCAGCGGCGCGGCGCGATTGCCGTCCAGCGTGCCCTCCAGCAGCGCGTCGAGGACCACCTCGGTGGCGACGCGGAAGCCGGAGGCAAGCGAGGATCTTGGCGACGTGCCTTCGTCTGCCGGCTGCGGCGGGCCGGTTCCTCGGAAGACATGCGTCGACGTCTCGAGAAGATCGAACGGGGAATCGAGCTTCAGCTCCTCACGAAGAACCAGGCGCAGGTCGATCGGGCCCAAGGAGACGCGGTCGCGAAGTTGCTCGTCGCCCTTCAGGCTTCGCCCACGGCCTTGGTCCACCTCGGATCGGTGCTGATCGTCAAGATCGACGGTGTTCCGCTCGTGCGGAACCTCACCCAGCCGGAGATCGCGATGCTCGACCGTGACCCATCCTTGCCGGACAACCCCCGGTCGGTCTTTCGCGCCCTCAGCGACGCGGCGATGGCGCCCCCGGAACCCGAAGCAGGGAAGCCGTGAATGCCACATTCACGGACACGATGTCCCTGGATGTGGCATTCACGGCCGCTGCCTAAACGGTGATCTTGTCCAGGTTCGGGCCGCCGTTGGCGGTCGTCGCCGTGGCCTTGATCTTGTTCGTCCCCGCGGCCAGCGAAACCGGCACCGTGACCGTCTGCCACGTGTCCCAGTTCCCCGTGCCGCCGAACGTCACTCCCGATGCCACCTTCGTTCCGTTCACCGAGATGTCCATCGGCCGGTTCGTCGTCGTGCCGTTGGCGAACCGCAGGACGACGTTCGCCGGGCCCGCCGCGGCCGCCGGCACCGTGAACTCCACCGCGCTGCCCGTCGTGTTGTCGTAGTTGACGAACCCGGTGCCCGTGTAGCCCAGGTGGTTCGACTCCGCGACGCCGCCGGTGATCGCCGCGTCTTCGGCCTGGTAATCGCGGGCTTCGGCCGAGCCGTCCGCCGGGATCGTCTTCGTCCCGGTGTTCCAGCCCGCGATCCGCACCGACGGCTTGGCGCCCTTGAGGTCCGCGGTCCGGTACGTCGCCGTCAGCGTCGTGGACTCGCCCGGCCACAGCGTGACCTGGTTGTCGGTCCACCGCACCGGCAGCACCGGCGCGCCCGCCGCGCCGACCACGTGCGCGTCGACGAAGAACGCCGGGATCTTGCCGCCGGTGCTGTTGGTCAGCGTCACCTTGGTCGTCGTGGTGCCGTCGGCGTCGGCCGTCGAGGAGGCGTTCGCGCCCACGGTGACCGACCCCAGCGAGTTCAGCCCCGACAGGTCCGCGTACGACGTCGTCGGCGTGTAGTACCAGTCGCTGTTGGCCCAGTCCAGCGTGTCGGCCTTGGTGGACAGCCAGTAGACGTTGCGGCTGACCTCCTTGCCCGACGAGTCGGTCAGGACCAGCTTCGCCAGGTACGTCGTCGACAGCCCGCTCACCGAGCCGATGGTCAGCGCGGTGGTCTTCGCGCCGTCACCGCCCACCGAGACGCTCTTCGACTGGTCGTACTTCGCGGTGCCGTCCAGGTTGAACAGCTGGACGCGGGCGGTCAGCCCGGACGCCGGGTCGTGGTTGTGGTTGACCACCACGACCGACTTGGTGTCGTACGAGTACTGGATGTGCAGCGGCTCGTTCGCCTTCTTGGCCCCGAAGTAGGAGCCGTTCTGGTCGAGGTAGGCGTCGAACAGCTGCCAGTGCAGCGACGTCCAGCCGCTGTTGAGCATCCAGTAGATGATCCCGGTGGCCGGGTTCGTGCCGTCGCTGAAGTTGCGCGAGTGGGACTCGAACTCGGCGCGGACGTTCTCGTACTGGGCCAGCTGCGCCTTCCGGACGAAGTCGGCCAGGCTCGACGGCTTGCCGTAGCGGCCGGCCAGCGCGTCGCCGAACAGCTTCAGGTTGGCGAACGTCGAGGACGACGACCGGTGGTACTGCGCCGCCGACGGGTTCTTCCACAGCGTGTCCAGCTCACTGGACGACATCATCCGCTTCAGCGTGTCCATCGTCGGGATGTCCGGCCCGGCGCTGGTCTCGGAGTTGAAGCCCCACGCGCCGCCGAGATCACCGTGCGCCTTGTCGTACCAGTAGTTCGGCGGGACGTAGTCGTACGGGCCGTTCATCTTCATGCCCGACGAGCCGAGCTGCGGCGACGACTTCGCCGACGCGGCCGGGACCACCGGGGTGGGCCAGTCCGCGGCGCTGAGCGCGTCGAGGTAGTTCTTCTCGATGGTCGCGTCCGGCGCGAAGTCGCTGCCGATGAGGAACGAGATGACGCTCGGGTGGTCGCGCAGGCGCTCGGCCTCCGCGGTCATCGACGCCTTCGCGACCGGGTAGTCCGCGGCGGTCCAGGGGTCACCCTTCTCGTCGCCGTTGACCTGGCCTTCCCACTTGTCGCAGCACTCCCAGCCGGGCAGCGTCAGCACGCCCATCCGGTCGGCGAGGTCGAAGAACTCGTCCGGCTCGATGTGCCCCTCCAGGCGCACGGTGTTGAGCCCGAGGTCCTTGACGTAGGCGAGCTTGTCGGCCGCGAACTGCTCGTTCCAGCGCAGGAACAGGTCCGGCGAGTAGCCGCCGCCCTTGATCAGCAGCGGGCGCCCGTTGATCGTGTACGCGCGGCCGCCGCTCGCGTTCTTGTTCGCCGTCACCTGCCGGACGCCGAAGCTCGAGTGCGAGGTGTCGGACGCCGTGCCGCCGACGCTCGCGGTCAGGTCGAGGTCGTAGAGCGGCTGCCCGCCCATCCCGGCCGGCCACCAGACCTGCGGGTTGTCGATCCCGATCACCGGGAACGTGACCGTCTTCTTCTCCTTCGCCGCCAGCGAGACCGTCTGGCTGATGGCGCGCCCGGCGACCGTTCCGGACACGGTCGTCGTCACCGCGGCCGCGGAGTCGTTGCGGACGTCGGCCTTCACCGTGAGGTCGGCGTGGCCGAGCGACGGCAGCTTCGTGACGACGTGGCCGCCGCGCAGCGCCACGGGGCCGCTGCGCCGGACCAGCACGTCCCGCACGATGCCCATGTTCTGGTCCGGCGGGGTCTGCGCCCAGTCGATCCAGCCCATCGACAGGTCCTTGTCCGGGTCGTTCGGGTAGACCTTGAAGGCGATGCTGTTGGTGCCGGCCTTCACCTGCGCGGTGATGTCCAGGTCGTGGCGGGTGTAGGCGCCGGTGACCTGCGACTTGTCGGCGATGCGCGTCCCGTTGACCCAGACGTCGGCCTTGGACAGCACGCCGCTGAAGTCGAGGTAGGTGCGCTGCGTGGGGTCGGCGACGGTGACGTCGGCGCGGTACCACCACGGGACCTTGAAGTCCGCGGTCGGCACGTTCTTCATGTTGGTGGAGTAGAACGGGTCGGCGTACTTGCCGTTGGCCAGCAGCCCGGCGTAGACGGTCGAGCGCGGGCCGACCGGGTACCAGCCGGCGGTGTCGAAACCGGGCTTGGAGACCGCCGAGTCGTCGCTGACCTGGGCGGACGTCTGGATCAGGAAGCCGGGGACGGCGGTGGCCGGGCCCACAGCGGCGAACACCGCCTTCGCCGGTTCCTGCCCGGTGGCCGCCGCGACGGTGGCCCCGCTCGCCGCGACGGCCAGCACGGCCGCCGCGAGTAGTGTCCGGGTTCTTCTCTGCCGATAGCTCACGAGCGCGCCTCCTAGGCACCACGGCGGCGGGGACAGCGGACATCGTTAGGGAACTTTCCTAACAATTGCGGACGATCGTAGCGTTCCCCTCACCCGGAGAACAGGGGCGTTTCGGTCAGATCTCCGCGACCCGCCACGCCGCCGCCGCGCGCAGGGCCAGCAGGAGCGGCAGCGAGCCGTCCTCCCAGAGCCGCGCGGGGAGTGCCTCGCTGAGCGGGACACCGGCGGCCAGCGCGGCGCCGACGGCCGCGAGATCGACGTCGAACAGCGTCAGCCCGGCGCTGTAGAGCCGTTCGCCGCTGACCGGGCGGCGCGCGGCGACCTCGGCGCTGCCGACCGCCAGCTCGGTCACGCCGAAGAACTCCGGCTTGGCGCCGCGTTCCAGCCAGCGCGCGAACCCGGTCAGCTTCGTGCCGCGGACGTCCGGCGGGCGGAGCCCGCTTTCCTCGCACAGCTCGCGTTCCATCCCGGCGCAGACGGCGGTGTGCAGGTACCGGCGGGTACCGCCGTCCGGGGTGCGCAGGTCGCGCGGCTCCAGCGAGCCGCTGCCCGAGGGCGCGAGCAGCAGCCCGCTCACGGCGTTGAGCGAGGACTGCCGGACGGTGACCAGCTTGCCGTCGGTGGTGAACGCGACCGTCGAGACCCCGACGAAGTCGGCCAGCGTGCTGCTGCTCAGCTCGCGCAGGGCGCCGTCGGTGCCGGTGAGCTCGGCCTTGCGCAGGTCGTACTCCTCGCCGGTGCCGGCGCGCGTGATGCGGAGCGTGCCCAGCTCGTTCGAGCAGACGGCGTCGAAGAACCGCGCGCGGTGCAGCCGGATCGGCGCGGGCCGGGCGCCGGTGGCGGGCAGCGGGTCGCCGCGCATGCCGACGATCGGCCCGTTGAACAGCAGCCGGCCGCGCGCCCGCAGGGGCAGCACGTGCGGCGCGGTCGCCTTCAGCACGGGAGGCAGCCGGTAGGGCTCCTCGGCGACGGCGATCGTGTGCCGCCCGGTCCACAGGTCGCGGTCGATCGCGGCGCTGACCAGCGCCGTGCCTCTCGCTGGCACGGCGAGGTACTCGGCTTGCGGGTAGGACGGGGGCGGCGGCAGCTCGGCGGTCGGGAAGGGCGCGGCGATGGTGGTGAACTCGAACCCGGCCCACCGGCGGCGCAGCAGCCGGACATCCCGGGTGAAGGTGGCGACACCGAGAGCGAGGGCGACGACGGAGAGCACGACACCGACCGCGCTGGGCAGGATGGTCACGACGCCGAGGACGACCCCGAGACCCGAGGCGGCGAGCGGCCACTCCCGCGCGCCGATGAAGCCGAGGTAGTCCGCCTTGGCCCGGGCGCGGCGGGTCAGTTTTCCCATCGCCGCTGTGTTTAGCACGGCGGAGGTGCCACGCGGGCGGGTTTTCCGGACTACGGCTCGATTCCGAGGTCGCTCTTGAAGAGAGCGATCAGCTTCAGCCGCCGTATGTCGACGGCGGTCACGCTCGCCTCCTCGACACCGCCCTCGGCGATCTTCGTGTGCACGTCGATGACGGCCGTCGTGAGCTCCCGGGCCGGTCCGGAGACCGCCGCGCCGGCCAGGACCTCGATCTCGGCCGTGGCGGCGTGCAGCCGGGCGTCCTCGGTCCGGGTGCGCTCGCCGGCCACGGCCTGGCCGTAGCTGGCGCTGATCGCGCGGAGGTACTCCGCGTAGACGGCCTGCTTGAGCTTGCCGAGCGCGTCCTCCCGCTGCCACCGGCGGGTGCGTGCCGCCAGCGCGTGCTGCAGGAGGCCGCCGGTGAGGACGCCGAGGAGTGCGCCGGCCACGCCGACGATCGCGGTGCCCATCAGGCTTCCGCGTCAAGGTAGACCCACTGGCCGCCGTCGCGGCGGAAGCGGCTGTTCTCCTCGAGGAAGCCGTCGCGGCCGTGGTGGCGGTAGTGCGCCCGGAACCGGACCGTGCCCTCGGTGTGCAGCAGGCCACCGCCGGTGCGGCCGAGGATCTCCAGCCACGTCCACTCCTGCTGCGGATCGAGGCTCAGCCGGCGCGGACGGGTGCCGGGATGCCAGGTCCGCAGCAGGTAGCCGGCGTCCCCGACGGCGAACGCGCTGAACCGCGAGCGCATGAGCAGCTCGGCGGTGGGTGCGGCGACACCACCGTCGTGGAAGCGGCCGCAGCAGGCGTCGTAGGACGCGGCCAGGCCGCACGGGCAGGGAGCGGGACGCATCGGGAAATCATGCCACGCCGCCGCGACCGTCTACTGAGGACTAGCCCGCGTTGACCGGCTTCCCGGTCTCCCGCGCCTCCTGCGCCCCGCGGACCGCGAGCCGGTCGGCGCGCTCGTTGTCCGGGAGGCCCGCGTGGCCCTTCACCCAGAGCCACTCCACCCGGTGCTCGCCGATCGCCGCGTCGAGGCGCTGCCACAGGTCCGCGTTCTTCACCGGCTCGCGCGCCGCCGTCAGCCAGCCGTTGTTCTTCCAGCGCGGCAGCCACTGCGTGATCCCGTTGCGCACGTACGTGCTGTCGGTGTACACGCGGACCTGCGACGGGCGGGTCAGGCTCTCCAGCGCGCGGATCGGTGCCGTCAGCTCCATCCGGTTGTTCGTCGTCGGCGTGGCCTCGCCGCCGTACAGCTCGCGCTCGTGCTTCCCGTAGCGCAGGACCGCGCCCCAGCCGCCCGGTCCGGGGTTCCCGCTGCACGCGCCGTCGGTGTAGATCTCCACGTCCACGCGGCGACCCTACCGGGCGCGGCCCTCGCCGGGAGCCGCCACGCCGGGTTACGGTGAACCTCCGGAGGGGAACCATGAACGGGCACGACGACACGGCCGAAGGGGCGCTGCTGGCCCACCTCGCCGACGCCGATCGCGAGTACCTGCTCGGCCGCGGCACCCGGCGGCGGTTCCGGGCCAACGACGTCGTGCTCATGGAAGGCGACCCGTCCGACCACGTCCACGTGCTGGTCTCCGGCTGGGTGCGCGTCTCCGCCATCGTCGAGGACGGCCGCGAAGTGCTCTTCGGGCTCCGCGGCCCCGGCGAGGTGCTCGGGGACCTCGCGGCCGTGACGGGGCGGCCGCGGTCGGCGTCGGTGCGGGCGATCGAGCCCTGCACCGTGTTCCAGCTGACCGGGCCCGAGTTCGTCGACGTCCTGCACACCCGGCCCGCGATCGCCGTCGCGACGATCAAGACGGTAGCGGCCCGGCTCCGCGACGCCGAGTCGGCCCGGGTCGACGCCGCCGCCTTCGACGTCAGCCGCCGGGTCGCCGTGCACCTGGTCCGCCTGGCCGAGGAACACGGCAGGCCCGTCCCGGACGGCGTGCTCATCGAGGGCGCGTTCTCGCAGGAGGACATCGCCGCGCAGATCGGCGCGGCGCGGCGGACCGTCGCGCGGGCGCTGCGCGTGCTGCGGGAGCGCGGGATCGTCGAGACCGGCCGCCGCCGGATCCTCGTCCGCGAGCCGCGCGTCCTGCGTGCCTTCGCCCGTTCTGAGCCGAACGGCACACACCGCCCGTGACAACCGGCCTCTGAACCGGCGCCGCCCCGGCGCGATCCTGGACCCGGCCGGAAAAGAAAACGATGCCGACCGGCCGGATTCCCTTTTCGAGCGAGGCCGGACGGCGGCCGTGGCGAATTGGTTTCCCGCCGCGTTGTCGGCCGTTCTCCGCCTCGACCGGGTTCAGCGAGGAGGAGGTGTGTGATGGAGAGCCACTCGATCTGGGCGCTGATCTTCGGCGCGAACTGACCGCGGTGTCCCCGGCCGGCCGGCTCGTGGGGGGCCGGCCGTCCGGGTATTCCGCGAACCTTCGCGGTAACGTGGGCGTTCCATTCCAGCGCCTTTCCGGAAAGGGGCGAAAATGACGTCGGGGGCCGCTTTCCCGTTCGTGCGCGAGCTCAACGAGCTGCGCCGCGGCCGCGGGCTCGACGCCGCCGACCTGCACCAGCGGATCGGCCCCTGCCTGCGTGCGAGCTGCGGGATCACGGCCGCCGACCAGCCGTCGGCGGCCCGGCAGAAGCTCGTGCTGCGCCTCACCGAGGTGTGCGGACGGCTCCCGTCCGACCTGCGGCTGGCCGCGCTGGCGGCGCTCGGCCTGCACGAAGAAGCGGCGGGCGAGTTCCTCGACCGGCGGATCTCGTGGCTGGCCGGGGTCCTGGACCGCGACCCGCGGACCGCCCGCCGCCGGATCGACCTCGCGTTCCGCCGGCTCGACGAGCTGCTCGGCGCGCCCGCGTCGCCGCGCGACCGGCACCCGCTCGCCGGCTGGTACGTCGAGTCGGCGAAGGCGACGTTGCGGCTCGACCGCCGGCCGCCGGAGCTGCAGGAGGAACGCCGGATCGTCGCGGAGGTCGACGAACTCGACGAGCTCGTGCTGTCGTTCAGCGTGCCGGCCGAGCCGGGCAGCGACCCGGCGCCGGACATCACCGCCGACGTCCTGTTCGGCGGCGAGATCGTCGAAGCACGCCAGGTTTCGGCGAGCCACGCGCAGTTCGTCATGCGGCTGCCGAGCCCGCTGCGGCTCGGCCGGCGCCACGAGTACGGCATCCGGTTCGTGCCGCGGCGCACGACGCTCCGGCCGTATTACGTGATGACGCCGTTGCGCCGGTGCGAGGAGTTCTCGGTGCGCGTCCGGTTCGACCGCGACCGCCCGCCGTCCCGGGTGTGGCGGCTCAACGGCGTGCCTGGCCGTGTGATCGACGACGGCGCCGGCTCCGGGGACGCGCTGACGGTCAACCGCGTCGGCGAGGTCGGGCTCGAGTTCCACGACCTGCACCAAGGGCTGAGTTACGGCCTGCAGTGGTCGGCCGGGGGTCCGGATACTGGGACACGGAATACCGGCCCGGGCGGCGGGTTGGCACCGTCGTAGCCGAGCGGAAGGGGCCCGTGATGAGCACGTTCACCCAGGAGTGGCAGGACTGGAAGACCCGCCGGGAGGCGGACCTCGCGGCACCGCACGGCTGGCTGGCGCTGGTGTCGCTCGACTGGCTGGACGAGACGCCGCGCGAGTACCCGGGCATCCCGGGCCGCTGGTGGCAGGACGAGCAGGCGGCGTACGTGGACCCGGCCGGCGCGTCACTGGCGCACGAAGGCGAGCCGATCACGGAGGTCCACCGGTTCGAGCTGGTGAACAGCGGCGCGGGCACGCGGGTGCTGTCCGGCGACGTCGAGATCGAGGTGGCCCGCCGCTCCGGGTACCTGATCCGCGTCCACGACCCGAAGGCCGAGGCGGTGCGCGCGTTCCATGGCGTGCCGGCGTACGAGCCTTCGCCGTCGTGGGTGCTGCAGGGCCGGTTCGAGCCGTTCCCCGAGCCGCGGCCGACCACGGTGGGTGCGGTGGTCGAGGGTCTGAGCCATGTGTACACGGCGCCCGGCGTTGTGCACTTCACGCATGAAGGCGCGTCGCACACGCTGACGGCGTTCAACGGCAAGGACGGCGGGTTGAGCATCCTGTTCACGGACGCGACGAGCGGGGTGACGACGTATGTGGCGAACCGGTCGCTGCCGGTCGGCGCGCCCGGCCCGGACGGGACGGTGACGCTGGACTTCAACCGGGCGGTCAACCTGCCGTGCGCGTTCACGGACTTCGCCACGTGCCCGCTGCCGCCGGCGGGGAACCACCTGCCGTTCCCGGTGGAGGCGGGGGAGAAGATCCCCTACGAGCGCGGGTGACGGCGGTTCCGCCGGGCTGAATTCGCTCCGAGCCACGGCCAGGGACTTCGAGGCGGCTGCTGCGCGGCCGGGCACCACGACCGACGGCTGCGCTACCGGCCTCTTCCGTGGATCACGGCTGCGGGAACGCAGGGCCGCGCCTCACCAGCCGCGCTCTCGCCACTCCTTCAGCTTCGGCCGCTCCGCGCCCAGCGTCGAATCGTCGCCGTGGCCCGGGTAGAACCACGTCTCGTCCGGCAGTTCGCCGAAGATCCGGGACTCCACGTCGCCCAGCAACGACGCGAAGTCCTCCGGCGACGTGGTCCTTCCCACGCCGCCGGGGAACAGCGAGTCCCCGGTGAACAGATGCGGGTGTCCCGACGGGTCGCGGTACAGCAGCGCGATCGATCCCGGCGTGTGACCGCGCAGGTGGATCACCGACAGCGTGACGTCGCCCACCGTCAGCGTGTCGCCGTGCTCCACCAGGAAGTCCGGGGGGACCGGCAGCGGCTCCGCGTCCAGGGGGTGGGCCGCCGTGTTCGCGCCGTTCGCTCCCGCCACCGCTCCCAGCGCCTGCCAGTGGTCCTGGTGCTGGTGGGTCGTGACGATCGTGCGCAGCGCCGGGCGGTCCGGGCCGTGGCCGATCAGGTCCGAGATGCGCTCCGGGTCGTTCGCCGCGTCGATCAGCAGTGCTTCGTGCGACTCGCGGCACACCAGCAGGTACGTGTTGTTGTCCATCGGGCCGACGGACAGCTTCGTGATCGTCAGCGCGTCCAGGGTCCGGCGGGCGGCGTCGCCGCCCGGGTCGACGTGCCCGGTGTAGGTCTCCACGATGTTCACCGTGCACACGGTAGTCGTTTCACTCCAACCGGTTCCACCCGCACAGGCACCCGGCCGGGCCGCCACGTAGGCTCTCGGGCAGCCCCCGCCAGCCGACCTCAGGACGACCGTGCCCACCTCCCCGACGCCGCGCCGGATCAGCTGGGACCTCCTCCGCGTCGTCGCCGTCTTCGCCGTCATCCTCGGGCACGTCACCCACCAGGGCGCACTCCTGCATCCCGAGCTGACCGGCTACCCCTTCCGGGTGACAGCGCAGTTCGGGGCCGCGATCCTGCTCGTGATCTCCGCCTTCTTCGTCTGCGCCAGCCTGCGCAAGGGCCAGCCCGGCCGGTGGCTGTGGAACCGCGTCGCGCGTCTCGTGCCCGCGTACCTCGTCGCCGTCCTGGTGACCTACGTCGTGACGCGGTGGGCCGCCATCTCCTTCAGCGGCCTGCCCTACCCGCCCGGCGTCACCGGGTTCCTGTTCGGCGTGCCGCAGGGCCCGCCGGCGAACCCGTCGCCGTGGTACATCCCGACCTGGCTGGACCTGCTCGCCAACCTCGGCATGGTGCAGGAGTGGGGCGTCCGCTCGGACACGTTCTACTACCTGGACGGCTCCTACTGGACGCTGCCGGTCCAGCTGCTCGCCTTCACCGGCGCGGCCCTGCTGTGGCCGCGCTCGTGGCGCACCCACCGGGTGACCGTCGCGCTGCTGTGGGCGCTGATCCTCGTCCCGCTCCTGCTGCGCTTCGCCGTCTTCCCGCCGGGCACGGCCGGCCGGCTCGTCGAGACCTGCTTCTACGGGCTCGGGCTGCACCGGCTGCACGTCTTCGCGGTCGGCGTCGCGATCTGGCTGTGGGCGCAGCGGCGGCTCCGCACCTGGCACGCCGCGCTGTTCGTGCTCGCCGCCGTCGCCGCGCAGGACCTGCAGGTCTTCCCGTTCCACGTCGCGCTGCCGCAGGACGCCCAGCGCTGGCCGTCCACGATCGGGTTCGCCGTGCTCCTGCTGCTGGTCTGCGTGGCCGCCCGCGGGCCGGACTGGCGGTTCCCCGGACTGGCCAGGATCGCCCCGGCCGTCACCTGGCTCGCGGGCATCTCGTATGGTCTTTACCTGGTGCACCAGGAACTGGGCTACATCCTGGCCCGCGCCCTGCTCGACCTAGGCCTCCCCGGCTGGCTGCGGCTCCCCGCGGTCGTCGGCGCCGCCGTACTGGCCGGCTGGGTGGTCACCGCGGGGGTCGAACGCCCGGCCCACCGGTGGCTCACCAGCCGTCGAAAGCCCGAAGAACCGCAGGCCAGAGACGCGGAACCAGTTTCTGTCGGTGGTGGCTCGTAGCATGGATCGCGGCCGCCCGCGCAGCTTGAGACCGGGCCGGCGACCGCAACCGAGAATGACTTGAGAGGACCCTGGCGTGGCTGATCGCCTCGTTGTTCGCGGCGCCCGCGAGCACAACCTCCGCGGCGTGGATCTCGACCTGCCCCGCGACAGCATGATCGTGTTCACCGGCCTGTCCGGGTCCGGGAAGTCGAGCCTCGCCTTCGACACCATCTTCGCCGAAGGGCAGCGCCGCTACGTCGAGTCGCTGTCGGCGTACGCCCGCCAGTTCCTGGGGCAGATGGACAAGCCGGACGTCGACTTCATCGAGGGCCTCTCGCCCGCGGTGTCGATCGACCAGAAGTCCACCTCGCGCAACCCGCGCTCGACCGTGGGCACGATCACCGAGGTCTACGACTACCTGCGCCTGCTCTACGCCCGCGCCGGCAAGGCGCACTGCCCCAAGTGCGGCGAGCCGATCAGCAAGCAGACGCCGCAGCAGATCGTCGACCAGGTGCTCGCGATGGAAGAGGGCACCCGGTTCCAGGTGCTCGCGCCGGTGGTGCGCGGGCGCAAGGGCGAATACGTCGACCTGTTCGAGAACCTCCAGCAGCAGGGTTACGCGCGCGTGGTCGTCGACGGCGCGGTGTACCCGCTCACCGAGCCGCCGAAGCTGAAGAAGCAGGAGAAGCACCAGATCGGCGTGGTGATCGACCGGCTGACCGTGAAGGCGGCGTCGCGCCAGCGGCTCACCGACTCGGTCGAGACGGCGCTGCGCCTGGCCGACGGCCTGGTCGAGCTGGAATTCGTCGACCTGCCCGAAGGCGACCCGCACCGCGTGCGCGGCTTCTCCGAGAACCTCGCCTGCCCCAACGGCCACCCGCTGGCCATCGAGGACCTCGAGCCGCGCTCGTTCTCCTTCAACTCGCCCTACGGCGCCTGCCCGGAGTGCACCGGCATCGGCATCCGCAAGGAGGTCGACCCGGAGCTGGTGGTGCCGGACGACGAGCTGTCGCTGGCCGAGGGCGCGATCGCGCCGTGGTCGGGCGGGCAGAGCGCGGACTACTTCATCCGGCTGCTCGAGTCCCTGTCCGAGACCATCGGCTTCCGGATGGACACGCCGTGGCGGCGGCTGCCCGCGCGCGCCCAGAAGGCCGTCCTGCACGGCGTCGACGAGCAGGTGCACGTCCGCTACAAGAACCGCTACGGCCGCCAGCGGTCGTACTACGCGAACTTCGAAGGCGTCATCCCGTTCCTCGAGCGGCGCCAGGAGCAGACCGAGTCCGAGTACATGCGCGAGCGGTACGAGGGCTACATGCGCGAGGTGCCGTGCCCGGCCTGCCAGGGCACCCGGCTCAAGCCGGAGATCCTCGCCGTCACGCTGCAGCACAAGACCCGCGGCGACATGTCGATCGCCGAGGTGTGCGCGCTGTCCATCGCCGAGGCGTCGCAGTTCCTCGACGAGCTGGAGCTGGGCCCGCGCGAGGCGATGATCGCCGGCGCGGTGCTCAAGGAGATCCAGGCCCGGCTGCGCTTCCTGCTCGACGTCGGCCTGACGTACCTCTCGCTCGACCGCGCGTCGGCGACACTTTCGGGTGGTGAAGCCCAGCGCATCCGGCTCGCCACACAGATCGGCTCCGGGCTGGTGGGCGTGCTGTACGTGCTCGACGAGCCGTCGATCGGCCTGCACCAGCGCGACAACCACCGGCTGATCGAGACCCTCACCCGGCTGCGCGACCTCGGCAACACGCTGATCGTCGTGGAGCACGACGAGGACACGATCCGCTCCAGCGACTGGGTGGTCGACATCGGCCCCGGCGCCGGCGAGCACGGCGGCCACATCGTCCACAGTGGACCGTACAAGAAACTGCTGAAGAGCAAGGAGTCGCTGACCGGGCAGTACCTGTCGGGGCGGCGCAAGATCGAGATCCCGGCGATCCGGCGGCCGATCGACAAGAAGCGGCAGCTCACGGTCGTCGGCGCGCGCGAGCACAACCTGCGCGGCCTCGACGTCTCGTTCCCGCTCGGCTGCCTGGTCTCGGTGACCGGCGTGTCCGGCTCGGGCAAGTCGACGCTGGTGAACGACATCCTCGCGACGGTGCTGGCGAACAAGCTCAACGGCGCCCGCCAGGTGCCGGGGCGCCACACGCGCGTGAACGGCCTGAACAACGTCGACAAGCTCGTGCGCGTCGACCAGTCGCCGATCGGGCGGACCCCGCGGTCCAACCCGGCCACCTACACCGGCGTCTGGGACCACGTGCGCAAGCTGTTCGCCGCCACCACCGAGGCGAAGGTGCGCGGCTACCAGCAGGGCCGGTTCTCGTTCAACGTCAAGGGCGGCCGCTGCGAAGCGTGTGCCGGCGACGGCACGATCAAGATCGAGATGAACTTCCTGCCGGACGTCTACGTCCCCTGCGAGGTCTGCAAGGGCGCGCGGTACAACCGGGAAACCCTCGAGGTGCACTACAAGGGCAAGACCGTCTCGGACGTGCTCGACATGCCCATCGAGGAAGCGGCGGAGTTCTTCGAGCCGATCAAGGCCATCCACCGCCACCTGCAGACGCTGGTGGACGTCGGCCTCGGCTACGTCCGCCTCGGCCAGCCCGCGCCGACGCTGTCCGGCGGCGAGGCCCAGCGCGTCAAGCTGGCCAGCGAGCTGCAGAAGCGCTCGACCGGCAAGACGGTGTACATCCTCGACGAGCCGACGACCGGCCTGCACTTCGAGGACATCAGCAAGCTGATCGGCGTGATCAACGGCCTGGTCGACAAGGGCAACACGGTGATCGTGATCGAGCACAACCTCGACGTGATCAAGACCTCCGACTGGATCATCGACATGGGCCCGGAGGGCGGCTCGGGCGGTGGCACGGTCGTGGCCGAGGGCACACCCGAGCACGTCGCCGGGATCGAGGAGAGCTACACGGGCCAGTTCCTGCGCCAGGTCCTCGCGGCGGAGTAGCGGGTACTCATGGCTGCTTCCCGGTGGTCTGGTGGACCACCGGGGAGAGCGGGCCGAAGTGCAGTGCCCGGATCCGGAAGGCCGACTTCTCCTCCCCGGGCAGCAGCGGCAGCGTGCAGGTCGTCACGTCCGGGTCGGTGACCTCGACCGGGTCGAAGTCCGGTGCGCCAGGCCGCCGGATCTCCAGCAGGAACCCGGCTTCGTCCGGGGAGCGGTCGGCCCACGTGAACGTCACCGTGTCGCCCGATACCGCCGTGCGCAGGTCCGTCGAGACCGGGCCGGTGAACGGCTGTTCCCGGTAGTAGAACGGCGTCTCCGGGATCAGGTCCGGGTGGTGGTAGCTCGTCGCGTGCGGCGGCAGGAACCGCAGCGTCGTCCAGGGACCGGCCGGGTCGTTCGCGTACTCGACGCGGTGGCCGGCGCCGTCGTCGGGCCAGGTGAGCACCACGTCGGTGGGGGAGGTCAGCCTCGCCGTGAAAGCCGGCGGCGGCGCCGTGGCACAGCCGGCGGCCAGCAACGCCACGGCGAGAAAGGGCTTCACGGACACAGCGGCTCCCGGGAACTGACGGGGGCGGCGGTGCGAACGTCGCCAGCTTAGGAACGCGTCCGCACGGCGACAAGATCGTGCCGGTCACCGGAACACGCCCATCCGGCCGCGCGCCGGCGCTGAACCGTTTCCCGCGACCGTCCGTGTTCCCGGTGTCGAGGTCCGCCGGACGGCGGTGCCGCCCTCACCGAGGAGAGAAACGCCATGAACCGAATCCGGCCGGTCGTCGTCAGCGCCGTCGCGCTCGCCGCCGTCGCCACGTTGTCGGCCTGCAGCGAGATGGCCTCCGGGGCGCAGGGGCCGGAACACGGGCAGCCGGGGCACAAGATGCTCTCGGCGGGCACGGTCACCGGGCTCGGCGCGGTCGTCACCGACGCCGACGGCCGGACGCTCTACCGGTTCGACAAGGACTTCTCGCAGCCGCCGACGTCCAACTGCGACGGCGAATGCGCGGCGGCCTGGCCGCCGGTGCTCGCCGGGGTCGCCACGCCGATGCTCAAGGGCATCCAGGAGACCCAGGTCGGCACCGTGACCCGCAAGGACGGCAGCAAGCAGCTGACCCTCAACGGCTGGCCGCTCTACCAGTTCGCGGGCGACAAGGCGCTCGGCGAGGCGAACGGCCAGGGCGTCAACGGCACCTGGTTCGCGATCGCCCCCGACGGCAGCAAGATCACCGCGTCCCGGGCGGGCGGGTCCTGAGCACGACGGTTTTCCGGGCAGCACGAGGAAGGACGGGCAGCCGATGAACACCATGGTCGCGCTGCGCTCGACGCACGCACCGCCGGTGGCGCCGAGGGTTGCAGTACTGTCCTCGCCGACTCAGAACACCGTCGGGAGGACGAGGGTGGCGATCGGAGGCAGGCGGCCTAAGAAGGCCAAGGGCGAAGACCTGATTCGGCAGCTGTACGCCGAACACGGCCGGAGCCTGCTGGCCTACGCGACGAGGCTGACCGGTGATCGGGCGGCGGCCGAGGACGTGGTCCAGGAGACGCTGGTCCGCGCGTGGAAACACGCCGACGACCTGCAGAACGACGGGAAGGGTTCGGTGCGCGGCTGGTTGCTGACCGTCGCGCGCAACCTGGTCACCGACCGGGCCCGCGCCCGGGCGGCGCGGCCACAGGAAGTGGCCGAACCGGCCGAAGGCGTGCCGACCCCGGCCGTCGAGCGCGACCACGCCCAGGGCGTGGTCGACTCGATGACCGTGCTCGGCGCGATGGACGGCCTGTCGAACGAGCACCGAGAGGTCCTGGTGGAGATCTACTACCGGGGACGGACGGTGGCCGAAGCGGCGAGAACACTGGGCGTCGCACCGGGTACCGTGAAATCACGGTCGTACTACGCACTGAGAGCACTGAGAGCAGCGATGATTTCGAGCGGAACGGAGGTGGCGCGATGAACTCGGTCGACGAGAGTCACACGCAGCTCGGCGCGTACGCCCTCGGCGCGCTCGACCCGGCGGAGGCGGCCGACTTCGAACGGCGGCACCTGCAGACCTGCGCGCAGTGCCGGTTCGATCTGAACGACCTGGTCGCCCTGCGCGACTCGCTCGACGAGGTGCCGCCCGAGGCGTTCCTCGACGGGCCGCCCGAAGGCGGCGACCTGCTGCTGCAGAAGACCCTGCGCCGGGTGCGCGAAGAAGAAGCGGCGGCGCCGGCCCGCTCGGGCCGCTCTGGCCGCTCGTCCCGCCGGGGCCTGGCCCTGGTCGCCGCGGCGGTGCTGGTGGTGGCCGCGCTCGGCGGCGGCATCCTGGTGGGGCGGCAGACGTCGTCCACCGACATCGCGGTGCCGATTCCGTCGACGGTGGTGCCCGGGACGAAGGACGTGCGGGCGACCGACTCCGCGACCGGCGTGCAGCTGGCCGCGTCGGTGAGCCCGTTCCAGGGCTGGGTCCGGGTGAACGTGGCGGTGAAGGGCGTCCAGGCCGGGGAGAAGTGCCTGCTGCAGGTCACGACCAAGGGCGGCCGGGCCGTGACGGCCGGCAGCTGGCAGGTGTCCGAGAAGTGGGAGAGCCAGGGTTTCTCGCTCGACGGGTCCGCGCTGGTCGCGCCCGACGACGTGAAGTCGGTCGACATCGTCACGGTGGACGGCCGGAAGCTGGTCTCCGCGCAGGTCTGACGAGCATGACGGACGCGCGCTACCGGTTCCGCAGCGAGTGGCTGCTGCCCGGGATCGCGCCCGGGCGGGTGTTCGGCGCGGTCACCGACGTCGCCGGCTACCCGCGGTGGTGGTCGGACGTCCGCGCGGTGCGCCGCGTGGACGACGACACCGCCGAGCTGGTCTGCCGGTCCCGGCTCCCGTTCCGCCTGGTCGTCCGGATGCACCGCGACCACCAAGACGAACGGGCGGGCCTGATGCGGGTCCGGCTGAGCGGCGACCTCGACGGGGTGCTCGCGGGAGCGGTCCGCGCGGCGGGCGCGGGCACGCTCCTGGAGATCACCCAGGAAGTCCAGGCTCGCAAGGAGCTGCTGCGGCGGCTCGACGCGGTGGCCCGGCCGCTGTTCCGCGCGAACCACGCGCTGATGATGCGGCGGGGCCACCGCGGCCTCCGGACCTACCTGTCCTGACCCCGGTCCCGAGCGCCCCAATGTGGCCTTCGGTGCGTCAGACGCACCCAAGGCGGCCTTCGGTGCGTGGGACGCAACCAAGGCCGCCTTGGGGCGCTGGGGGTCAGGCTTGGCCGGCGACGCAGACCTCGGGAGCCGGCACGCGGCGGGAGCGGCGGGTCAGGACCAGCGCGCCCAGCGCCACCGCGGCCAGCAGGAAGCCCGCGCTGACGCCGTACGCCAGCCGGAATCCCGACGCCAGCGCCTCGCGGTGGTCCACTCCGGACAGGCTCGACGTCCGGGCCGCCGCCACCGTCGCCAGCACCGCCGTCCCGATCGCCGCGCCCACCTGCTGGGTCGTGTTGATCAGGCCGGAGGCCACGCCCGCGTCCGCGCCGTCGACGTCCGACATCGCCAGCCCCATCAGCGCCGGGAGTGCCGCGCCCGCGCCGAGGCCCATCACCAGCAGCGGCGGCAGCACACCGGTGAAGTAGTCGTCGCCGGCCTGGGTCAGCAGCAGCAAGCCGGCGATCACCAGCCCCAGCCCGGACAGCAGCACCGCCCGCCGGCCGAACCGCGCGGCCAGCTTGTCCGCGAAGCCCAGCGACGCCACGGCGATCACCAGCGGCACCGGCAGGAACGCGACGCCGGTGCGCAGCGCGTCGAGGCCGAGCACCTGCTGCAGGTACAACGCCGTGACGAACTGGAAGCCCAGCATCCCGGCGACCATCAGCACCATCACCAGGTTCGCGCCGGTCACCGCGCGGATCCGGAACAGCCGCAGCGGCAACAGCGGCGTACGCGCCTTCGCCTGCCGCACGACGAACGCGGCCAGCAGCCCCAGCGCCGCCACCTGCGCCCCCCACGCCGACGACGAGATCCCGTACACCCCGAGCATCACGGCCGCGGTGACCAGCACGGCGCCGAGCACGTCCAGACCCGCGCGCAGCCCGGTGCCGCGGTCGGGCTCGACCACGCGGACCGCCAGCAGCAGCGCGGCCACGCCGATCGGCAGGTTGACGTAGAACGTCCAATGCCAGCTCAGCGCCTGCGTCAGCGCCCCGCCCGCGATGAGCCCGATCGACGCGCCCGCCGCCTGAGTGAAGCTGTACACGCCGATCGCCTTCGCCCGCGCCCGCGGCTCGGGGTACATCGTGACGATCATGCCCAGCACCACGGCGGAGGCGAGCGCCCCGCCGACGCCCTGGACGAACCGCGAGACGACGAGCACCCCGGCGTCCGTCGCCAGGCCCGCGACCAGTGACGCCGCTGTGAAGAGGCCGAGCCCGCCGAGGAAGACGCGACGGCGGCCGGCCAGGTCGCCGAGCCGCCCGGAGATCAGGAGCAGGCCACCGAAGGCGACCAGGTACGCCGTGACCACCCAGGCGAGGCCGGCGGGCGTGAAGCCGAGGTCGGCCTGGATGGCCGGCAGCGCCACCGCGACGATGCTGCTGTCGAGCACGACCATCAGCGACGCGGCGCACAGCACCGCCAGTGCGAGGCCGCGGGAGCGGGTGGGATGGTTCTCGGCCATGTGAGGCCCCTCCAGTCGAGTGTTCTCCCTGGTCGTTGCCAGGGCACTTCTTGTAACAGTGCCCATCATGTGTGACCATGGGGGCGCCCGGAAGGAGGCACTTTCATGTCCCAGGGGAACATCGATGTACCCGTCCAGGTCACCGAGATCGACCCGGAGAAACTCGACGTCTGCACGGTGCTGGAGGTCATCAACCGGATCAGCGGCAAGTGGGCGATCGGCATCCTCCTGGAGGCCATCCGCGGGCCGGTGCGGTTCACCGAGCTGGAGCGCTCGGTCGAGGGGATCAGCCGCCGGATGCTGACCCTGACGTTGCGCAACCTCGAGCGGGACGGCCTGCTGAAGCGCACGATCTACCCCACGGTCCCGCCACGGGTGGAGTACGAAGCCACGCCGATGGCCAAAGAGCTGTACCAGTCGCTGAACGGCCTGCTCGGCTGGGCGGAACGGCACCGCGACGACATCGCCGCGGCGCGCGTCGCCTACGACGCCGTCTGAAGACGGGGAAACGGGCCGCTGCGCGAGGTCGGGGAAAACTCGCGCAGCGGCCCGTCGTGGCTCGTGCTCAGCGGGGGCAGTGAGCACGAACGCCTGGGGTTACCTCGCCGCGGCCGGTGCGGGTTCCGGCCGGCGCTCCTCGTCGACCATCGTCGCTTCGTCGAACGGCGCCTGCCCGGCGAACACGCGCCGGGCCTGCTCGCGGTCGAACTCTTTCGTCCAGTTTCCGATGAGGACGGTCGCGACGGCGTTGCCGGCGAAGTTGGTCAGCGCGCGGGCCTCCGACATGAACCGGTCGATGCCGAGGATGAACCCGACGCCGTTGACCAGCTCCGGCCGGTGCGACTGCAGGCCGCTGGCCAGGGTCGCGATGCCGGAGCCGCTGACGCCCGCCGCGCCCTTCGACGCGATGATCATGAACACCAGCAGGCCGATCTGGGCGCCGATCGACAGCGGCTCGTCCTGCGCGGCGGCGACGAACAGCGTCGCCATCGTCAGGTAGATCGCCGTGCCGTCCAGGTTGAACGAGTACCCGGTGGGCACGGTGATGCCGACGACGGACTTGTCGACGCCCAGGTGCTCCATCTTCGCGATCAGCCGCGGCAGCGCCGACTCCGACGACGACGTCGAGAGGATCAGCAGGAACTCGCGGCCGAGGTAGCGCAGCAGATGCCAGATGTTCACCCGCGCGCCGAGCCACAGCACGATGCCGAGCACGACGAACACGAACACCAGGCAGGTCACGTAGAACCCGATCATGATCACGGCGAGGCTCTTCAACGCCGCCCAGCCGGTCGCGCCGACCACCGCGGCGATCGCGCCGAACGCGCCGATCGGCGCGGCCCACATGATCATCGCCAGCACCCGGAACACCAGCCGCTGGAGGTGCTCCACCCCGCGCAGGATCGGCGCGCCCTTCGGGCCCAGCTTCTGCAGCGCGAACCCGACGAGCAGCGCGACCAGCAGCGTCTGCAGCACCTGGCCTTCGGTGAAGGCCGAGACGAACGTCTTCGGGATGATGCCGAGCAGGAAGTCGACCGGGCCTTCGGCCCCGCTGGCGGACTTCTGGACGCTCTTCACGTCGGCGGGGTTGAGGTGCAGCCCGGTGCCCGGGTGCAGGATGTTGCCGACGACGAGCCCGATCGCGAGGGCGAAGGTCGACATGACGATGAAGTAGCCGAGCGCGAGCACGCCCACCTTGCCGACCTTGGCCGCCTTCGCGACCGAGCCGACGCCGATGACGATCGTGCAGAAGATGATGGGGGAGATCATCATCTTGATCAGGTTGACGAAGCCGTCGCCGAGGGGCTTGAGGCCCTTGGCGAAGCCGGGGAAGAGGAAGCCCACGAGAATCCCGAGCAGGACCGCGACGATCACGGCCAGGTACAGGTAGTGGGTCTTGTCCCGCCGGCGCGGGGCCGTGTCGGGGGTCGGTGGGGTCGGCACCGTTGCCTCCAGCTCAGGGGTGTTCCAGGTTGCGGCACACTGTAGGCGCACTCCGGTGATCCGGCTCACTTGTGTTCATTGAGTTCGCGCCCGCCTGCACCGTCCCCTTCGGACACCGGAGCGGGCGTGTGCTGGTATGAGGAGGTGTCCCCGACGTCGCGGTCCCGCTGGAGCCTGGCCCGCCAGCTGCTGGTCCTGCAGCTGGCGATGCTCTGCGTGCTCGCCGGCGCCGGGATCACGTTCGCCTGGCTGGACGCGCGGCGGGCGGTGGAGGAGAACGCGCGCGACCAGGTCCGCGCGATCGCCGAAGCCGTGGCCGACGCGCCGACTGTTGCTTCCGCGGCCGGGTCGGCGAACCCGAGCGCGACGCTGCAGCCGTTCGCGGTCCGGGTGCAGGCCGACACCGGCGTCGACTTCATCACGATCATGAGTCCGGACGGGATCCGCTACACCCACCCGAACCCGGCGCTGATCGGGCGCCACTACATCGGCACGATCGAGCAGGCGCAGCGCGGCCAGGAGCACACCGAGACCTACACCGGCTCGCTCGGCCCGTCGGTGCGCACGGTCGTCCCGGTGTTCGGGCCGGGACAGCGGGTGGTCGCGCTGGTCGCCGTCGGGATCACCGTCGCGGCGATCACGGCGGAGCTGCGTGAACGGCTCTGGCCCTTGTTCGGCGTCGCCGGCGCGGTGCTGGTCGTCGGTGTGCTCGGCGGCTGGCTGATCAGCGCCCGGCTGCGGCGCCAGACCCGCGGGATCGCGCCGGACGAGCTGAGCAACCTCTTCGAATACCACGAGGCCGTGCTGCACTCGGTCCGCGAAGGTGTGCTGCTCGTCGGCCGGGACGGGCGGATCCGGCTGTGCAACGACGGTGCGCGCACGCTCCTCGGGCTCGACACCGACCCGGTCGGGCGCGACCTGGCGTCCCTGGGACTGCGGGACGAGCTGGCGCACGCGCTCACGTCGGCGGAGCACCGCGCCGAGGAGCTGCACCTGACCGACTCCCGCGTGCTGCTGGTCAGCACGACCGCGGTGCGCTCGGGCGGCCGCGCGCAAGGCACCGTCGTCGTCCTGCGCGACCACACGGAACTGCAGACGCTGACCGGCGAACTGACCACCGCGCGTGGCCTGGCCGAGGCGCTGCGATCCCAGGCGCACGAGGCCGCGAACCGGCTGCACACCGTCGTTTCCCTGGTGGAGATCGGCAAGCCCGAGCAGGCCGTCGAGTTCGCCACGGCCGAGCTGGCGTTCGCCCAGGAGCTGACCGACCGGGTCGTCGGCGCCGTCGCCGAGCCGGTGCTCGCCGCGCTCCTGCTCGGCAAGGCCGCCGAGGCCAGCGAGCGCGGGGTCGAGCTGACCATCACCCCGGACACCGTGATCGACGACGTCTCGCCCGGCATCGAGGCCCGCGACCTGGTGACCATCCTCGGCAACCTGATCGACAACGGCCTCGAGGCGGCCGTGCGCGGCACCGGCCACCCGAAGGTCGTCGTCACCGCCCGCTCCGGCGAGGACGGGCTGCTGCTGCGCGTCGCCGACTCCGGGCCCGGCGTGCCCGAGGACGTCGACGTGTTCCGGCGCGGCTGGTCGACCAAGGCCGGGGACGGCCACGGCCTCGGGCTGGCGCTGGTCGGGCAGGCGGTGCGCCGCTACGGCGGCACGGTCGACGTCGGCCGGGACACGGGCGCGGTGTTCACCGTGCGGCTGCCGCGGCAGGAGGCGGACCGGTGATCCGGGTGCTGGTGGTGGAGGACGAACCAGTGGCCGCGGAGGCGCACCGCGTGTACGTCGAACGGCTGCCCGGGTTCTCGGTCGCCGGAGTCGTCCATTCCGGCGGCGAGGCCCTGCGGTTCTGCGAACGCGAGCCGGTCGACCTCGTGCTCCTCGACTTCTACCTACCCGACACGCACGGCCTGGCCGTGTGCCGCTCGCTGCGCGCGGCCGGGCTGCCGATCGACGTCATCGCCGTGACGTCGGCGCGCGATCTGGGCCTGGTGAAGGCCGCGGTCTCGGCCGGGGTGGTGCAGTACCTGCTGAAGCCGTTCACCTTCGCCACCCTGCGCGAAAAACTGGAACGCTACGCGGAATTCCGCGACGCCTCCGGCGAAGTCACCGGCCAGGCCGAGATCGACCGCGCCCTCGGCGCCCTGCGGACCACCGAGCAGCCACCCCTGCCGAAAGGAATGAGCGTCCAGACCCTGGAAGCGATCCGCGACGCCCTTTCCGGCGCCGCGGAAGGACTTTCGGCCGCCGCGGCGGCGAGCGCGATCGGCGCGTCCCGCGTCACGGCCCGCCGGTACCTCGAGTACCTGGCCGACAACGGATTGGCCCAGCGCGAACCCCGCTACGGCCAGGTCGGCCGCCCCGAAGTCTGGTACCGCCTGACCCACGTATAACGACCTATACATGGGCCTCACGCACACCGGTGCCTCGGGCGGCGGCGGGTGGCAGGATCACGGCATGGAACGCGTGCTCGGCATCGGCGGCTACTTCATCCGCGCGGCGGACCCGGCGGCCCTGGGGGCCTGGTACCGGGACTGCCTCGGCCTCGAGCTCGACGCGACCGGCGTCTGGCAGCAGGAGGCGGGCCCCACCGTCTTCGCGCCCTTCGAAGCCGAGACGGACTACTTCGGCTCCCGGACCCAGCAGGTCATGCTCAACTTCCGGGTCCGCGATCTCGACGCCATGCTCGCCCAGCTGCGGGCCCGAGGCGCCGAGGTGGCCGACGACGTCCAGGACATGGCCGGCGTCGGCCGCTTCGGCTGGGTCACCGACCCTGAGGGCAACCGCGTCGAGCTCTGGCAGCCCGCCTAGCTGGAGTGCCCTGTGAGGTTGTCGACGCGGGTGATGGGTGGTTTTCCGTCGAGTGGGGTGTGGGCGCGGTGGTGGTTGTGGCGGTTCAGGAACTGTGGCAGTGCTTTGGCGCGGTGGTGTGAGCTGGTGAAGGGTTGGGCGTAGGCCCATTCTTCGGTGAGGGCGGTTTGGGGCCGGTAGCGGCGGGTGCAGCGCGGTTCGGCGCCGAGGCGGTGAGGGCGCGGTGAGGGCGTCGCGCCAGGCGTGGGAGCGACGGCAGGTCAGGGCGTTGTCGGTCATGACCCGTTCGATTCGGTCGTTGCCCAGTTCGGCCAGGGCGGTGGCGGCGCGGCGGAGGAAGCCGGCGCAGGTGGCGGCGGTTTCGGCGGGGTGGATGTCGGCGTAGGCGAGGCGGGTGTGGTCGTCGATGGCGCAGTGGACGTACTCGTAGCCGACGCGGGTTCCGTAGCGGGCGCGTCGGCGGACGCGGTGGACCGTCGAGGCGTGCAGGTCGAGGATCCCGGCGATGCGGGCCGGGCCCAGCCTGCGGGTCCGGCGCAGGTCGATGATCTGCTGCTCGGTTGCCGCGGGGATGCGGGTGGGTGAGTGCTGGGGCTTGCTGGAGCGGTCACGCAGGCCGGCCTCGCCGTGCTCGCGGTAGCGGCGGACCCACTTGTGGCCGGTGGCGCGGGAGATACCCAGCTCGGCGGTCACATGGGCGACCGGGCGCCCAGCGGTGACACGGTCGATCAGTAACCTGCGGCCGGGCAGGGTCAACCGGGCAATGCGGTGGGGCACGAAGACTTCCGTTGTGTTCGGTGATGGCCTCAGACACCAGCACCGCACACGGAGGTCTTCGTCATGATCAACCCGACGCGCCGCTCAACCGTCAACAACGTCCATGGTCTCTACACCTAGCGCGGCCGGCCCGGCACGCCCGGCCGGGTCTGCCAGGGCAGCGGGCCGTCCAGCGGGCGGTACTCGACGCCGAGCGCGTCCAGCCGCGGCAGGTGGTGGTCCCGCAGCCGGGGCAGGAACTCGGCGTAGTCGCGGGGTCCGCTGCTCCACGCGGCCTCCGCGAACGCCGACAGCCGCGGGAAAGCCATGTAGTCGACGCGCCGGACGCTGTCCAGGTGCTCGCTCCACACCTGGGCCTGCACGCCGCGCAGCCGCGGCTCGGTCAGCGCCGGCTCGTAGGCGTACACGTCCTCCAGGGTGTGGACCCAGCCGACCGGGATCGGCTCGTCCGGGTGCGCGGACTGCCGGTGGTCGAGGTAGACGTGCTGTTCCGGGCACATGACGACGTCGTGCCCGGCTTCGGCCGCGCGCAGGCCGGCCGCCTCGTTCTGCCACGAGCCGATGACCATCGGGGGCAGGTCCGGGACGTCGAGGACCTCGTCCCAGCCCATCGGCGTCCGGCCGCGGGCCAGCAGGTGCTCGGCCAGCAGCCGGACGAACTCGCGGTGCTCGCCGGTCGCGCCCGGGGTCTCGTCGCCGCCGAGGGCGATCACCGGGGACGGGAAGATTTCCAGCAGGTGGTCGAACACCGCGCGGAAGAAGTCCAAAGTGGATTTCGTGGGCGAGAGCAGGGAAGTGCTGATGCCCCAGGAGGTCCAGACTTCGTACGACGACGAAGTCCCGAGCGCGGGATAGGCCGCCAGTGCCGCGCGCGCGTGCCCGGGGATGTCGATCTCCGGCACGACGGTGATCGCCCGCGCGGCCGCGTAGGCGACGATCTCCCGCAGGTCGTCGCCGGTGTAGAAGCCGCCGTGCGGGCGGCCGTCCTGGGCGCCGCCGCTGCCGGTCATCGACGACGGCCGCCAGCCGCCCACCGACGTCAGCCGCGGGAACCGCGGGACGTCGAACCGCCACCCCTGGTCGTCGGTGAGGTGCAGGTTCAGCACGTTCAGCTTGTGCGCGGCCAGCAGGTCGACGAACCGCAGCACCTCGGCCTTGGTCCGGAAGTGCCGGGCGACGTCCAGCAGGCACCCGCGCCAGGCGAAGCGGGGGTGGTCCTCGACCACGCCACACGGCACCGAAAGCCCACTGTGGATGGACGCGGCGCGGAACGCGTCCGGGCCCACGAGCTGGCGCAGGGTCTGGCGGCCGTGGGACTCCCCGGCCGCGTCGGCGGCGAAGAGCCGGATCCCGCCGGGGTCGATCTCCAGCCGGTAGCCCTCCGCCGGCAGGTCCGCCGGGCGGACGTCCACCGGGGACGGCCACGGGCACGACCCGGGCAGCGGCGTCACCGAAACCGGCCGGGGGAGCAGCGTGTCGAACATGTCAGCCCTTCACGGCGCCGGCCATGCCGGACACCAGCCGTCGTTGCACGAGGACGAAGAACACCAGCACCGGGATGGTCATCAGCGTCGAAGACGCCATCACCGCGCCCCAGTCGGTGTCCTCCGGCTTGAAGAACACGAGGATCGCCTGTGGCAGCGTCTGGTTCTCGGTCTTGGAGATGATGAACGTCTTGGCGAAGAGGAAGTCGTTCCAGGCGTGGATGAACGCCAGCACGCTGACCGCGACCAGCCCGGGCGCCACCAGCGGGAACAGGATCTGCCAGGTGAACCGCATCCGGGACGCGCCGTCGAGCTTCGCCGCTTCTTCCAGCTCGGCGGGCACCGCGGCGACGAACCCGCGCAGCATCCAGATCGCGAACGGCAGGCTGAACGCCAGGTGCACCAGCACCAGCGAGCCCAGCTCGTTCAGCCCGAACGCCGGCACGACCCCGCCGATCTGGCGCATCAGGAAGAACAGCGGGATGGTCAGCGCCTCCACCGGCACCATCTGGGCGACCAGGATCATCACCAGCAGCACGGTCCGGCCCTTGAACGAAAACCGCGTCAGCGCGACCGCCGAGAGGAACGACAGCAGCAGCGAAAGCACGACGACGACCAGGGCCACCATCAAGCTGTTGACGAAGAACCGCCCGAAGCCCGACACCGTGAGCACGCGGGAGAAGCTGTCGAGCGACGGCGAGAAGGTCCACGGCTTCGGGTTCGCCGACTGGATCTCGCCCGCCGGCTTGAACGCCGACAGCAGCATCCAGTACAGCGGGAAGGCGACGATCCCGGCGATGACCACGGTGACGACTTCGGCGACGAGGCGTCCCGGACGCTTCACAGCCATGCCGCGCTCCGGCGCTGCGACCGGACATAGAGCCCGGTGACCGACAACAGCAACAGCGTCATCACGACTCCGATCGCCGAGCCCAGGCCGTACTCCTGCCCGGCGAAGGCCTGCTGGTAGGCGTAGACGTTGAGGACGAGGTTGCGCCCGGCGACGCCGCCGCCGTTGGTCATCACGTAGATCTGGGTGAACACCTTGAAGTCCCAGATGATCGACTGCACGGTCGCGATCACCAGCAGCGGCCGCACCATCGGCAGCAGGATCGACCACGTCGTCCGCCACGTCGACGCGCCGTCGAGCGACGCGGCTTCGCGCACCTCGTCCGGCACGCCTTTGATCCCGGCGTACATCGTGACCAGCACGAACGGGAACGAGCACCAGATCACCTCGGCCGCGACCAGCCCGAAGGCGCCGAGGGTGCCGAACGTCCACGAGTGGTGCTCGAAGGGCAGCCCGAGCCCCGAGAGCACCTCGTTGACCAGGCCGAAGTCCGTGTCGAAGAGGAACAGCCAGACGTAGGAGCCCGCGATCGCCGGCGTCGACCACGCGCCGAGCGCGGCCAGGAACAGCAGCGCCCGGGGGAGGGCCCGCACCCGGCTCGCCAGCACGGCCAGCCCGGTGCCGGCGATCAGCGAGCCGATGACGCAGGCCGCGGCGAACCCGACCGTCTTGCCCAGCACGGTCCAGAACTGCAGCTGGGACAAAAGGTCGGTGTAGTTCGCGAAGCCGAGGAACACCAGGGGCGCGTTGCCCGCGGCCTGTGGCTGGCCGTAGTCGTAGAACGAGATCAGGACCAGCTGGTAGATCGGGTAGGCCAGCATCGCCGCGAGGAGGATGCCGGCCGGGGCGAGGTAGAGCGCGGCGGCCCGGCCGTCTCCCCGCCGCCGTCGCGGCGCCCGGGCGGGCACCGCGACGGGCCGGGTTTCCCGGACGGTCACCACTAGCCGAACGCCTTGTCCATCGCGGCCGCCGCGTCGGCCAGCGCCGCGGACGGGTCCTTCCCGCCGGTCGCGATCTGCTGCACGGCCGTCGGCAGCACGTTCTGGCTGTCGATCTTCGACCACGCCGGCGTCGCGGGGACGAACTTGGTGCCCGCCTTCAGCGTGTCGACGAACGGCTTGAGGAACGGGTCGTTCGCCGCGAGTTTCCGCTGCACGTTGCCCAGCGTCGGCAGGTTGCCCATCGCGGTGTACATCTTCTCCTGGTACTTCGCGCCGCCGAGCAGCTCGGCGAACTGCACCGCGAGGCTGCGGTGCTTGCTCGCGGCGAACACGCCGAGCAGGTTGCCGCCGGCGAACGCGGGGGCGATGCTGCCCGCGGTCGTGCCCGGGATCGGGACCACGGCGTACTTGCCCTTCACCGCGCCCTGGTCGACGGCCTTGCGGTTGAAGTCGCCGCCGATGGTCATCCCGGCCTTGCCGCCGGCGAACGCCGTGACGCTCTGGGAGCCGGTGAGGTTCGCGCACTGGGCGGGCGGGCAGATGTCGTCCTTGAGCAGGTTCGCGTACTGCGTCACGCCGGCCTTGGCCTTGTCTTCGGTCACCGCCGACTTCCACTTGCCGCCGCTTTCCTGCGCCAGCTCACCGCCGTTGGCCCAGAGGAACGGCAGCATCGCGTAGGTGTACTTGCCGCCGACGGCGATGCCGTAGAGGTCCGGCTTGGCGGCGCGGATCTTCCGGGCGCTCTCGGTCAGCTCGGCGAGTGTCGCGGGCGGCTCGAGGCCCAGCTCGGTGAAGACGTCCGTGCGGTAGTACACCGCGCGGATGCCGGTGTACCAGGGCAGGCCGTAGGTCTTGCCGCCGGACTTCGCGGTGTCGAGCACGGTCGGGATGAGGTCCTTGCCCTCGCTCCACGACGCCAGGTCGCCGGTCAGGTCGGCCAGCGCGCCGGTGGCGGCGTAGCCGGCGACGTCGGTGTTGCCGAACTCGGCGACGTCCGGGGCGTTGGCCGGGTCGTTGAAGGCGCCGGAGAACTTGTCGGCGCGGCCTTCGACCGGCACCCACTGGACGTCGACCTCGACGCCCTGGTGGGCCGCCTTGAACTCGGCGATGGCGTCCTTGACCGCGGCCTCCTTCGGGGCGCGGTTGGCTTCGTCGAACAGCCAGACGCGGACGGTGCCGGTCTTGTCGTCCCCGCCGGCGCCCGCGGGCGCGGACTGGGTGGGGGCGCAGCCGGCGAGCAGGGCCAGCCCGGCTACGACGGGCAGCGTGCGGCGCAGTCTCACAGGAAACCTCCAGTGGGGCTCAGGCGAAATAGACCGAGTTGACGCTGCCGACGGCGAGCGAACCCGCGGCCGCGCCGGGCAGGCCGGTGGCCGGGTCGCGGGGCAGCCAGGTGACGGTGCCGGAACGCTGGTTCGACACGTAGAACCAGTTCTCCGCCGGGTCGAGGGCCACGTGCCGCGGCCAGTTGCCGCCACTGGACACAGTGGACACGAGCTGCAGCGAGTCCCCGGAGACGGCGAACGTCGCCAGCGTGTTCGGCCCGCGGACGGTGGCGTAGGCGAGTTTTCCGTCCTTTGCCAGGATGATCTCGCCGGGGTACAGGTCGCCCGTGCTTCCCGGCGGCACGGCCGGGACGACGGAAAGCGCCTTCAGCCGGCCGGCGGCCGCGTCCCAGCTCGCGACCGTCACCTCCGGGCGCAGCTCTTGCAGGATGTAGGCGAACGTCCCGGTGCGGTCGAACGCGAGGTGCCGTGGCCCGGCGCCGGCGGGCAGCTTCAGCTGCTGGTGCAGCGAAAGCTTGCCGGCCGCGAAGCCGTAGACGTACACCGAGTCCGCGCCGAGGTCGACCGCGAGCACCCAGCGCCCGGTCGGGTCGCCGACGACCTGGTGGGCGTGGGCCTGCCCGGAGTCGGCGTGGTGCGTCACGAGGTCCGTGGCCGCGCCGAGCTTGCCGCCGGGCAGAATGGGCAACACGACGACGCTGCCCGAGCCGTAGTTCGCGGCCAGCACGTACTTCCCGCTCGAATGCACGCTCAGGTGCGTCGGCGCGGCGCCTTTCGACGAGACTTTGTTCAGCAGCTTGGGTTTCGTGACGTCGGCGATGTTGAGCGCCGAGACGTACCCGGCCGGGTCGCCTTCGTTGGTGACGTACAGGGTCTTGCCGTCGGCGCTGCGGCCGAACCACGACGTGTCGGTGATCCCGGGCACCGTGCGGACCGGGTTCAGCGCGGGGCCGGTCCGGGTCGTGACGTCCAGGCCGTGCCCGGTCGCGCCGGTGGTGTAGCTGCCGATGTACACGGTGGCTCCGGCGATGCAGCCCGCGGAGGTGGTGGCCGCGGACGCGGACGGCGTGCCGAGAACGGTCGCGGCGCCCGCGCCCGCAGCGGCGCCGAGGAACGTGCGACGGGAAAGTCCGGTCATCGTCATTGTCTCCCAACGGTTTCGGCGGCGGACTGCCCCAGTATGGTCTAGACCACGGCCATGAGCAATGCCGAAACCCCGAAACCGGACAGGGAAAGCACGGTTTCCAGCACCGTCCACGACCGGAGGGTCTGCGGCACGGTGAGGTTGAAGTAGCGCGAAACGATCCAGAACCCGCCGTCGTTGACGTGGGAGGCGATGATCGACCCGGCCGAGATCGCCATCACCAGCAGCGCCAGCTGCGCCTGCGAATAGCCGAGCTGGGCGACGGTCGGCGCGACGATCCCGCTCGTCGTCACGATGGCCACGGTCGCCGAGCCCTGCGCGATCCGCATCCCGCAGCTGATGACGTACGCGGCGAGCAGCACCGGCAGCCCGGCGTCGTGCAGCGAGTCGGCCACGGCCTTGCCGATCCCGGTGGCCGAGAGCACCGCGCCGAAGAAGGCGCCCGCGCCGACGACCAGCAGGATCATCGCCACCGGCCGCAGCGACTTCGCGGCGAGTTCGTTGAGGTCCTTGCCGGTGAACCCGCGCCGCAGCCCCAGCAGCCAGGAGGCGAGCAGCACCGCGACGGTCAGCGCGACGGCCGGGGTGCCGATGAACGCGGCGGCACCGGCGAGCGCGGAGCCCTTCGACAGCCAGATGCTGCCGAACGTGCCGGCCAGGATCAGCACCAGCGGCACCGCGATGATCGCGGCGACCAGGCCCAGCGACGGCGGGTTCTCCTCGCGCTCGCCGTCGTCCTCGGCGACGATCATCTCCGCGGGGACGCCGACGTCGATCCGCTTGCCGATCCAGGTCGCGTACAGCACGCCGCCGACGAGGAACGCGGGGATGCCGCAGGCCAGGCCCATCAGGATGATCCAGCCGAGCTCGACGTGCAGCAGCCCGGCCGCGGCCACCGGACCCGGGTGCGGCGGCAGGAAGGCGTGCGTGATCGACAGGCCCGCGATCAGCGGCATCGCGTAGAGCACCAGCGAGCGCTTACCCTGCTTCGCCGCGACGTAGACCAGCGGCGCCAGCACGAAGATGCCGATGTCGAAGAACACCGGGATGCCGAAGATGAACCCGGCGGCACCCATGGCCAGCGGCGCCCGTTTCTCGCCGAACGCGCGCAGCAGCGCGCCGGTCAGCACCTTCGCCCCGCCCGAGCGTTCCAGGATCGACCCGAGCAGCGTGCCGAGCCCGATGATCGCCGTGATGTGCCCGAGGATGCCGCCGAATCCCTTCTCCAGCAAGGAGTCCGACGACTTCTGCGCGGTGCCGACGATCGTGCCGACCGGCAGGCCCGCGGCCAGCGCGGTGAGCAGGCCGACGACGATCAGGGCGATGAACGGCTCGACCTTGAGCTTGACGATCAGCACCAGCAGGACGGCGATCGAGACGGCGGCGAGCGTGAGCAGCCCGCCCGTGGTGTGTTGCAGCCAGTGGATCATCGGGCTCTCCGGGGGTTGCGCAGGGAGTGGCCGGCGAGGGCGCCGGTGGGACGGCCGTCGTCGAGCGCGGCGACGCCGTTGACGAAGACGTGGGCCAGGCCCGCAGCCGGTCGGCGCGGGTCGTCGAAGGTGGCGGTGTCGGCGACCGTGTCCGGGTCGAACAGCACCAGGTCGGCGGCGTACCCGGGCCGGACGAGCCCGCGGTCGGCCAGCCGCAGCCGCCGCGCGGCCCGCCCGGTCAGGTGGGCGACGCACTCGGCGAGGTCCAGCACGCCCAGTTCGCGGACGTACCGGGCCAGGTAGCGGGGGAACGTGCCCCACGCGCGCGGGTGCGGCCGCGCGCCGACGAGCAGGCCGTCGCTGCCGCCGGTGTGCGTCCGGTGCCGCATGATCGCCCGGACGTTCTCCTCGTGCCCGACGTGCATCAGGCACGACGTGCCGAGTTTCTCGTCCAGCAACGTGTCGAAGTACAGCTGCGCGGGGGCCACCGCGGCGTTCGCGGCCGACGCGGCGACGCTGCGCCCGACGAGGTGGGCGTTGCGGTCGTGGCGGACGCCGTTGATTTCGATGGCGTCCCAGTCGATCGGGACGCCGTGCGCACCGTCCGAACCGGACTCTTCGATGGCCGCGCGGATCCGCTCCCGTGTGTCCGCATCGGACAGCCGGGTCAGGGTGGCGTCGAGCCCGCCTTCGGTGGCCCAGCTCGGCAGCAGGGCCGAGAGGTAGGTCGCGCCGGGCAGGTACGGGTAGGTGTCGAGCGTGATGTCACAGCCGTCGTCGAGGGCGTCGTCCAGCAGCTTCAGCAGCTCCGGTGCCTTGCCCTTGTTGACCGAGAAGTTCATCGTCGCGTGCGCGAGATGCAGCGGGCAGCCGGACCGGCGCGAGACGTCGATCATCTCGGCGAACGCGTCCAGTGCGCCCTTGCCGTAGCTGCGGTGGTGCGGGCTGTAGAAGCCGCCCAGCTCGCCGACCACCCGGCACAGCTCGACCAGCTCGTCGGTCCCGGCGTACATCCCCGGCGTGTAGGTGAGGCCGGACGACATGCCCATCGCGCCCTCGCGCAGGCCCGTCGCGACCAGCTCCTTCATCCGGTCCAGCTCGGCTTCGGTGGCCGGGCGGTCGTCCCAGCCGACGGCGAGCATCCGGACCGTGCCCTGCGGCACGAGGTAGGCGGCGTTGACGGCGATGCCCCGGTCGAGGCGGTCCAGGTACTCGCCGACCGAGCGCCAGTTCCAGTCGAACCCGGGCGGATCGTCGTTCCAGCCCGCGAGCTGCTGCCGCAGGGCCGCCAGGACCGTGTCGTCGACCGGGGCGTAGGACAGCCCGTCCTGGCCGAGCACCTCGGTCGTGACGCCCTGGGTGATCTTGGCCGGGTGGTCCGGGTTGGCCAGCAGCTGCAGGTCGGAGTGCGAGTGCATGTCGATGAACCCGGGCGCGAGCACCAGGCCGCCGGCGTCGATCGTCCGCCCGCCGGTGAGCGAGCCGGGCTCGGCGACGGCCGCGATGCGCTCGCCGGTGATCCCGACGTCGTGCCGGGCGAGCGGGCCGCCGGTGCCGTCGGCCACCAGCGCGCCGCGGAAGACGACGTCCATCAGAACCACGTCCGGACGTAGCCGGCGACGGTTTCGCCGTCGGCCGCGGTCACCGGCAGCAGCGGCCACTTGTCGAACACCGTGCACGGGTGGGACAGGCCGAGCCCGATCCAGTCGCCGACCTCGACCGGCGACCCCGGTGGCAGGGTCAGGAACGCGTGCTGGTCGTTCATCTTCGCGACGACGTGGCCGTCGAGGGGCTCCGCGGGGCCGTGCGCCGTCCGGCGCAGCTGCGGCTCGGGCATGCCTTCGTCGAACGACGCGTCGCGCTTGCCGAGGGTCAGCAGCGCGAGGTCGTCCGCCGGCTTCGACGTCACCTGCGCCCAGGCGCGCAGCGCGGGCCGGAACGACTCGACGCCCTCGATGCGCGGGTGGTCGCCCAGCGGCGAGATCTCGCGGTAGAAGCCGTCGTCGTGGGTGACGTACGCGCCGCTGCGCAGCACCGGCAGCACGTCGAGCCCGTCCGGCCACGGCTTGGTCAGCTCCTGGGCCACCCGGTCGAAGTACGCGCTGCCCCCGGCGGTGACGATGATCCGGCCGTCGAGGAGCCCCTGGTCCGCGAACGAGATCGCGAGGTCGCGCAGTCCGTCCACATAGGAGCTGATCTTGGCGAGCGCGGCTTCGTCGGTGTCGTGGGACAGTGCGCCTTCGTAGCCGCCGGTGCCGCGCAGCCGCAGGGCCGGGCTCGCGTGCACGGCTTCGGCGACAGCCAGCGCGGTCGCGGTGTCGCGGACCCCGGTGCGGCCGCCGTCGGCGCCGAGTTCGACCAGGACGTCCACCGGGCGCTCGCTGCCGCGCAGTGTCTCGGTCATCAGCTCGACACCGCGGACCGAATCCACCCAGCAGACGAATTCGAAGCCGGAGTCCGCCGCCAGCTCGGCGGCCAGCCAGCGGAGCCCGCCCGGGTCGAGCAGCTGGTTGGCCAGCAGGATCCGGGACACGCCGAACGCGCGGTAGATCCGCAGGTGCCCGGCGTTGGCACAGGTGATGCCCCACGCGCCGTGCTCGATCTGCCGCGCGAACAGCTGCGGCGCCATCGTGGTCTTGCCGTGCGGCGCCAGCACCACCCCGCGGGCGGCGCACCACGCGGCCATGGTCCGCAGGTTGTGTTCGAGCGCCTCTTCGTCGAGCACGACGAACGGCCCGAAGAACCCGTCGGCGAACAGGTTGAGCCGGCGCTGCCCGGCTTCGGCGAGGGTGAGCCCGGCCAGCGCGGGCGCGGCCGAGCGGAAGCGCCAGTCGATCCGCTCCTGGCGGAGGGCTTCGAGCGCGGCGGGGTCGATCAGGCAAGGATTCATCGGCGGCGACCTCTGTTGCGTATGTTGCAACGACTGTTGCGTATATTGCGCGCCATAGGTGTAGCATCCGGGTCGCCACAGGTCAACGGGGTGAAGGGCAGGGAGACGGAAAGTGACGAGCGGGCCCGAGGTGCTGTGTATCGGTGAGTCGATGGCGCTGTTCGTGCCCGCCGAACCCGGCCCGCCGGACGAGGTGAAGCGGTGGCTGCGCACCATCGGCGGCGCCGAGTCGAACGTGGCGTGCAACCTCCCGGCGCTCGGGGTGCCGAGCGGCTGGGTCAGCGCGGTCGGCGACGACCCCTTCGGTCGCGCGATGCTGCGCGAAGTCGCATCCCACGGTGTCGACGTCAGCGCGTGCTACGTCGACCCGGGCCGCCCGACCGGGCTCTACGTCAAGGAAAGCGGTGCCGGCGGCAGTCCCGTGCGCTACTACCGGACGGGCTCGGCCGCGTCCGGCATGGGTCCTTCGCTGCTCGACCGGCTCGACCTCGGCGGCGTCCGCGTGCTGCACCTGTCCGGCATCACGCCCGCGCTGTCCGGCAGCTGCCTGGCGCTGGTGCGGGCCCTGCTGGACATGCCGCGCGGCGACCGGCTGATCTCCTTCGACGTCAACCTGCGGCCCGCGCTCTGGGCCGGCCGCGACCCGCGGCTGCTCGCCGAGCTGGCCGGGCAGGCCGACATCGTGCTGACCGGCGACGACGAGGCCCAGCACGTGTGGGGGACCGGCGACCCGGCCGAGCTGCGGCGGCTGCTGCCCGGCCCGCGCACCCTCGTCGTCAAGCACGGCGAGCGCGGCGCGACGCTCGTCGAAGGCGAGCCGCTGTTCGCGCCCGCGCTGAAGGTCGACGTCGTCGAGCCGGTGGGCGCCGGTGACGCGTTCGCCGCCGGGTTCCTCGCCGCGACCCTGCGCGGCGCGCCGCCGCTGGAGCGGCTGCGGCAGGGACACCTGCAGGCCGCCGTGACCCTGCTGACCCACGACGACGTCGGCGTGCCGCTGCCGCCCCCGGTCGTGGATACCCTGCTGCACGCGGACCCGGACGAGTGGCGTTCGGTGCGGCTGACCGGAGAGGGCGTGGTGACGACGTGAGCCAGAGCCTGGACCGCGCGCTGACGTTGCTGGACTCGATCGCGAAGGACGCGCGCACGCTCGACGAGCTGGCCGACGAGATCGGCGTGCACAAGTCGACCGTGCTGCGGCTGCTGCGCACGCTCGAACAGCACCACTTCGTCCGCCGCGAAGGCGCCCGCCACTACCGGCTGGGCAGCGCCATGTTCGACCTCGCCAACCAGGCACTGGACTCCTTCGACGTCCGCCGCAGCGCCCAGCCCGCGCTGGCCGCGCTGAACGCCCGCACCGGGCACACCGTGCACCTGGCCAGCTACGAGGACGGCGAAGTCGTCTACATCGACAAGTACGAAGGCCGGCATTCGGTGCGGATGTACTCGCGCATCGGCAAGCGCGCGCCGCTGCACTGCACGGCGGTCGGGAAGGTGCTGGTCGCGGCGATGCCCCCGGCCCGGCGCGAGGAGATCGCGCGGTCGATCGACTACCCGGTGCTGACGCCGAACACGATCACCACGCCCGAGGCCTACCTGGCCGAGCTGGACCGCGTGGCCCAGCGCGGGTACGCCGTCGACAACGCCGAACACGAGGACTTCATCCACTGCATCGCCGCGCCGGTGCGCGGTGCGGACGGCGAGGTGCTCGCCGCCGCGTCGATGTCGGTGCCGAAGGTGCTGCTCGACTACGACGGCCTGCTCGCGCTGGTGCCCCAGCTGCGGGCCGCGACCACGGAAGCTTCCGTCCACAGCGGATGGACGGAGAACGGAAAGGGGCACTGATGAGCAAGACGGCAGTTTCCACCGAGAACGCGCCGAAGCCGCCGGCGAAGTTCTCGCAGGCCGTCCGCAAGGGGAACCTGCTGCAGGTCGCCGGCCAGGTCGCGTTCGACCCGGCCACCGGCGCGGTCGTCGGCGACGACGTCGCGGGCCAGACCCGGCAGACGTTCAAGAACATCGAGGCCGTGCTGGCCGAGGCGGGCGCGAGCCTGGCCGACGCGATCATGGTGCGGGTGTACCTGACCGACACGGCGCACTTCGCGCCGTTCAACGAGGTGTACGACGAGCTGATCGGCGAAGGCCCGCACCCGGCGCGCACGACGGTCTACGTCGGCCTCCCGGGCGAGCTGCTCGTGGAGATCGACGTGCTCTGCGTGCTCGACTGACCGGGCCGGGCGGTCAGCCCAGGACGCTCGTGTAGCCGTTCAGGGCTGGCTGCCCGCCGAGGTGGGCGTAGAGCACGTTCGAGCCGCGCTCGATTTCGCCGTTCGCGACGAGGTCGATCAGCGCGGCCATCGACTTGCCCTCGTAGACCGGGTCGGTGATCATGCCCTCCAGCCGGGCGCACGTCTCGATGGCCTCGATCGTGGCCTTGCCGGGAATGCCGTAGATGCCGGCGTGGTAGCGGTCGTCCAGCTCCACTTCGGGGATTTCGCCGCCGCCGATCAGCTCCGCGGTGTTGCGCGCGATGCGCGTGACCTGCTCGCGGGTCTCGTCCGGCTTGGCGGAGGCGTCGATGCCGAGGATGCGCCGCTGCCTGCCGATGGTGGTCCCCGCGACCATGCCGCCCTGGGTGCTGCCGGTCACCGAGCAGACGATCACGGTGTCGAAGAAGACGCCGAGTTCCTGTTCCTGCTGTTCCAGCTCGACGATCCAGTTCGCGAAGCCGAGCCCGCCGAGCCGGTGGTCCGACGCGCCGGCCGGGATGGCGTACGGCTTGCCGCCGCCGGCCTCGATTTCGGCGACGGCGTCCTCCCACGCCTGCTTGAACCCGATGCCGAAGCCGGCTTCGACGAGCCGGACGTCCGCGCCGAGGATCCGCGAGAGCTGGATGTTGCCGACCTTGTCGTAGAGCGGGTCGTGCCAGTCGACCCAGCTTTCCTGCACCAGCACGGCCTTCAGCCCGGCGCGCGCCGCGGCCGCGGCGACCTGGCGGGTGTGGTTGGACTGGACACCGCCGATGGAGACGAGCGTGTCCGCGCCCTGCGCGAGCGCGTCGGCGACGAGGTACTCCAGCTTGCGGGTCTTGTTGCCGCCGAACGCGAGGCCGGAGTTGACGTCTTCGCGCTTGGCCCAGATCTTCGCGCCGCCGAGGTGCCCGGTGAGCCGCTCCAGCGGGTGCACCGGCGACGGGCCGAACAGCAGGGGGTAGCGCGGGAAGTCGGCCAGGGTCATCGGTCCTCCAGCAGATCGGTCCAGATGGTCGAGATCACGGAGACCGCCGTGCCGGTGTCGCGGGCTTCCAGTGCGTCGATGAGCCGCGTGTGCCGGGCCACCGACTTCCAGGCCAGTGCGGAGCTGAACCGGGCGTGCTCCAGGCGGCGCAGCAGCGGCGTGTAGCGGTCGAGGGTCGCGGCGACGGCGGCGTTGCCCGCCAGCCGCACGGGGATGCCGTGCAGTTCGTCGTCGGCCCGCATCGCCGCGTCGACGTCGCCCGCCTCGATGGCCGCGGCGAAGCGGTCGTTGGCCGCGCGCATGGCGGCGACGTCGGCCGGCCGGCACTTCGCGGCGGCTTCCCGCACCGCGAACTCGTGCAGCAGCCGGACGATCTCCCGGGCGTCGAGGACGTCGGGCGACATCACCTCGGAGACCCGGGTGTAGCTCTGGGGCTTGGACTCGACGAGGCCGTCGTCGGTCAGCCGCAGCAGGGCCTGCCGCACCGGCGCCCGGGACAGCCCGAGCTGGTCCGCGAGATCGGCGTCACGCAGCGGCGTGCCGGGCGGCAGGCTGCCGTCGACGATCGCGCGGCGGATGCGGTCATAGGCCTCGTCGCGAAGCAGCGGGCGAGTGACCTTCGAGAGACTCACATCTAACATGTTAGATGTCGACAGCCTCACCCGGCAAGCGCGCCCCAATGTGGCCTTCGGTGCGTCTGACGCACCGAAGGCGGCCTTCGGTGCGTCAGACGCAACCAAGGCCGCCTTGGGGCGCTGGGGACCGGAGCCGTCAGTAAACCGGGCCGGTGTACTTTTCCCCAGGGCCCTGACCGGGCGGGTCGGGCACCACGGAGGCCTCCCGGAAGGCCTTCTGGAGCGACTGCAGGCCGTCGCGCAGCGGTCCGGCGTGCAGGCCCAGGTACTCCGCGGACGCGGTGACGAGCCCGGCCAGCGCCGTGATCAGGCGGCGGGCTTCGTCGAGGTCGCGGTGCGGGGACGTCGCCGGGTCGGCGTCGGCGAGGCCGAGCCGTTCCGCGCCGGCCGACAGCAGCATGACGGCGGCGCGGCTGATCACCTCCACGCTGGGGATGTCCTCCAGGTGGCGGGCTTCGGGGGAATACGGGGGCTGTTCGGCGGGTTGATCTGACACGTCTGGTACCCTTCCACGTGCGACCAGCCCTCGAGCGATCGGGGGCGGCAAGTGGAGCCCCGCTCCCACCCGCGTCACCGTACAGGTGGCCGGGTCCGGTCTCACCCGGACGCAGTCCAGGGTGGAGTGCCCGGCTTCGCGGCCGGGTGCGATCGGAACAGAGTGGGCCCCGCGCACCGACAGGTGACCGGGGCCTTCGCTATGTGGGCACCAGGTCGAAACGAGAACAGGAAACATTCCTCGGACCAAGGAGGCCCCATCAGCTCCGAGACACGCATCAACGACCGAATCCGGGTGCCGGAGGTCCGCCTCGTCGGGCCCGCCGGCGAACAGGTCGGCATCGTCCGGATCGAGGATGCGCTGCGCCTGGCGCAGGAGAACGACCTCGACCTCGTCGAGGTCGCGCCGCAGGCCCGCCCGCCGGTGTGCAAGCTCATGGACTTCGGCAAGTTCAAGTACGAGAGCGCGCAGAAGGCCCGTGAGTCGCGGCGCAACCAGCAGCTGACCGTCATCAAGGAACAGAAGCTGCGCCCCAAGATCGACCAGCACGACTACGAGACCAAGAAGGGTCACGTGTCGCGCTTCCTGGCGGCGGGCAACAAGGTCAAGGTCACGATCATGTTCCGTGGTCGCGAGCAGTCCCGGCCGGAGCTCGGCTTCCGGCTGCTGCAGAAGCTCGCCGACGACGTGACCGAGCTGGGCTTCGTCGAGTCGTCGCCCAAGCAGGACGGTCGCAACATGATCATGGTGCTGGCCCCGCACAAGAACGTGAAGCCGAAGGCGAAGGCCGAGCAGGCTCCCGAAGGCTGACACGGCGTAAGCGCTCAGCACATGTCAGCGGCTCACCGGAACTCCGGTGAGCCGCCGCACGAAAGAGGACAGAAATGCCGAAGATGAAGACCCACAGCGGGACGTCCAAGCGGGTCCGCGTGACGGGCACGGGCAAGCTGCGCCGCCAGAAGGCCGGCCGCCGGCACCTGATGGAGAAGAAGTCCAGCCGCCTCACCCGCCGCCTCGAGGGCACCACCGAGCTGGCGAAGACCGAGGTCGGCCGCGTCAAGCGCCTCCTCGGCCGCTGACCACGCAGAACTTGCAGTAACCACCCGGGGCGTCCCCCTTCGCCCCCCGAAATCGACAGGATGGACCCGTGGCACGCGTCAAGCGGGCGGTCAACGCCCAGAAGAAGCGTCGCGCAACTCTCGAACTGGCCAGCGGCTACCGCGGCCAGCGTTCGCGGCTGTACCGCAAGGCCAAGGAGCAGACGCTTCACTCGCTCAACTACGCCTACCGGGACCGCCGTGCCCGCAAGGGTGACTTCCGCCAGCTGTGGATCACCCGCATCAACGCGGCCGCCCGTGCCAACGGCGTGACCTACAACCGGTTCATCCAGGGCATCAAGGCCGCGGGTGTCGAGGTCGACCGCAAGATCCTCGCGGACCTCGCCGTCAACGACGCCGCCGCCTTCACCGCGCTGGCCGAGCTCGCCAAGGCCAACGTGAACACCGGCGAAAAGAAGTCGGCCTGACCGGCAGCTTTCCCCGACCCGGGGCGGATCCGTTCACCGAGCGGACCCCCCGGGTTGTTGCTGCGCGCAAGCTGACGCGGCGTGCGGAACGTGACAAGACCGGCCGCTTCCTGGCCGAAGGCGCCAACGCCGTCGAAGCCGCCCTGGCGGGTGGCACGGTGCACGAGCTGTTCGTCACCGAGCGCGCGGCGGCGCAGCACACGGAGCTGGTGGAGGCCGCCCGCGCGGCCGGCGTCGGCGTGTCGCTCATCACCGAGCGCGCGGCGAGCGGGCTGAGCGAAACCGTGACGCCCCAAGGCATCGCGGCCGTGTGCTCGACGGTCGACCGCCCGCTCGAAACGGCCGTGACCCCCGGCGCCCGGCTCGTCGTGGTGCTGGTGGACGTGGCCGACCCCGGCAACGCGGGCACGGTGATCCGCGTCGCCGACGCGGCGGGTGCCGACGCCGTCGTCCTCGCGGGCGACACCGTCGACCCGCACAACGGCAAGTGCGTCCGCGCGGCCGCCGGCAGCCTGTTCCACCTGCCCGTCGCGCGGGTCCGGGACGTCCCGGCCGCGCTGGCGGCGTGTTCGGCGGCCGGCCTGCGGACGTTCGCCGCGCACGGCTACGCCGACGCCGAACTCGATCGGGTGGATCTCGCCGGGCCGACGGCCTGGGTGTTCGGCAACGAAGCCCACGGCCTGCCCGCCGACGTCCTCGCCCGGACGGACCTGGCGGTCCGGATCCCGCTGTACGGCAAGGCCGAGAGCCTCAACCTCGCCACGGCGGCGGCCGTCTGCGTCTACACGAGCGCCATGGTGGCGCGGCGGTAGGCTGCCCCGGTCATCCATTGTGGCCGTTCCGGGGGGATCCATGGGCAGGCTCGCTCGTTCGTTCGCGCTGTTCTCCGCTTCGCTGAAGGTGCTGCGCGCCCACAAGGCGCTCGCGTGGTTCCCGGTGCTCGCCGGGATCTCCGGGCTGCTGGTCGCCGGTGCGTTCCTGACGCCCGCGTTCTTCACCGCGCACGTCCAGGCCGGGAACGTCCAGCCCAGCGCCGGTACCTGGGTGCTGCTGGCGGTGTGCTACGTCGCGTCGGCGTTCGTCACGATCTTCTTCAACGCCGCCCTGATCTCCCAGGCGGACGTCGCGCTGCGCGGCGACGGCGGCATCCCGGGGGTCGGCGCTGGCCTGGCCGCGGCGGGCCGCCGCTGGCCGGCGCTGCTCGGCTGGGCCGGTCTCACCGCGACGGTCACCTTGCTCCTGCGCACGATCGAGGAGCGCCTCGGCTTCCTCGGGAGCATCGTCAGCAGCCTGGTCGGGCTGGCGTGGCGGCTCACGACGTTCCTCGTGCTGCCGGTCGTCATGCTCGAAGGCGCCGGAGTCAAGCCCGGCGTCAAGCGTTCGGTCGAGCTGTTCCGCCGGACGTGGGGTGAGAACGTCGCGGGCAGCGCCGGCATCGGCGTGGTCGGATTCCTGCTCAGCCTCGCCGGCTACGCCGTGCTGCTGCTCGCCGGCTTCCTGCTCGGCGGCACCGCGACCCTGTTCGCCTGCCTCGGCCTCGCGATCGTCTGGACGCTGCTGGTCGCCGTCTTCACCACGACGCTGTCGGGCATCTACCAGACGGCGCTGTACCGCTACGCCGCCGACGGCGTCGTACCGGGCGAATTCGCCACGGTCGACTTCGGCGCCGTGTTCCGCGAGCGCTGACCGCGCGGCCCGGGGCGACCGGGGGCGCGCGGACCCGATCCCATAGACTTTTCTCGCCTTTGACCTCTCGCGCGCCGCGTGTCCGGCGACGCGCGCACGACCTGTCCCAGCGGACGCCGAGGAGTTATGTCCGGAGCCACGGAGAAGGAAGCCCAGGGCGCGGTGCTCGCCCCCGAGACGCTGCAGGAAGCGGTCAAGGCCGCCGAAGCCGCGTTCGCCGCCGCCACCGGGCTCGAAGCACTGGCCGAGGTCAAGCCGGCTCATCTCGGCGACCACTCGCCGCTGCTGCTGGCCCGCCGGGAGATCGGCGCCCTGCCCAAGGAAGAGAAGGCCGAGGCGGGCAAGCGCGTCAACGAGGCCCGCCAGGCCGTCCAGGCCGCGTTCGACGCCCGCCGTGCCGAGCTGCAGGCGGAGCGTGACGAGCGCGTGCTGCGCGAAGAAGCCGTCGACGTCACCCTCCCGTGGGACCGCGTCCCGCGCGGGGCCCGGCACCCGATCAGCACCATCTCCGAGCGCGTCGCGGACGCGTTCGTCGCGATGGGCTACGAGGTGGCCGAAGGCCCGGAGCTGGAAGCCGAGTGGTTCAACTTCGACGCGCTGAACTTCGGCAAGGACCACCCGGCCCGCCAGCTGCAGGACACCTTCTACGTCGGCGAAGAGGATTCCGGCCTGGTGCTGCGCACGCACACCTCGCCGGTGCAGGCCCGCACGCTGCTGCACCGCGACCTGCCGGTGTACGTCGTCTGCCCGGGCCGGACGTACCGGACCGACGAGCTGGACGCCACCCACACCCCGGTCTTCACCCAGGTCGAGGGCCTGGCGGTGGACAAGGGCATCACCATGGCGCACCTCAAGGGCACGCTGGACGCCTTCGCCCGCGCGATGTTCGGCGAGAGCTCGAAGACGCGCCTGCGTCCGCACTTCTTCCCGTTCACCGAGCCGTCCGCGGAGGTGGACGTCTGGTTCGAGGAGAAGAAGGGCGGCCCCGGCTGGGTCGAGTGGGGCGGCTGCGGCATGGTCAACCCGAACGTGCTGCGCGCCTGCGGCGTCGACCCCGAGGTGTACTCGGGCTTCGCCTTCGGCATGGGCATCGAGCGCACCCTGCAGTTCCGCAACGGGATCCCGGACATGCGCGACATGGTGGAAGGCGACGTCCGCTTCACCCTTCCCTTCGGAACGGAGGCGTAGTGCGAGTCCCCGTCAGCTGGCTGACCGAGCACCTCGACATCGGCGAGGAGGTCACGCCGCAGGACCTGGCCGACGCGTTCGTGCGGATCGGGATCGAGGTCGACGACCTGCGCGAGCTGGGGCCGGTGACCGGTCCGCTGGTCGTCGGCCGCGTCGCCGACATCGAAGAGCTGACCGAGTTCAAGAAGCCGATCCGGTTCTGCCGCGTCGACGTCGGCGAAGTGGCCGAAGAGCCCGTCGTCGACGAGGACGACGAAGACGAGGACGACGACGAGGCCGGCGAGTTCGAGGACGAGGGCCCGCACGGCATCAAGACCCGCGGCATCGTCTGCGGCGCACGCAACTTCGTCGAGGGCGACCTCGTCGTGGTGGCGCTGCCCGGCGCGGTCCTGCCCGGCGACTTCACGATCGCCTCGCGCAAGACCTACGGCCGCGTCAGCGACGGCATGATCTGCTCGGCCCGCGAGCTCGGCCTCGGCGACGACCACAGCGGCATCCTGGTGCTGCCGCCGGGCACCGCGAGCCCGGGCGACGACGCCACCGAGCTGCTCGGCCTCGGCGACACGGTGATCGAGGTGGCCCCGACCCCGGACCGCGGCTACGCGCTGTCCGTCCGCGGCCTGGCGCGCGAGCTGTCGAACGCGCTGGACGTCGCGTTCGGCGACCCGGCGCTGCTCGAGGTCCCGGCCGCCGAGGGCGACGCGTGGCCGGTGCACGTCGAGGACCCGGAGGGCTGCCCGCGGTTCGTGCTGCGCCGGGTCACCGGCCTGGACGCGACCGCGCCGACGCCGTGGTGGATGCGCCGCCGGCTGATGCTGGCCGGCATCCGGTCGATCTCACTGGCCGTCGACGTCACCAACTATGTGATGCTCGAGCTCGGGCACCCGCTGCACGCGTTCGCGACCAAGTCCATCCAGGGCGACCTGGTGGTGCGCCGGGCCAAGCCGGGCGAGAAGCTGACCACGCTGGACGACGTCGAGCGCACGCTCGACCCGGACGACGTCGTCATCGCCGACGACAGCGGCGTCATCTCGCTGGCCGGCACGATGGGCGGCGCGAGCACGGAGATCACGCCGGAGAGCACCGACGTGCTGCTCGAGGCGGCGCACTGGAACCCGGCGGCGATCAGCCGCACCGCGCGGCGGCACAAGCTGTTCTCCGAAGCGGCGAAGCGGTTCGAGCGGTTCACCGACCCGCAGCTGTGCCCGGCCGCGGTCGAGCTGGCCGCGCGGCTGCTGCGCCAGTACGGCGACGCCGCCATCCAGCCGGGCCGCACCGACGAGGGCGCGGTCGCGCCGAACCCGCCGGTCGTGATGCCGATCAACCTGCCCGACAAGGTCGCGGGCGTGAACTACCAGCGCGGCGTGACGGTCCGCCGGCTCACCCAGATCGGCTGCAAGGTCTCGGTCGGCACGGGCGACGACGGCACCGGCCTGGTCACGGCGATCCCGCCGAGCTGGCGCGGCGACCTGCGCCAGCCGGCCGACCTCGTCGAAGAGGTGCTGCGGCTGGAGGGCTACGACAGCATCCCGTCGACGCTGCCGGCGGCCCCGGCCGGCCGAGGCCTGACCGACGAGCAGCGGCGCAGCCGCAACGTCGCGCGTGCCCTGGCTGAGGCGGGATACGTCGAGGTGCGGCCGTTCCCGTTCGTCGGTGACGCGGTGTGGGACGCCTTCGGCCTGCCGGCGGACGACGTCCGCCGCAACACGGTCAAGGTCCGCAACCCGCTGGAGGCCGACCGCAACAGGCTGGCGACCACGCTGCTGCCGGGCCTGCTGGACACGTTGCAGCGCAACGTGTCCCGCGGGATGAAGGACGTTTCGCTGTTCCACATCGGCCAGGTCGTGCTGCCCGCGCCGAACCCGCTGAAGGTCCCGGACCTCGGCGTCGACCGCCGCCCGACGGACGAGGAACTCGCGCTCCTCGAGGCGGCGGTGCCACAGCAGCCGCTGCACGTGGCGGTGGTCCTGGCCGGCCAGCGGCAGCGCGCGGGCTGGTGGGGCCAGGGCGAGCAGGCGAACTGGGCGGACGCGGTCCAGGCCGCCCGGACGGTCGCGGAGGCCGCCGGGGTGGAGCTGACGGTGCAGGCGGCGGACCTGCCGCCGTGGCACCCGGGCCGCTGCGCCCAGCTGCGGATCGGCGACTGGCCGGTCGGCCACGCCGGCGAGCTGCACCCGAAGGTGGTCGAGGCACTGGGCCTGCCCCCGCGGACGGTCGCGATGGAGCTGGACCTGGACGCGATCCCGCTGCCGGACTCCCGCCCGGCCCCGAGCGTGTCGGGCTACCCGCCGGTGCTGCTGGACGTCGCCCTGGTGGCGGCCGCGGAAGTGCCATCGGCGGATCTGGCGGCGGTGCTGCGCGAAGGCGCGGGCGAGCTGCTGGAAGACATCACACTGTTCGACGTGTACGCGGGCGAGCAGGTGGGCGAGGGCAAGCGTTCGCTGGCGTACAAGCTGCGCTTCCGCGCAGCGGACCGCACGCTGACGGTGGACGAGGCAACCAAGGCCCGCGACGCGGCAGTAGCGGCGGCGGCAGAGCGCTTCGACGCGACACTGCGCGCCTGACCCAGCCGGCGGGTGGAGAGGGGCCGGCTTCCAGCCCCTCTCCACCCACGGCGACCGGCCTCGCCCATCGCGCAAGCCGAACAGGCGAGCCGAATTTCAGACACGCGAGCCGCCCTCCGGCATGCCAGCCGCCCCCAAGGCACGCGAGCCGTCCCTCAGATCACGCGTGTCGACTGCTCAACCCGCGTGTCGGCCGTCTGACCACACGCCTCGTCCCTCCGGAAACCCGCGGCCCACGGCCGACCGTCAGCCGATGTGCTTGAGTGCCTCCCGTCGTGACAACCCGGACAACCCCGGATGTTCGTCCACAAAGGACCGCACCCAGTCCGGTGCCGTCCTCGCGTAGTTCCGCAGTGCCCAGCCGATTCCCTTGCGCAGGAAGAACTCCGCGTCGCCGATCGCGGGTTCGATCGCGCGGGTGAGCAGGTCCCGGTCGGTGTCCTCCTTGTGGCCGATCTGGCAGATGATCGCCGTGCGGCGGCGCCAGGTGTCGCGGTCCGCCGCCCAGCTCAGCATGATCGGCGTGACCCGCGCGCGGTCGGCCCGCAGGATCGGCCCGATCCTGCGGATCGCGAGCTCGTCCACGTAGTCCCACCACGCCCCGCCGACGATCATCTCCTCGTACACCGGGACCAGCTCGCGGTCCTGCCACGACCGGTACGCCCGGTACCCGGACAGATCGATGGCCGCGTAGCGCTCCTCGCGGAATTCGGCCGTCCGCCACAACTCCAGCACCGTCGCCGAATATGTCGCCCGATCGGGCAATATGTGCTCGGCCAGCACCCGCTTGAGAAGCCGGCTGCGCTCGGGCTTGGCCACCCCGCGGAACGGCATGGCCGACTTCATGTACGCCCGCATGGCAGGCGCCTTCACCGGGTCGGCCAGCTCGGCGAGCCCCGCCCGGATCGCCTTGACCAGGTCTTCGTCCGCGCTCATGCGTCCTCCCGTCGCGCTCTGGCGGACCGGAGCGTACCGCCGGCCACCGACAGTTCCGGGGCTTCGCCGCCGGCGCAGGTCCCGACGAAAGACGGATGGCGGAAAACGCGTCGGTCGACGAGATTGTCGAAGGTTGCCGGTAGTTTTGCCGGAATACGGCGAACTCTGTCGAATGCGGATGAAAAGGACGACTGTGAAGAGAATCGTTGCCGCCGTCGCCGCCGCGGGACTCGCGGCCGGGCTGATGGCCGCCGCGCCCGCCGCCTCGGCGGAACCCGGGGTGCAGTTCACCCCCGCGCCGATCGCCTGGGGGCCGTGCGCGTCGGCGAGCCTGAAGGCCAACGGCGCCGAGTGCGGTTTCCTCGAGGTGCCGATGGACTACGCGAAGCCGGGCGGGACCAAGGTCTCCCTCGCGGTGTCGCGGATCAAGCACAAGACCCCGCAGTCGCAGGGGATCATGCTGGTGAACCCGGGCGGTCCCGGCGGATCCGGCCTCGGGCTCTCGGTGCTCGGCAAGTACGTGCCGAACCACGCGGGCGACAACTACGACTGGATCGGCTTCGACCCGCGTGGCGTCGGATCCAGCAAGCCCGCGCTGACCTGCGACGGCAACTACTTCGCCTACAACCGGCCGGCCTACGTGCCGGCTACGCCGGAGCTCGAGAAGACCTGGCTCGACCGCTCGAAGGGCTACGCCGACGCGTGCCGCAAGAACGGCGAGATCCTCGACCACCTCAAGACGACCGACGTCGCGCAGGACATGGACAGCCTGCGCAAGGCGCTGGGCGAGAAGCAGATCAACTACTACGGCTTCTCCTACGGCACCTACCTCGGCCAGGTGTACAGCACGCTGTACCCGCAGAACGTCCGGCGGATGGTGCTCGACGGCAACGTCGACCCGCGGAAGGTCTGGTACCAGGCCAACCTCGACCAGGACGTCGCCTTCGACAAGAACATCAAGATCTACTTCGACTGGCTGGCGTCCCACGACAGCATCTACCACCTCGGCACGACCGGCGCCGACGTCGAGCAGCTGTGGTACGACACGCAGCGCAAGCTCACGAAGGACCCGGCGGGCGGCATCATCGGCGGTGACGAGTGGACGGACATCTTCCTGCAGGCCGGCTACTACGTCTTCGGCTGGGTCGACATGGCCAAGGCGTTCGACGGTTACGTGCACAAGGGTGACTGGCAGACGCTGAAGGCGCTCTACGACGACTCGAACCCGCCCGGCAACGACAACGGGTTCGCCGTCTACCTGGGCGTGCAGTGCACCGACGTGTCGTGGCCCGCCAACTGGAACAAGTGGCGCGCCGACAACTGGCGCACCTACGCCAAGGCCCCGTTCGAGACGTGGGGCAACGCCTGGTTCAACGCGCCCTGCGCGTTCTGGCCGGCGACGGCGGGCAGGCCGGTGAACATCGACGGCCGCAAGGTGGCCGGCGCGCTCCTGATCAGCGAGGAACTCGACGCCGCCACGCCGTACACCGGCAGCCTCGAGGTCCGGAAGCGGTACCCGAACGCGAGCCTGATCAGCGCGCCGGGCGGCACGACGCACGCCGGCTCGCTGTCCGGTGTGTCCTGTGTGGACGACAAGGTCGCCGACTACCTGGCCACCGGCAAGCTGCCGCAGCGGCAGCCGGGCAACCACTCGGACGTCCAGTGCAGCCCGGTCCCGCCGCCGGTGCCCGACGGCGCCGCGGCGCAGAAGTCGGACAGCGCCGCGAAGGCCGCCCAGGAGAAGCAGCGCACGCTGGCGCAGCTGCTGCGTTTCTGAGCGGAAGAAGGTCCGCACGGTGCCCCGGCCCGGTTCGCCCGGACCGGGGCACCGTCTTGTCCGCCGGTCTCTCATCGTCGCCTCCCGATCACGTGGTGTGGTCGGTGCCGAGGTTAGGGGAGGGGTCCGACAATTTCGGAGCGAAACCGGCCGTGAGCAGTGCGTGGCCGAAAATTGTCGGGGGTGCGCGCTAGCTTCACGGCATGTCGATCATCGAAGAGCGCCGGACCGAGATCCGAGCAGACGAAGTCACCTACCACCTCGCGGTCGCCACCAGGACGGACGGAGACCGCGTCGAACCGGGCACCCGGGTGATGATCACCCTGGAAGCCGGCGGCCCCGGCGGTGAGCCGGTGGCCGAGGGCAGCCTCGACCTGGACGTCAAGGTGGCGTCCACGGTGGCCGAGCTCTTCGCGGACGAGCTGTTGTCCGTGACGGGTGCGGGCCGGGCACCGCGGCGAAGATCGGCGGGCCGTCCCGCTCAACAGGGCCGCCCGTGGAACGAGGAGATGGACGCGGAGCTGGAGCGCCGGTGGATCGCGGGGGAGAGTGTCGCGCAGATCGCGGCGTACTTCGAGCGCACCCCCGGCGGCATCCGCGCCCGGCTGCCCCGTGTCGGCTGCGATCCGGAGAACCCGGGCTGCTACCTCCCCGTGCCGCCGAGCAGGCGCACGGATCTGGACGGAGGTCAGCCGAGCTGAGCGGGCCGGTGGGCCGGTCCACAGTGGACCGGCCCACCGGCCTGGCCCGGCATCGGAACCCGATCCAGGGAGGGGAGCAGTGTCTTCTCGACGATCACCCGCGCGCGGCGGAACCGGCCGCCGCGGCAGCGCGGTCAGCAAGCACTCTCAGGCGGGCCACCAGCTCGGGTGGCTCCTCGACGGTGAACGCGCAACCGAGCCCGAGCAACCGGAACGCGAGCCAGTCCAAAGTGTCCGCGTGACTGCGCCACCGGCACCGCCCGTCGCCGAGGTCGGTCAGATCGCCGGCTGCCGCGCCGAGCCGCGGCGCCACCTGTGCCGCCGGCTCGGCGAGGACAGCCACCGCCCGGTACGTCGGGGCCAGGTCGTAGAGCCGGTCGAGCACGTAGGCCGCCAAATCCGCGGCCGGTGGCTGCCGCACCGCCACACGGCCGCCGGTCGCCTGGGTGTCGTGGACCCGATCGACGCGGAAGACGCGCCAGTCTGCGCGGTCCAGGTCGTACGCCACCAGATACCAGCGGCGTCCGGCCGCGACCAGGCGGAGCGGTTCGGCCCGGCGACGCGTCTCCGTCCCGTCGTTGGCGCGGTAGCGGAAGCGGACCGTCTCGCGGTTGGTGATCGCGCCGGCGAACACCGTCAGCTGTGCCGGGTCGACGGCCGGTCCGGCGGCCGGCACCGCGACCGTCGCCGTGCCGATCGCGCCCACCCGGCGGCGCAGCCGTGCCGGCAGGACCTGCTCCAGCTTGGCCAGCGCCCGCACGGACGCTTCCTCGATGCCCGCGACGGTCTGGCCCGCGGCCGTCCGCAGCCCCACCGCGATCGCGACGGCTTCGTCGTCTTCCAGTACGAGCGGCGGCATCGCGGTGCCCGCGACCAGCCGGTACCCGCCCGCGACGCCACGGCTCGCCTCGACCGGGTAGCCGAGTTCGCGCAGCCGCTCGATGTCCCGGCGGATCGTGCGCGGGCTGACGCCGAGCCGCTCGGCCAGTTCGCTGCCGGGCCACTCCCGGGGTGTCTGGAGCAGCGAAAGCAGGCCGAGCAGCCGCGCCGGGGTGTCCGTCATCCGCCCAGCATCCCAAGGTGGCGGGCGCCACTTCCCGGTATTCCTGTTTGTTTAGCCTTGCAAGGGCGTGCATAATCATGCGCATGACGGTGAACATCGCGGTGGCCGGAGCCAGCGGGTACGCGGGCGGCGAACTGCTGCGCCTGCTGCTGACCCATCCCGAGGTCGAGATCGGCGCGCTCACGGCCGCCAGCAGCGCGGGCACGAAGCTCGGCGTCCACCAGCCCCACCTCGTCCCCCTCGCCGACCGAGTCCTGGCCGAGACGACGCCGGAGACCCTCGCGGGTCACGACGTCGTGTTCCTCGCCCTGCCCCACGGGCACTCCGCGGAGATCGCGGCGCAGCTCGGCCCGGACGTCCTCGTGGTCGACCTCGGTGCCGACCACCGGCTGGCCGACCCGGCCGACTGGCGACGCTGGTACGGCGGCGAGCACGCCGGCCAGTGGCCGTACGGCCTGCCCGAGCTGCCCGGCGCCCGCGAGAAGCTGACCGGCACGAAGCGCATCGCCGTCCCCGGCTGCTTCCCGACCGGCGGCTCGCTGGCACTGGCACCGGCGTTCGCGGCCGGGCTGATCGAGCCGGACGTCACGGTGGTCGCGGTCACCGGCACCTCCGGCGCGGGCAAGAGCCTCAAGCCGAACCTGCTCGGTTCCGAGGTGATGGGCTCGGCGAGCGCGTACGGCGTCGGCGGCGCCCACCGGCACACCCCCGAGTTCGCGCAGAACCTCTCGGCCGTCGCGGGGGAGAAGGTCACCGTGTCCTTCACGCCCGTCCTGGCGCCGATGCCCCGCGGCATCCTCACCACGGCCAGTGCCCCGCTGAAAGACGACGTCGACGAGGCCGCGGCCCGCGCGGCCTACGAGAAGGCCTACGACGCGGAGCCGTTCGTGCAGCTGCTGCCCGCCGGCGCCTGGCCGGCGACCGCGGCGACGCTCGGCTCGAACAACGTCCAGCTGCAGGTCGCGGTCGACACCGGCGCCCGGCGCCTGGTCGTCGTCACCGCGATCGACAACCTCACCAAGGGCACCGCGGGCGGTGCCGTCCAGTCGATGAACCTGGCCCTCGGGTTCCCCGAGACCACCGGACTTTCCACCGTGGGAGTGGCACCGTGACCGTCACCGGCCCCCAGGGCTTCCGCGCCGCCGGTGTCGCCGCCGGGATCAAGGCCTCCGGCGCGCTCGACCTCACGCTGGTCGTCAACGACGGCCCGCTCGACGTCGCCGCCGGCGTCTTCACGCGCAACGTCATCAAGGCCGCGCCGGTCCTGTGGTCGCAGGAGGTGCTCAAGCAGCAGCGGCTCAAGGCCGTCGTCCTCAACTCCGGCGGCGCCAACGCGGCCACCGGTCCCGGCGGCTTCCAGGACACCCACGCCACCGCCGAGAAGGTCGCCGAAGTCCTCGAGGTGGGCGCGATCGAGGTCGCCGTCTGCTCCACCGGCCTGATCGGCGAACGGCTCCCGATGCCGGCGGTCCTGTCCGGAGTCGACGCCGCGGTCAAGGCGCTGGACGCGAGCCCCGAAGCGAGCCTGAACGCCGCAAAGGGCGTGATGACCACCGACACCAAGCCGAAGCAGGCCTTCGCGAAGCACGACAGCGGCTGGAGCGTCGGCGGCTTCGCCAAGGGCGCGGGCATGCTCGCCCCGAACCTCGCCACCATGCTGTCGGTGCTCACCACCGACGCCGTGGTGGACAAGCCGACCCTCGACCGCACCCTGCGCGCGGCCACTCACGTCACGTTCGACCGGCTCGACGTCGACGGCGGCACGTCGACCAACGACACGGTCCTGGTGCTGGCCTCCGGGGCGAGCGGCGTCGAACCGACCGAGGCCGAGCTCACCGAGCTGCTCACCACGGTGAGCCACGACCTCGTGCTCCAGCTGCGGGCCGACTCCGAAGGCGCCACGAAGGACGTCGACGTGACGGTCCGTGGCGCGGCTTCCGAAGCCGACGCGATCGCCGTCGCCCGTACGATCGCCGAAGACAACCTGGTCAAGACCGCGTTGTTCGGCTCCGACCCGAACTGGGGCCGGATCGCCATGGCGCTCGGCCGCGTGCCGGCCCGCATCGACCCGGAAACCGTGTCGATCGCGATCAACGGCGTCACCCTGTTCGCGCAGGGGATGCCCGCCGCCGACCGGTCCGAGGCGGACCTCAGCGGCCGGGCCATCGAGATCGTCGTCGACCTCGGCGTCGGCGCGAGCGCGGCCACCATCTACACCACGGACCTTTCGCACGGTTACGTCGAAGAGAACAGCGCGTACTCCTCATGAACCAGGAGGCCCTGATTTCCGCGGACGAGAGACTGGCGACGGCGGCCGAGAAGGCCGGGGTGCTCGTCGAGGCGCTGCCGTGGCTGCAGCGGTTCCACGGCGCCACCGTGGTGGTCAAGTACGGCGGCAACGCCATGATCGACGACACGCTGAAGGCGGCCTTCGCCGAGGACATGGTGTTCCTCCGGCTGGCCGGCCTGCGCCCGGTGGTCGTGCACGGCGGCGGTCCGCAGATCACCGCGATGCTCAACCGCCTCGGCGTCGAAGGCGAGTTCAAGGGCGGCCTGCGCGTCACCACGCCGGAGACGATGGACATCGTCCGGATGGTGCTCACCGGCCAGGTCAGCCGCGAGCTCGTCGGGCTGATCAACGCCCATGGGCCGTACGCGGTGGGCATCTCGGGCGAGGACGCCAGGCTGTTCACCGCCGAACGCAAACAGGCCACTGTGGACGGTGAGCAGGTCGACATCGGGCTCGTCGGCGAGGTCGCCGAGGTCAACCCGGACGCGGTGCTCGACATCGTCAACGCCGGGCGGATCCCGGTGGTGTCCACGGTCGCCCCGGACGTCGACGGTGTCGTGCACAACGTCAACGCCGACACGGCCGCGGGCGCGCTGGCGGCCGCGCTCGGCGCGGAAAAGCTCGTCGTGCTCACCGACGTCGAAGGCCTGTACGCCAACTGGCCCGACCGGTCGTCGCTGATCGACCGCATCCGCGTCGACCACCTCGAACCGATGCTGCCCACCCTGGCCAGCGGCATGATCCCGAAGATGGAGGCGTGCGTGCGCGCCATCCGCGGCGGCGTGCGCCGGGCGCACGTGATCGACGGCCGCATCGCCCACTCGGTGCTGCTGGAGGTCTTCACCTCCCGCGGCATCGGCACCATGGTCTTCCCCGAAACGGAGCTCCCGTGACCGACCTCGAGTCCAATGTGGATGGCCAGCGGCACTGGCAGTCCGCCCTCATGGACAACTACGGCACGCCCAAGCTGACCCTCGTCCGCGGCGAAGGCGCGCAGGTGTGGGACGCCGACGGCAAGGAGTACCTCGACCTCGTCGGCGGCATCGCCGTCAACGCGCTCGGCCACGCCCACCCGGCGGTCGTCGAAGCCGTCACCGAGCAGATCAAGCGGCTCGGCCACACCTCGAACCTGTACGTGAACCCGGTGGCCGTCGAGCTCGCCGAGGCCCTGCTCGGCGTCGCCGGTCTCACCGGCAACGGCAAGGTGCTGTTCGTCAACTCCGGCGCCGAGGCCAACGAAGCCGCGCTCAAGATCAGCCGGTTGACCGGGCGCACCAAGGTCGTCGCGGCCGAGGGCGCGTTCCACGGGCGCACGATGGGCTCGCTGAGCCTCACCGGCCAGCCCGCCAAGCGCGACCCGTTCAAGCCGCTCGTGCCCGGAGTGGAGCACGTGCCGTTCGGGGACGTCGAAGCGCTGAAGGCGGCTGTCGACACCGAAACCGCGGCCGTGTTCCTGGAGCCGGTGCTCGGCGAAGCGGGTGTCATCCCGGCACCGGACGGTTACCTGCAGGCCGCGCGCGAGATCACCAAGGCCACCGGCACGCTGCTGGTGCTCGACGAGGTGCAGACCGGCCTCGGCCGGCTCGGCACGTGGTTCGGCTACCAGCAGGCCGGCATCGTCCCGGACGTGATCACCCTGGCCAAGGGCCTCGGCGGCGGGTTGCCGCTGGGCGCGGTGATCGGCGTCGGCGCGGCGGGCGGCCTGCTCAAGCCGGGCCAGCACGGCACCACCTTCGGCGGCAACCCGGTGTGCTGCGCGGCCGGTCTCGCGGTCATCAAGACGATCGCCGCGGAGGGCCTGCTCGACCACGTCTCGGCGCTGGGCAAGGACATCGCGGCGGGGGTCGAGGCGCTCGGCCACCCGCTCGTCGCCGGGGTGCGCGGCACCGGGCTGCTGCTCGGCATCGCCCTGAAGCAGCCCGTGTCGGCCGCGGTGGCCCAAGCCGCCCAGGACGCCGGCTACCTCGTCAACCCGGTCGCGCCGGACGCCGTCCGGCTGGCGCCGCCGCTCGTGCTCGACGCGGACCAGGCCGACGGCTTCCTCGCCGCACTTCCGAACGCGCTCGACTCCACCACGAAGGACTCCGACTGATGCTGCGCCACTTCCTCCGCGACGACGACGTCAGTCCCGCCGAGCAGAAGGCCATCCTCGACCTCGCCGACGAGCTGAAGGCCGACCCGCTCGGCAACAAGACCCTCGCCGGCAAGTCCATCACGGCGATCTTCGAGAAGAACTCGACCCGCACGCGGTTCTCGTTCGAGGTCGGCATCAGCCAGCTCGGCGGCCACCCGGTGATCGTCGACGGCCGGTCGATGCAGCTCGGCCGCGAAGAGACGATCGAGGACACCTCGCGGGTGCTGTCGCGTTACGTCGACGGCATCGTGTGGCGCACCTTCGCCCAGAAGCGCATCGAAGCGATGGCGTCGGCCGCGTCGATCCCGGTGGTCAACGCGCTGACCGACGAGTTCCACCCGTGCCAGGTGCTCACCGACCTGATGACGATCCGCGAGCGCAAGGGCGAGCTCGCGGGGCTCACCCTCGTCTACCTCGGCGACGGCGCCAACAACATGGCGCACTCGCTGCTGCTCGGCGGCGTCACCGCCGGGATGCACGTCCGGGTCGTCTCGCCGGTCGGCTTCCAGCCGGACCAGGGCGTGCTGCTGGACGCGAAGAACCGCGCGAACGAGACCGGCGGCAGCGCGACCGTGTTCACCGACCCGTACGCGGCCGTCGACGGCGCGGACGTGCTGGTCACCGACACGTGGACGTCGATGGGCCAGGAGAACGACGGGCTCGACCGGGTGGGCCCGTTCCGCGCCCTGCAGGTCAACACCGAGCTGCTCAAGAAGGCGGCCGACGACGCGATCGTCCTGCACTGCCTGCCCGCGCACCGCGGCTGGGAGATCACCGACGAGGTGCTCGACGGCCCGGCCAGCGCGGTGTGGGACGAGGCCGAGAACCGGCTCCACGCCCAGAAGGCCCTGCTGGTCTGGCTGTTCGAGGAGAGCCGACGATGACCAGCAGCCGGGTCGGGCGGCAGGCGCGGATCACCGAGCTGGTGTCCAGCATGACCATCCGCAGCCAGACCGAGCTGGCCAAGCTGCTGGCCGCCGAGGGCATCGAGGTCACCCAGGCGACGCTGTCGCGCGACCTCGACGAGCTGGGCGCGGTCAAGCTGCGCGGGCCGGACTCGGGCGCCCCGGTCTACGTCATCCCCGAGGACGGCAGCCCGGTCCGCGGGGTGCAGGGCGGCACGTCCCGCCTTTCGCGGCTGCTGGCCGAGCTGATGGTCTCGGCGGACTCGTCGGGCAACCTGATGGTCCTGCGGACGCCGCCGGGGGCCGCGCAGTTCCTGGCCAGCGCCATCGACCGGGCGGCGCTGGAAGAGGTCGTCGGCTCGATCGCGGGGGACGACACCGTCGCCGTGATCGCGCGGGAGCCGCTGACGGGCAAACAGCTGGCGGAGCGCTTCGCGGCGCTCGCCCAGCGATCGGCAGACGAAGGATCACCATGACGGCGATCGGCGACATCTTCCCGGCCGAGGGGGAATTCCTCGCGCCGGACGAGGTCGTGATCACCTTCGACCGCGGGATCCCGGTGGCGATCGACGGCGAGACCGTTTCCGTCGCCGAAGCGCGCCGGATACTGGACGCGCGCGGCGAGGCGCAGCGGATCGGCCGCGGCGAAGCGCGCGCCGCCCTCGAACGGCGGACCGGCCGCGGATGCGCCAGTCTGGCCGACGCCGGGTCGGGCGAAGTCCGCCTGGTCCTGTACGACGGCCGGGTCACGGTCACCTGAACACCCGAACGAGCACCGAGGAGAAACGAGAACAGTGAGCGGGAACGAGCAGCCGGTGCAGCTGTGGGGCGGCCGGTTCGCCAGCGGTCCGGCGGAGGCCATGGCCGCGCTGAGCGCGTCGACGCACTTCGACTGGCGCCTGGCGCCCTACGACATCGCCGGCTCCCGCGCGCACGCTCGCGTGCTGCGCAAAGCGGGCCTGCTCACCGAAGACGAGCTGACCGGCATGCTGGCCGCGCTGGACACGCTCGCCCAGGACGTCGCGTCGGGGGCGTTCACCCCGACGATCGCCGACGAGGACGTGCACACGGCTCTCGAACGCGGCCTGCTCGAGCGGGCCGGCAGCGAGCTGGGCGGCAAGCTGCGCGCCGGCCGCTCCCGCAACGACCAGGTGGCCACGCTGTTCCGGATGTGGCTGCGCGACGCCGCCCGCCGGGTCGTCGCCGGCACGCTCGACGTCGTCGACGCGCTCGTGTCGCAGGCGAAGCGGCACCCGGACGCGATCCTGCCCGGCCGCACCCACCTGCAGCACGCGCAGCCGGTGCTGCTCGCGCACCACCTGATGGCCCACGGCCAGGCGCTGCTGCGCGACGTCTCGCGCCTGCAGGACTGGGACGCCCGCACGGCCGAGTCGCCGTACGGCTCGGGCGCGCTCGCCGGGTCGTCGCTCGGCCTCGACCCCGAGGCGGTCGCCGAGGAGCTGGGCTTCGCGACGAGCGTCGAGAACTCGATCGACGGCACCGCTTCGCGCGACTTCGTCGCCGAGTTCGCGTTCGCCGTCTCGATGCTCGCGATCAATCTCTCCCGGATCGCCGAAGAGGTGATCATCTGGAACACCGCCGAGTTCGGTTACGTGACCCTCGACGACGCGTGGGCCACCGGCAGCTCGATCATGCCGCAGAAGAAGAACCCCGACGTCGCGGAGCTGACGCGCGGCAAGGCGGGCCGGCTGATCGGCAACCTCACCGGCCTGCTGGCGACGCTCAAGGCGCAGCCGCTGGCCTACAACCGCGACCTGCAGGAGGACAAGGAGCCGGTGTTCGACTCGGTCGAGCAGCTCGAGCTCCTGTTCCCGGCCATCGCCGGCATGCTCGCCACGCTCACCTTCCACACCGACCGGCTCGCCGAGCTGGCCCCGGCCGGCTTCACGCTGGCCACCGACATCGCGGAATGGCTGGTGCGCCAGGGTGTGCCGTTCCGCGTCGCGCACGAGGCGGCGGGCGAAAGCGTCCGCGTCGCCGAGTCCCGCGGTGTCGGCTTGGACGAGCTGACCGACGAGGAGTTCGAGAAGATCAACCCGGCGCTCACTCCCGCGGTGCGGGCCGTCCTGACCGTCGAAGGTTCGGTGAAGTCCCGCAACGCCCGGGGCGGCACGGCACCGGAACGCGTGGCCGAGCAGCGCGCGCGGCTCGAAGAGCGGGTCACCGCCGCTCGCCAGTGGCTCAACTGAGGCGCGACCGGCCGGTCTTCCGCAGCTTGGCCCGGACGGCCCGGGTGGCCACCGGGCCGAGCCCGTCCAGGACGTCGACGAGCACGGCGAGCTGCTCCAGCGCGGCGATCGCCTGCTCGGCGCCGTCGGGGTCCACGGTGTCGAACAGCGTCAGCCCGAGAAAGCCCGACGACACGGCGTGGGCGAGCCCGCCCGGGTCCGCGAGATCCGCCAGCGGCGATCCGTCGAGCACGCGCTCGAGGGCCGCCCGGACCTCGGTGATCCACTTGCCGAGGCTCTCGCGGGTCGCCTCCGCGAGCCGCTGGCTGCCCTGTGCGCCGGCGAGCGTCTGGGCCAGCACGGCCAGGTTGCCCTCCGCGCTTTCGGCGACGCGGATCTCGCGGCCGAGTTCCAGCAACTCGCCGACAGTGGCCACGGTGGCGAAGCGGTCGCGGTAGCGCGCGACACGGGCCTCCGTCGCGCTCAGGCACGCCTGCGCGACGAGTTCCTCGACGCTGCCGAAGTGGTAGAAGATGAGTGCCTGGTTCGCGCCGGCCGCGGTGGCGACCGAACGCGCCGAGACGGCGGTGATGCCCTGCTGCCGGACGATCTCCAGCACGCCGTCCACGAGCCGCTGCTTCGTGTCCTGCGAACTGGAGTTCCGGCCGGTGCCCATCAGTCCATGACCTTCTCACGAAGCGGCTTGACCGCTCCGCTCACCCCGTCGCCGACGTCGACGAACCGCGCGGTGAAGCTGCCGTCGTAGCCGAACACCGGCCCCAACCGCGGATGGACCACGGCGACCCGGATGCGGAACCGTTCGCTCACGTCGTCGAACCACTCGTCGACGTGCGCGGTCCCGGTCAGCGCGCGGGGCAGGCGCGTCCGGACCGGTCCTTCGCGAAGCCGGAACTCGCCGGACCGGATCCGGAACCCGCCGTCGTCACGCGGCGAAACGGCGAGGTCGACCGCCAGGTGCTGGCGCGTCCCCAGGTAGTCGACGAGCCCACGGCCGGCGCTGTGGACCATCTGCGCGTCGAACCGCCTCCGCCGGTGCGGGAACTCGAAGGTGCGTACGAACGAGACGGTTTCGCGGCCGTGCCCGTCGACGTACGGGTAGTTCTCGATGGTGAACGGCACCGCCAGGCCCCGGTCGGGGAACAGGATGTGCCGCGTCGACCCGAGCCACAGGAACGGCAGCGTGAACCCGGGGCCGCGCCAGATCCGGTCCATCACGCCGTGGCCGATCATGCCGCGTCCACCCGAAAGCGTGAGTCTTTCCCGCATCCGTGGGTGCAGCTTCGCGAAGTCCGGGCCCAGCGCGCGTTCGAAGACGCCCGTCACGCCGGCGCTCCGGCGGTCACCTTGCCGCGGGGACGCGTCCGGCCGCAGCGCGCGGCCGACGGCGCGGTCAGCGGCTGGTCTTCCGGCGGGATCCCCGTCTCCAGCCAGAGCCGGAGCCGGTCGAACGACCAGGCCGTCATCCAGCCGAACACCGGCCGGAACATCCGGTCGGCCAGCTGACCGAAGCGTCCCCAGCGGGTGCCGTAGTCGAAACCGGTGACGAACCGGACCCCGTCGCCCACCGGCGTGTACCGCCAGAACCCCGCGCCGGCGCTGATGAGCGACAGCGGGTCGGCGGAGGCGAACCGCAGCACGGACGTGCGCGAGCCGTCCGGCCAGGTGCGCGACGCCGCGCTCACGCCGACACCGGCGACCGTGATCCCGAGGAACCGGGACGCGTAGCGGAAGTGGCCCGCGTGGCCGTCGATCGGGCTGATCTCGGCGAAGCGCAGGTCCCAGCGCCGGTGCAGGGTGGGGTCCTGCGTGTGCTGCCACAACGTGTCGAGGTCCGTGCGGATCACGGTCTCGACGTAGAGCGCCTTCGGTCGCATCTCCTGCTCCCCTCAGATTTGAGCGACTGCTCAAACAGACTGTAGGGAAGTTTGAGCGATCGCTCAAGGGTTAGGGTGGTCACGCCCGAGAGCCGACGAGAGGAACCAGTTTGAGCGGCGACGCAGGCCGGTTGTTCAGCCGCGACGAGCTGGCGCTTGACCCGGTCGACCTGGCCCACCTGCTGCTCGGCTCGGTCCTCGAAGCCACCGGACCCGACGGCACCGTCGGCGTCCGGCTGGTGGAGGTCGAGGCCTACCGCGGCGAAGACGACCCGGCGTCGCACTGCTACCGCGGCCGGACCCCGCGCAACGCGGTCATGTGGGGCCCCGCGGGTCACCTGTACGTGTACTTCGTCTACGGGATGCACTTCTGCGCGAACATCGTCGGCTCCCAGGACGGCGTGGCCGGCGCGGTGCTGCTGCGCGCCGGCGAAGTCGTCGAAGGCGTCGACGTCGTCCGCAAGCGGCGCCCGGCCGCGCGGGGGACCGGCGAGCTCGCGAAAGGGCCGGCCATCCTGACGTCGGTGCTGCGCATCGACCGCGAGCAGAACGGCGCCGACCTGACCGATCCCGCGTCGCCGGTCCGGCTGCGCGTCGGCGAGCGCGTGCCGGCCGAGCGGATCCGGTCCGGGCCCCGGGTCGGCGTCGCGATGGCGATGGACACGCCGTGGCGGTTCTGGGTCGACGGCTCGCCGGCCGTGTCCACCTACCGCCGCGGCGGGAAGCGCCGGGTCCGACCCGCCAGTTAAGTGGTTGACCAGGTGCGGGAGGATCTACAGGCGTGAGCGAACACATCCTCGACGAGCTGTCCTGGCGCGGCCTGATCGCGCAGTCCACCGACATCGACGCCCTCCGGCGCGAGCTCGACCAGGGTCCCGTGACGCTCTATTGCGGGTTCGACCCGACCGCGCCCAGCCTGCACGCCGGCAACCTGGTCCCGCTGCTCATGCTCAAGCGGTTCCAGCGCGCTGGGCACCGGCCCATCGTGCTGGCCGGCGGCGCGACCGGGATGATCGGCGACCCGCGCGACACCGGTGAGCGCACGCTGAACACGCTCGACGTCGTCGCCGACTGGGCCGGGCGCATCCGCGGCCAGCTCGAGCGGTTCGTCGACTTCGACGACTCGCCGACCGGCGCGATCGTCGAGAACAACCTCAACTGGACCGGCGAGCAGAACGTCCTGGAGTTCCTGCGCGACGTCGGGAAGCACTTCTCGGTCAACGTCATGCTCAACCGCGAGACGGTCAAGCGCCGGCTCGAGGGCGACGGCATGTCCTACACCGAGTTCAGCTACCTGCTCCTGCAGTCGCAGGACTACCTGCGGCTGCACCGCCAGTACGGCTGCAAGCTGCAGGTCGGCGGGTCCGACCAGTGGGGCAACCTCGTCGGCGGGGTCGACCTGATCCGCCGGACCGACGGGGCGAGCGTGCACGCGCTGACCGCGCCGCTGGTCACCGACGCCGAGGGCCGCAAGTTCGGCAAGTCCACCGGCGGCGGGAACCTGTGGCTCGACCCGGACATGACCTCGCCGTACGCGTGGTACCAGTACTTCGTCAATGTGGGTGACGCCGACGTGATCCGCTACCTGCGGATGTTCACCTTCCT